>NZ_CP111085.1:1525000-2157500 GCF_026278345.1 Tellurirhabdus rosea
ACTTCCATGGACTGCACGTCGCTGGGGTTCATGTCTTCGTACCCGCCCGCCAGGGGGATTCCGTCCACTACGTACAGCGGATCGTTTCCGGCATTGAACGAACGACGGCCCCGAATCAGGATGCGGGGAACCGTACCCGGCTTCGAACCCGTCTGGGTCACGTCCACCCCGGCCGCCCGGCCCTGCAGCGCCTGGCCCAGGTTGGTGATGGGCATTTCCTGAATTTCCTTGGCCCCTACCTGCGTGATGGCTCCCGTCAGCTGGCTCTTTTTCTGCGTACCGTAACCCACCACGACAACTTCGCTCAGGGTTTTCTGATCCACTTCCAGCTTCAAATCAATCGTAGACTGATTGCCGACGGTCACTTCTCTGGCCACAAAACCAACGGCCGAGAACACGAGCACCGTGCCTCCGTCGGGCACCGACAGTTTATAGCGTCCGTCGGCATCCGTGGTTGTCCCGCGGGTTGTTCCTTTTACGGCAACGTTGACGCCGGGCTGGGGGGTGTTGTCCTCACTCGAACGTACCTGTCCGGCTATGGTCCGCTCCTGCGCTACCGACGAAGCCGCCGGGGCGAGGTAGGGCTGCGGGGAGATCGAGGCGACGGCGGTGCTTGCCGCGGTGCCCAGATCGGTGGTCAACTTCTTCGTATCCGCTATCGCTACCACATAAACGTTGTCCTTCAACTTCTCATGTTTCAGGTTGAACTGCGGGAGCAGACGCGCGAGCGTTGCCTCTACGCTGGCATCGGGCGAGAATTTTGCCGGTACCTGAAAACTGCCTACTGCCTTGTCATTATACAGGATGTGTACTTTATGACGGTCTTCCAGTTCGCGCAGGAACTGCTTGAGTGACTTACCGGAACGGACACTGTTCCTTGTTTGCTGCGGTTTTTCGGTTGGCTGCCAGTCTGCCAGCACGGCAGAACTGCTGCCAAGCGTCAGCATGCCCGCCAGCCCTAGCGCAAGCGCAACCGGGCAACGGTGAAAAACAGGTAAATTGTTTTTCATAATAAATAGAAAGTAGATTAGAGATTTAAGAATTATTTCTGAACATGGGTTTCGTTAACGATTGGCGTCCGGCGCTACGGTGACCACCGAACCATTTCGGTTTACGGTCAGGTCGGAGGTGCGGGCCAGGGCCATCAGCAGCACATCCACGTCTTCGCTCGGGACGGTGCCGGTGATGCGGATGTCGGCCAGTTGCGGCTCCTGAAACTGGAGCGTCAGCCCGTAGGTTTCGGACATTAGCCGCGCAACGTCGGCCAGCGACGTTTCATTGAAAACCAGCCGGTGTTCTTTCCAGGCCGTTTCTTCCTTCGGGTCTACCTGCTGGCGGCGTACCAGCGCGGGTTTGTCGGGTTGGGCTTCTTTTTTCACTTCTACCGACTCGCCCGGCTTCATGTCGATTACCTGGTCCTGGCCGTTCAGCATCAGCCTTATCTTGCCGGAAGAAAGCACCACCCGGGTAGCCTCCTGCCGGTCCGAGACGTTGAACTGGGTACCTTCGACTTCCACCGTCAGTTTGTCGGTATGGACCCGAAAATGGCGTTCTCCCCTGCCAATGGGCCGATGGGCTACCGAGAAAAAAGCTTCTCCTTTCAGCCAGACGGCCCGGGGCATTTCGTCGGACCAGACGCGGGCGAAGCGCAGTTCGCTGTTGCCGTTCAGCGTCACCACGGAGCCGTCCGGCAGGGTCACCGTCTGCGAGGTACCGTAGGAAGTCCGGAACGTCTGCATCGCCTGCGACCACTGCGTCCACAGCATCCAGCCCAGAAAAAGCACGATTCCGGCGGCGGCTCCAACGGAGCGAAAGAAATACCAGCGGGCCACAAAGCTCTGCACATCGGGCTGTAAGGGCTGCAGTTCGGGCATCTCCTGAATGGAAGTCCGGATGCGCCCCCACAAGGACCGCACTTCGTCCCCGGCCAGTACCTCCCGGTCCGGCTGAGACGCTATCCGCACCAGCTGACGGGCCGTTTCCACGGTATCCCGGCGGTTCGGATGATACAACAGCCAGCCCTCCCAGAACGAAGCCACTTCGGCGTCGTCGGGGTGCTGGACCCAGCGGACGAACAAATCGTCCGTGGCCAGCTCCTCGGCGGTATAGGCTGAGAAGTGCTTCATTTTTTAGTATTCTTTGGGGGTTGATGTTGTATTTTTAAGGGCAAAAGTGAGACGTCTCTTTCATCTACTTGTACCCGGTCCAATTTTAGGCGCAATAGCCGGGCCGTCTCCCATACTTTCGGATTTAATTAAAATTTTTAAAATAATTTACCCTTTCTAAAATGCTGATTTTAAGCTTGTAGTACACGAAACTTATAGTTATTTTTCCTTACTTAGCGAGCTGGATTAAAAAAGGCTTAATATTTTTCGGGCCTCCGCGCAGGGCCGGTCGTACCCGACTTCAGCCATTCTTCACAGACCGGTAGCGCCCCGCCGATATCCTTGTTTACTTAATCGGTTCATAACTCCGTTTGACCAACAACTTGTATGCAGCTCACGATCCAAAACCTGTCCAAAACCTACCCCAACGGGGTCAAAGCCCTCGACGACGTTTCGCTCACGATTCCAACCGGCATGTTTGGGCTGCTGGGGCAGAACGGGGCGGGCAAATCCACCCTGATGCGCACGCTGGCGACGCTCCAGGACGCAGACAGCGGCTCGGCCTTCCTCGGCGACATCGACGTGCTCAACCAGAAAGATGCCGTTCGGCGGCTACTGGGTTATCTGCCCCAGGAATTCGGGGTTTACCCGAAGGTAGCGGCCGTGGACATGCTCGACCACCTCGCCATTCTGAAGGGAGTGACCAACGGCAGCCAGCGGAAGGAACTGGTCAACGCCCTGCTCCAGCGGGTGAATCTCTACGAACACCGCAAAAAAGCGGTGAGCAGCTACTCCGGGGGCATGCGGCAGCGTTTTGGCATCGCCCAGGCACTTATCGGCAACCCCAAACTCATCATCGTCGACGAACCCACGGCGGGCCTCGACCCCGGCGAGCGCAACCGCTTCTACAATCTCCTTTCCGAAATCGGCGAGAACGTCATCGTCATCCTTTCGACCCACATCGTTCAGGACGTCATGGAGCTCTGCAACAACATGGCGATCATTCACAAAGGACGGGTGTTGTACAGCGGCTCTCCCGGCACCGCGGTGGATCAGCTGGAGGGCAGCATCTGGGAAAAGTCCATTACCAAAGCGGAATTGCCGGAATACCAGAAGCAGTTTACCGTCATTTCGAATAAACTCGTGGCGGGCAAACCGCTGATTCACATTTACAGCGACGACGTTCCCGGCCCCGGCTTCCACCCCACCCGCCCGGACCTGGAAGACGTGTTTTTCTCCATGATTGAAGGACATACGGAGTTAATGAATAATGAAAAATGAATAATTAAAATGAATCGCGGCGGAAGGTAATGAACGCTGCGCGTCTCGTGTTTAGGAAGCCTCCTGGCCACATCCCTACTCCATCCTTCATTATTCTTTTTTCATTATTCATTTTTCTCTGGCTCCATGTTTCGTCATATTTTTACCTTCGAACTCCGCTATTGGCTGAGGCAGCCGATGGTGTATATTTTCATGCTGCTGAACCTGCTGCTCTTTGCCTGGGCAGCGGCCGACGATGACCTGAGCATCGGCGGCTCGTTTGGCAACATCTACAAAAACGCGCCGTACGTCATTCAGAACCAGTACGTCACCTGGTGCATCTTTGCGCTGCTGATGACCACGGCCTTTGTGCAGAACGCCGCCCTGCGCGACTTCAGCTACAAGACCAGCGGCATTGTCTTTTCGTCGCCCATCAGCAAAATGGCTTACCTGATGGGCCGCTTCTGGGGCTCGTTCATCGTCTCGCTGATTCCGTTTCTGGGCATTTCGCTGGGCATCATCATCGGAACGGTCATCGGTCAGACGTTCGACCTCATCGAACCCGACCGCTACACGGCCATCGACTGGGCCGCGCACCTCAAGGGCTTTCTGGTCTTTGCCGTCCCCAACACGTTCATTACCGGGGCCGTCATTTTTGCTCTGGCCGCCCTGACCCGCTCGACGCTGGTGGCGTTTGTGGGGGCTATTGGTTTTCTGGTCGCCTACCTGACGGCCAATAGTTTTCTGAGCGATATCGAAAACGAAAAACTGGCGTTCTACGTCGATACGTTCGGGGCACGGCCGTACGAACTGCTGACGAAATACTGGACGGTCAGTGAGAAAAATACGCTTTCGGTCGGCTTCGACGATCCCATGATGCTGCTCAACCGGGCCATCTGGCTGGGCTTCGGGGTGCTGGTGCTGGCCTTTACGTATGTCCGGTTCTCGTTTACCGAACAGACCGCCCGGAAGCCGCTGCTGCGGGGCCGTCGCTGGCTCAATTTCCGGCGCGAGGAAGAGGCAGAGCACTTCATTTATTCCCCGCTGGCGGCTTTGCCTCCGGTGACGCAGCACTTCGACGCCCGGGCCCGGCTGGTGCAGCTCTGGCGGATGACGCGCACCGACTTCCGGGGCGTCGTGACCGGCACCGCGTTCATCGCCATTCTGATTCTGGGTCTGCTCAACATGGGTTTTCAGTTGCGGTATGCCGGCAAAATGTACGGTCTGAGCTCACACCCGGTCACCTACAACGTCATCGGGCTCATCCGGGGCACGATGTACCTGTTTCTGATTACCATCATCATTTTCTATTCGGGAGCCATCATCTGGAAAGAGCGGGATGCGGACCTGGACCAGATTTATGACGCCACGCCGCACCGGACCTGGACCGTTTTTGTGGCCAAACTGCTGTCGATGACGGGCATCGTCGCGCTGATTCTGCTGTTCTGCATCGGCGCGGGCGTCGTGGCGCAGGCCGTGCAGGGGTACACGCACTTTGAACCGGGGCTTTATTTTACCGAATTTTTCCTGATCGACCTGCTCAGTTTCATTCCGCTGATGGTCCTGTCGATGCTGGTGCATACGCTGGTCAACAATAAGTACCTCGCGTTCTTTGTCTTTGTGGCCGTGCTGTTCGCCAATTCGAGCATCTGGGGGCCGCTGGATGTGGTTTCCAACCTTGCCCAGTTCAACGCGCGACCGAATTACACCTACTCGGACATGACGGGCTACGGCCCCTACCTGACCTCCTATGTCTGGTTCCGGCTGTACTGGTCGCTGTGTACGGCGATGCTGGCGCTGGTCGCGATTCTGTTCTGGATACGCGGCCGCGATACGGCCTGGCGCAGTCGGCGGCGGAATGCCCGGCTGGCTTTCAGCGGTTCGGGGCGGCTGCTGTTCTTCGGGCTGCTGGCGACCTTCGTGCTTTGCGGCGGCTTTATTTTTTACAATACGAAGGTGCTGAATACCTACCGAAGCGAGGACGAAACCGAGGAACTGCAGGCCGGTTATGAGAAAAAGTACAAAAAATACCAGGGCCGCCCGCAGCCGCGCATCGCCGACGTGAAGTACCGGATCGATGTGTATCCGGAAGAACGAAACCTGCTGGTCGAAGGGGATTACGTGCTGGTCAACCGCAGCAGCTTCCCGATTGACTCCCTGCACATCAAGCTGCCCACGGAACACGAATACACCCTGAAAACGGACCGCGGCGAAAAACTGCTATTGAACGATGAGGAGGTGCTGTACCGGATTTACCGACTTTCGCCCGCCCTCGCACCCGGCGACTCGATGAAGCTGCACTTCACGGCCAAACGCCTCCAGAAAGGCTTTGAAAACGAGGTTACGTTCGTCAAACAGGTCAACAACAACGGTTCGTTCTTCGACAATACCGACTTTGCGCCCCAGATCGGCTACCAGGAAAGCTACGAGCTGTCGGACAAAACCACCCGCAAAAAGTACGACCTGAAGGAAAACGACCGGATGCCGCCCCTGCGCCGCAACTGCACGGACGCCTGTCTAAACACCTACCTGAGTAACGATGCCGACTGGGTGATGGTCGAAACGGTGATCAGCACCTCGCCGGACCAGCTGGCCATCGCGCCGGGTTCGCGCCTGAGAGAATGGCGCGGAACCGACCCGGCGGGCAAACCCCGTCGCTACTTCCATTACCGGCTCGACCACCCGTCGATGAACTTCTATTCGTTCATTTCGGCCCGGTACGAGGTGGCCCGCGAGAAGTGGAACGGCATTGATATCGAGGTGTATTATGACAAAAAGCATCCGTATAACGTGCCGAACATGATCCGGTCGATGAAAAAGTCGCTGGCGTATTATACCGAAAACTTCGGCCCGTATTACCATAAACAGGCCCGGATCATCGAGTTCCCGCGGTACGCCACGTTTGCGCAGGCGTTTCCCGGCACCATGCCGTATTCCGAAAGCATCGGCTTTATCGCCAAAATCGACCCGGAAGAGGATATCGACATGGTCTACTACGTGGTGGCGCACGAAATGGGGCATCAGTGGTGGGCGCACCAGGTGATCGGGGCCGAAATGCAGGGCGCGACGCTGCTTTCGGAGACGCTGGCCCAGTATTCGGCGCTGATGGTGATGGAGAAAGAGTACGGGCGCGACCGGATGAAGAAGTTTCTGAAGTACGAAATGGACAGCTATCTGGAATCGCGGGGAGCCGAGTCGAAGCGGGAAGTGCCGCTCGAACGGGTGGAAAACCAGGGCTACATCCACTACCGGAAAGGCAGCGTGGTGATGTATTACCTGAAAGAAATGATCGGCGAGAAAGCGGTGAACAAGGCCCTGCGGGAGCTGGTGGCCAATTACGCCTACCGCAGACCGCCCTATCCCAACGCCTACGCCCTGACGGACCTGCTCCAGAAGGCCACGCCGGACTCCCTGCAATACCTGATTACCGACCTGTTCCGGGAGATGACCATCTTCAACAACCGGGCGCTGGCCGCCAGTTCTAAAAAGCGGCCGGACGGGCAGTACGAAGTAACCGTGAACGTCCAGAGTGAGAAGTTCCGCGCCGATTCGCTCGGCCGCGAAACCCCGGCCACGCTGAACGACTGGATCGACGTGGGCGTCTACGGCAAACCCGCCGAAGGCAAAAAACAGGGCAAACTGCTCGCCATCCGCCGCGAACGGATTCGGAAGAAAGAAGGCAGGTACACCTTCCTCGTCCGGGAAGAACCCTACGAGGCGGGAATCGATCCCATCAACTTCCTGGTTGACCGCCTGCCGGAAGATAATCTGAAGAAAGTGTCCGGGCTGTAAGGTGAGTTTAACCACGGAGGGACACGGAGGTAAGCACCGCAGCGTCCCTTCGTGGTTAAATACGTTTCGCCACCGGAAACGTCATCCGAAAGTCCTCTACCGCCATTACGGCCAGCGGGCGGATGCGACCGATCTGGGGAAAATAAGCCGACTTAACAGACATATCCTTCACCGAAACGAGCTGCCCTTTTCCGGAAGCGACCGGCCGGGTAAGCAGCATTTCTCCCCGCTTCTTCTGCAGCAGTCGAAAGAGCGGCATCAGCTTCGTGGAAACCGGAAAACGCGGCCCCCAGGGCTTCACCAGCACATCCAGAAAATTGACGCCGTTGGCGCTGACCCGGTACCGGCGCGTCCCATCCGCATTGTGAACAATGGCGAAATCGGCCAGTTCTTTGGGTATGCCCCAATTTTCGAACCCGTTCCAGACGCTGTCGTAGGTCGAGACGTAGATCTTGCTGATGGACAGTCCCCACTTCCCGCCCAGTTTGAAAAGACCCGGAATAAAAAGCAGCTCCCGGTACGGCCCCACCCCCGACGTGTGGTAATCCACCAGCATCACCGCCCCCATCACCCCTTTGTACGCGCCGCGTTGGTACTCCGCCAGAAACCCATTTTGCCGGACAAAAGAAGCCGGAAAATGGGCGACGAAAACGAGGCCGTCGCCGGTTAACTTCCAGGGTGCGGGGGCGATGAAGTCAGGAGTCATAGGGTTTTGGTAAAGAGTTAAAATTGGAAAATCAGGGCCCGCCGGAAACCAGACCGGACGGCAAGCCCTGACTTTTTACGGGTAACCATCAGCTTTTGGCTTCCTTCCGGGCTTTGCTGGCGGCTTTGGTATTGGCCGCCCGGGGCTTGCCCGCCCGCGAAGCCGTCTGCTTCTTCACATTCGTAGCCTTTTTTTCCTCCGGCGAAAGCTTGTCCCACGCCTCTTTGGGCAGGTAACGGGTCGTTCCGCCCTTGCGGTCCGCCTCCTTGCCGTCCGAAGTCTGCCAGTCTTCGTCCGTCCACTTCTGGAGGCTTTTCTGCGATTCCGTTTTTTTGCTGCTGTGGTAGCCGCCCCCCGCCTCTTCGTATTCTTTTTTCAGCAACTGGGCCTTCCGGGCGCTCCATTGTCCGGGCTTGCCCCCCTTGTCGCCTTCCATGATTTTATTTTTCAACTTCTCCCGGAGGGCCAGATCCGTGTAGTTGGAGTCATCCTTTTTCGAGGATTTTCGGGCCGCAGGACTTTTGGAAGCCCCCTCCCCGGATATTGATTTTTTAGCCTTCGCTGCCGGTTTCTTTTCAGCGGCTTTCTCGGTTTTCGCTGCCATAACGTTGCTCAAAAGTTTGCGGATAAACGGTTTGTTTAATCAAATGTTACCGCCCGTTTACCCGCAGGCTATAGTTGCCCTAACCTTTACCGCTGCGCGAAGTTTTGTTGATAGCTGAACTTTTACCCAATGCCCCTGCGATCCCTGCCCTTTGTTTTCCTGCTCCTGACCGGCCGTCTGAACGACCTGAATGCCTGCTCGTTATCGGACTCGCTGATTACCGCGCCCGCCGAACCGATCACCAAAGTCCGCTTTGTCGCCGATACCGACCAGCGATTTTTCTTTTTCCGTACGCCCTTCGGCGACCGGTCCGGACCAGATGCGTTCAACATCTGGGGCATCCGGGCGGGGCTGCTGTTTCCCCGGAAGTACAAGCTGGGACTGGGCTATTATGTCGGCCGCCAGCTTTTCAGTCGCCCGGGGATTGTTCCGGAGCCTTACACCCGGCTGACCCGCCGCCTCAGCTACCTGACGGCGTATTACGAGCCCTACCTTTTCCGGCGCAAATTCTGGGAACTGAGCGTGCCGGTCGAGGCCGGTTTCGGAACCGTGCGGTACGACAGTTTCAATTACCCCAACCAGGCCCGGACCCGGCGACGGGGCTATTTTGTGCCCACCGGAGCGGCCCTTTCCCTTTCTCTGAAGTTTCCGGAACTGCGTCGGCTTCGGGCGCTTCGCTGGTTCGGAGTCAACTTCATCGGCGGTTATCGGGTCGTTCCGTACGTGCAGTCTACCGATTCCCAACTCGGCTACAACGGCTTTTTCTACTCCATCAGTCCGGCTTTTTTCCTCGACCGGTTCACGGTAGATTATAAGAAATGGAGAGCCCGCCAGAAAACTAGTCGGCCAATAGAATAATAATTTTTGCTGAAAAATTTAAACTATTTCGATACAGATTGTTATTTTTAGACTTATCCCGTTCACGCACAAACACTTACCTTATCCTATGAATACGTCTGTATCCGCGATGGAAACCATTCGCACCGACCTGCAGCCCCTGTCGACCCTGGTGGATTTCTTCTATTACTGGGAAAAACAGCAGCCTCACAAGGTTTATCTGCGTCAACCCGTCGGGGACCGCTTCATCGACTTTACCTGGGGTGAAGTGGGCAGGCAGGCAAGGGTAATGGCTTCGTACCTGAACTCGCTGGGATTACCTCCCAAAAGCAATATCGGGCTGGTTTCCAAAAACTGTGCTCACTGGATCATCGCCGATCTGGCTATCCTCATCAGCGGCCACGTGTCCGTTCCGTTCTACCCGACGCTGACCGGCGAGCAGCTTCAGCAGGTTCTCGAACACAGCGGCTGTCCGGTCCTGTTTGTGGGCAAACTCGACAACTGGAAAGGCATGAAACCGGGCGTTTCCCGGGAAATTCGCAGCATTTCGTTTCCCAATTACAACCCCGATCCGGACCATGTGCAGTGGGACGACATCATGGCTGAGTACGACCCGATGACCGACAGCCCGCTGCCCCGGATGGAAGACCTGTTTTCGATTGTGTACACCTCCGGCACCACGGGCAATCCGAAAGGGGTGATGATGGATTACCGGGCGATGGCCGCCGCCATCGAGCGCACCAAAGGGCTGGTCCGGTATGACGTGGAAAATCCGCGTTTTTTCTCGTATCTCCCGCTTTGCCACGTCGCCGAGCGCAATATTGTCGAGGCGACCAGCCTCGGAACGGGCGGCACGGTGTACTTTGCCGAATCGCTGGACACCTTTTCGAAAAATCTGGCGGCGGCCCGTCCCACGCACTTTCTGGCCGTACCGCGCATCTGGACAAAATTCCAGCTGGCCATTCTGGCCAAACTTCCGCAGCCGAAGCTGGACCGGCTCCTGAAAATTCCGGTTGTTTCGAGTCTGGTGAAGGCAAAAATCCGGAAGTCGCTGGGCCTCAACGACGCTGAACTAATTCTGACCGGGGCCGCTCCCATGCCCATTTCCCTGATTCAGTGGTTCCGCCGGCTGGGCATTCACATTCAGGAAGCTTACGGCATGACCGAAAACATGGGGGCCGTGTCGATGATGCCCCGGGACCAGATGAAGGACGGCACTGTCGGGAAGCTTTACCCCGGCATGGAGGTCAAAATTGACCCGGCGACGGGAGAAGTGCTGACCAAAGCCGACTGGCTCATGCGAGGTTACTATCGCGAACCCGAGCTGACGGCGGCCTGCCTCCGGGATGGCTGGCTCCATACCGGCGACGTGGGCGTGCTGGACGACGAAGGTTTTCTGCGCATCACCGGACGGGTGAAGGAAATGTACAAGACGTCCAAAGGCGAGTACGTGGCTCCGGCCCAGATCGAGTTCGGGTTTGCCGACAACAAGCTGATCGAGCAGGTTTGCGTGGCCGGACAGAGTCTGCCGCAGCCGGTGGCGCTCGTCGTCCTGTCCGATCTGGGCCAGCAGGCCGAACGTAACCTACTGGTAAACAGCCTGGAAGAAACCGTGAACACCCTCAACGCGCGGCTACACGCCTACGAACGGGTGAAGAAAGTCGTCATCGTGAAAGAACCGTGGACGGTCGATAACAACCTGATGACCCCCACCATGAAGATCAAGCGGAACATCATCGAAACCCGCTACGAACCCCACATGCCCATCTGGTACGAACGGGAAGAAACGGTGATCTGGGAGGTGTGAAATGGGTTTAAAAGTTTAGGGTTTATAGTTTATGGTTGCTCTGCCTCAATGCGAATAGAGAGGCGAAGCAACTATAAACCATAAACCCTAAACCTTAAACTGTTTTATACCCTAAACTTTGCAAAAGTCCGGACGGCTACGGGACGCTTAGTTCTTAGCCAGTGCAACACGGTTGATTTGTGTTTTCAGCTCGAACGTTTGCGTGAATTTCCGGTCACCGGCGGCGACTTCGAAGACGTAGGTGCCGTCTGCCAGGGGCGACAGGTCGAACACTTTGCCGTTGAGCGAACTCAGAGCGCTCTTGTACAGGATTTCGCTGGCGTCTTCCGAACGAACCAGCACCATCACTTTGCTATCGACCTGGTCGGCCAGCGTCAGCCGGAACTTGGTACCGCCGAAAGTTTCGATGGTCACGTTCAGTTTCGGAGCGGCTTCCGTTTTCTTCGGCTTATCGGCGCGGGTAGCGGCCGTAGCGGGCGTCATCAGACCAAGACTTGCTACCACCAGCGTCGCCAGGGTCAGCATCATGTTTTTTGTGAAAGAATTATTCGTTTTCATATCTATTTCAGGTTGTATTCAGACTTGTTAAAATTCAATAAGCAAGCAATCTCTACTTTCTTACCGCCGTCTGAACTTTTGCTGCAACAAAGTTATCTACGCTTGATTACAAGTCAATTACCTAATTGTTAACACCTGAAAAGTTGTTCATTTCGTCACCGTTACTCAAGGAATAGTACAACGATTCTCTCTTTGTTACTGGTAATACTTCAAAAAATGAAATGTCCAAAAACGGGCTTCCGGAAGGGGCTTACTTGAATAGGTTCTATTAATCCTGCAAAAAGCAAAAATCCCGGTCCAGCCGGGATTTTTGCTTTATCGTCAAAACGGGTGTTTTACCACAGTTGCTGTGGGTACTGGCCTTCGTCGTGGAGCCGTTTCAGCGATGCCTGCACTGTCGGCTTGTCTTCCGGATACGTGACCCCAAACCATTCGGAGCGGCTGCGGAACACCTTGCAGTGCCCCTGGTTCTGCTGAATGAGGTTCGTCATGACGGTCGGAATGTAAAATTCGGCTTTGGGCAGGTCGAAGTTAGCCCGGGCGTACGCCTCGAACTGTTCACGAACCAGCGGGAAGACCGCCGGCTTGAATCCCCAGAAGTTCATCGAAACGGGCGTTTCGGGCGCAAGCGGCGTGACGCCTTCGGCTTCTTCATAAACGATCTGCCGACCTGCGGCCCCGCCGTCTTTCTCGTAGATCTTGGTCCGCTCGATGACCGAAGCGAGGTTGCCGTTCTCGTCCACCGAACACACGCCGCGCGAAACCGAACCGTTTTCCGAAAGCGTGTTCTTCACTTCGTAGCCCACCAGGGCGTGCAGTTGGTCGTCGGTATTGGTCCGCAGGAAGTCGCCCATCACCTGAAACGCCTCCAGGCCGTAGAAATCGTCGGCATTGATGACGGCAAAGGGCGCGCTGGTCTGTTCCCAGGCGCAGAGCATGGCGTGACCCGTGCCCCAGGGTTTGGTCCGCTGGACGGTTCCGAGGTCGGCGGGAACGTAGGATTGTAGACTCTGGATGGCGTAGTCGTACTCAATTTTGCCTTCCAGCTTCGGCCGGAAAATCTCTTCAAAATCGTCGCGCAGTTCTTCCCGGATGATAAACACCACCTTGCCGAAACCGGCCCGGATGGCGTCAAAGAGAGAATAATCGATGATCGTCTCGCCGTTGGGACCAAACTGGTCGAGCTGTTTGACGCCACCATAGCGGCTGCCCATGCCTGCCGCGAGAATCAGAAGTGTCGGTTGCATTCGTGTGTATGGTTATTATATGATAAAGAGACCTGCTTGCGGTTTTGTCCTTCAAAGGTAAGAGGAATTTTAACCGCAAAGGCCCAAAAACTGACGCAACGCCCCTAAAGAACACTTCCGGACCTTTTCCGGAAACGTCGCCGCCCGGCGGCTTTCCTAACCACTGAATCATTCTTTCAGAAAATTTAATCTCAGAAATGTTCTACAAATAAAATTTTGTCTAATATTGTGAGCAAAACAATAGTTGTTAAAGCAACTATTGAGGATTACACTTCATCAACGGTAAACTGTAGTGCTGCTGACGCCCCCGTTTTTTCGTACCGGAGATTCGGGGGTTTTCACTAAAAACTGAAAACCATGCCGTTTTACCACACCCTCGGCACCATTCCGCCCAAACGGCACACGCAGTTTGAGAAACCGGACGGGACCGGCCTTTATTACGAACAGCTTTTCGGCACCATCGGCTTTGATGGCATGTCGTCGCTGCTGTACCACGTTCACCGCCCGACGATGGTGCGGGAAGTGCTGGAAAGCGTGGACATGACGCCGCGTGTGGCCGTCGAGAAAAACATGCTCTCCCGGAAGCTCATCGGCTTCAACGTCGAACCGGCGGACGATTTTATCCGGAGCCGGGTGCCGCTGCTGGTCAACCGGGATGTCGTGCTCGGTCTGGCCGCGCCCCGGCAGTCGATGACGGATTATTTTTACAAAAACGCCGATGCCGACGAGATGCTGTTTGTCCACAAAGGTTCGGGCCGCCTCCGGACGCTGCTGGGCACCATCCCGTTCGAATACGGTGATTACCTCGTCATTCCGCGGGGGATGATTTACCAGGTGGAGTTCGACACGCCGGACAACCGGCTGCTGTACCTCGAATCGCACTCGCCGATTTATACGCCCAAACGCTACCGCAACCACTTCGGGCAGATGCTCGAACACGCGCCGTTCTGCGAACGCGATCTCAAGCGCCCGCAGGACCTGGAAACGCACGACGAAACGGGCGATTTTCTGATGAAAATCAAAAAACAGGGCTCGCTCCATTCGCTGGTTTACGCCTCGCACCCGTTCGACGTGGTGGGCTGGGACGGGTACAATTTCCCGTACGGCTTTAATATTCAGAACTTTGAACCCATTACGGGCCGCGTTCACCAGCCGCCGCCGGTACACCAGACCTTCCAGACGGACACCTTTGTGGTCTGTTCGTTCTGCCCGCGCCTGTACGACTACCATCCGAAGGCGATTCCCGCTCCCTACAACCATTCAAACATCGACTCCGACGAGGTGTTGTACTACGTAGACGGGGATTTTATGAGCCGCAACGACATCGCGCAGGGCCACATCACGCTGCATCCGGGCGGGATTCCGCACGGGCCGCACCCCGGCGCAATGGAACGGAGCATCGGCAAGAAGGAAACGCAGGAATACGCCGTCATGGTGGATACGTTCCGGCCGCTGATGCTGACGGAAGAGGCCATGCGCCTCGACGACGGCAAATATTACAAATCGTGGCTGGAGTAACACGGACCAAAAGTTCGCATTCATAACAAGTCATTGAATAGGCTTATAGCCCGCACTACATCAACAAAAACGGACCCGAGGTCCGCACCCGATATGGAATCATCAGCAATCTTAGAAACCCCCGTACAGGACTTCCTGCCCTTGAACGGAACCGATTATCTTGAACTCTACGTCGCCAATTCCAAGCAGGCGGCGCACTTCTTCCAGACGGCTTTCGGCTTCCAGCCACTGGCGTACGCCGGACTGGAAACGGGCCTCAAAGACCGCGAATCGTACGTGGTGGTTCAGGACAAAATCCGCCTCGTGCTGACCTCCCCGCTGCACGGCGGCACCGAAATCGGCAAGCATATCGACGAGCACGGCGACGGCGTCCGGGTCGTGGCCCTCTGGGTCGATGATGCGACCAGAGCCTTCGAAGAAACCACGCAGCGCGGGGCCGTGGCGTTCCAGCGCCCGACCCGCTCGGAGGATGAACATGGATACGTGGTCGTTTCGGGCATTCATACCTACGGCGACACGGTACACATGTTTGTGGAGCGCAACGGGTACAGCGGCGTTTTTCTGCCCGGTTACCGTGCCTGGAACCCGCAGTACGGGCCGTCGGAAGTGGGGTTGCGCTACGTCGATCACATGGTCGGCAACGTGGGCTGGAACGAGATGAACACCTGGGTAAACTTCTACGCCAACGTCATGGGTTTCAACCAACTCGTTTCGTTCGACGACAAAGACATTTCGACGGACTACACGGCCCTGATGAGCAAGGTGATGAGCAACGGCAACGGCCGCATCAAATTCCCGATCAACGAACCGGCGGAGGGTAAAAAGAAGTCGCAGGTGGAAGAATACCTGGATTTTTACGGCGGCTCGGGTGTGCAGCACATCGCCGTGGCTACCGACAACATCGTGGAGACCGTCATGGCCCTGCGCGACCGGGGCGTCGAGTTCCTGAAAGTACCGGACGCGTACTACGAGGACCTGAAAGAGCGCGTCGGCCAGATCGACGAAGAAATCGAAACGCTGCGCCCGCTGGGCATTCTGGTGGACCGGGACGACGAAGGCTATCTGTTGCAGATCTTCACCCGCCCCATCTGTCCGCGCCCGACGCTGTTCTTCGAAATCATCCAGCGCAAAGGAGCCAAATCCTTTGGAAAAGGCAACTTCAAAGCCCTCTTCGAAGCCATCGAGCGGGAACAGGAACTGCGGGGAACGTTATAATTTAATTGAGTGAATGAGTGATTGAGTGATTGAGCGGGCGCTGCATAGTGCCGCAATGTGCACATTCACTCAATCGCTCAATCACTCATTCACCCAATTGATATGCTTCAGGATTATTCCAAATACACGGACGAGGAGCAGGAAACGTGGAGAATCCTGTTCGAAAGGCAGATGGAGCGGCTTCCAGGCCGGGCCAGTCAGGCCTATATGGATGGTATCGTGGCGACGGGTTTTCCGAACGCCCGCATTCCGGATTTTGAGCGCGACCTGAATCCGCGGCTCCTGCCCCTGACGGGCTGGCGGGTGGCGGCGGTGCCCGGACTGATTCCGAACCGGGAGTTTTTCGAACTCATGGCCAACCGTAATTTTCCGGCGACGACCTGGGTGCGCCGCCGCGACCAGCTGGATTACCTGCCCGAGCCGGACATGTTTCACGACACCTTCGGCCACGTTCCCATACTGACCAACCAGCATTTCTGTGATTTTCTGGCGGCCCTCAGCCGGATTGCGCTTGGACACGTAGACCATCCGGAGGCCATCGAGATGATCGCCCGGCTGTACTGGTATACGGTTGAATTCGGGCTGATTCAGGAGCCGGAAGGTTCGGGCCGCGGACGGCTGCGGATTTACGGAGGCGGCATTCTGTCGTCACCCGGCGAAACGGTCTACGCGCTGGAAAGCAACCTGCCCGACCGGATTCCGTACGCGGTCGAAACGCTGCTGAAAACGCCCTACATCATCGACCGTTTTCAGGAACGGTACTTTGTGATCCAGTCGTACGAGCAGCTATTTCATTCGGTCTCCGAAATTGAGGCGAAGCTGGAAGAATTGCTGGTGACGTAGAAGACCCGGAACCGGGCGGACACTCAGATTAGGCACCGCTTACTCTGTTAACTCCGCTGAATACAAGTTCCTGATTAACTTGCGTCTTCAACCGCCGAAGCCTTTATGACGCATCCGTCTGACCAGCGAGCTTACTTTTTCAAGATTGATACGACCATTAAAAAGATTCGGAACGCCCTCCAGAAGCGTTTCAACGATGAAGGGTTTGACCTGACGGTGGACCAGTGGGTCGTCATCGACCATATTGCCCGCAACCCCGGCATCAGCCAGAACACCCTGGCCGACCTGACCACCAAGGACGCCCCGACCGTTACCCGCATCATCGATCTGCTGGTCAAAAAATCGCTGGTCGAACGGCGCACGGCCGAAGACGACCGCCGCAAGTTTCTCATTCACCTCACCGAGGCGGGGGAGCAGAAATACGGCGAGGTGCTGCCGGTGGTCGTTGAAATCCGCCGCCGCGGCTGGGGCGACCTCAGCGAAGAGGACTACCAGCATTTTGTGCGAATCATGGATTCGATTTATAACAACTTTAATGAATAACGGCAAAAGAATGAACCGCGGCGGATTGCAATGGAAAATGAATGATGAAGGTGGACTTGATTAAAGCGGAGTCCTCATGGCGGTCCCCGCCGCAGTTCATTATTCATCATTTCATTTCGGTCCGCCGCGGTTCATGATTCACTATGACGCTTCCCTACGGAATTTTCAGCTACGATATTGCCAGTCCGCGCGTGGGCGTCCTGGTGGACGAACACATTCTGGACCTCGAAATTGTGGGTCTGCTGGGCTTCTTCAACGACCTGCCGCTCGACCCGGCGGTTTTTGCCAAACCCGTTCTGAACGATTTCATGGCGCTCGACAAGGCCGTTCAGCGGGCCGTACGCGACCACATCATCGAACTGCTTACGCACCCGGACGCCAAACTGGAGGCCGTTCACAACCAGGTATTTATTCACCGGTCGCGGGTGCAGATGCATCTGCCGGTTCGGGTGGGGGATTACACGGATTTCTACGCCGGTATCCATCACGCCACCAACGTCGGCAGGATGTTCCGGCCGGAGGGCGACCCGCTGCTGCCCAATTACCGGCATCTCCCGGTGGCTTACCACGGCCGGGCGTCGTCCATCGTCGTTTCCGGAACGCCGATTCGCCGTCCGCAGGGGCAGTTTCCGGGGCCGGACCAGCAGCCCGTTTTCGGCCCTTCCAAAGCCCTCGACTTTGAGCTGGAACTCGGCATCGTGATCGGCAAGCCCTCCGTTCTGGGCCAGCCCGTGCCGGTCGAACTGGCGGAAGATCACATTTTCGGCTTCGTGCTGTTCAACGACTGGTCGGCGCGCGACATCCAGCGCTGGGAGTACCAGCCGCTGGGGCCGTTTCTGGGCAAAAACTTCGGTTCGTCCATTTCAGCCTGGGTCGTTCCGATGGAAGCGTTCGAGCCGTTTCGGGTGGAAGGTCCGGTGCAGGAACCGACCCCGCTGCCGTACCTGCGGACATCCGGCCAAACGCATTTCGGCATCGACCTCGAAGTGGCGCTGAGCGGGCCGGGCAGCGAGGAAACCATCATCAGCCGCAGCAACACCCGTCATCTGTACTGGAGCCCCGCGCAGATGATTGCGCACCATACCGTCAACGGCTGCAACCTCAATACGGGAGATATTCTGGCGACGGGCACCATTTCGGGCACCGAACCCAACAGCTACGGCTCCCTGCTCGAACTGACCTGGAACGGCAAACAGCCGCTCACCCTGCCCGACGGCACAACCCGCACCTTCCTGCAGGACGGCGACACGGTCATCATGCGCGGCATGGCCGTCAGCGGCGATCAGCGCATCGAACTTGGCGAAGTATCCGGAACCATTGGCGGGTAAAGATTTGAGGTTGGAGGTTAGGGTTTAGGGTTTATAGTTGCTTCGCTGGCTTCGTTAACTTGCCCGGCAGATTACCCTTCTAACCATAAACTATAAATCCCAAACTATAAACCCTAAACTTTAAACCCTAAACTTTAAACCCTAAACTCTCCTTCCCCCCTTTCTGCTGACGCATGAAAACCATCTCTCCGAACGACTTGTCCCAACCTGAATTTCACCGGCTGCTGATCGGCTCCGTCGGGCCGCGGCCTATTGCCTTTGCCAGCACCGTGGATGCGGCCGGGAATGTCAACCTGAGTCCGTTCAGCTTTTTCAATGTGTTCGGCTCCAATCCGCCGACGCTGGTTTTTGCCCCGAATCTGAACCGCCACGGCCACAAAAAACACTCCCTGCTGAACGTGGAAGAGGTGCCGGAGGTGGTCATCAACGTGGTCAATTACGCGATGGTGGAACAGATGTCGCTGGCGAGTGCCGAGTACGACCGGAGCGTGGATGAGTTCCGGAAAGCGGGCTTTACGGCCGTTCCTTCCGAAAAAATAAAACCGCCCCGCGTGGCGGAATCACCGGCGGCGTACGAATGCCTCGTCAAAGACATCATCACCATCGGCGAAGGACCCGGATCGGCCAATCTGGTCGTTTGTGAAGTCATTCTGGCCCATTTCGAGGAGGCCATTTTCAACGAAAAAGGCGCCATCGACCCGTACCGAATCGACCTGGTAGGACGTCTGGGCGGCGAATTTTACGCCCGCGCGCAGGGCGAGGCGCTGTTTGAGGTTGCCCGTCCGCAGAAAGGCATCGGCGTCGATGCGCTGCCGGAAAACATTCGGAATAGTACGATTCTGAGCGGCAACGACCTTGGGAAGCTGGGCGCGGTAACGGCGCTGCCGGGTGCCGACGAAGTGCAGCAATATCGGGAAAGCGGCGTGCTCGGGGCGCTGTTCGACGAAGCCCGCAACGGCTGCCAGTACCTGCCGGACCTGCTGCACCAGCGGGCCAAAACGCTATTGGCCGGCAACCAGGTGGCGGAAGCCTGGCTGGTTCTCCTCCAAATCCATTGAGGCCAGTTGATAACTAGAGAGATTGTAGAAAATCAAGAATTGTTGCACTTTACCGCTTCAATGCTTATTTTTCAGTAAACAACCTCTCTAAGTATGAATACACTGGATACTTTTCTCGCCCAGCTTGACCCGGAGGTTAGGGATTTGACCCTGCACGTTCGCCAGTTGATCCGCACCGTTCTGCCGGATGCCCACGAAGAACTTCGCCCGACCTACCGGACGATCGCCTACGGCCGGAGTCCGCGCATGACCGACGAAATCTGCTACATCTCCCTGCTGTCGACGGGCATCAACCTCGGCTTTCATTACGGCACCCAGCTCCCCGATCCGCACGGCCTCCTCAAAGGAACCGGCAAGCTGATGCGCACCATCCGCCTCGAATCCACCCAGGACGCTCAAAATCCCTCAATCCGACAATTACTGGAAGCCGCCCGGACGCACGCCAGTTTTTAAATTAAAAGTTAAAAATTAAAAGTTAAAAGCTGTCCGCCGCTGCGATAGACTCCACCCAGGTGTTGTTTAGCGCCTACTTTTAACTTTGAATTTTTAACTTTTCACTGCTTAACGCCCATCTTCCTCAAATACACCTCCATCGGTTCCAGGTCCATTTCCTTGCGGCGCTGGTTGAGGCTGGCCATGTCTTCGACCGGGTAGAGTTCCTTTTCCCCGCTGTTGTTGACACGGATCTGGGTGCCGTAGACCTGCTTCTCGCCTTTCTGCACTTTCACCTGATCGGTCAGGATGGCGGCGCTGGCTTTGTCGATGTCGCCTTTCTGCGCCGCGGCGGTGATCATGGGCAGGTATTTTTCGTGCACGGCGCGGTCGGTGCTGTGCTGAATAATCAGAAAAGCCACCTGGTCCAGCGGCTGGCCGACCAGCGCGCGGCCCGGATAACTGCCGGTCTGCTCAATGATCTGCTCGATTTCTTTCAGATGCTGGCGGTCCATCTCTTTGATCTTGTTCCGGGCATCCTGCGACTCTTTGGCGCCCCAGCCAAACTGGCGTTCCAGTTCGTCGTACCGGGCCCGCTCCTTCTGGTCCTTATCGTAAATTTTGGTCAGTTGATTCCGGACTTCGGCGGCGTTTACCGTCCGCTGGTTGCGCTGGGCGGCTGCCGGATGCAGCATCAGGGTCAGTATGGGAATGAAGAATAGTAGCTTTTTCATGGCGTGGAATTGGTTTGCCATCCCAAAAACAGGGGCGCATCAGGGTTTGTTTGGAAATATTAGTTTGCCGGGTTTCTCGCAGATTGGCGCAGCAATTCTGCGAGAATCTGCGCTTAAAATCTGCGTCAATCTGCGAGAAACCCGCCAAACTGCGAGAACCTCTTTTTCAAAATCCCACCGACGTATTATCCGCCCGCGGGTCCGAAGCTCCTTCCAGAGTACCATCCGGACGGACGAGAATGCAGTCCATGCGGCCGAGTGAATTGGTCAGCCGTTCGAGAGCATAGCCGCGGCCCTGCAGCTTCTGAACCGTTTGGTCCGAAAACGCGCCGGTCTCGAACGTCGTTTTGTCGGGCAGCCACTGGTGGTGAAACTTGAGCGCGTTGACCGACTGCTGCATGGTCATGCCGTGCTCCAGCACGTTCATAATGGTCTGGAACACGGACGTGATGATGGTGGAGCCTCCCGGCGTCCCGACCACCATGTACAGCTTTCCGTCCCGCTCCACGATCGTCGGGGTCATGGACGACAGCATGCGTTTGCCGGGAGCGATGGCGTTGGCCGCGTTGCCGATGAGCCCGAACATGTTGGGCACGCCCGGTTTGATGCTGAAATCGTCCATCTCGTTGTTCATGAAAAAGCCCGCTCCGCCCACAATGACCTTGCTGCCGAAGCCGCCGTTGAGCGTCGTGGTGATCGAGACGGCGTTTCCTTCCTTATCGACCACCGAAAAATGGGTCGTTTCCAGGCTTTCGTAACCGGGAATCGTCCCGCCGCTGACGGCCTTGCTGTCGGTCGCCTTCGCCCAGTTGAAATCCGCCCAGCGATTTTTGAGGTACTGCCGGTCGATCAGCTGCGCCACAGGCACTTTAACAAAATCAATGTCACCCAGAAATTTGGCCCGGTCGGCGTACACGCGGCGTTCGGCCTCAATCATCACCTGCACGGTCGAGTCCGAATTCCAGCCCCAGCGGCTCAGCGGGTACGGTTCCACCAGCCGCATGAGCTGAAGCAGCGCCACCCCGCCGCTCGAACTGGGCGGCATGGTGATGATCCGGTACGTTTTGTAATCGCCCACCAGCGGCTCACGCCAGGCGGAATGGTACTCTTTCAGGTCGTTTTCGGTGATGATTCCGCCACCGCGCTGCATTTCGGCAACCAGCAATTGCGCCGTTTCGCCCTCGTAAAAACCGGCCCGGCCCTGCTGCTGGATGCGGGTCAGAACGGCCGCCAGATCAGGCTGCACGAGCCGTTCGCCGGTCTTCCACTCGGTCGAGTCGGCTTTGATAAAATACGGCTTTCCGGGATTGACTTTCGTAAAAACAGCCCGGTTGCGGTTGAGGCCGAGGGCTTCTCGCTCGGTCAGGACCACGCCGCGCCGGGCCAGGTCAACGGCCGGCTGAAGGACCTGCGCCCAGGTCAGCCGACCAAAGCGCCGGTGCGCCTCCACCATGCCATCCACCGAACCGGGAACGCCGGATGCCAGATGCCCCGTGATGCTCAGGTTGGGAATGGGGTTGCCCGCCGCGTCGAGGTACATGTCCTTGTGGGCCTTCTGGGGCGCTTTTTCGCGGAAATCAAGGGTGTACGCCTGCCCGTCTTTGTCCCGGTACACCATGAAACCGCCGCCGCCGATATTGCCCGCCACCGGATACACCACCGCCAGCGCAAACTGCACGGCCACCGCCGCATCCACGGCATTGCCGCCCGCTTTCAGGATGTCCGCGCCGACTCGGGACGCTTCCGGGTGCGCCGAAGCGACCATGCCGTTGCGAGCGAGCACCGGCGGTTTTTCGGAATAGTATTGACTGGTGCGCGCCGTCGCGGCCGTTTCATTGTCGTAGCGGTAAACGCCCGTGCTTTCGCGAACGGTGGAGGGCGCCTTGGTCTTGCAGGCCACCGCCAGCAGCAGGGCCAGGTAGAGGAATTGTTTCATCAGATTGGCGTACAGGTTGTATGTTTCAGGTATTCTGGTTTGGCACCGGCCACAGCCGACGACGGGAATCATGCTCCGCCTTGCGTCGTTTGGCAGGTGCCGCATGTACAGATGCGACGACTTAACGTTGCGGCATCAATAAGCCACTAAACTACAAAAACAAACCAAACATCCTTTTGAATCGAACTTCCCTCCCAAACGTTTCCAATTTCACTCCGGAATTACCTACCTTCATTCCCTCAATCCATCAATCCGTCAACCCTTGAAATTCCTTCGTCAGACTTACGAAAGTTTCCGGTTCGCGTGGCAGGCGCTGCGCTCGAACCTGCTCCGGACGACGCTCTCGCTACTCGGCGTGACCATCGGCATTTTCGCCATTATCGCCGTCTTCACCATCGTGGATTCCCTTGAGCGCAATATCCGTGAAAGTTTGTCTTTTATCGGGGACAAAGTCGTATACGTCCAGAAGTGGCCCTGGGGTTTCGGCGGCGAATACCAGTGGTGGAAGTATTTCCAGCGCCCCGAGCCCAACATGAAAGAATACCGCTTTCTGTCGGAAAAACTGGAAAACGCCAGCGCCGTGGTGGCTATGGATTTCAAAGGCAACATCACCGTCAAAAACGGCAACAACAGCATCCGGTCGCTGATTCAGGGCACAACGCTGGACTACAACCAGATTTCGGACGTGCCGGTGACGCAGGGCCGTTATTTCTCCTCGCAGGAAATTGACGCCGCCCGAAACGTGGCGATCATCGGGGCCGACATTGCCGAAACGCTGTTTCCGAATCAGACTCCGGTGGGCAAAGAGTTCAAGATCAACGGCCTGAAATACACCGTAATCGGCGTGCAGGAACGCAAAGGCGAAAGTCTGCTGAATTTTGGCGGCAATCCGGACACCAAGTGCATCATTCCCATCGGGGCGTTTGCCAAAATGTACCATTCCATCAACCCGAGCATCGACATTGCCGTGAAGGGGTACGACTGGGACGAGGGCATGATGGAAATGGAGAACGAAATTCGGGGGCTTCTGCGGACCCGCCGGGGCCTGAAACCGCTCCAGGACGACAATTTTGCCATCAACCGCCCCGAGGCCGCGGCCAACGCCATTTCCGGAATTTTTGCCGTTCTGACGATTGCGGGCTGGGTGATCGGCAGCTTCTCCATTCTGGTCGGCGGGTTCGGCATCGCCAACATCATGTTCGTATCGGTAAAGGAGCGCACTAACCTGATCGGTATTCAGAAGTCGCTGGGTGCCAAAAACTACGTCATTCTGTTCCAGTTTCTGTTTGAGGCCGTGTTTCTGAGCCTGATCGGCGGCGGCGTGGGCATCTTCCTGGTTTACCTGCTGTCTTTCATGCAGTTAGGCAGCATCGACGTCGTTCTGACCACGGCCAACATCATGCTGGGACTCGGCGTAGCGAGCATCATCGGAATCGTATCGGGCATTC
This sequence comes from Tellurirhabdus rosea, assembly GCF_026278345.1. Lineage (NCBI taxonomy): Bacteria > Pseudomonadati > Bacteroidota > Cytophagia > Cytophagales > Spirosomataceae > Larkinella > Larkinella roseola. The sequence continues at coordinate 1,548,972 of NZ_CP111085.1, forward strand.
TGCCAGCCCTGTCCGCCGCACGCCTGGACCCGGTAATCGCGATCCGGTCGAAGTAATGTCTAGGGTTTATAGTTTAGGCTTTATAGTTGCTTCGCCAGGTCTGAATTTGCTGGCAAGCCCTAACTATAAACCCTAAACTATAAACTCTAAACCCCCAACCTTGACCTCCTAAACAAAAATTTACCAACAAAGCCTTTCGGATACCGGTTAGACATTTGAAAAGCCGCTGCGCTTTTGTTCATTTGTACGTACTACCATTAATCTGCCCTACGACTTATGCGAGGCATTGCCTATTTTCTGGTTTTCCTGCTCATCCTGGCCGGGATTTTTTACCTGCTCACGGGCTGGAGTTACAGCGACGGCGAACGGGCCGGCACCATTTCGAAATTCAGCCGCCGGGGCTACCTTTTCAAGACATACGAAGGCGTGCTGAACGTCGGTGGCTTCTCGGGCGAAACCGGTTCGCTGACACCGCAGTACTTTGATTTTTCGGTAAAAAATGACTCCGTGGCGAATCGCATCAACCAGGCCATTCGTTCGGGCCAGCGGGTGACGCTGCATTACGAGGAAAAGATCTTTAAACTCCCCTGGAACGGCGAAACCAAATATTTTGTCACCTCGGTTGACCTTGTGGATACGCCCAATCGGTACGGCTATCCGGGTCAGTCCTATCCGCAGCCGACTCCCCAGCCTCTCCCGCAGGACAATGAGCAGACGCAGCCTGCCCAACCAATCCAGCCGCAGGACGGCGCGGTTTACGACTCTACCAACGCCCTGTAGAAGTTGTCTTTTTTTCAGACAAATGCCATTTCTGCGAGAAATGGCATTTGTTCTGGGAAAATGACATATCGCAAAGAACCAGCTTTTCTTTTACAAGGTCCCGGCAAACCAAAATCATCTACAAGCCGTTCTCTCCTAAGCAGAACGGCTTTTTTATGCTCCAGACCGTCAAACCAGCTCGCGTATTTTCTGACGAACTCCTGACCCGTTACCGGCAGCTCGGCGATGCGCCGGCCGATGCCGTAATTGCCGCGATAGGCGAACAGATGGGCATCGGGGCCGTCCGAACGCTGATGAGCTGGCTGGGCGATACGAAAAATTTCGACACGAGTGCGCAGCCCGAGTCCGTCCGGCAGTTTTTCAGCGACTACCACCATTTGCCCGACTGGGCCGATTCCCGGCGGATGGAACAGGGCATGCGTTTTTTCGAGAAAAACACGCCCGCCATCGCCCTCACGCTTGGGTGCTACTCCCTGCCCTACTGCTACCTCGGTGCCGACGGCGCGCGGGTGCTCTGGCTCTCGCAGCGCATCCACAGCGACACCCGGAAGCGGCTGGAGGAAACGGGCGATTGGATTTTTTCGGTTACCCGGAAACGGAACTGGGAAAACGGGCGGGCCATTCAGTATTCCCTGAAAATTCGCCTCATGCATGCCGCGATTCGCTGGTTCACCCTGCACAGCGGCCAGTGGAACACCACCTGGGGCTATCCGGTCAATCAGGAAGACATGGCCGGAACGAACGGCGCGTTCTCTTACATTGTCATCCGGGGGCTGCGAAAATCGGGTATCGCGACGACGGAGGCGGACGAAGAAGCCTATCTCCATCACCTGAACGTGGTGGGTTACCTGCTCGGCGTGGCCGAAGAACTCCTGCCCCGGAACCTGCGCGAAGCCTTTCACCTCGACAAGGCCATTGCTTCCCGGCAGTTTGCCGCTTCGGAGCAGGGCCACGGTCTGACCAAATCGCTGCTTCAGGCCATCGAATCGCTGGCGCCCCCCACCCTACGGAACCTCCCGGCCGCCCAGATGCGTTTCTTCCTCGGCGACGAACAGGCCGACCTCCTTGGCGTTCCCGCAGTCCAGCTCGAAAAGCGACTCGTGGAACTGGCCCGTTCGCTGCCTATTTTCAGATTCGTTTAAGGTGTAACGTTTAACGTGTAACGCCGTTGAGTGCCACGAGGGTACGTTAAACCTTAAACGTTGAACCTTAAACGTTAACGCATTGTCCATTCTACAACAGGAACCCATCGCTGCTCTGGCTACAGCGCCTGGGATTGGGGCCATTGCCGTGATTCGGGTGTCGGGGGAAGGTGCCATTGAGCGCACGAACCGGATTTTTCGCGGAAAAGATCTTACCCAACAGGCTTCCCATACGCTTCATTTCGGCACCATTCGCGACCAGAACGACACGCTGGTGGACGAAGTGCTCATCTCGGTTTTCCGGACGCCGTCGTCTTTCACGAAGGAAGATGCGGTCGAAATTTCCTGCCACGGGTCCGATTACATCATCCGGCAGATTCTGCGGCTGTTGCTGAAGGAAGGCGTCCGGATGGCGCAGCCCGGCGAATTTACCCAGCGTGCGTTCCTGAACGGGCAGTTCGACCTGGTCCAGGCCGAAGCCGTGGCCGACCTGATTGCGGCGGATTCGGAGGCGACCCACCGGGCGGCCCTGACGCAGTTGCGGGGCGGTTTCTCCAAACAACTCAAGGCGCTCCGTCAGCAGCTTATCGACTTTGCGGCGCTCATCGAGCTCGAACTGGATTTTGGCGAGGAAGACGTCGAGTTTGCCAAGCGCGACCAGTTACGGGCCGTCATTCTGGACATTCAGCGCGTGCTGAGGCCGCTGATCGATTCGTTTTCGGTCGGGAACGCCATCAAGAACGGGATTCCGACGGTCATTGCCGGGAAGCCCAACGCCGGAAAGTCAACCCTGCTGAATGCCCTGCTGAACGAAGAAAAGGCCATCGTTTCGGATATTCCGGGCACGACGCGGGATGTGATTGAAGACGAACTGTTCATCGACGGCATCCGGTTCCGCCTCATTGACACGGCCGGTCTGCGTCACACCACCGACACGATTGAGGCCATCGGGGTGGAACGGACCCAACAGAAAATGCGGGATGCCTCCCTGATTATGTACCTGTTTGACGCGGGCCGGATTTCGTCCGACGACTTCCGGATTGCCGTGGACGAGCTGCGGACCTACGAAAAGCCGTACGTGCTGGTCGGCAACAAAATGGACCTGATCAGCGAAGCGCAGCGCCAGCAGTGGGAAGCCCTGGCCGGTGAGCGGATTCTCTGGATTTCGGCGGCGAAGGGCGAGCGCATCGACGCCCTCCGCCACGCGCTTGCCGAGCGGGTAAAAACCGACCGGTCGGTCACGACCGGCAGCGCCGTGGTGACCAACCTCCGCCATTACGAACACCTGACCGGCACCGAAGCCGCTCTCGCCCGCGTGCTGACCGGCCTCGACTCCGGCGTCACCCCCGACTGGCTGGCGATAGACCTGCGCGACGCCCTGCGGCATCTGGGCGAGCTGACGGGAGAAATTGTGACAGACGATATTCTGGGATCTATTTTTTCGAAGTTTTGTATCGGGAAATAAGCCATACTAACCCATACTATGCATTACTAACAAAACCGTCTCAAGCTCGCCGAAGCGGGCTTTTTTCGTTCCTTCACTTAGTTTCAAGTCGCTTTAAAATGGCGTAATTAGTATGTTTCGTGTACCTTTGTCGTACCTGATGGGCCACTAACCGACAAGTAGCCCATTTTTTGGCGAAACTATGCAACATATAGAAACATAAAGCAACGTATAACAACATAGACAAACATACTGCAACGATGAGTTCAAAAATTCGCCTAACACGTATCTGTCAGTATTGCGGAAAACAGTTTGAAGCCAGAACAACGGTTACCCGCTGTTGCAGCGATCAGTGCGCCAAACGGTTCTATAAGGTCAAAAAGCGGGAAGGGAAGGTCGAAGCCAGCAATGAAGAAACGAAGGCTATCATACAGCGGCCTATTGAAGAATTGAAGGGGAAAGACTTTCTCAGCATACAGGACGCCTGTAAACTACTTGGCGTTAGTCGCTGGACATTATGGAGAGCTATCAATAACCAAACGCTACTAGCGGCGAAGGTTGGCAGACGGACGCTCATCAGGCGGACAGACATTGACCGATTGTTCGAGACTCCTATTCCCCTTCAAAGACAAGAGGCAACTCAACCAGAACCAGCACTGGAAGATTGCTACGGCCTAACTGAATTGCGGGAGAAATTCAATGTATCGGACAAAACGCTCTATTCTCTCATTAAGCGGCACAACATTCCTAAGTACCGCAGAGGAAAATTCCTCTACATCGCAAAATCAGATATTGAACCACTATTAGACAGTTAACCCTTTACACGCTATGACTCAAGTTTCCTTGTGGGAGAAGCCACTAAAAGACGGCTGTAAAATGATTTATCTAACGTTCTGGCCTGAGATACCGGACCCTGATACTGGCAAGCTGACACGCCGTAAAAGCCTCAAGCTTACCGTTTACGCAAAGCCAAAAAACCAGTCTGAACGTGATTACAATAAGGAACAGCGGACAATTGCGGAACACGTTCGCGCCCAACAGCAACTAAATTTTAACAGAGGCGAGTACGGGTTTCTTCATAAGTCCAAACAAGAGGCTTGCTTCATTCAGTATTTTACTGAGTTGGTTAATAAACGCACTGGCTCTAACGGCTCCAACTGGGAAAGTGCATTGCAACACCTCAAAGAGTATGCAGGACATACGATAAAGATGAAGCATATTACGGCTAACTGGTGCGATGGTTTTGCAGACTACTTACTCAATGCGGATAACCGACATGCAACTGAAAAGACCCTAAACCGGAATACTGCCGTTAGCTACTTCGCCAAATTCAAGGCTGCGTTAAAGCAAGCCTACAAGGATGAATTTCTGGCCAAAGACATCAACGCTAAGGTCGAAGCATTAACACCTGAAGAAACACATCGGGAGTACCTCAACTTAGAAGAACTTCGAACGTTAGCACAAACGGCCTGTGAAGATGAAAATGTCAAAAGAGCGGCATTATTTACAGCCTTGACGGGTATGAGGCATTGTGATGTTATGAAATTATTGTGGGGACAAATTCGATATTCTGACGCTAACGGATATAGTATACAATTCCGACAACAGAAAACTCAGGGAGCGGAGAACTTGCCAATTTCACAAGATGCCTACGACCTGTTAGGGACACCTGGCTCACCACAAAGCAAAATCTTTCCCGACTTATATCCACATGCTTCTTACCGTAACCGAATAATCAAAAACTGGGTGGCTGCGGCTGGAATCACTAAGCACATCACTCATCACTGTTTTCGTCACACATTTGCAACCATTCAATTAACGCTTGGCGAGGACATTTACACGGTCAAAGAAATGTTGGGTCAAAAGAATATCAAGCACACGCAGATATACGCTAAAATTGTTGACGACAAAAAGCGGAAAGCCGCCGACCGAATTAAGCTTTAAACCTAAACTGATTAACAATGGAGAACGATTTTAAGCTTCAGCTTCAACAAAATATAATTTTAAATGAGATTTTACCTGACCTAGCCCAAATGACCTATTCACCCTATCGAGAGCACGTTGTATACCTCAGGCAGTGGCTAAGCTCCCCTCGTTTAAAGCATTTTGGCGAAAATAGTTACATATATCGTTGGCTTACCCAAAAGTACGAAAGGGCAAAAGAACAAATGTTTATTCAGGAAGGAGATAATCTTATGTTCGACCCATTGCTATCCGCAGCCCAGAATGGACCACGACCCGAAAATACTAGTCAGACATCCGGTAGTCTGAACGCTGAGAGTGACCCATTTAAGCGTAGTACATTTGGGCAGAGGTCCAAAATTTTAGCTTACATATACTTATGCGAGTGTGGACTCGAACAGGAAATTACTAGAATCAACGGTTCTGAGTATGCCGAAAAGTTTGGTTCCAGTAGCGGTGATGCCATATATAACAATTTCAAGAAATATGCCCCTAGGAAAGAACGCACAGCATCCGATGGAAAAAACAAAGGGAAATTAAAGCACTTTCAGGAGGCTATAAAGATTTTGAAGGAAATCAATAGAAGCGACAAGGCTATAGATATGGCGGAAAAAGACTACAATCTCTTTTTAAAGAATGCCCAACTAGACGAGTAATAATCAATCGCAACCGGTTATAGTCAAACATTGTAACCGGTTGCAACCAGTTACTGTATAAACCAAGAGATAGATTTGTACACACTTTAATTCTTTCATATGTACGAATCTATTTCTTTCGCCCAGTTGCCATCCGCAATGGTCATGCTTCTTAAAAAAGTTGACGAGTTAACGGCAACTATTCAGCACTTGCAGGGGCAAGAAAGGCATGAGGCTGAAGAACTGTTCGATGTAACTCAGACAGCCGAATACCTGAAACTGTCACCGCATACGATATATAAGCTTGTCGAACGAAGGGAGTTGCCCAGCTTTAAGCTAAATGACAGAAAACTCTACTTTTCGAAGGTGGAACTGACCAAATGGGTCAAGCAAGGTCGGCGAAAAACGAACGCTGAGATAGCCGCAGAAGCCAGCACCTACATTATCAACACTTCCCGCAAGTCTGTGTCTAAGTTTAAAGCCAAACGCTGATTACTATGGGTCAACTCGATTTTAATACCCCGAATATTCAGGACGTCTATAGCCCAGACCCTATGCCTGAGTACTTACAGATCCCTTTCACGGCTGAACTGCCACACCAGGAACACCAGGTCAGCGAACCCCTTCAATTAGGACCGGTCGGAACGGTTCAACGCAACACAGGAAACGATGACGAAGACCGACAGAAACCCTCTTTCAAGCGCAATATCGGGTCTGCCTTCCCTATCGAAGCGTTTCCTGCACCGCTTCAGAACACAATACGTGAGACGAACAAAGCTCTTGGCTTTCCAGTAGATTTTACCGGAATGGGCATCCTAGCCGCTGCATCTGCGGCAATTGGAAATACGTTCCAACTAGAGATAAAACGTGGCTGGTATACTACCTGCCCGCTGTACCTTGTTGTGGTAGGCCCACCGGGAAGTTGTAAGAGTCACCCATTGGCCTTCTGTATGACTCCGCTGCGACGGAAGGATAACGTATCATATAAAGCTTATTGCCAACAGCGGGATGAATTTGACCAGTACATGGCTTTGCCTAAGAGGGAAAAATCCGAAATCCAACCTGCACCAGTTAAACCTGCCCTCAGCAAGACTCTGATTTCGGACGTTACGCCGGAAGCACTGAATCATACGCATAAGAACAATCCACGAGGTCTATGCCTACATTCTGACGAACTAGCAGGATGGTTTGGCAATTTTAACCGCTACAACAGCGGCAGCGAAAGTAAGGTCTGGCTGAGCATGTGGAGTGGACAGGCTATTACCGTTGACCGAGTGGGTGGCGAACCCCTGATGATTCCGAAGCCATTCGTAACCGTTATTGGTGGAATTCAGAACGAGATACTTAACGACCTTTACAAGGAAAATCGCGAAAAGGACGGCTTCACTGACAGATTACTTTATGGAGCACCGGACGGCTTAGGTATGCAACCCTTCTCGGAAGCGGAACTGGAAGACAAAACCATACGCGAATATGAGGGTGTTATAGAAAGACTATTGACACTTCCTCTACCCTATGACGATGAAGGAAATTGCACTCCTCGCACTATACGGTTCAACTATGCCGCCAAGCAACGCTGGATTGAATGGTTTAACGAAAACACCCGATTGACAAATAGTCAGGACGATTCAGATTTAAAGGGGGTGTACAGCAAGCTAACGGTTCAATGTAGCCGTCTTGCCCTGATTATCCAACTCCTGAACTACTCCTGTAACGAGGCGAAGGAAGATGCTATCGAACTTAAGTCCATTGAAGGGGCAATCATGCTAACCGAGTACTTTCGTCATATGGCGCAAAAAGTCCGGCAAATCGTCAACGGTGAGAATGCGGCAAGTGAATTAACGGGATTGAAAAAGTGCCTGTATGACGAACTCCCTGAGGCATTCGAAAAGAAAGTGGCGAAGGACCTGGCAAAAAAGGTTGGTGTGTCTTCCGCTACACTAGGCCGGTTTTTAAAAGAGCAGCAGTTATTCGAGAACGTTCGTCATGGACATTATCAGAAAATAGGCTAATCACCTAGTGAGGTGTGATATTTTGATTTTATTGATCTTTATTCTGATAGCTAGAAAGTTACAATCAGGAAAGAGTATCACTTATTATCAAAATATCACCTTCATAAAAAATCGTGATTCGGCAGCATCCACCTAAATACCTGTAAGATATCCACATAGCTCGAATAATATCATATAATCGATATTATCATTGTAATTCATTGTTATCATTAATTTTCAAGGGTCCCTCCTTGACTAAATTCATGCGGGCGTCCTTGACCCCAAACTCAAGCTATGCAATTTCATTTTTGATTTCCGCATTTTTTCAACTCCTCACGGGCAGTATAAACAATAGAATAATTTACATAAATCTTGATTCACTAATAAATATACTTATTTTTCCTTATGAGAATTCTTGTAAAACTAAACTTCAAACATTTTAAAAAAAGTAAAAATAAAGTTTATATTTAAAGGCGAAAACATATTTGTTTAACTACTTACTTTAGATTTCTATTAAAGTACTCCATTAGCTTTCCAGTTTCAATTACTTCAAAAACTTTTGATTTTGCGTCATCAATTGTTTGGTATGTTTTGTAACTTCTTTTACCATTTATTGTAATAGAAAACATTTGTCCATTCATTCGAATTTCGATAAAATAACCTAATTGCTTAATTACTAAAATCTCTTCATTTTGTTTCCATCTACTTGAAGACAAAAACCTTTCCCTTCGCTCCTCATATCTTTGCCTCGACTCTTTTAAATTAGATGCAATATTTGAATCTGTTAAAAGGTCACAACAATGAGTCCCAACTTCGAGAACGCCCCAATCCTGATGGAGAATATAATAAATGTACCTAAGCGAGCTACCACAACATTCACATTTACCTACAAGATCTCCTAAGTCCTCATCACCAACATATTCCCACCCATGTTTAGGCATAATTAAGCCATGTTCGGCAGCGTGACAGCCTCGGCAAAGCGTGATGCATTCTTGAGTAGCATATTCCCAAGGATTCCGACCTCTAATGTATTTTTTATGATGTACTTGTAAGATAGTTTCTTCCTTACTTCTTCCACATACAGAACATACATTTCCATCAAGTTCAAAAACAGTATCACGAAAAACCTTCCATTGACTTTTTTTATATAGATTCATAAATAAGAAAGGATTTATTAATTTAAAACCAAATTAGAAGTAACATTTTATTAATAATACTATACCATTGAATTACAAACACGACTAATGACAAATATTTCTTATTACAAATGTACTTTTTTAATAAAAATTATTTTTTAATCTCAAGAAGTTTGGAGCAACAAATGAGTTATAAAAGTACTATTTTGAACTACATTTACATTAATTCCATTCACATCAGGCAAACATAGTATCTCATACTGAGAAACATTAAAGCAATTACATGTAAGAAAAGATGCAAAAACTCTTCCTAAGATTACAGTATCATCACCATAGATAAACGTCTTCCTTTGACTTTTCTTTTTTTTACTACCAACAACAAACTTTAATGCAATATCTTGCGAAACGCTATAAGAAGTGAGTAAACTTTTTTCAAAAAATGGCATGGTCTCATTTGCTCCGGAGTAGATTGAGACGATATCAGTGTTATCAGTTTTTTTTCTATTATAGTAATCTCTATTGTTTATGCCCCTATAAACTAAAATATTCCCCATACCCTGAACAGATATAGACTTTTTATATTTATTTTTCAAAAAGGTTTTCCACCTTTTGAACGCATTTTTTAATACTATGTTTGAATGCTTAATATAGGCCTTAAGTGAACTCGGGCTTATTAAGTCAGAATCATCAATTGAATATAAATTTAGCCAGTCGTACTTATTAAAGTAACTTTCAGGAATAGAATATTGCAGTTCATGCTTAACGAACTTATACTTTTTATTCAAATAATCTGGTTCCAAAGCCAGTATTGACTTGAGCAAAATTGCGTAAGCTTTAGTTGATTTAGTAGAGCTTTTGGCATAATCGCAAAGGCCTTCCTCAATTTTTAATAAGTCATTGAAAAAAATATTTTTTCTAGCTCTTCTATCAAACTGATCTCTACTTTTTTGAACTTCTTTACTTGTAAAGAACTCCAAATCCAAGACTTCATCGTAAAACTTTTCACTTTCATAGGGACCAGCACTAGGATTGGGCAAAAAATATTCTTCATATTCAGTCAATCCACTAAATGCATCCCTCGAATCGTCAAGGGGTTTTTGAAACCTTTTTTTCATGTTCTTAAAATATAATTTATTTAACAAACTTTATCAAGAGCATATTTAAACGCTTTTATTACTAACAATAAACTGTATTCCTAATAAATAGATTTTCGATTATTATATTATCAAAACTATATTTAGCTTGAATCAACACTTTAACTAATTATATTAATATGGTTAGACATTTTCCAACAAATCTTTGAAAAGTTTTATTATAAATAAAATTATAAAACTTATTTTGACCTAATTTAGCTCTCTAAAATAAGGTTTTAGTTTGTAGATTACAGTACCAATAATTTAAAAGAATCTAAATAAAACATTATTCGCTCTCACAAGAGACTCATTTTCAGAAAGTTAACGAATAATAAAAGCTAATCGGCTCGCTTGTGATTAAGTTAGCCATATTCACTATATTCAGCACATGGTCTTACTCAATACATTTCACGCAATTAGTAAACCATATCAAGGCATAATCCCTTAATAATCAACCAGATATTAGTCACCTATGCAAGTTAAAACAATTCAGCTCGCAGAGTTTATAAGAATATTTAGGCTTAAAGGCAGTAACATAGCATGGTTTACTGGCGCAGGAGCTTCGGTTGCCTCTGGGCTGCCCTCAGCATATGATATGATTTGGGATTTTAAAAGAACAATATTTTGTACTGAACAAAATATAGATTTAGCAAAGTTCAGCAATTTAACTCCTGTAAATCGACAAATGATACAGTATTATTTTGAAAGCCAAAGATACAATGGTTGTATTGATTGTCCGCCTCCCCTTGATAGTTTAAATGAGTATTCATACTATTTTCAAAAAGCATATAGTACTCTAGATCTAAGAGCAGATTATATAGAAAGAAAGCTATCTGACGCTAAGCCTACTTATGGTTATAAAGTGTTAGCAGGTTTAATGAAAATGGGAATTCTAAAGTATATCATTACTACTAATTTCGATAAACTTATTGAAGATGCTGCTGCTTTAGCTTATCAAAGCACTAGCAAACTACATATTTCTACTATTGATAATAATTATAGAGGTCAGCAGTTTATACAAAATCACAAGACACCACTACTTATAAAGCTTCATGGAGATTTTCATTCCCTATTCATGAAAAACACAACGGATGAATTAAAACAGCAAGACCTTAAGCTTAAAGACGCTTTTCAAAATATATGCTTCAATAACGGAATGGCTTTTATCGGATATAGCGGTAGAGACGAATCTGTTATGGATATGATAGAAGAAGTTTTAAACTATAGCTATTCATTTCCAGGCGGGCTTTATTGGTTCTATAGATCTGGCACCTCAATACTTGAAAGAGTGGACTCATTACTAAAAAAGGCTGCACAACAAAATACATCTGTATTTTTAGTCGAAATAGACTCTTTTGAGGAATGTTTTTCTTCGATAATAAAGTTGACAGATAATATACCTATAGAACTAAAAGAATTTCTAGAAACTAGCAACCGACGACTTATTAAAAACCCTATGCCAAATAAAGGTATGAAACCACCTATACTCCGGTTTAACGCTCTTGAAGTTAAGGACTTTCCAACTGAAGCTAGACTAATAATATGTGAGGCAGGGAATACGAAAGATATTCAAAACCAAATATCTTTGCAAAAGGTTAATCTTATATGTAAAAGAAAAAAACAGGGCGTAGTCGGCTTTGGTGACGATAGAGATTTTGGCAAAGTATTCCCAGAAAATATAAAAGGATTATATAATATTGAAGAGAGGCAGTTATACTATAATGATTCTTCAATGAAAGATTTAGTTTCAGAATCTTTACTTAAAGCATTAACCAATAATAGAGTTATTAAAGGTATTAGTAGGAAAGGCAAATATTACATTATCATACATCCTAATCATTTAACCTCTGAAGAGCTTATTCCCCTTCGTAATTTAAAATATTTTTCATATGGAAAAGAAGTTAGCCATAAAATATCAGGTACTGTTCCAGGCACGTCTTTGAAATGGGTTGACGCCCTTGAGGTTCAACTTGTATATAAACTTTCTACAATGTATTTATTACTTAATCCTACAATAAAGGTTGAAAAGACTGAAAACATAAATTTAAGGTTCAAGTCGGCATCTTTTATCAAAGAAGAAATAGCAAAGCGACTTAATGGTCCATATAATGCAATATTAGAGTCATGGATTAAAATATTATTCCAAGATAATACTGAGAACAAATTAAATGAAAAAGTTTTTTATGCCTTCAACGATATTTCAGGAATTAACCCGTCGTTTCGTATAGTTAGAAATACGTCTTTCAGCAAATCGCTTTAATATCATGCTAGAATTCCCTGGAAGTTTTATAACACCTGAGCCTTATTTATTGTTTGATTTTAAGAATCAAAACGCAATAAGTAAGCACCCTTTACTTGGGTTATTAAATTTTGGACCTTATAGCGAACACATAGGCTCTATACCTTTAATGCCAACCATCAGAATAGGGGCCATATACCCCGAAGGATATTATAAAATCATTAAAAATTTAGTATATGAGCTTTCAAAGACTCATTCACCATTTGAGAGAAAAGATTACTTACCGTCATTTCCAGGCTTCAAAGAAATTTTCAAAAAAGAGCTTTATTTATTAGAGGAAGAAAAATGTATACAATTACCTTTACATTACAATAAAGACAATAAACTGCCACATATTGCCCTTGCAGAACTGCTCTCAAAAGCTGTCAGACAGATTAGTAAACTTTCTTTTGAGTTTGACGTATTATTTATTTACCTGCCAGAATCTTGGTCAGATGCATTCGAATATCAATTAGAAAGATTTAGCCTTCATGATTATATAAAAGCGCTAACAGCATCATTCTATATACCTGCTCAATTAATAAGAGAAGGAAGCGCTATTTCTTATAAGTGTCGATGTAGTGTAGCTTGGAGGCTTTCTATTGCATTATACGTCAAATCTGGTGGAGTGCCGTGGAGGTTAGCTATACAAGACGAAGATACTGCTATAATTGGCCTAAGTTATAGCTTACGTACTAACCCTTTGAATCAAAATCAAGAGTTCCTTACATGCTGTAGCCAAGTATTCGATTCGGATGGTACAGGCTTAGAGTTTATCGCATATGAAGCAGACGATTATTCTAAGCACGGAGAGAATCCTTACTTATCCAGATTTGAAATGAGGAGAGTTATGCAGAAGAGTCTAAACCTTTACCTACAGAAACATTCTGGCAGACCCTTAAGAAAAATTATCATTCATAAAACAACACCTTTTAAAAAAGATGAAATTGAAGGTTGCTTTGACGCATTTCCACACAGAACGCAAATAGAGTTACTGAACGTTAAGCAATCAACTCCTTGGCGAGCCATTAACTTTGAATATTATAAGAAAGTTTCTGGTTATCCAGTAAATAGAGGTACAGTGGTCACGCTTTCTCACAACGAAGTCCTTCTTTGGACCCAAGGTCTTACCCAACTAGAAAGCAAAAGAAATTTTTACAAAGAAGGGAAAGGTATCCCTTCTCCTATTGCTATAGAGCAGTATGCAGGCTCTGATAGTTTGAATGAGCATTGCCGTATTATCATGGGACTTACTAAAATGAATTGGAATCATGACGCTTACTATGACAGACTTCCGGTTACTTTAGCTTATGCTTCAACTTTAGCAAATACATTACGTAGTTTACCAAGCGCTTCAAGCAACCTTTATCAATTTAAATATTTTATGTAACATTTAAGTGTCCTAATTTAAACTTCAGAATTCACAAAATAATCTCTTATTAAATCGTTTACCTTTTTTGATTTTAGGCTTTTTAATTTAGCGTTTATAGTATTAAAATCATAATACTCAACTTGATACTTTTTCGTACTTGAAGTCTGTTCAAGTGCTTTTAGTGCATTGTCTTCAAACCCTCCAGTTGACCAAAGTTCAAATTTGACATTGTAGTTATTATATACATTTTGCTCTCTAACCCATTTATACATAAACGGTATACGCTCATTTATCCAATTTTCAACATAATAATAGTCTAATCTGGCTTTTAACGCTTTACATTCTGCAAATACTATGGTTTGGTTGGAATAAAATGCAACTATATCAGACTCTTTCGAATTTAAATAATCTAGTTTTAATATTTTACCTATTTCTACTGTAGACGCTTTAGTACTATGATAATACGCTACAACAAATTCAAATAAATCTCCTCTTAAATTAATTGTTTTGCCACCTGACAATTTTTCAATTTTATCAATTACTTTTAGAAATTTTGAATTATCATTATTAATAATCTTTCCAATTTCATTTATTGATACTATTAAATCTCTTAAAGATTTTGTATACCCCATTCCAAATAAATAATCTAAAGTTCCAACAATTACTCCATGGTTTTTAAGACTATCAATAATCTCAATTGAGGGATTTTCAAGCAACAAGAAAGGCTGAAAAGAATAAAGTCCTTTTTGATTTTTAAGAAATTTGACTTTTTCTAAAAAAAACTTAATTATTTCTAAATCTTGAACTTCCCCTAGTACTATATCAGCTAATATATATCCGTATTTATTCTTATCTCTCATTACATTAATATAGGATACAGCCGTATATGACCATAAAAATTTCCCAAACTCTTTATAATTATCACCAGAATAATATGAAGTTATTTTTATACTTCTTGCCCAAATATTAAATTGATTCAATACTGTTGTTTTAGCTAGCTCTAAAGCTTTAAAATTCCTATACGAGTTACTTGTGTATGTATAAATTTTATTGTGAAGTTTAATGCAATCACCATCTTGTTCCAGTATTTGGACTTTTTTTAAAATTTCAATAATGTTGTTTACGTTTTTATGACCTTTTAAATTTTCAATTGGGTAAAAGCTATACACGGGTAGTTGTTTTGCTTCTATGAAACCGTGATTAATCTCGATATGCCTGATAATGGAGTAAACAGGTGCTGAATAGTCACGAAATGCAGACATTAATTTATCTACATATAAATCAGTGTTAAACTGACTTTGTAAGTATATAAAGGATTGATTACGAGAAAAAAAGCCTCCTATTTTCATTATAGGTGCATTAGCTCTACTTAACTTCTGCCGTATTGCTTCTTTATTTTCTTCTTTAATATCCAAGTGCCTATATAGTTCACTAGAGATCATAGGCCCAAATTCTTCAAGTACACTTATTATTTCTGTCACACTGGTCTATTATTAATATTATTATTCTTTAAAGGCAGACTTAACTCCAAAATTTATCAATAAGGCCCTGACAACCAAGATATTAAACCTAAAAAAGCTATTAAGTTAGGATTTTTTTAGCTTTTATGATCAATTCCGGTCATCCTTCAAAAATTCCGGTTTAGTATAAAGCAGGTAGTCAAGGAGGATTTACCTTACTTTCATCTAAGTATTAGCTTTGTTACATAATTGTACCTCTCATAAAATTTATATAAGTAAACTCTTAAAAAACAATTACTTATCACAAGCGAATACTTTTTGTATCGGAAAGTAACCCAATCCTTTTTGATAAAATCAAACCCGTATGCCCTTTTCCCCATTTACTACGCTGGTCGCTACTCTTGCTTTTTGCGGATTAACCGGCCTGGCGGCGGCGCAGTCGGCTGTACCCGACACCAGCTTTCGGTCCACGTATTATGAGCAGAAACGTACACTTTACGAATCGCTGCCCGTTGAGCGGAATAGCATTCTTTTTATCGGCGACAGCATCACCGATACCGCCGAGTGGGCCGAACTGCTGGGAAACAGCCGGATCAAGAACCGGGGTATTTCGGGCGACCTCAGCTTTGGAGTCCTCGCCCGGCTGGATGCCCTCATTGCTGCTAAACCGGAGAAAGTGTTTCTGATGATCGGCGTCAATGACCTGGCCCGGGGCGTTGCCGACAGTGTCATCATCCGCAACTACCGGCAGATGGCGGAACGATTCCGCCGCCAGTCGCCCCAAACCCGGATTTACTGGCAGAGTGTCCTGTCGACCAACGACTCTTTTCCCCAGTTTAAACGGCATCAGGGCAAGATGCAGAACATCCGGGCTTTGAACGATGCTCTCCGTACGCTGGCCAGCCAGACGGGTCAGACTTTTGTGGACCTGCACCCCTACCTGTCGGACTCCGACGGGAAGCTCGACGCCCGGTACACCAATGACGGCCTGCACCTCAACGGAACCGGCTACAGCCGCTGGGTCGAAGCGCTGCGCAAAAACAAGTACCTCTGAGCGTCACCCGGACCGGCGACCCAACGCCCCGGCCTCAAATAGAAAAGTCCCAGAGATTCACCTCCGGGACTTTTCCATTTTATCGACATAACCCACTAAAGATCCCGGTCGGTCCGCATCGGGCTTTCGGAGCCGCTGTATCCCAGACCCGCGTCGTCGGCGAGCGGATCGATGCTGGTATTGTACTGCTGCCGGGTAACGTCCTGCGGCGTCATGGAGGAAGTCGCCGGAGTGGCCGGGGTGGCGGGGCTTGAATAGTTGCCGTTGCCGTTCCCATTGCTGCCGGCATTGCCCTGCACCTGCGACATCACCTGGTTGACCTGCGATTTGATCTGGTCGACCACCTGATTGAGCTTCTGTTTCCAGTCGCCGCCGCCGCTCGTGCCGTCGCCTTTAAATGCCTGTTCGACCTGGTCACGGAGTTCTTTGCCCGTTTTGGGTGCCAACAGCATCCCGGCGCCTACGCCCAGCAGGAGCCCGGTCAGAAAATTTGAAGTGCTTCTCATAATCGTGAGTGTTGTTTTGTATGACTTTTACAAAAACCTAACGGCTGGCCCTTCCGATTGTTTGGAAGAATACACATCCGGCGGCCGGGCGGGTCACCGGACTTCCTTGTTTCTGGCCCCCTCCAGCATTTCCTGTAAGGCTTCCAGATCAACCGGTTTGACCAGATGGCCGTCGAAACCTGCTTTCAGGCTGTGCCGCCGGTCCTCCTCCTGGCCGTATCCACTCAGGGCAATCAGGGTAATGTCAGCGCCCCAGGGCTGCTTCCGGATCAGCTGGCAGGTTTCGTATCCGTCGAGGTTGGGCATGGCAATGTCCAGCACAATCACCTGCGGCCGTAGGTCTCTGCCAATCTCCAGCGCCTCCCGCCCGCCAAAGCACGCCTGCACTTCGTTTCCCATCAGGCGGAGCAGAAGGGCCAGCGTAGTAGCCGCGTCCACATTATCGTCCACCACCAGAATCCGGCGGCCCGTGGTTTCTTTGTCTTCAGGACTGTTCATCGATTTCCTTGTTTTTTGGTTCCGACGAAAGCGGCAATCTGACTTCAAACGAACTTCCCGTTCCAGGCCCGTCGCTGTAGACGTTAACCTGTCCGCCATGAAGTTCCACAAACTCCCTGACCAAAGTCAGGCCAAGCCCCAGACCGCTCTGCGAACGGGTTCGGGAGGCATCCACCTGCGCAAACATATCAAAAATGCGGCCTTGCTGTTCTGCCGGGATGCCGATGCCGTTGTCGCGTACGCGCAGCACCGCCACCTGCCCTTCCTGCTCAAGACTGAGCCAGATGTGCCCGCCTTCGTGGGTAAACTTGGCCGCATTGCCCAGTAAATTGCGGACGACCTGCGTCAGACGCACGGAATCGCCACGGATAAAAAGGGGCTCTTCGGGCAGCTGCGCCGTAAACTGCCGACGACCGGCCTCCACCAGCGGGCGACTGGATTCCACGGCCTGCCGGACGAGTCCGATGAGTTCGAGCCGCTGCTGCCGCAATTCCGTTTTTCCCCGGCTGATGCGGCTGACATCCAGCAGGTCGTCCACCAGCCGGACGAGTTGTTTCACTTCCCGGCTCATCATCGCCAATGCCTTTTTTAGGGGCAGAGATTCGTTTTTCCCTCCCGTCATGTCCAGAATCAGCAAGGTGTTCGACAGGGTGGCCATCGGGTTGCGCAGTTCATGGGCCAGCAGGGCCAGAAACTCGTCCTTCCGGCGGTCGGCTTCGCGAAGGGCTTCCTCCATATCCCGCCGTTCGGTGAGGTCGCGGGCCACCTTCACGTACCCCAGTAGTTCGCCCGAAACGTCATAAAGCGGGGAAGTCACCCCGGATACATACAGGCGCGAGCCGTCTTTCCGGATGTGATAGCGTTCGTCCATAGCCCGGCCTTCCCGGTGGGCCGTTTCAATTTCCTTCTGTGGCTCGTTGATGACCTTATCTTCCGGGGTAAAAATAATCGCCCCCGGTTGTCCCAGGGCCTCCGCCTCGGTATAGCCGAAAAGGTTTTGGGCTCCGGTATTCCAGCCGGTAATTCTGCTTTCGGTATCGGTGGTAATAATGGCGTGGTCGGTAACACTTTCCATCACAATCCGCAGCCGCTCTTCGGACTGCCGCAGGGCCTCCTCGGCTTTGCGGCGCTGGGTCATGTCCGTCATGACGGCCAGCACGGTCCGTGCTCCGCTGTATTGGTTAACCAACAGCGAAAGCGTACTGCTTGCCCAGACCACCGAACCGTCGGGGCGCCAATACCGGTTATCGAGCGACACCGGCCGACCCGTCGTGAGCAGTTCCGCGAAGGCCTTCTGGCTGTTGGCGACATCGTCGCTGAAGGTCACCTCGGCGACGCTCCGCGTCAGTATATCCTCCCGCGTACGGGCCAGAATCCAGCACAACTTCTCATTGACCCGCAGAAAATAACCGTCGGTGGAAATCTCGGAAATACCGACCTCAGCGCCCTGAAAGATAGCCTCCAGATGGGCCTGGCTCTGCTGCAGGGCTGTTTCGGCCTGAGAGCTATCGGCAGCCTGCTTCGCGGATGAGGAGAAATCCGGGGGCAGTTCTGGATCGTCTTCTTGCATAATCGGGAAGTCAGGAGTGAATACTGGTAAACAACACCTTACTTTAGAAAGACCTGCGGACGCCTTCGAAAAGTAACGAAGGTACAACCCGCAACGGAAATTTGTGTTTGAACTCTCGTGGCTAAGTGCCTGATGGAAAGCCGCATTTTAAGTTCATAAAAAAAGCCGATTGCCCGGAGACAATCGGCTTATGAGCCGGATTTGGAAGAATCAGATCGCTGTCGGCGTCAGGCGGAAGACGTAGCCGGGGTTTTCAACCGAAACGTACAAAAAACCATCCGGTCCCATCCGCACGTCGCGCACGCGGCCCAGGTTCGGCAGCAGGTTTTCCTGTTTCACGACTTTACCGTTTTTCAGCACGCAGCGGTTGAGGTACTGAAAACGCAGCGACCCCATCATCAGGTTGTCTTTCCATCCGGGGTATTTGTCGCTGGTCACGAAAGCCAGGCCGCTCGGCCCGATGGACGGAATCCAATAGGTTTCGGGCTGCTCCATGCCTTCTTTGGCCGTGAAGTTGGTGAAGGTCGTGCCGTCGTAGTTGATGCCGTACGAAATGACCGGCCAGCCGTAGTTCTTTCCTTTGCGGACGATGTTCAGTTCGTCGCCGCCGCGCGGACCGTGTTCGTGTGCCCAGACCTCGCCGGTCGGCGGATAGATGGCTACGCCCTGCGGATTGCGGTGGCCCCAGGAGAAGATCGTCGGCCGGGCGCCGGCCTTGCCCACATACGGGTTATCGGACGGAACGCTGCCGTCGTCCTTCATCCGGTGCACTTTGCCGCAATCGCTTTCGAGAGACTGGGGGTTGACTTTTTCGGCGCCCCGGTCGCCGACCGAAACGTAGAGCAGACCCTTCCGGTCAAATTCAAGGCGACCGCCGTAGTGGTGGCGCGTCCGCGACCAGGGCTGGGCTTCGAAGATCACTTTCTGATCGGCCAGTCCGGTGTCCGTCAGGCGGGCGCGCATGACGGCGGTGGTCGCCAGCTTCTGCCCGTTTTCGGTTTTTCCGGCCGAGTACGACAGATAAATCACGTTGTTTTTGGCAAAATCCGGGTGGAGTTCGATGTCCAGCATGCCGCCCTGCCCTTCGGCCACCACCTCCGGCGTGCCGGTGAGTTTGGTTTTCGTCCCGTTTTTGGCCAGCCGGTAAACCGAACCGGAGCGGTCGGTTACTACCATATCTCCGCCGGGCAGGAAGACCAGTCCCCAGGGGCTGTCCAGTCCCGCGGCCACCGTATCGAGCCGTACGGTCATGCCTTCCGACCGGAAGATGTTGCTTTTGGGTTTGCTGGCAAACTTATACTGGTCGAGGGTTTCCATGCTCACCAGAATCAGGTCGGCCAGTTCGTCGATTTCCTTTTCTTTCAGCGACTGACCCCAGGCCGGCATGCCCAGATCCGGGTAGCCATGCGTAATGCTTTTGATCAGGTCCGATTTGGCAATGCCATGTTTCCATTTACGGTCAACCATGGCTTCTACTTTTTCGCCGTGGCACGACGAGCAGTAGGTCTGGTAATTTTTTCGCGCCGCGTCAGTGGTCGGCGGGGCGGGTTTGAGGGACTTTCCATTCAGGAAAAGAACAGAGGCCAGTCCCGCAACGGTCAGATAGCGAAGCATAGCAGGGAAGGAGTTGAACGTACACGATTCATCTACAAAAGTAAGATGTTCGTCCTTTTACCTGCAAAAATAGGCTAATTTGCACCGATTTCTACAGTATATTTTATTCCTCTGACATGACAAGACAAACCATTCTGACGGGCTCTCCGTGGGAAGACAAAGTGGGCTACTGCCGGGCGGTACGGGTCGGCAATTTTATTGAAGTATCCGGCACGGTAGCCCTTGTGGACGGCGAGACGGTTCGGGCCGACGATGCCTACGCCCAGACCTTCAACATCATCGAGCGCATTTCGGCCGTTCTGGAGCAGGCCGGTGCGAGCCTCGGCGACGTGGTCCGGACCCGGATTTTCACCACCGACATCAGCCGCTTCGACGACATTGCCCGTGCTCACGGCCATTTTTTCGGCGACATCAAGCCGACGACGGGCATGTACGAAATCAGCAAACTCGTCGCGCCGGAGTACCTGGTCGAGATTGAGTTTACGGCGGTGGTGGCCTAAACTCTTTCGCCCCAGGCGGGGTTTATGCGATAATCCTGATCTGAACATTTTGCAATCTCTGACAGCCGGGCTAAATTAGACGTGTACTTCACCTGTAAGTTTATGACACCCGAAAAACGACTTAACCAGTTAGAGCCCGTCGTCGCGGAAATTTCGGCCCAGCTTGACCGCGTGGCGGCCCAGAATCGCCAGCTGGTCGGCACCATGAATGTGGTGTTGGAGACGCTCGGCCAACACTCCGACTCCATTCGGTTTCTGCTCACCGAAACCTCACAGATCAAGGCAGATGTCGGCGTCATTAAGACGGACGTTGGAACACTACAGTCCGACGTTGGCGTCATTAAGACGGACGTTAGTGACCTGAAGACCGACGTTGGAACCTTGAAGGCTGACGTTGGAACCTTGAAGTCGGACGTTGGAACCTTGAAGTCGGACGTTTCTGAGTTGAAAACCGGACAGGACAGTCTGGGGCAGAAAGTAGACTCACTGACGCAGGATGTGGGTTCGCTGACGCAGAATGTAGACTTGATTTTACAAATCCTGCAAAACCGCAGCGGAAAATAACAGCCTGCAAAAAAGTCCGGGCGTCCGGGGTAGCGGAGAGAATTCTACCTCCACTACGCCGGACGCCCGGTTTTGTATAACTCAATTTCCCCTTACGCTTCCTTCGGATTCTTCCCGTATTCATTCATCCCGGGCGTTCCTTCCTGAATGGCGAGAATGAAGTTGTAGATGGGAATCAGAGCGTACCAGCCGCTCTTGCCCACGTCGTGCATCCGGCGAACGCAGACGGCAATGTAAGGCACCAGGGTAGCCAGCAGGTAAATCATGCTCAAAAGGCCCGAGTTGAAGAGCAGCCCGTCGATGAAGCCTACGCCAAAAGAGCCGATGAAGTAGACCAGCACAAAGTACCAGTACTCGCTGCGCCGGGCACGGCCATTGAAGTTGGTGTAGTTGGACAGGGCGTGGAGGTAATAATCCAGGGCGGTGATACCGGTTGAAAAAGAGGGAGTTTTGGAGTTGGTGAACGTGTTCATTGGTATTCTTGATCGAGGTGTGTTTGTGTGCCTACTCTGTTCGGTTTTCGGCTTTCCCGTTGCGTTTGATGATTCAAAATTGCACCGAAACCTGAGGCGTTTGCAAATAAAGGAAACTGAATGGCGGAGAAAGGGCGGCCAACTGTAACGAACCGCAATCGAATGGATAACACCCACGGATATAAAGACTTACAAAACAGGCTCTCTCCAGACCAGCGCCCGGATGCCGGCAACCGGCAGAAGCTTCCGGGATCGTTCAAAACGGCTTCAAGTAGCTGGGCCGGTTTCTCTTCTTTGGAAGAAAAAACGGTGATTTCATGAGACAACTTCTGCGCCTTTTCTTCCTGCTTCCCACGCTGGCCCTGGCCCAGCCTCCCGAAAAAATGGTCAAGGTCGTGGTCGCGCCCGACCATGCCGACTGGACGTATAAAACCGGCGAACCCAGCCGCTTCACCATTTCCGTGCTCCGCAACGGCGTGCCTGTGAAGGGCGCGACCGTCCGGTACGAACTCGGCCCGGAGAAGATGGAGCCGACCAAAAAAGGAACCCTGACGCTGGCCAACGGCTCGGCCTCGCTCGACGGCGGCACCCTGAAGTCGCCGGGCTTTCTGCGCCTGACGGCCGTTTATGAACTCGACGGCAAGGAGTACCGCAACCTCGCCACCACGGCCTACGACCCGCTCTCGCTCCCCCCGGCAGCCGAAGACCCCGCCGACTTCGAAGCGTTCTGGAACGGGGCTAAAGCCGACCTCGCCAAAATTCCGATGGACGCCCGCATGACGCTGCTGCCCGAACGCTGCACCGAAAACGTGAACGTTTACCACCTGAATCTGCAGAATATCGGCAACTCGCGGTTCTACGGCATTCTCTGCGTTCCGAAAAAAGAAGGAAAATATCCGGCCCTGCTCCGGGTGCCCGGTGCCGGCGTGCGGGCCTACAATGGCGACGTGGGCACGGCCGAAAAAGGCGTCATCACGCTCGAAGTGGGCATCCACGGCGTACCGGTCACCATGGAGCCGTACGTTTACACGAACCTCGCCGCCGGACCGCTGGCGGGTTACTGGAACAGCAACCTCGACGATAAGGACAAGTATTATTACAAACGGGTCTACCTCGGCTGCGTCCGGGCCAACGACTTCCTGATGGGCCTGCCGCAGTTCGACGGCTCCACGCTGGGCGTCACCGGCGGCAGCCAGGGCGGCGCGCTGTCCATCATCACCGCCGCGCTGGATTCCCGCGTGAAGTTTCTGGGGGCCTTCTACCCTGCCCTCTCCGACCTGACCGGCTACCTCAAAGGCCGCGCGGGCGGCTGGCCCCACCTGTTTGCCCCGCAGAACCTGGCCTTCAACAACAAGCCCGACAAGATCAAAACAAGCCAATACTACGATGTGGTCAACTTTGCCCGCCGCGTGAAAGTACCGGGCTATTATAGCTGGGGCTTCAACGACGAAACCTGCCCGCCGACGTCCATGTACGCGGCCTACAACGTCATCACCGCGCCCAAGACACTATACCTCGCCCAGGAAACCGGCCACTGGACCTACCCCGAACAGACCGAACGCGTCAGCAATTGGCTGCTGGAGCAGATGGGCGGTGGAACGCTGACGAAGAAATGATTGAATGGCTGAATGACTGAATTGCTTCGCAGTGCTAAAAATGGCGAAGCAATTCAGTCATTCAGTCAATCAATCATTCAGTCATTAAAAATTCCATCCCGCTACGGCGGAGAAGCCTTTCGTTACTTCTCCGTCGGCTTTGATGCCGGCGCCGAGGTTCAGGCCGCTGGGAAAACGGTAGAGCAGGGTGTAGCGTTGCCAGAGTTTGAAATTGTAGCCGCGGGGCCGGTAGAAATTCCAGGCCATGTGCGCAGTCAGGACAAAACGGCCGTGCCAGTATTCGTAGCCGGCCAGTAGCGTAGCCTGCTTGTGGTCGGCCGGGTTCTGATTCCGGCGAAGCTCTTCCCGAAAAAAACGATCATCGACCAGTTCGAGGCCCGCCGACAGGGCGTGCTGGCGGGTCAGGTGGTAGCCGCTGTAAATGGCCGTCCCCAGCACCGGAAAAACGCGTTCGTCGTGCTCATCATCAGCCGGCATCACCCGCACGGATGTAAACACCTGCGCCCGGTTCATCCAGCGAGCCACCGGAGCCGCCCGCCGCCATTGCCGGGTAGACGGGTAAACGGGCCGCCGCCACTGGTATTCCATTCCCACCGATAAAGTCCGGACGTTCAGACCCCGGTTGGGCTGCCGGGTGCCGCCGTTCGAGATGTGGTGGTAGTTTCCCGAAAGAACAAGATTCCATTTGTCATTGAGCCGTTGCCGGAAGTGCAGCCCCGCCCCGATCAGAAAACTGACGGGCATGCTGAACGAGCGGTTCAGCGGATTTGTCTGCTCGTTGTAAACCCTGTTGAGATACGTCATGCCTGCCGAAAGCCGGACGCCGACCTGGGTCCGGGGCCGATGCCAGAGCATAGGTTCGTAGTATAATCCTGCCCCGACGGTACGGCCCAGCACCTTCGGGTGGCCAAAATCGTAGAAACTGGCGTAAGCCCCCACGTACGAAAAACAGTTGCCGTGCTCCCAGGCACCGCGCCGGGTGCTCACCCGGCCGTATTCCACTTCCAGGCCAAAAGGTGACCGGCTCGCGCCCGGTGCCGTTTCCTGGAGCGTCCCGAAGGCCAGGTGCGTTTTGACCGTCAGCCGACGTCCGATTTCCGTGCTGTCCGCCTCCGCAAACGCCGGACAGTACGGCAGAAGCCAGCCCAGAAGGACCGTCAAAGCCTGATTTCTTAGTAACATACCTGATAAGACAGAGATCAATAGAGCCTTGAGACGCGAAAGGTTTTGCCGCGTCACCAGGTCCGGCGCTGCGGATGGACCGGGGCCATACAAAAAAAATCAGCTTTTTTTGAGGCCATTAAGCGAGACAGGCAGTTATAAACCTATCAAATCATGTGGTACTCAACGTAGAAATAGTATGGCAAAGAATGTGGTGTATCTGGTTGTGCTGTTGATATTGGTCGTGATTGACGCCTCGTTGCTGGCGGATACGCGCCCGAAGCAGGACGTGACCCTGTTCGTTCTGAATACCAAAGCACTGAATACGTTTAGCTCGGCCTTCATCACGGTGGCCGGAACCGTGGCGGTTTGTCTGGGTCTGGGGTACCTCTGCCGCCGTTTTCTCAGCCGTCGGCTGGCTTATGCGGCCCTGCTGGCTTTTCTGGCCTTTTCGGCCTATGTCGCCTTGCAGGTATTCGTGTATTTCACCTATGCCGAGCGTGAAGAAATGCTGACCGGCAGTTTTGTGTCCGGAGCTACCCTGCTGGGCGTCATCATGATGATCGTCTTCGGCAAAGAGGCCTTCGCCGTCGCCCAGCAACGCGACCCAAAGCCAAGCACGAAACACCTTTAAGTTAGTTAAGAGTTATGAATTAAGAGTTATGAGTTAAGGCTTCGCAGAGGAGTAAGCTAACCGGCGAAGCCAACTCTTAACTCATAACTCTTAATTCATAACTCTATTTTGGCCATTTCCCAATACTTCATTACGGACAGTTCCTTCATTTTGGTTTCGAGCATGATGTCGATGTCTTTGCCGTAGGTGTTGATGGAGCCGTAGACCCAGTCAGAATGGGCTTCGCGCTTGCAGGCGGGGTCTTCGTTTTCTTTCCGGGAGTCGGAATAATGAAACACGGGGCGCACGTCCCAGGTCGAATACGCCATTTCGAACGCCTCCTGCTCGGTCTGGTGGCCGGGATACAGGCTGTGGTGGAAGTAGTCGAACACCAGCGGAATGCCGATGTCTTCGTGCAGCGGATACAGTTCGGCGATGGTATACAGCCCGGATTTGTCGTCGTTCTCGACCGTCAGCCGCTTTTGCAGATTCTCCGAAAGCAGCCGGAAGTTGCGCCCGAATTTCTTCAGCGTCTCCGTTTTGTCGCCGTACGCCCCGCCCACGTGGATGTTGATTTTGTTCCAGTGCGAAGCGGAGAGGCCCATCAGGTCGAAGATTTCGGAATGAATTTCGAGGTCGGTGATTGTGTTGGCCAGCGTCGCGCCTTCGCCCGCCAGCTTGTTGAACGGGCCCGGATGCACCGTCAGGCGGATGTTCTTTTTCCCGATTTCCTCCAGATAATTGCGGATTTCGGGAAAGTCCGGCAGGTTCGGCAGCTTGTATTCCGACGCCCAGGGGAACAGATCGGACGTGACGCGGAAGATTTTGATCCCGTTTTCGACGTTCCAGTTGGTGATCCGCAGCAGGTCTTCCACATTCTTCAGCGCCAGTTGGGAGGCGTACTGGATGCCTTTTTCCTGAAACGTGCGTTTGATCATGCCTCGCGTCGACGTAATTCCCTCCTCATGCAGTGTCAGATTGATGCAGGCGTATCCAATATTCATGGTTGGTAGTGCTCTTTGAGTGCCAATCAGAAAACTGGATTACAGGGGGGTTGGTTCAGGCAACCTTTGGCCTAATCCTCCTTTCAACGCCAGAACGCAAGTCATCCTGAAGCCTGAACAACTATCCGGGAGGTTATTTCCAAAAACGGCGGGATGCGTGCCTGTCTGTTTCGTTGGTTGCGCTCAAAGAGAGTAAATTGCAATAGACTTTAACAAACCTGTTCTAAAAGCAAATGGCTCAAAATTGCCTTCTTTACAAAGCCATGTTCATACGTGAGTTAATTAAGCGAGATTTGTACAATAGTACTTCATTTGACTTTTGTAATGGCGCATTAAAGACAATAAATTAACAAAGTATAATATCATTGAGTATTTTTTTCTGCTACCTAATCAAAGAACAATAATTGCTAATGCATTCATTGATCACTTCAACAAATTAGCTAATTATGAGAAAATTTTCAAAAAAAGCAGTCACACATTTGAGAAGCTTTGAGTGTAAAAGGGCGTATGTTGATTCAGGCGACAACGCTATCTACATTGATGATAACAAGAACTTGTTTGTTGAAGGAGTAGGAAGAGTTGATGGACTCTTTTATGCTGCCACGCTATGGAATGAGAGCGTTTGGGCTTTCGATAATAAGACAAACACCACGGTAGTTGTTGGTTTAAAGGAGTTAAACCTTTTACATAGGTTTGACTACTATATTAAGCCCTTACCGGATGTCAGCTACATAGATAGCCCCAATTGTTTAGCTATCGCTGAGAATATATCTGGGCAATATTGGTGCATCGTCAATTCTGACAACTACGCTGCAGATAATAAGTGGCCTATCGAGTATGGTATTAATGGCATAAAAGTACTGCTTGATAGTTCTGTTTTTTTGTCTCAAAAAGATAATGTCTTGTCATGTCATCGGCTAACTGACGGTGAAATAATTTGGCAGGTTGATTTCAATCAATTGTTAGATTCAGGAAAAGGCAATCTATTTGATTCGATCAAGATTTTAGAAGGTAAAATTTATCTGTCATTGATTGATTATACTAATCAGATTCAATGTGCAGTTATTTGTCTTAATATAACAAATGGAGCAATTGTTCATAAGTGGAACAAATTAAGTGGTCGGCTTTCGGTCATCGACAAAAAGCTCTATGTAATATCCTTACAAACTGTACACGTTATAGACCTTGAAAACTTTGCTATTGATTTTCAGAATTATAAAGAGGAGCTGAGCCGGAACGAAATTTATTTCAAACTAGACAAGTGTATTGTATCAAAAGATGAAATTTTATATTTTGTTAATGGATTAAGCATAGCAACCAACCGATTTGGGGCAATAGATATTAGGTCTAAGAAACTACTTTGGATTAACAATATAGAAATTAATGATGGAATAAATAACAATATCCAAGATATACAGGTTTCTGATACGCGCTTGTTTATTCATACTTCTGACAACGTGTTACACATATTTGAGCGTAACGTCTAATAATTATAAAAAATAAAAAGCACTACATAAAATTGATAAATCACCAGAACTCAAGAATGTTGAGTATTGCAGTGGCCCTGTGCAGCATCGCCACTCGTCGGGGTATGCCTATCACGGTGGAGTCAGATTACATTCCGGTAGCATTATATCGACTGGCGGTGTAGAATGCCCTTATGAACAGTTACCGAACCACTTTTTCTCTTGGCACCTACCATTGCCACGCCCCCACCCCCCCGTCAAATCCGATACACCCGCGCCTCAAACGGCCGCAGCGCAAACGCTAACTCCGGCGAGGCGTCGGCCGCCACGGGGTAGTTCGCCATGAGCAGCGTTTTCTGCGCCGCCACCAGGATTCCTCCCAGATCAATTTCAACGGGTTGCCCCACGAAATTAACCACCACCAGCACGATTTCGCGGTCCAGCGTCCGGGTGTAGGCAAACACCTCGTCGCTTACCGGATTCAGGTCGGTGTAATCGCCGTAGATGAGCGCCGGGTGCTGTTTGCGGAGCTGTATCAGTTTGCGGTAATAATGCCAGACAGATTCAGGGTCGGAAACGGCTTTGCGGACGTTTATTTCCCCAAAATCAGGATTGAGCTTGAGCCAGGTCGCCGGACCGTCTGTAAAACCCGCCATCGGGCCGTCGTCCCAGGGCATGGGCGTGCGGGCATGGTCGCGGGCGATGCGGTTCGCGGCGGCCAGAAACTGTCCGGCATCACCGCCGCCCCTTTCCACCAGCGCCTTCCAGGCATTCCGGACCTGAATGTCGTTGTATTCGTCAATCGAGCGAAAATCGCTGTTTTTCATTCCGATTTCGTCGCCCTGAAAAATGTACGGCGTGCCGCGCTGGGTCAGCAGAATCGTCGCCAGCATCTTGGCCGACACTTCCCGCAGCGGCCCTTCGTCGCCGAACCGACTGACCATCCGGGGATTATCATGATTGCCGAAATAAACGCTGTTCCAGCCTTCCCGCCCAACGGCTTTGTCCCATTTATCAAAAATCTTCCGCAGTTCCGACAGCCGGAATTCGGGGGCCGGGTCCAGGAAACGCTCCTCTTCGCGCGGCACGGCATGGTCGAAGTGGAAGATCATGTTCAGCTCGCCCCGGTCCCTGCCTACGTACAGGTTTGCCTGTTCGGCCGCCACCCCAAAGGCCTCGCCCACCGTCATGCAGTCGTATTTCGAGAGAACTTCCTGGTTCATTTCGCCTAAAAATTCGTGGATACGCGGCCCGTTGGCGTAAATGGTCAGGTCGCCGAAACGGCCTTCGGGATAGTCCGGAAACGATTGGTCTTTGGAAATAAAGGCAATTACGTCCATCCGGAAACCGTCCACGCCCTTGTCGAGCCAGAAGCGCATCATCCGGTAGATTTCCTGCCGCAGGGCCGGATTATCCCAGTTCAGGTCGGGTTGTTTTCGGGAAAAAAGGTGGAGGTAATATTCATCCGTAGCCGCGTCGTACTCCCAGGCCGGGCCCGAAAAAAACGAAAGCCAGTTGTTGGGCGGATTGCCGTCGCGGCCCGGTTTCCAGATGTAAAAATCCCGAAACGGGTTTTCCCTGCTCTTCCGCGATTCCTGAAACCAGCGGTGCTCATCGGACGAGTGGTTGACCACCAGATCAATGACCAGCTTCATGCCCCGCTCGTGGATGCCCGCCAGCAGCCCGTCGAAGTCAGCCATCGTTCCGAAGTCGGTCATGACGGCTTCGTAATCCGAAATGTCGTAGCCGTTGTCGTCGTTGGGCGACTGGTAATGCGGACTGAGCCAGATGACGTCGATGCCGAGTTGCTGGAGATAGTCGAGGCGGCGGATGATGCCGCGCAGGTCGCCGATCCCGTCGCCGTTGGAATCCTGAAAACTACGGGGATATATTTGATAGACAACGGCTTCTTTCCACCAGTTTTTCATAATTTTTTAACCACAGAGTGGCACAGAGGAATGGCACAGAGTTGCACGGAGACAGCACCGGAATAACCTCTGTGGACTCTGTGCTATTCCTCCGTGTAACTCTGTGGTTTATTGGATTTTAAACGATTTCGGCTGATTTTTTGAACCACTCGATTTCCGCGTGGTATTCCCGTACGGCTTCGGTGCGGCGGGCTTCGGACCAGCCGAGTTCGTCGGCCATGAGTCCGGCCACGGTTTCGGTGATGCGGTAGGTGGTTTCCCAGTCGGTGAGTTCCAGCCCGAAACGGCGGGCCAGCACGTCCTTGAGCGTCTGGGCCATTTCTTCCCGTACCACAAACACGACCTCCGCTTTAGTATGCGGGGATTGGGGCGACAGGGCCTCTTTCCATTCCGGCTGCTCGTGCATCAGCCGGGCGATGTCCACGCTTTCGGTGCCGTACTGCCGGTTCAGGTGGCGGGCGACGGCTTCGTCCAGCCCGTATTTGCTGACCAGTACTTTCCAGAAATCCTCCGCGTAGCCTTCCGCCCCGACCAGCCGGATGGTGTCTGTAATGCAGGGTTTGACGGGCACGCCCAGCAGTTCGCAGCAGGTGTCGATGGTGTCCTGCGCCATGAGCCGGTAGGTCGTCCACTTACCCCCCAGAATGGAAATCAGGCCGCTGGTTTTATCTACTTCCACCTCGTGGTCGCGGACGAGTTCTTTGGATTCCGCATTCGGGTTGGCCTGCAGCAGCGGCCGCAGCCCGGCAAAACCGGCGATGACCTGCTCCCGGGTGATCGGCGTTTCGAAGTACCGGTTCACGTAGCCAATCAGGTAATCGACCTCGGCACTTTCGACCACCGGCTCCGAGTCACCCAGTTCGGTTTCCGTTTCGGTCGTGCCAATCATTAATTTGCCGTTGTAGGGAATGATGAACACCACGCGCCCGTCGTCGGTTTTTGGCACCAGAATGGCCGTATCGGACGGCATGACCTCCGCCGGCACGATGATGTGGACACCTTTGCTGACCCGCATGCGCCGGGGAATTTCGGGGTTGGCCATGAGCCGGATGCGGTCGGAGAACGGGCCGGTAGCGTTGACAAACCGCCGCGCCCGGACGCGCAGCAGGCGGCCCGTCAATCGGTCGCGGACGTGCAGCACGGCCAGTTGCCCCGCGGCGTCCTTCTCAAAACGCATGGCTTCGGTGTGGTTGAGGGCCACAGCCCCGTAGCGCAGAGCGGTTTTGACGAGGGAATAGTTGTAGCGGGCGTCGTTGAGCTGTCCGTCGTAATACAGCACCGAACTGTGAATGCGCCGGGTCAGGGCCGGGTTGCGGGCCAGGGTCTCTTCCTTGTTGAGCCACTCGCTTTTCCCGAGGCTGAATTCGCCCGAAAGGGCGTCGTACATTTTCATGCCGGCGGTGTAGTAGATACCGTCGGTCCAGCTCATGCAGGGCGTCAGCAGCGGCAGCGGGTGGGCCAGGTGGGGAGCGTTGCGAATCAGCGTAATCCGTTCGCGCAGCGCCTTTTTGACCATGTGATACTGGTTCAGGTCCGCCTGCTTGACGGCCTGTTCGAGGTAGCGCACCCCGCCGTGGATGAGCTTGGTCGATTTGCTGGAGGTCTCGGAGGCGAAGTCGTGCTTTTCGATCAGAATGGCTTTCAGGCCCCGGCTCTGGGCGTCGAGCAGACAGCCCGCCCCGGTGGCCCCACCGCCGATGATGCACACGTCGAATTCCTGGGTTTCAGCCTGGTGAAGTTGGTCGGGTCGGGTCATGGAAAAAAGTTTCGCAGAGTTTAGCGGCGAACTGCGAAGTTAAGCAGAGGACTCCGCTAAACCCTTATTACTCCGTTAAACTCTGCGAAACAAACCTAAGTTTTCAATGAATTACAACCGTCCCAGCTCGTCGAACGTCAGCGAGAGGTAGTACAGCCCGCCAACCCGCGCCAGTCCGTAGCCCTGGGCGTAGTACTGGTTGAGGATGTTGGAGCCGCCCAGTTTGACGATGGATTTCAGCTTCGGCACCCGGTACGATACCTGCGCGTCGAGGCTCGTCCAGCTCGGCAGCCAGATATCTCCGGCCGTTGTGCCCTGTTCCACCCAGGTCCGGTCGGTCCAGCGGTAGGTGACGTTGAAGCCCAGGTTGGTGCCTTTCAGGCGCGGATTTCCGAAAGAGACATTGTAGCGGTTTTCGGGCGAAATAAAGAAGTTCCGGCCAAAATCAGCCACATCCGGGTCGCTCATCCGGCGCTTCACAATATCCTCACCGGCCCGGTTCTTGTTGATGTTGCCGCGCGCGTCGCGGGAGGTGATGAAGCCCACCTGACGGGCGTAGTTCCCACCGAGCGTAAAGCCGGCACCCAGCGCATAATCGAGGCCGAGTCCCCAGCCGTTCACAAAAATCTCGTTGAAGTTGTTGAAATTCACCTGCAACGTCCGAAACGTGGAGGTCTGACGCAGGTCCGCAATCTGCCCGTTCAGCGGCTGGCGCATGTTCTGGGCGGCGATGAAGTCGGTGTAGCGGCTCCGGTACAGGAACGCATCCACAAACAGGCGGTTGTTCAGCAGCGTTTTGTAACCCACTTCCCAGGTCCGGATTTTTTCGGTCGTAAAGGCGTTCGGATCGGCCACGTACGCGCGGTCCCGGAGCTGCTGCTCGGTAATCCGGCCCGCCAGGAAGTCCTGCACGTCGTTTTCGAAATACGGCCGGTTCTGGATCAGGTTAGCGCCGGTGACGGCCGCCTCGCTGCCGCCCACTTCCCCGGCATCCGTGGCCCGGGCCGGGAAAGCCAGCAATTGGCCGGGCGACGGGTTGCGGAAGGCGCTCTGCCACGACCCGCGGAAATTGTGCTGCCCGATGCTGACCACCGCCGAAGCGCGGGGCGTAAAGCCGCCCTTGAAGTACTGGTTCTTGTCGTACCGAACGGCCACCGTGGGCTTGACGGTCAGCACATCGGCCACGCGGATTTCCTTCGAAGCCTGGACGTACGCCCCGTATTCGTTGATCGTAAATTCTGACCCGTCCGGTTTGCGCGGGAACGACGTTCCGCCCGATTCGAGCAGGAAGCGGCGCAGGCTGGCCCCGGCAATAATTTCGGCAAATTTTATCTGATTCTTGAAGTTGTACA
Organism: Tellurirhabdus rosea; assembly: GCF_026278345.1. Classification (NCBI taxonomy): domain Bacteria; kingdom Pseudomonadati; phylum Bacteroidota; class Cytophagia; order Cytophagales; family Spirosomataceae; genus Larkinella; species Larkinella roseola. The sequence goes on from NZ_CP111085.1 coordinate 1,581,980, forward strand.
TGCCCTCGTAGTGGAACATCTGCGAATTGTCGCGGAAACGGCGGCCCGGTGCCCGTACGCCCGGCGCGATTTCCACCGTTTCGTTGGTCCAGGTTCCGGCGATCAGGTCGCGCACCCGGTTGAACTCGGCCGAACCGGGGGCGTAACGGCCCGCGTTGGCCGTATTCCGCGCGGCGCCGATGTTGCCACCATTGGCTGCGTAAGCGGTCGCGAAATCAGCCGCCCAGGTGTTCAGGGGCTTCCAGGCGTTGTTGATGGCGACGGCGGTCTGGCCGATATTCCAGCCCTCGGCGCGCTGCTGGGTGGTGTAGGCCCGCAGGAAGAAGTTGTCACCGCGCAGTTCGGCTTTGATCTGGTGGCGGTGGTAATTGGGGAAATATTCGCGAAAACCGGCCGTCCGGATGAAGTTACCGTTTCCGTAATACCAGCCGATAGACGCCTCGATCTTGTCGGTCACTTTGTAATGCAGCGAAGCGTTAGTGCGGGTGTTAAAGACTTTGCCGTTGTTGCCCAGCAGGTCGATCTCGGTGTAGCCGGTGCGCGTCACGAGCTGGTTCCGGAGCGCCGCCACGGGGTGGTTTGCCGGAAAACGGAAGGCGCTGGCGTTGTTGAAATCGTCGCCGTAAATATTGACGCCATCGTACTGGAAATTAGTATTCGGGTCGTTGTTACCCGCGTAGCCGATGCCGGTAGCGAGGTTGTTGCGCGTGCTTTCGCGGGTGAAAAAGCCGTCGCGGCCCCGGTGGTAGCGGTCGCTGTAGTCGTCGGCGACGAAATCCGTCCCGTCCAGGCGCTGGAAGTTGACCTTGAACGCGAAGCGGTCGCCGAGCTGTTTGGCATAGCGAAGGGCTACGTCGGTGTACAGCTTCGGCCCGAAATTGTCTTTTCCAAAGTTATTGGCGCCGATTTTCACCTGCGCGCTGAGTCCCTGGTACGTGAAGGGGTTTTTGCTGGTGGTCAGCATCAGCCCCTGCAGGGCGTCCGGGCCGTAGAGGGCCGACGACGCGCCGGGAATGATTTCGATGCTTTCAATGTCGAGGTCCGAAACTCCCGCCACCGTGCCGAAGCCGAAGCCGAGGCCCGGCGAACGGTTGTCCATGCCGTCGGTCAGTTGCACGAAACGGTTGTTGTTGTTGGCCCCGAACCCGCGGATGTTCACGGATTTAAAGCTGAGGCTCTGGGTCAGCAGGTCCACGCCTTTGATATTCTGCAGGGCGTCGAACGGCGTTGCGGCGGGCGACTGCTGGAACTGCCGGGCGCTGAGTTTCTCGACCGTCACGGCCGCTTTGGTTATGCTTTCCTCCACCCGGCTGGCCGAGACAACTACCTCGTCGGCCAGCACAAACGATTCGTTCAGCTCGACATTCACCTCGCCGGAGCCGTTCACCACCTCTTCAAAGGCGGTGTAGCCGACCGAGCTGAAGACCAGCGTCAGCGGCGTCGGAACGGTGGTATTCAGTTGAAAACGCCCTTTGGAGTCGGTCGTCGTGCCCACGGACCGGCCTTTGACGATGATGTTCACGCCGGGCATGCCTTCTTTCGTACCCGCGTCGGTCACGCGGCCCGTGAGGTTAGTCTGTGCCCAGGCCCCGGCGGTCGTCAACGCCAGCAGCAACGCCCAGACGGTTCGGGTAATGGTCTGCTTCATAGGTTTCATGTTCGTAAGAGAGGTAAATCAAAATCGGGGCACAATATTACACTTAGTATATAAGAAAAGTCAACTAGTCATCCTACCGCCTGAGTGGGGTGTTGACGAAATGGGTAGGCTTAAGCAAAATTACCCAAAAAATTCTCCGATAAATACCATGCAAAGAAGGGCATAATTTTATGAAGAATAACATAATGTTATAGGGAAATTTTCGAGTATTGCAGCATGGAAGATTTTCGCCTGAAGGTTTTTTACAGCGTTGCGCGCAACCGGAGTTTCACCAAGGCGTCCGGAGAACTGTTTATCACCCAGCCTGCCGTCACCAAACACATCAAAGCCCTGGAGGATTCGCTCGGTCTCCGGCTGTTCGACCGGCGGGGGAACACCATTCTGCTGACCCAGCCCGGCGAGGTACTTTTTCAGTATGCGGCCCAGATTTTCCGACTTTATCAGGAAGCCCAGGCCGAACTGAACAGTTTCAAAACGCAGTTGACCGGCTCGTTCCGGCTGGGAGCCAGCACCACCATTGCGCAGTACCTGATCTCCCCGCTGCTGGCGTCGTTCTACGAAAAATTCCCGCAGGTGACGCTGAGCCTGCTCAACGGCAATACCGAGCAGATTGAGCAGGCCGTGCTCAGCCGGGAGATCGACCTGGGCATTGTGGAGGGCAAGAAACACAGTTCCGGCCTCAAATACACCGATTTTATGCAGGACGAACTGGTGGCCGTCGTGCACACCAAAAGCCGGTTTGCTCACCTGAACGAAATCTCGCTCGGCGACCTGACGAGCATTCCGCTGGTGCTGCGGGAACGGGGTTCGGGAACGCTGGAAGTGATTGAAAGCGCCCTGCGGGAACGGGGTATCCGACTGTCCACGCTGCCGGTGGTGATGCACCTGGGCAGTTCCGAAAGCATCAAGTCCTTTCTGGAACACGCCAACTGTCTTTCTTTTCTGTCGCTCTGGGCCGTCCGGAAGGAAGTCCAGGCCGGTGAACTGAAAATTATCCGGGTCCGGGATTTCACGATTCCGCGGACTTTCAGCTTTGTCCATCTGCAGGGGCAGGCCGAGGGACTGGCCGTCACGTTCATGACCTTTGCCCGGCGGCATTATAACCAGCAGTAATCAACTCAGTTTTAGCGGGTGCAGAGCGGCCGTCGGCAGGGATGTTGGGTAGTTTCCCGGTTTCCTGCACCTTTTTTCTGACGAATGCCGTAGCTTTGTCGCCTATTTGGCTTGAAACTTTATGCTAACCGAACCCATCCAATCCGTTGCTGTTCGTACTCCCGACCGGCTGGCGGAAGTCGCCTGGTTTGACGACCTCTGCGGCGGTGATACGGAGTTTCTGGGCGTTCTCGACCCGACCCGCCGCAGCAGTTACGAACATTGCCGCGACATTATGCAGACCGCCGACCGGCTTGGTTTCGGCAATATTCTGCTGCCGACCTCCTACATTGTCGGCCAGGAAGTCATCCCGTTTGCCGGGGCGATGGGTCCGCAGACGGAGCAGATCCACATGCTGACGGCCATCCGGACGGGCGAATACTGGCCGCCGATGCTGGCCCGCCATATCGCCACGCTCGACCATATTCTGAAAGGCCGCCTGACGATCAACATCATCAATTCCGACCTGCCGGGCCTCAAAGAAGACCCGGACCTGCGGTATAAGCGCTGCGAAGAAACCATCGAAATTCTGAAGCAGGCCTGGACGCAGGATCGCATTGATTTCGACGGCGAAATTTACCAGGCCCACCTGAAATCGACCGATCCGGTGAAGCCTTACCAGCAGAACGGCGGGCCGCTGCTGTACTTCGGCGGTATCTCGGAGGGCTCCAAAGACGTTTGTGCCAAATACTGCGACGTGTTTCTGATGTGGCCCGAGCCGGAAGAAAGCATCTACGCCACCATGCAGGACATGAGCGCCCGCGCGGCGGCTTACGGCCGGAAAATCGACTTTGGCCTGCGGGTGCACGTGATTGTCCGCAAGACGGAGGAAGAGGCCCGCGCGTGGGCACAGCACATCATGTCGAAGTTCGACCCCGAACGCTTTAACCTGAAAGACCGGACGCAGGACAGCAAGTCGCTGGGCGTGCTCCGGCAGGACGCTTTCCGCGAGCAGTCGCAGGACGATTACCTCGAACCGCTGCTCTGGGGCGGCATCGGCCGGGCCCGGTCGGGCTGCGGCGCGGCGATTGTCGGAACGCCGGAACAGGTGCTCCAGAAGCTGAACCGCTACATGGACATGGGCATCCGGGCGTTCGTTCTGTCGGGCTACCCGCTGATCGAAGAATGTGAACGGTTTGGCCAGCACGTGCTGCCGCATTTGCCGACGGCGCAGTTGTCGGTCGTACAGGGCCGCCGACCGCTGGAAGAGCCGGTAACGCCGCTGACGACGGGTGCACTCCGGTGACGGGGTGAAACGATTAAAACCGTTTGGACCCGCGGTTAAAACCGTTCGGACCCGCGGTTAAAACCGTGGGCTATGGAAAAAAAAACGAGCCCATGGTTTCAACCATGGGCCAATGACGAATTACCCATTTTTGTTAGTCGTTTTAACGACTTAACCCTCTCTTGAAATCATGACGTTACAGAACAAAACCGTTCTTCTTACCGGCGCTTCCAAAGGCATTGGCCGCGTCCTGGCCCTGGAACTGGCCCGGCAGGGTGCCCACCTCGGGCTGGTAGCCCGCTCCGAAGACAGCCTCCAAACGCTGAAAGGCGAAATCGAAGCGCTGGGCGCGCAGGTCGAAATCTTCCCCGGCAACGTGGCCGACGAAAGCCTCGCCAACCGGGCCGTGCAGACGCTGACCGAACGCTTTGGTCGCCTCGATTTTGTCATCAACAATGCCGGGTACGGGGCTTTCGGGCCGACGGAAAGCTACACCGCCGAGCAGTGGTCCGATATGTACGACACTAACGTAAAAGGCACGTTCCTGTTCAGCAAGGCGGCGCTGGCCCCGATGAAGGCCCAGCACGAAGGCCACATCATCAACATCGCATCCGATGTAGCCAAGCGCGTTTTCGACGGCGGGGCGCTGTACTGCTCGACCAAGTTTGCCCAGGATGCCTTTTCGGCCGCCCTCCGCAAGGAAGTCCGCCGCGACGGCATCAAGGTGTCGGTCGTTTACTCCGGTCTGGTCGATACCATGTTCCACTCCGACCCGCAGGGCCACGAGTCTCACGCCGACTGGCTGAAGGCCGACGACATGGCCAACACCATCGTCTACATCATGACCCAGCCCAAACACGTAGTGATTGACGAACTGATGATCCACCCGCTGTCGCAGGAGTACTAAGTCCTGAACCGGGATTTACGGTGATTGAAGTGATTGGCATGATCGGCTACGCCCCATTGAAATCAGGTCAATCCTTTAATCACCGTAAATCCCGGTTCTGACTTCACCTCTTACCTACTAAAGAATGCTAAACCAACTCCAACCGTTCGACCTTTTCGTGCTGGTCGGCTGCCTGCTTTTTCTGTTTGCGGCGAGTGCGTGGGCGGGGCGGAAAAAGAAGAACTCCGAGGACTATTTTATGGCCGGGCGGTCGCTGCGGTGGTGGTCGGTGGCGGGGTCGATTTACGGCACCAACATCCACGCCCAGCAGATCATCGGCATGATGGGCATCGGCTACTCGATTGGCTTTGCCCAAAGCCATTACGAGGTGCTGGCCGTTCCCGCTATTCTGATCCTGTGCTATATTTTTATTCCGCTGTACCGCAAACGGGAGGTTTTCACGCTTTCCCAGTTTCTCGAACACCGCTATAACGAAAACGCCCGGCTGGTCTACACCGTGCTCATTGTCGCCTTCATTCTGGTGCAGCTCATCGCGGGGTTCTACATCGGCAGCCGGACGCTCGGCATTCTGTTTCAGGGCAGCTCCTTTGAAATCAGCTATTTGCAGGGAATCCTCCTCATCGCGGCCGTGACCGTGGCTTTTACGGTTTTCGGCGGCATGGATTCGGTCGTGGTGGCCGACAACATCCTGACGATTCTGATGGTCTTTACGGTCATCATCGTCGGCGTCCTCACCCTCGCCCAGCCCGAAATCGGCGGCCTCAGCGGCCTGCTCCGGCTCGACCACAGCCAGCCCGCTGCCGCCCAGAAGATGCACCTGTACCTCCCCTCCGACCACCCGAAACTGCCGTGGACGGGCATTTTCACGGGCCTCATTATCCAGCACCTTTTCTACTGGACCACCAACCAGTACCAGGTGCAGCGCGTGCTGGCCGCTTCGACCGACCGGGACGCCCAGTTGGGCACCATCGCCGCCGGTTTCCTGAAACTGACCATCCCGTTTTTCTCCATTGCGAGCGGCGTGGCGGCGTTTTACATCTTCAACAACCGGTTTGGAGCCAACAGCGTGAAGCCGGACGACGCTTTTCTGAAGCTCATGGAAACCGTTGTGCCCTCCGGTTACGGCATCATCGGGCTGACGCTGGCGGGCCTGACCTGCGCCATTTTCTCGGCCATTTATTCGATGATGAACTCCGTCACGACGCTGCTGGCCTTTGACATTTACAAAAAATACCTCCGGCCGAATGCCTCCGACCGGCAGACGGTCCTCTTCGGGCGGATTTCGGTGGTGGTCATGTGCGCCGTGGCGACGCTGCTGACGCTCTGGACCTACGACCCGAATTCCTCCGAAAACTTCTTTCTCAAGCTCGCCGACCAGTCTTCGTACTTCAAACCCAGTCTGGTGGCGGTCTTTTTCATCGGAATTGTGTGGGCGGGAGCCAACCCGAGGGCGGCGGTGATTGCCATGCTGGCCGGGCCGGTGTTCGGCCTGCTGGCCGATCTGCTGTACAACAACGTGCTGTCCCAGCTTCCCTTTTTCCGGTCGTTGTTCGGCGAAAAACTGAATTTCCTGCACCGGGTGTTTGTCATCTGCACCTCCTGTTCGCTGTTGCTGGTGGAGCTGAGCCGGGCCTGGAACCGGCCCGGCGAACCGCACAAAGGCTTTGACGTGGTGCTCCATGCGCCGGGGATGCGCCGCGGGATTCTGCTTTTTCTGGCGCTCGAAGCCGTTGTGATCGGGCTGGTGCTGACGGGCCTGCTTTCGCCGCAGTTTGCCGCCTGGCCGGGCGCGGTGATTCCGATGGTCCTTTTTTTGGCGGGATACCGCCGTCAGACACAGGCCCTTCCGATTCTGCAGTCCGATTTATTCTATGCCGGATTGCTGAGTGCCATTTCCGTCTGGATTTTATATTACTTTGCGTAACCGTTAAGAGACCTAACGTAAACAAAGGTACCCATCCATGAAAAATGTCCTGCTTACAGGCCTCGCGCTGAGCCTGCTGTTTACTTCTTGTGCCAAACGTAACCGGGCCGAACGGGTGGCCCGCGAATCCGCCGAAATGACCGAAGCCGCGGCTTCCTCCTCTCCTTCCGGCAGTGCCTCCTCCGGCAACGTATTGACGCATACCGTTCAATCGGGTGACACCTACGTATCCATCGCCCGCCTTTACGACATTTCGGTGGCGGAGCTGCTGACCTGGAACAAAATCACGTACAAAACGCCGATTCAGCCCGGCCAGCGCCTGGTCGTGGACCCCAACATCAGCCAGAACAAAGCCGGGGCCGCCGTAACCACCGCCCGCCCGACGGGCAAAAGTCTGGCGACGCACACGGTTCAGCCGGGCGAAACGCTTTTCCGCATCAGCCAGCAGTACGACGTTCGGATCGAAGACCTCCGGGCGCTCAATAACCTCAAATCCGACGCCATTCAGGTAGGACAGGTTTTGAAAATTAAGCCGTAATGCCGACTTTTCGGCCATGCGCAACAACCTGTTCTTTTATCTTCTTCTGCTCGTACTGACCGCCGTGGACGGGTGGCTTCTGGGTCACCCGAACCTGATCGGCCGTTTTGGAATCTTCTTTTACGATTACAGCTACCTCGATACCGTCCCGAAGGCCCTGCTGACGGTCGGCGGGACGGTCCTGGCCGCCCTCGCTCTTTCCTGGATTTTCGGGCGGCTGAAGCACCCGGTCGGGTTTCTGGCTACCCTGGCGCTGACGGTCGCCTGTCTGGTCGCGGTGCTGATGACCTTCCAGAAATTCAGTTCCGGCACTTACCAGTTTACCGGCTCGGGCTTTAAAACCGGGGCGGTATTGCTCCCCATTATTCTTGCCCTGGTTTTCGGTAACGCGGCGCTGGGCCTTTCCCGCAAACGGAAACGGTGATTTTGGCCAAACCCTGCTTTTTCATGCGCTTACGGCTCGCCTTTGTTTTCCATTTTTTATGGGTTGTCCTCCCGGCTACAGCCCAGTCGGTGCTTCTGCGTCCCGACCGCGTTTTTGACGGCGAAACGATGCACGAAGGCTGGGGCGTGCTGGTAAAAGGCGACCGGATTGTCGCGGCCGGGCCGGCGGCTTCCCTGTCCGCGGCGGATGCCCGGGTGCTCGACCTGAAGGGCACAACGCTGCTTCCCGGCCTCATCGAAGGGCATTCGCACCTGCTGCTGCACCCGTACAACGAAACGCCCTGGGACGACCAGGTATTGAAGGAAGCCCGTTCGCTGCGCGTCTCCCGGGCGACCATTCATGCCCGCCGGACGCTGCTGGCCGGATTTACCACCGTCCGGGATCTGGGCACGGAAGGCGCCGAGTACGACGACGTGGGACTGAAACAGGCCATCGACCAGGGCATCATTCCCGGTCCACGCATGGTGATCGCCACGCGGGCGCTGATTGCGACGGGAAGTTATGCCCCGAAAGGCTTTAGTCCGGACATTGACGTGCCGCAGGGCGCCGAGGAGGCCGACGGGCACGACCGGCTCATCCAGGCCGTGCGGCGGCAGATCGGCAAAGGAGCCGACGTGGTGAAGGTCTACGCCGATTACCGCTGGGGCCTGATGGGCGAAGCCCGGCCTACTTTTTCGCTGGACGAACTGAAGCTGATCGTCGAGACGGCCCGGAGCAGCGGGCGGGAAGTGGTAGCCCACGCCTCTACCGCCGAAGGCATGCGCCGGTCGATTCTGGCGGGCTGCCGGACGCTGGAACACGGCGACGCGGCCACGCCCGAGATTTTTGCCCTGATGAAACAGCACGGCACGGCCCTCTGCCCCACGCTGGCCGCCACCGACGCCATCAGCCAGTACCGGGGCTGGAAAAAAGGCAGCGAAGCCGAACCCGAGCGCGTCCGGCAGAAACGGGCCATGTTCCGGCAGGCGCTGGCTGCGGGCGTAACCATCTGCGCCGGTGGCGATGTGGGCGTTTTTGCGCACGGCGACAATGCCCGGGAACTGGAATTAATGGTCGGCTACGGCATGAAACCGCTGGACGTGCTCCGGTCGGCCACGTCGGTCAACGCGGATGTTTTTGGGCTGAAGGACCGGGGCCGCATCGGGCCGGGCCTGCTCGCCGATCTGGTTGTGGTTGAGGGAAATCCGGGGCAGGCGGTGGAAAATATCCGGCGTATCCGGTTAGTAATGAAAGGAGGAGCCCTTTTCCATCCGTAAGCATCCGCTTTCGCGGCCGCTGGCGGGTCATTGTATTGAATCTATATGTTTTTTACCAAATCTTTCATCCGTCGTTAACGGTTTTTGGCTAATTTCGCCGGATACTCTAACGCGATCGAAACTCGGTCGCTAACCTGACTCCTTCTACTTTAGAATACACCGAATACCTATGTCAAACCTTGCCGAATTAAGCGTTGATGGCAAAACCTACCAGTTTCCTGTCGTGGTAGGCAGCGAGAACGAAAAGGCCATCGACATTTCAAACCTCCGTGACCAGACGGGCTATATTACCCTCGACAAAGGATACAAAAACACCGGAGCTACCCAAAGCGGTATCACGTTTCTGGACGGCGAGGAAGGCATTCTGCGCTACCGGGGTTATTCCATCGAAGAACTGGCCGAAAAAGCGTCGTTCCTCGAAGTCGCTTACCTGCTGATCTACGGCGAACTGCCCACCCAGCAACAGTACGAGGAGTTTGAACACGCCATCCGCACGCATACCATCGTCAACGAGGATATGCGGAAAATCTTCGAAGGCTTCCCCGTCAACGCGCACCCGATGGGCGTGCTCTCGTCGCTGGTGAGCGCCATGAGCGCCTTTTACCCTGACTCGTACGACGACAAGGCCCCCGAAAATACCGAACTGCACATCATCCGCCTGCTGGCCAAACTGCCGACGATTGCGACCTGGTCGTACAAAAAATCGCAGGGTCACCCGATCAACTACCCCAAAAACGACCTTGACTACTGCTCGAACTTCCTGCAGATGATGTTTGCCCTGCCGGTGGAAGAGTACAAGGTTGACCCGGTGGTATCGGCGGCCCTCAACAAACTGCTGATCCTGCACGCCGACCACGAACAGAACTGCTCGACCTCGACGGTGCGTCTGGTGGGTTCGTCGCGGGCCAACATCTACTCGTCGATTTCGGCGGGCATCAACGCCCTCTGGGGGCCGCTGCACGGCGGGGCCAACCAGGAGGTGATCGAGATGCTGGAAGAAATCAAGGCCGATGGCGGCGACGTAGCGAAGTACGTGGACATGGCCAAAAACGCCAAAACGACGGGCTTCCGGCTGTTCGGTTTCGGCCACCGGGTGTACAAGAACTTCGACCCGCGGGCGAAAATCATCAAGAAAGCGGCCGACGACGTGCTGACCAAGCTGGGCGTCAATGACCCCGTTCTCGAAATCGCCAAAGGTCTGGAAGAAGCCGCCCTGAACGACCCGTATTTCGTCTCGCGCAAGCTGTACCCGAACGTGGACTTCTACTCGGGCATCATCTACCGGGCGATGGGCATCCCGACCAACATGTTCACGGTGATGTTCGCCATCGGTCGTTTGCCGGGCTGGATTGCCCAGTGGAAAGAAATGCGCGCCACGAAAGAGCCGATCGGCCGCCCGCGTCAGGTGTACACCGGCGCCACGCCGCGCGATTTTGTAGCGATGGAAAGTCGCTGAGCCGTATCCAAAGACCCGCACCCACGGACTTTAGTCCGTGGGTGCGGGACCCCGGCCAGACGGCCGGGGTTTTTGTTTTCAGGTCGTAGTGATGCCTAGCGCGAGGGCCAGCAGGAAGAAGCAGAAAACGGTAACCGAATACATCACGGACAGCAGCAGAAACTTCACCGTCGTTCGGACCCAGCCTTGTTTGTAAACCTCTTTCAGCGAAAGCAGGAAGTAAAGCCAGCACAGCCAGAGCGTCCAATTCAGCACCTGGTCCGTGGTCGATTCGTTCATGAAATACGTAACGCCCAGCGCCAGCGAGAAAAACAGGAAGATGACCGAGTGGGCGTGCACCGAAAAAATGAGGTGATCGAAGTAATAACGCCGGTACTGTTTGCGCCGGGCGTAGAACAGGTACAGCAGAAAAGCCACAAAAGGCATCAGCACAAACATAATCACCGACAGCTTTTTCAGGAACAGATTGGTGATTTCCCGCAGCGTCTCGGACTTTCCGTTCATAAAACCCGTAAGCCGTCCGCCGTTCCGGACAGCGATCCGGTTCAGAAAATTCACTTCACCCCCCGCCGCCCGGACCACGGAATCCACCTCCGCGTTGGAGGCCCGCCGGATGGTCTGATCGAAACGATTCTGTTCCTCTTCACTCGCAAAGGCAATATTGGCGGTTTCGCGGCCATCCACCGGAATCAGTTCAATGCCCCGCTCAGGTCGGACCGTGTCGGGCAGCAGGCGCAGTGCCTGACGCAGCCGCTCCCGGTTTTGATCCGTTATGGTTACTTTTCCTTTCCGCAGCAACGAATCCAACTGGCCGTTCTGCATCGTCCGGTACTGCCCCAGATAGGTAGAGCCGTTGGCCCCAACTGAATATTCCAGCGGGATAGACGCTATGCTTTCCAGCCCCCGAACCTTCAGCAGACTATCCTGCTCCAGCAGACCGCGAATGGATTCGCTTCCTTTGATAGCCAGAAGGCCGTTTTCCGTACTTTTTTCCAGTCGGTAGTCGGCAAATTTGGTAATGAGAAAGAAGAAAATGACGCTGACGAAGACGTACAGACGGGCGGGCGGCACATACCGGGCCCGTTTGCCCTCCAGAAACTCCGACGTCATCCGGCCCGGACGGGTAAAAACGGCTTTCAGCGTATTCCAGAGCTTGTTGTCGAAGTGCGTGATGCTTTCGACAAATTCATAAAGCAGGTGGCTCAGCGGAAGCTTCAGGTCGTGGTTTTCCTGACCGCAGGTAGGACAGAAATTGTCTTCCGGATTTAGGGCCGTATTGCAGTTGGGGCAAACCGACAGTTTTTTGTGGTGCGATGACATAAAATAGGACAAGCGAAGAGGTGAGTCACCGTAAAAATAATAGGATAAGGCGTATATTCCGCGACGGTCTTCCCGGCGGCACGACGGATTGTGGTGCCGCCAGGCTTTATAAACCCACCTTTGCTGCATGAAATACCGCTACCGCGTTCTGGCGCTGCTTTTTCTGCTTTCCACCATTACGTTCCTCGACCGCGTCTGCATGAACGTGGTCAGCAAGTACGTCAAGACGGACCTGGGCCTCGACAACCGGCAGTTCGGCTGGATTCTGGGCTCTTTTTCCCTCGCCTACGCCCTGTTCGAAATACCGACCGGATCGCTGGGCGACCGCATCGGCCCCCGGCTCGTGCTGACCCGGGTCGTGCTCTGGTGGTCGGGCTTTACGGCCCTGACGGGCACGGCGGTTTCGTGGCTGTATCTGGTGGTGGTCCGGTTTCTGTTCGGGGCGGGCGAAGCGGGCGCTTACCCGAATGCCTCCATCGTGATTTCCCGCTGGTTTCCGGCCATTGAGGTCGGGCGGGCGCAGGCGGTCATCTGGGCGGCCGGGCGGCTGGGCGGGGCACTTACGCCGCTGCTGGTGATTCCGCTGGTGCATGCCGTGGGCTGGCGCTGGGCGTTTGTAGTGCTCGGTGTGGTGGGGGTTGGCTGGGCGCTGGGCTGGTATCTGTGGTTCCGCGACGATCCGGCTTCCCAAAAAGGCATCACCCCGGCCGAAGCGGAAGAAATCGAGGCGGGGCGGCGCATCCGGCAGACGGACCACCGGCTGCCGTGGCAGACGATCATCCGGACGCCCTCGCTCTGGGCGCTGATGCTGATGTGCCACCTGTTTTTCTACGGCTCGTATTTTTTCACGAACTGGTCGTCGGTCTACTTTCAGGAAGGGCGCGGCATGACCGAGGATCAGACCAAAAATTTCATCTCCCTCTCCTACTTTCTGGGAGCCATCGGCTGCGTCATCGGCGGGCTGCTGAGCGATCTGCTCACCAAAAAATACGGTTTACGAACGGGGCGGCGGGCGGTGGGCATCGGCGGACTGGGTCTTTCGGCCATTTTCTTCGCGCTGGCGGGCTCGGCAGCTGATTCCGAAACGGCGGGCTATCTGCTGGCCGTCTGCGTTCTGATGAAAGATCTGGCACTGCCCGTGGCGTTTGCGGTCTGCGTAGATATGGGCCAGCGCAACGCCGGCACCGTGGCGGGGGCCATGAACTTCGCCGGACAGCTCGGCGGCTTTTTTGTCACCATCCTCTTCGGCTACATCGTCGAACTGACGGGCAACTACAACTATCCCCTGTTTCTGATCGCCGCCTGCCTCGCCGTCAGCGCGGGGCTGTGGACGCAGATTGATCCGGAACGGAAGATAGTTATGAGTTAGGAGTTATGAGTTAAGAATTATGAGCGGTCCGCCGCTTCGGTTGGCTTCGCTTAATTAGGTATCCTTACCGGGCGGAGCGGACCATTCATAATTCATAATTCATAATTCATAATTCATAATTCATAATTCATAATTCATAATTCATAATTCATAATTCATAACTCATAATTCATAACTAACAAAAAGAGGTGGCCGGAAGACTCCAGCCACCTTTTCGGTTTGTCAAACAATAACCATTATAACAGTTGTTGCTTAGCGACGGATGGGTTAGGCCAGAGGCTCGTCACCATCTTCCTCCGCAGCACCCAGCGGGTCAAGCAGCGCGTTCTCGTCTACTTTTACTTTGGCGCGGATTTTCGCTTCCAGTTCGTTCATCAGCTCCGGGTTGTCGAGCAGCAGTTCTTTCACCGCATCGCGACCCTGAGACAGGCGATTGCCTTCGTAGGAGAACCAGGAACCGGACTTCTTCACAATTTCCATTTCAACGGCCAGGTCCAGAATCTCACCGACTTTGGAAACGCCCTGTCCGTACATGATGTCAAACTCAACGACCTTAAAGGGGGCCGCCAGTTTGTTCTTAACTACTTTTACCTTCGTGCGGTTACCCGACACTTCGTCACCGTCCTTGATCTGGCCGATCCGGCGAATGTCCAGGCGCACCGACGAGTAGAACTTCAGGGCGTTACCACCGGTCGTTGTCTCGGGGTTACCAAACATAACGCCGATCTTCTCCCGAAGCTGGTTGATAAAGATGCAGCAGCACTGCGTCTTGTTGATCACGCCCGTCAGTTTCCGCAGGGCCTGCGACATCAAACGGGCCTGCAGACCCATTTTGCTTTCGCCCATATCGCCTTCCAGTTCGGCTTTCGGAACCAGCGCGGCAACGGAGTCAATGACGATGATGTCAATGGCACCGGAAGAAATCAGGTGCTCGGTAATTTCAAGGGCCTGCTCGCCATTGTCCGGCTGGGCGATGAGCAGGTTATTGATATCAATTCCTAATTTTTCGGCGTAAACCCGGTCGAAGGCGTGCTCGGCGTCGATGAAGGCCGCCATGCCACCCATCTTCTGGGCTTCGGCAATGCAGTGCATCGTCAGCGTCGTCTTACCGGAAGATTCGGGACCGTAGATCTCCACAATCCGGCCTTTCGGTACGCCACCAATGCCCAGCGCCAGGTCCAGACCCAGTGAACCCGTCGAGATGACCGGAACGTCCACAACCTTGCTTTCGCTCAGCCGCATTACAGTTCCCTTGCCATACGCCTTATCGAGCTTCTCGATGGTGGTTTGCAGGGCCTTCAACTTGTTTTCATTAGCCGTTGCTTGTGCCATGTGATTTGTCTTAATCAGAGATATTTGTTGGTTATTTAGCTTATAAATTTACGAAGATCGGCCCGGAAATCCAAGTAGGCTCCGGAAATAAATCAGGGCTTTTCCGACCTTGTAAACGCCTTCAAAATAACCAGAAACAAGGGATTTACGTTCCGGCCAAAGTGGTTACCCGATGGCTTCAAATCCCTTAAAATGGTAACGGGCAGCAAGGTACTGAAACCCTGGCTGCCCGTAAAATTGATTGTGTAAACGGCACCGGATGGCCCGGCCCCGCAGACGGCTGTCTTACAGTTTGTAGGCGATCGTGGCCGAGTACTGACGCGGCGCAATCGGGTTCACGCTGTTGTCGTCGTGGACGTTGTACGTCAGCTTGTTGAGCAGGTTCGACACTTTTACCCGGACCGACAGGCGGTTGAGCGTATACCCCGCCGAAGCGTCGAACTGGAAGTAGTTCGGCAGCGCCATCAGCTTGAAGGCATCGTTTTTCACCGTCAGGCGGGTCGAACGGCCCGCGACGCGGTCGCCGAAGTAGAAGGTCGTGAAGCCCACGTTCAGGCCTTTCAGGAAGTTGTCGGACACGGTGTAGAACAGGCTGGCGTTGGCCGTGTGCTGCGGGTTGTAGCGCAGGCGGCTGCCCACGATGTAGATGTTGCTTCGGGTGTAGCGCGTGTCGTTGTAGCTGTAACCGCCCACGAACGAGAAGCCCCGGTAGGGTTTGCTCATCAGGTCCACCTCGATTCCTTTGCTGGTCACTTCACCGGCCAGTTCCTGCGCATTCGGGTAGGTCGCGTTGGCCGGAACGACCGTCTGCGCGAGGTTGCTGTTCACGATGCGGTAGAGCGTCACGTTGGCCGACAGCAGGCCGTCGAACAGTTCGTTCTTGGCCCCCACTTCGTACTGGTTGATGAACGAGACCGGCAGCGCGTTGCCCGTCACGTCGATGCCCGCATTCTGCACGAAGGAGTTGGCGTAGCTGGCAAAGATCGACATCGTTTTCAGCGGCTGGTAAACCAGGCCGAAGCGCGGCGTGAAGGCCCCGTCGAAGTAGTCCGTCTCGACGGCTTTCTGCGTCGAATAGGTGTACACTTCGCTCACCCGCTGCTGGTAGCTATACCGAACGCCGGCCAGCACTTTCAGTTTTTCGGAGAGCGCGATCAAATCCTGAACGTACACGCCTACCCGGTTGATGGGGCTCTTGGTCAGCGTGTTCCGGTTCAGCGACGGAATGTCGGCCCGCTGCTTGTATTCGTTCGGGTTGTAAATGTTGATGGAGTCGTAGCGGGCAATGGGGCTGTAGGCGGTCGTGGCCGTGAAATATCGGTCGGCATCGGCCCCAAACAGGAAGGTGTGTTTGATCGGCCCCGTGGCAAACTGGCCGTTCAGGTCGATCTGGCCGAGGTAGTAATCTTCCTCCACCTGGCTGCGCTGCAGACCGCGAATCCATTTGCCACTGGCCTGAATCATCTGACCCGAAGCGTTGGGGCGGGTCGTGCCGAAGAGGTCGTTGCTATACGTCTGGTACGAACCGACCGCGCGGATGTTCCACGCCCGGCTGAAGCGGTGCGTGATGGTGGTGGTTACGCCTTTCTGCTCGGTTTTGTTGTAGGACCATTCGGCCCCGATGAAGCGGCCGCGCGGCACGTTGGGAATCGTGTAGTTGATGGCACCGATGCCGTAGTCCAGCGTCCGGGTGTCTTTCAGGTAATCGCCTTCGACGAGGATGTCCGTTTTCTCACCGGCTTTGATCAGAAACGACGGGTTGATGTAGAAGCGTTCGGAGTTGACCACGTCGCGGAAGCTGTTGCCCCGTTCGTAGCTGGTGTTGATGCGGTAGGCGATTTTGTCGCTGTTGTTGAAGGCGCCGTAAATGTCCAGCGACGGCTTGTAGAATCCGAAGCTGCCCGTGCGGAGCGAAATCTGTCCGCCGTTAGCGAATTGGGGCTTTTTGGTGACCAGGTTGATTACCCCGCCCGGCCCGACGTTTCCGTACAGAATGGCGTTGGAGCCTTTCATGACTTCGACGCGCTCAATGCCGCTCATTTCCGGAAAAATGCCGTTGTTGAAACGGGAACCGTTCTTGAAGGTGTTGTTGCTGTTGAAAGCAAAGCCCCGGCCGGCCAGTTCTTCCTGCGTGCCGCCCGTGTTGCCCATCTGGTACACGCCGTTGATGTTCAGCAGGGCATCGCTCAGGCGGAGGACCTGCTGCTGTTCCAGAATTTCTTTGCCGACTATGGTGATGCTCTGCGGCAGGTCCATCGGCTTGATGGCGATTTTGCCGATTGTCACCGGCTCTTCGTTGATGTTCCGGCGACCGCGAATCATCACTTCTGTGAGCTGGCGGGCGTTTTCCTGCAGGCTGATGTTGGCCTCCACGGTCTGCCCGGCCCCGACGGCGACGGACACTTCGGAATCCTGCATGCCCACGAAGCTGACCACAACTGTGTACTGGCCTTCTTTCAGTCCTTTCAGCAGGTAGCTGCCGTCTTCGGCGGTTACCGTGCCCCGGTTGGTATTTTTGAGAATGACGTTAACGTAAGCGGCGGGCTGACCATCGACCGTGATTACCTTGCCGCGGATGCTGCCGCCCGGAGCGTCGTCGTCGTTAGCAAAACTAGTAAAAGCGGTCAATACCAGGAGAAAACAGGAAAGAAGAACGTTACAGAAGCGTACACGTGTGGGCATTCCGGTAGGTAGCTTTGGTTATTTAGATTAATTTTAAACAAAGGTAAGAGTCAGTTTAGATTCATTCCAAATAAAAACGCATTTATTTCCCTGATTTTTGTCATAGCGGGCGACTGTCGCTTTACATTTGTTTATGGTTCGTAAAATCTTGCTGCTCCTGTTGGGAGTATGTCTGGCTGTCGGAATCTGGCAGCGGGAGTTGATCAGTTACGGCTGGATGCAGGCCCGGGGCCAGCTGCGCATTCTGTGGAATACCCGCCCCGTGGAGGAGGTGCTGGCGGACCCGTCCTTTCCGGATTCGCTGAAACAGAATATCCGTCTGATTCAGGAAATCCGGCAGTTTACCGTCGATTCCATCGGCCTGAATCCGTCGAAAAGCTACACAAGCCTGTACGACCAGCAGGGCAGGCCGATTCTGTGGGTCGTGGTCGCGGCAGAGAAATATCAGCTACGGGCGAAGGAATGGTCGTTTCCGGTCATCGGGACGTTTGCCTACAAAGGCTTTTTCGAGAAGGACCGGGCCGATGCCGAACAGAAAGCGCTGACGCGCCAGGGGTACGATACCCGCCTCAACGAAGTCTCCGCCTGGTCGACGCTCGGGTTTCTGAGCGACCCCATTCTGTCGTCCATGCTGACCCGCAGCGAGGGGCGGCTGGCAGAATTGATTATTCACGAACTCACACACGGCACGCTGTTTGTAAAGGATAATCTGGAGTACAACGAGAACCTGGCCGATTTTGTCGGGGAGTACGGCGCGCTGCGGTTTCTGGCCCAGAAATACGGGACGGATTCAGCTCCTTACCGGGCTTATCTGGCTGAGAAAGAATACAATGAACGATATGATGAGCATATTTTTCGCGGAACCCGGAAACTTGACAGCCTGTATCGGACGTTTACTCCACAGATGAATGAGGCGTTTCGGGAGACCGGCAAGTGGTCGCTGATTCAGGAGATCGTCGATTCGGTGGATACGCTGGACGCGGGCTTCAGGCGGCAAAATAGTCGCCCGGTCCCTAAAAAGCGGCGATTCAGCCAACAATCGCTACCCAATAATGCTTATTTTATCGCATATTCGACCTACCGGCAGCAGCAGAATCGCTTTCGGGAGGAATTCGAAAAAAGGTTTAGATCGAATTTCAAGAACTATTTAACATACCTGAAGAAGACGTATCCGTCGTTATAACTTTCGACCTTCGTCTGACGAGTGGCTATGAGAAAAGTAATTGCCATCCTGTTTTTTCTGGGAGCCGTAACGCTGGCGAATACGGCCTTTGCGCCGCAGCATACCTACCGCCGGGTAGTGAACAACAGCTTCGGACCGGGCGAACACCTGGAATACAAAGTGCATTACGGCTTTCTGAATGCCGCCGAAGCGACCGTTGATGTGGCTCCCTCGTTTTATAAGGTCAACGAACGCCCCTGCTACCGGGTGAACGTCTACGGCCGCACCGTCGGGGCCTTCGACCTCGTGACGCGCATCCGCGACACCTGGCGTTCGTACATCGATACGTCGGCCATTCTGCCCCAGAAGTTCTACGTCAACATTCAGGAAGGCAACCACCGCAAGGAGGAGAACATTACTTTCAACCACGGCACCAATACCGTCCGGGCGGAGGAACGCACGGAGAAAAATACTTTCCGGGTACCCGAAAACGTCCACGACGTAATCAGCGGCTACTATTTCCTGCGCACCATCGAGTTCAACCGCCTGTCGGTCGGCCAGACGGTCGAAGTGCCGGCTTTTTTCGACGACGAGATTTACAACATGAAGGTCCGGTACCGGGGCAAAGACGTTATTAAAACCAAATTCGGCCGCATCAACGTCATCAAGCTGAACCCGATCATGCCGCCCAACAAGCTTTTCAAAGGCGAAGATGCCATCCGCATCTGGGTCTCCGACGATGTCAATAAAGTGCCCGTCAAGGTGGAAGTCGACCTCTGGGTTGGGGCGATGGAAATGGACATCAAAAAGCACAAGGGCCTGCGCAGCGATCTAAAATTTTATTAATTCTTTCCGTGCCCCGACTTTCGGGGCACGGTCGTTTACAGGCTGGCTAACTCCGTCGCAGCCGGGCCAGCAGACGGCCCACCGCCCAGGCTCCCCGCTCCCAGCGCACCTCCGAATACGGCCTAGTTTCGCCGCCGAAACTCCCGTAATACGCCTGCACCGTTTCGGCCCCTTCGGGCGGACTTTCAAAGTCAAATTCTGCGTCCTGCCCGGCGAACTCGCCAAAAACCCGGTTCAGCAGCCACAGCCGCCCCTGCTTTCGTCGCCCGACCGGACTCGCCCCGTTGAAAAGGTAGACGATCCGTCCGCCATCCCGGACAAACAGGCAGCCCGCCTCGCGTTGCCCGTCCAGTTCGGCAAACCAGAGGTCGGCCATGCCTCGTTTCTGCAGTTCGTCCACCGCCCGAACGAGCCGGTCGTACAGGGTCAGGTCCAGCCGCGCGTACTGCTGTGTGGCCCCCGCTTCGTTATGCGACCGGTGAAGCGCAATCAGCGCCCGCATGTCGGTACTGGCGGCCAGCGCCCAGCCCGTGTTGCGGGCTCGGTTGAGGTTTGTTTTCCGGTCGGTGGCAAACTGCTGCCGCAGCATTTGGTAAGGGCGATTCAGCGGAAGCACGTGATTTTCCCGGACCCGCCGCTTCAGATCGGAGGGAAAGCGGACGGTCGTTTCGTTATGTTCGTTGAAACGATAAGACATCACCCGCCCAAACCGGCTTTTCAGTTTGCTCAGAAAAGGGAGAAAGAGCGCTTCCACGGCCACGCCGGGCAGGCTGAAAATGCCCAGCTGCGGGCAGAAATCGGGCTGACGCACATACGCAATGCCGTATGCTCTCCGGAGCGGCACCGGCATCACGGCCCGGTATTCGCCCTGCTCCTCCACAACCAGACCGCACCATTCGGGTGCCACGGCATCGAGATACCACGAATAAGCGTAAAAAAGACGCTGCACCGACCCGGCCACGCAGGCATCCCAGCGCGCACTGTCGATCCGGTGGCGACGGAGGTATCGGACGTTCATGACCTGACCAGAAATCGGTGAATGCTTTTTTTACAGGCATGCAGCGCCCGAATGCCAGCCGGAAGCCGGTTGTAGCTCAGTCGTCCGAAGGGTTCGGCCACGGCGCCAAACTCCCGGTTAAACCGCGCCAGACTTTCGACTTCCGGGCTTTCAAAATCGAGCCATACCGCCCGACCGGCGTTTTCCCGAATCACCTGATCCAGCAGAACCATCCGGGCGTTTGCCCGTCGCCCGAGCGGACTGGCGGCGCAGAAGAGGTGAATGATGCGTCGCTCATCGTGCAGAAACAGGCTCCCCGCTTCGGGTTCGCCCCCGTAATGCGCCATTCGGATCTGGGCCATTCCCCTTTCCAGGCAGGCGTCGGTCAGTCGCCGCAGGATCTGCCCCGCTTGCGGGTCAATGCGGCCAATAGAAACGGTATTATGTTTTACAAACAAGTCAAAAAGCGGCCCAATGTGGTCGGTGGTGGTCATTTCCCAACCGGATAGCAGCCCGGCCTTGTTCAGGTGGTGGCGCCGTCCGCGGGAATATCCGTTTCGCAGGGCTTCGTAGGGCCGGTTCAGGTTCAGAATATGATTGGTCCGTGGAGTCAGGTCCGCCGCTAATTCCGCCGCATTACCGGCATGAAAAGGATAAGCTGGCACGTAGCGAAAATGCTGAGTAAGACAGATCAGAAATGGCTGAAGTTCGGCCGCATCCGGCGATTTTCCGTCGGCAAAGACGCCCAGTTGATGGCAAAAAAGCGGCTGCATCACCGCCTTCCAGCCGTAGCGTCGACGCAGGGGCAACGGCATGACGCTTTCGTAATCGCCCTTCACCAGACACGCCCAATCCGGCGAAACCGCGTCCAGATACCAGGAAAACGCATAGATAATCCGGTCCGGCGAGCCCGCCATACAACGGTCGTAAGCCAGCAGGTCAAGCGCCTCGCGCGCCACCAGACGAACCATGATGGAGTTGAGAGTTAAAAGTTATGAGTTATAAGTTGTTCACCGTAAAAACGAGCGCTGCCTCAACTCATAACTCTTAACTTATAACTATTTGAGTATGGCTTTGAGGCGGTCGACGACGTCGCGGGTCTGGGGGTCGTTGCCGGTCAGGTCGCTGATGGTCTGGATGGCGTGAATCACCGTGCTGTGGTCGCGGCCGCCGAAATGGTAGCCGATGGATTTCAGCGACAGCTCCGTTTTTTCCTTCGCCAGAAACATCGCAATCTGACGCGGATACACCAGTTCTTTCTTCCGACTTTTGCCTTTCAGGTCCGCCAGGGTCACTTTAAACATGTCGGCTACGGCCTCCTGCACCGAATCGACGGTTACTTCCTTGTCCGTATCGACAACGATGTTCCGCAGCACGTTCCGGGCCAGGTCGAGGTCGATATCGCGGCGGGTCAGCGAGGCCTGGGCCATCAGCGAGACAATCACGCCTTCCAGTTCACGGACGTTGGTGTTGATGCTGTGGGCAAGGTACTCGATGACGTTGTAATCGATGTAAACCCCCTCCGACTGGAGCTTTTTCTGAATAATGGCAATCCGCGTTTCGAGGTCCGGCTGCTGCAAATCCGCCGAAAGGCCCCATTTGAAACGCGACAGCAGCCGGTCCTGCAACCCCTGCAAGTCGCGCGGGGCTCGGTCGGAAGTCATGATGATCTGCTTGCCCGACTGGTGGAGGTGGTTGAAAATATGGAAAAACGTCTCCTGCGTCTTTTCTTTCCCCGCCAGAAACTGAATATCGTCGATAATCAGCACACCGACCTGCATGTAAAAGCTGCTGAAATCCCGCAGTGTGTCGGTACGGATGGCGTTGATGAACTGGTTGGTGAACTTCTCCGAGGAGACGTAGAGGACAAATTTATCCCGGTCGTTATTCTTGATGTAATTCCCGATGGCCTGCACCAGGTGCGTCTTGCCGAGTCCGACGCCGCCGTAGATCATCAGCGGGTTGAACGAGGTGACGCCCGGCCGCTGGGCCACGGCATATCCCGCCGAACGGCCAAGGCGGTTACAGTCGCCCTCCACAAAATTGTCGAAGGTGTAGGTGGCGTTGAGGTACGAATCGAGCTGGAGCGAGTCCAGATCCTTCATCTGGAACGGACTCTTGATGTCGGCGTCGATCTTGTCGGGCTTGGCCGTCTGCGGCGTTTTAGCGGGCGGCACGGCGTAGCCCATCGGCGGCTGGCGTTCGTCGCCCTGGTCTACGATGATGGAGTACAGCAGTTCACCCTCGGGGCCGAGGGCATAGTCGAGGGCTTTCCGCAGGTTATGGACATAGTTCTCCTCCAGCCATTCGTAGAAAAACTGGCTTGGCACCTGAATAGTCAGTTCCTTACCTTGCAGGCGCAGAGGAACAATCGGCTCGAACCAGGTTTTGAAGCTCTGTTCGGGAATGCTCTCCCTGATCACCTGCAGGCAGCGGTTCCAGACCGTCACGGCTTCGCGCTGAATGCTGGGAGATACGGGTACGTTCACGGTTACGGTAAAAAATTAACCTTTATGCTGTCTTTATGGCGAAAAAAGGTAACAAAAGTAGGAAAAAAACTACGTACGGCAAGCTATCCCGCCTTTCCGGAAAACTTAAAAGTACGGCGATTGCGGCGGTGTGTCAATACAGCATAATCAATCATTGAAATAATCCAACGAACCCCGCCGCACAGACTACCCGCCCGTACAGGTTGCTTTAAAAAGACCTAACTTTGTCAGAAACGGAATGATGGACTGGTTGATAGACGGATAGGTTGCAAGAGTGTCTGCCTGTTCAATCTATCTATCATTCAATAGATCAATCGTTCCGTCCGTCAATCATTCCACAATTCCCATGCCTATCCCAATCCCTTTCCCGTCTGTTTCTGCTGAGCAGTGGAAGGCGCAGATTCTGAAGGACCTGAAAGGCAAAGCCTACGAAACGCTGCGCTGGGCTACGCCCGAGGGCTTTGTGCTGGAACCGTTTTATACGGCCGAAGACCTGGAAACGCTCCCGCTCGAAACCATCCAGAACGCCCAGAAAACGTCCGGAGGCTGGCTCAACACCCCGCCGTTCACCGTTCGGGATGACCGGGAAACCAACACCCGCCTGCGGCGGGCCGCCAGCCGGGGAGCCGATGCCCTGCTGCTGACCCTGCCAAACACACCCACCGACCTGACCCGGCTCCTCGACGGGCTGAAACTCAGCGATACGCCCGTTTTCTTCCGCGTCACGGACGGCAGCCGGGCGGATGTTCTGCTGGAAAAGCTGGTGCGGATTGCGCCCTACCAGCTCAAAGGCGGGCTGCTGATCGACCCCGTTTACAACCACTTTGCCCATGCGATTTCCGTCGGAGAAAATTACGAAGCCCTCGCGGAAGCGACCCGCCGGGCCGCCGGGTTCCCACAATTCCGGACGATCAGCGTGCAGAGTCAGGGTTTCCACCATGCCGGGGCGACCATCACGCAGGAACTGGCCTTTACGCTGGCCGCGCTCGCCGAGCAGTACGACCACCTGACCGATGCGGGTCTGGAGGCGGCTCAGCTCTTTTCGAAAACCATCGTTTCGGTATCCGTCGGGACCAGCTTTTTTCCGGAAATCGCCAAACTGAGGGCGCTGCGGTTGCTGCTTCAACGTTTTCAGGCGGCCTGGGGCGTGGCGCCTCAGCCGGTCTTCGTGCACGCGCAGACCTCCCCGTTTTATTATGCCGCTGTCGAACCGTACACCAACCTCCTCCGGGCAACAACGGAAGCGATGGCGGCCGTCATCGGCGGCTGCGATGCCCTGACGGTCCATCCGCACGATGCGGCGCTGAACCCCGCGTCGCCATCAGCCGAAGCGCAGGAATTTTCGGACCGGATAGCCCGGAACATTTCCATTCTGCTGAAAGACGAATCCCATCTGGGCCGGGTTGCCGACCCTGCAGCCGGCGCCTACGCCCTGGAGCAACTGACGCATCAGCTGGCGGAGCAGGCCTGGGCGCTGTTTCTGGACATGGAAAACCGGGGTGGCCTGACCGCGGCCCTGCCGACCATCCGGGAAGAACTGGCCCGCTCCTACGCAGCCAAAGTGGAAGCCCTCCGCACGGGCCGCGTGATGGTGGGAGTCAATAAATATCGGGCCGAGGAGACGGATGCGGCGGCGAATCCCGAAGTCGGCCCCCGGCTGGCGAGTGAATTTGAATAAGAACGCTGACGTATGAAACCAGACTTTTCATCCATACAACCCACTCCTGCCTCCCCGACGGGCAATCAAACGGACGGACGGACGTTTGTCACCGCGGAAGGCATAAAATTGAAGCCGGTTTATACCGCCGCCGATATTCAGAACGCGGCGCATCTGGGTTCAGCAGCCGGGCTTCCGCCTTTCCTGCGCGGGCCGTACAGTTCCATGTACGTTTCCCAGCCGTGGACCATCCGGCAGTACGCCGGTTTCTCGACCGCCGAGGAATCCAACGCCTTCTACCGCCGGAACCTCGCCGCCGGGCAGAAGGGCCTTTCCGTCGCGTTCGATCTGGCGACCCACCGGGGTTACGATTCCGACCACCCGCGGGTAGTCGGCGACGTCGGGAAAGCGGGCGTGGCCATTGATTCGGTGGAAGACATGAAGATTCTCTTCGGCGGGATTCCGCTGGACCAGATGTCGGTTTCGATGACCATGAACGGGGCGGTGATTCCGGTGATGGCGTTTTACATCGTGGCGGCCGAAGAACAGGGCGTCGGACCGGAACAGCTTTCGGGCACCATCCAGAACGACATCCTGAAGGAGTTTATGGTGCGGAACACCTACATTTACCCGCCCGAGCCTTCCATGCGCATCATCGGGGATATTTTTGCGTACACCAGCCGCTACATGCCGAAGTTCAACTCCATCAGCATCAGCGGCTACCACATGCACGAAGCGGGTGCCCCGGCCCAGCTCGAACTCGCCTACACCCTCGCCGACGGGCTCGAATACATCCGCACCGGCCTGCGGGCGGGCATGTCCATCGACGAATTCGCCCCCCGGCTGTCGTTTTTCTGGGGCATCGGCATGAATCATTTCATGGAAATTGCCAAAATGCGGGCGGCGCGGGTCCTATGGGCTACGCTCGTCCAGTCTTTTGACCCGAAAAACCCGAAATCGCTGGCCCTGCGGACGCACTGCCAGACCTCCGGCTACAGCCTCACCGAGCAGGACCCGTTCAACAACGTCGCCCGGACGTGCATTGAGGCGCTGGCGGCCGTGCTCGGCGGCACGCAGAGTCTGCACACCAATTCGCTGGACGAAGCCATCGCCCTGCCCACCGACTTTTCGGCCCGCATCGCCCGAAACACGCAGTTGTACCTCCAGCACGAAACGGACGTCACGCGGCTGGTGGACCCCTGGGGCGGCTCGTACTATGTGGAATCCCTGACGAACGAGCTCATTCAGAAAGCCTGGGACCTGATTCAGGAGGTGGAAAGCCTCGGCGGCATGACCAAAGCCATCGAAACCGGCCTGCCCAAGCTGCGCATCGAAGAAGCCGCCGCCCGCAAACAGGCGCGCATCGACGGGGGGAAAGACGTCATTGTGGGCGTCAATCAATACCGGGCCGACTCCGCCCCCGACATCGAACTGCTGGAAGTAGACAACCAGGCCGTGCGGGAGGCGCAGATCGCCCGTTTAAACCGCATCAAGGCCGAACGAAATTCCGAAAAGGTGGAAGCCGCGCTAACCCGACTGACCGAAGCGGCCCTGAACCCCGGCGGCACAACGGAAAACGGACAACAGAAAACAGAAAACCTGCTGGCCCTTGCCATCGAGGCGGCCCGCCACCGGGCCACGCTGGGCGAAATTTCGGACGCAATGGAAAAAGCATTTGGCCGGCACAAGGCGACCATCCGGTCCGTGTCGGGCATTTATTCTGCCGAAGTGTCGGATGACGAAAACTTCCGTCTGGCCCGCGAAATGGCCGACCGCTTTGCCGAGGGCGAAGGCCGTCGCCCGCGCATTCTGGTGGCCAAGATGGGGCAGGATGGGCACGACCGGGGCGCGAAGGTAATTGCCACGAGCTTCGCCGATCTGGGCTTCGACGTGGACATGGGTCCGCTGTTCCAGACGCCGGAGGAGGTAGCCCGGCAGGCCGCCGAGAACGACGTGCACATCGTGGGTGTATCGAGTCTGGCGGCGGGACACAAAACGCTCGTGCCGCAGCTGATTGACGAACTCAAACGCATCGGTCGGGAGGATATTCTGGTCATTGCCGGGGGCGTGATTCCGGCGCAAGATTACCAGTACCTGTACGATGCCGGTGTCCGGGGCGTGTTTGGCCCCGGTACGGTAATTTCGGTCGCGGCGCAGAAGATTCTAGGGGAGCTGATGCAGGAGGTGGACCGGTCCTAGTCTACTCGTCCATGCAGACGAGCGAAGGGGACGGGTAGGTCAGCCGCACGCTTGATAAAAGTAAAGCCAGTAACAGATGCGCTTCAAAAAAATCTGATGGTTTTCTGCTGAAGATAATCTTTTTTAGGGGCGCACAACCTCGAACCTCTAAACAGGGTCCGGGAGGAGTATGTCAATCCTAACCCGTTTTCCCCGCTCCATGAAATTACTTCGCTGGCTCCTCTGCCTCCTGCCCTTTGCCGGGATGGCCCAAACCCCTTCCAACCTGGATTTTGAGCGCCTGGACCCCGCCACCCGACAGCCCGCCGGCTGGTCGTCGTTTGGCTCGGAAGGGTATGCGGTCGGGGCGGACTCCCTCGTGCGGCACGGCGGCCGCTACTCCTTCCGGATTCAGTCCATCGCCGACAACAAAGACCAGGCCTTCAAAGCCTGCGGGCTGACGATTCCCGCCCGCTACGCCGGAAAAGAGATTGAACTGACCGGATTTGTGAAGACCCAGGACCTTGCCAGCGGCTGGGCGGGCCTCTGGATGCGCATCGACGGAACCAACCGGACCCTGGAATTCGACAATATGGAGAGCCGCGGCATCAAGGGCACGACCGACTGGACCCAGTATTCGGTCAAACTCCGGCTGCCCGACGATGCCGAGCGCATTACGTTCGGCGGGCTGCTGAGCGGACCCGGTACGGCCTGGTTCGACGATCTTACCGTCCGCGTCAGCGGCGAGGAGCTGGCCGTTGCCAGGCTCAAAAAAGTGGTCACGGCGAAGGCCAAACTGGATTCCAGCTTCCGGCGTGGCTCGGGCATCGAGCTTTTTCAGCTCAAGCCGCAGCAGATTGAGAATCTGGCCGTGCTGGGCCGCGTCTGGGGCTTTCTGAAATACCACCACCCGGCGGTCGCGGAGGGAAACTACAATTGGGACTACGAACTGTTCCGGGTAATGCCGAAGGTGCTCAATGCCCGGTCCGCCGCCGATCGCAGCGCGGTGCTTTCCACCTGGATTCAGAATCTGGGGCCTCTGCCAAAGGGCAAACAGACCGATACGACAGGCCAGAAAAACGCCTTCCGGAAACCCGACCTGCGCTGGCTCAACAACCGGACGCTGTTTACCGAAGCCCTCAGCCGCCAGTTGAACCAGGTCTACCAGAACCGCAACCGCGCCAGCCATTATTATCTGGCGATGGAATCTAACGTCGGTAACCCGTCGTTCCGGAACGAAGACGCCTACGGCAACATGGCGTTCAGCGACGGCGGCCTCCGAATGCTGAGCCTTTTCCGGTACTGGAATATCATCGAATACTTTTTTCCGTACAAACACCTGATTCAGGAAGACTGGAATGCCGTTCTGACCGAATTCATTCCCCGGCTCGCCGACTGCACCGATTCGCAGCAGTACATCCTGACCAACCTGCAACTGATTGCCCGCATTCACGATACCCACGCCAACATCTGGGGTCGCCAGCCGGACCTGGAACGCTGGCGTGGGGTTTTTCTGGCGCCGGTTCAGGTTCGGTTTGTGGAAAATCAGGCGGTCGTGACGGGGTATTATCACGATTCGGCGGGGCGGGCGTCGGGGCTGCGAGTCGGCGACGTCATCCGCAGCATCGACGGGAAGCCGGTGGCGGACTGGGTCCGCGAAAAAACGCCGTATTACCCCGCCTCCAACCACCCCACCCGCCTGCGCGACATGGCCCGCGACCTGCTGCGCGGCCCGCTCGACTCGGTGAGTCTCGCCGGGGAACGGGACGGCAAGCCGTTTTCAACCAGAATCAAACGCTACGGCCGCGGCGAACTGGCGCTGAATTACAACCTCGACTCGGGCACCTACCCGCAGGACAGCAGTTACCGGATGCTGCCCGACTCCATCGGCTTTATTTACCCCGCCAAGTATCAGAACAAACAGCTGCCCGCCATTAAGAAAGCCTTCAAAAACGCGAAGGGAATTATTATCGACCTGCGCTGCTACCCCTCTGACTTTATGGTGTTTACCTTCGGCAGTTTCCTTCACATGGCGCCTACGCCATTTGTCAAATTCACCGGAGGGGACGTCAGCAATCCCGGGCTGTTTACATGGAGCAAGGAACTGAACGTAGGCTCGCGGGGCGGCGAGCATTTTCCGGGCAAAGTGGTCGTGCTCATCAACGAAGCGACCCAGAGCCAGGCCGAATACACCACGATGGCTTTCCGGGGCGCGCCAAACGTGACCGTCATCGGCAGCCAGACGGCCGGAGCCGACGGCAATGTGTCGCCGTTTACCCTGCCCGGAGGCCTGTCGACGATGATTTCGGGCATTGGGGTTTATTATCCGGACGGGCGGGAAACCCAGCGCATCGGCATTGTTCCGGATCTGGAAGTGAGGCCAACGATCCGGGGCATCCGGGAAGGCCGGGACGAACTGCTGGAGAAAGCCATTGAACTCATCAAAAAATCGCCGGTGGCCGAAACCCGGTAAGTTCCCCGCCATCCGGCTTGCCATGCCGAATACTGCCTCGCTACCAGTATTCGGCATTTTTGTTTACCAAATTGCCGCGAATTTCCCGTTCAATAAAGAAACGGCGATAAATCTTAGCAAAAGCAGGCTCTGGGTAATTGTACTCAAACTCTGTACCCGGCTTTTGGTTATTAAGATACCTTTTCAGGAACCTTTATTCTTCAAGTGCCAGCTATCCAATCGCCTACTTCCCTTGAAATCAGGTACCTACATTAAAAAGGAAGAATTGTTTTAAAATGATTTTGTAATCGGTATGAAAACTTTGATTACAAAAAATTACTTTTGTTGGATGCACTGCATAATGGCCTACTAATCAGACAGTTACCCACCAAGAGGTAAGTATAGAAAAAGAATGACCGAGGATACGAACGCGAACGAGACGAATGTGATTGCTACTCAACTGATAATCAAGCGAGCCGTAGAAATCATCTGCGGTAAATGGCGTTTGACCATTATCCATTTGCTGCGTCAGGAAAAGCTGCGCTATAACGAAATCAAAAGGCTGATTCCGGAAATTAGTGAAAAAGTACTGGTTCATGAACTGCGGCAACTGGTCGAGCTGGGCCTGCTGACCAAGCAGTCGTTTAACGAGATGCCGCCGCGGGTAGAATATATGTTGACCGATAAAGGCCGGAAGATTTTGCCCGTTATCGACCTGCTTCGGGAAGTCGGCCCGGAATTTATGTAAGCTTCTGAAAGTTTCCCGCAGATTCCCGCCGAGGAAAGGCCGATTGTCGCAGACATTGAACATTATCTGCGAAAATCGGCGGGAAAAATCAGCGAAAATCTGCGAGAAACAGCACCTCCTTTACTTCACATTAAACAATCGGTAGCTCAGCGATACCGTCCCGATGCCGAGGAACCCGGAAATGTTATTGTCTTTGTAAACCCCGCCGACCGGCACGGCATACCGCAGATCCACCTCCAGGTTCGGAATGATGCTCGTCCCGACGCCCAGTTCGAGGGCGTACGTGAAATCCTTCACTTCCAGAATACCCGCTTCCCGCCTGCTCAGCAGGTTGGTCGTTTCGCTCCGCTCCGGAATTTCTACCTCCGGAAAACCGATATTCTGATTGGCATTGATGCGTCCGCTGGTGGTGCGGCTCGCTTCCGACTTCTGCACGAACAGGAAGTTGGGCCCCGCATAGCCACGGATTTTGCCGTTGTTCCAGCGTTTCCCGATCAGAATGGGCACGTTGATCGATTCCAGCGCCGATTCGGAGGTGGCGTTGAGGGTAGCAAACACCAGACCCGGTGCCACCGAAACCGGCAGCGCCCGCAAAAGCGAAGCGTTGGCATTGACGTCGATCTGCGCCACGGCCGTTTTCTGCTTCAGCAGGAAGGTGTTGTAGCCCACTTCGGCCTGCACAAAGAACTTGTCAAAATTCTTGCGGGCCCAGATCGCGGCCGAATACCCCAGCCCGATGCCGTTGCTTTTGTTGTTCAGTTCGGGCGTCGAAACGACATCCGTTACCCGCTGGGGAGGCACGTTGGTAAAGCCGTGCGTAAACGTGCCGCCGCCCCGGACACCAAACTCCAGCGAAGGAATTTCCTGCGCCTGCGCCGCGCCGCCCACCAGGAGCGACACCGCCAGCGCTGCGGTATAAATCAGTTTTTTCATGATGATTTCTGTTAAGTTGAAGGTTTAAAGTTTAAGGTTTATCGTTGCTCCGCCTCAATCAGAACTTATAAAGAGGCAGAGCCACATTAAAACCTTCATCTTTAAATCCCCTTACTGCGCCTGCAGCAGAACCCGGTTGAAGGTGCTGGTGTTCAGCAGCGGCAGCGTCGATTTGTATTTGGTGTTGATGCCTTTGATGATTTCGTTCGCGATGAGGGCGTAGCCGGCCGGGGTCAGGTGAATGCCGTCGAGGCTGACGGCCCCGCCCTGGATGAACGACAGGTTGTACGTCACACCATCCTGAAGATACCCGCCCGTTTGCCCCAACTGGGTCAGGACCTGGTTGGGATCGACAAACACGAGCCCCTTGGCTTCAGCCTGCTGTTTCATCAGGTTGTTGAATTCGGTCAGGCGGTTGAAAGCGGCCGCGGCTTCGTCGGAGTCCAGCACAAATTGCGTGGGCAGCGGATTCGTTGCCGACAGCCCGTACGGGCCCTGCCCGGTTCCGGCCGTGGTGGTGCCGATTTTAAGGTATTCCAGCGCATTGGGCAGCATCAGGAGGTCGCCATCCCGCGAGGCACGCGGACCGGCGGCCGTTTGAATGACCAGCGCCGGAATGACCGGAGTACCCGCCGGGCGCGAGGCATTGAGCTGGGCGAGCAGCAGCGGAATGGTGATCGTCCGGAAGTACGGAGCCGCCGCCGTGTTCGGAATGCCGACGACGACGCCCTTGCGGTTGTTTTCCGTCAGTTTGTTGAGCAGGGCCGTGTAGTTGGTGGTAAACACGGCGGAGGTCGTCATGGCGTTCACCCCGCCCGAGGTGGTATAGCCCAGCACGTCGTTGTTGCCCATCCAGCAGGTGAAGAACGTGGCCCCGTTCAGGTTGTCGCCGACGTAGTCCAGGTATGTCCGGGTGGAGGCTGTACCGGGCAGCAGGCGCTCGAAATACGGGTTGCCCTGGGCGGAGCCGTAACCCGGCGACAGGACATCGGACATCCGGATGCCCGGGACACCGAGGTTATTGTTGGCCCCGGTGAATTTGGAATACAGCGGTCGGCCGTTGACCGTCGTCCGGACCGCCCCGGGGGCAATCTGGCGCAGGGAGGTCAGCAGTTCGACGGGTGACTGCGGCAGCCGGATCAGCCGGACGTAGC
This sequence comes from Tellurirhabdus rosea, assembly GCF_026278345.1. Classification (NCBI taxonomy): domain Bacteria; kingdom Pseudomonadati; phylum Bacteroidota; class Cytophagia; order Cytophagales; family Spirosomataceae; genus Larkinella; species Larkinella roseola. The sequence continues at coordinate 1,613,859 of NZ_CP111085.1, forward strand.
CCGAGCCGTTGGCCGAATCCGCCGAAAACAGCGGCTGCACAAACGTCCCGCCGCCGACGAGTCCAAACTGCTTCGCCAGCATGTTCGGGTATGAATTTAACTGACTCTCGCGATACAGACCGCCGTCGGCAAAACCGGCAGTCAGGGAGTTTCCAACGGCTACATATTTTGTAAAATCGGCCTCGCCCCGCACCGGAGCCGGGCCGAGATTGTCATCATCCTCCTGAGTACAGGAAGTAACCCCCACGACGGTCAGGAGCAGAAGTCCCCACCGTATCCGTTCAAACCATTTCATAAAGTGTTGTTGAATTGTAGAAAAAAGTATTTCTGGATAACTAACCGTAAAACTAACCTCCCCGCTGCGATTTCCCTAAAACCCGATTCAAGTTTTGCCGGATTCGGGCGGCCCCATTTTGTTACCCTACACACGACTCTGGTAAACAACGAGTTAACCGCACAAAGCTATTCGTTAACTAAGGATAAAATTCCGTTCGAAACAGTTGCAATCCTTACGGGGTTTGCTTTTTTGCACAACGTAAAAGTTAATCAACCTCATCCAACGCACATTATGGGATTACTCAATTTTTTCAAAGGAGTCGGTGAAAAAGTTTTCGGCAAGGAGCACGAAGCCCCGGCCGCGGGCGCCCCGGCAGCGCCCGACGTCGAGCCGCTGAAAGCCGGCGCTCTGCTGAAACACGTGCAGGGCCTCGGACTACAGTTCAAGAAACTGACCGTAAAAACGGCCGGCGACAAGGTGATTCTGGAAGGAGAGGTCGCCCGGCAGGAAGATGCCGAGAAAATTGCGCTCGCCGTCGGAAACGTCGAAGGCGTGCACCAGGTCGATAACCGCCTGCAGGTGGAGGCGCCGGAACCGGAGGCCAAATTCCACGAGGTCAAATCCGGCGACACGCTATCGAAAATCGCCAAGGAAGTGTACGGCGACCCGATGAAGTACGGCATCATCTTCGAAGCCAACAAACCGATGCTGAAAGACCCGGACAAAATCTACCCCGGCCAGATTCTGCGCATTCCACAATTGTAAGCACGGGTACGCACCAGCCGGAGGTCCGGCTGGTGCTTTTCCTGTAAACGCCGGGTTTACTCCTTTGACATCCGGGTTACTACCTTTTATCTATTGACTATAGACTTTTCCGGGACTATTTCGGAACTTAGAGGACTGAAATATGTCCATGAATTTCGTCAGTAGGGTGCAGGAAAGGCAGTTATTGAACAACCGTGCGGTGGCCCTGGAAGGATGGTTTCCCATTCTGAGCGCCCCGTTTTTTATGGCTACCATTAACTACTTCCTGCTCGGTTCGCGCTATTTCGCCGAAATCCGGGTTTTCCTGACCGGAACCCTGCTGGCCGCGGCGTTCTACCTGCCGTTGGTCTGGCTGCTGAAAAAAGCCCTTCCTCCCGTTTGCAACCGGCTTCCCGACGTCGGACAGACCCCGCTCCGGCTGGCGGCCATGCTGGTCACTTCGCTGGCGATCACCGGACTTTTTCTGGTGGCGGCCCTCCTCGTCGCCCGCCGCATTCCGGTCCCGGGTATCCGCCTGGAAACCGACACCCTCAGTTCGGTGCTGCTGCTCTGCTTTATTTTCTGTCTCCTGTTCTGTCTGGTGCAGACCTGGTTTCATACCCTTTCGCGCTGGAACCAGCACAGCATCGACAATGCCCGTCTGCGGAAAATCGCCCTGCAAAGCCAGCTGGAAGTGCTGAAAACGCAGGTAAATCCGCATTTTCTGTTCAACTCGCTGAATTCGCTCTCTTCCCTGATCAGCGAAGACCCCGGGCGGGCCGAAAGGTTTGTGGATGAACTGTCGAAGGTGTACCGCTACCTCCTGCAAACCAACGAGGGCGAACTCACGACGCTGGCGACCGAACTGCGCTTCATTCAATCGTACTTTTATCTGCTGCAAACCCGCCACGGCGCTTCCCTGAACCTGACCGTCGACATCGATCCGGGCTGGCTGGACTACCGCCTGCCGCCGCTGACGCTGCAACTGCTGGTGGAGAACGCCGTCAAGCACAATGTCATCACCCAGCGCCAGCCGCTGTACATCACCATCGGCACCTCCCCGGAAAACCGGCTGATGGTCCGCAATACGCGCCGCCCCAAATCCGTCCGGATGGCTTCGACGCGGGTCGGGCTGAGTAATCTGGCGGCCAAATACCGCCTGCAGAACCAGCCGGAGCCGGAGGTGATCGAAGGCGAGCAGTATTTTGACGTGCTGGTTCCGCTGATCCCGGTGGAGCAGCCTGCCGCCGAAACCGTTTAATTAACCACACCCCGTAACGTATCCGGTCCGTCCGCCATGCAATCGCCCCTAACGACCTCATACCGCATCAGCAGCTGGAGCAAATGGAACTTTCTGCTGCTTTTTCCGTGGTTCATGCCCCTGATTACGTACCTGCTGCTGGGTCCGGTCTACTTCAGCGATGCCGGTACCTTCGTTGGGGCTACCCTGCTGAACGTCAGCATCGGCTGCCTGTGCATCCTGACGCTGGATTACCTGACGTTTAGAGTGATGCAGCAGTTTCCGAGCCTGCCCGAAACACCCCAGCGGGCTTTTTCGCTGCTGCTGGTGTACATGGTGGTCACGCCGGTTTTCATCCTGGGTCCGATCTGGATGTACGGGCACTTTCACCTTTTCGGTTATACCCACGACCCGGCTCCGGTTTCCAAAATTCTGCTGGTCAACCTGGTGGCGAACCTGGTTTCGGTCGGGGCCTTCGAGAGCTCGTACAGCATGGCCAAATGGGAAGAGGGCATTCGGGAAGAAGAACAACTCCGGAAAACCGAATTGCAGAACCAGTTCGAAAACCTGAAAAATCAGGTGAATCCGCATTTTCTGTTCAACTCGCTGAACTCCCTTTCTTCGCTCATCAGCGACGAGCCGCAGCAGGCCGAGCAGTTTGTCAACGAACTGTCGAAGGTGTACCGCTACCTGCTGCAAACCAACGAACGCGAACTGACCACCCTGCAGGCCGAGATGACTTTCATCGGCTCCTACGTTCACCTGCTGCAAACCCGGCACGGACAGGGTCTCCACCTCGAAGCGACGCTGGACAAGTGTCTGGAACAGCACCGCCTGCCGCCGCTGACGCTGCAACTGCTGGTCGAGAACGCCGTCAAGCACAACGTCATTCAGGCGGGCAAACCGCTGAAAGTCCAGATTCAGACCACGCCGGACCAGCGGCTGCTCGTGCGGAACACCATCCGCCGGAAAACCATCCGGGTCGTCTCCAACCATGTCGGGCTGAACAACATCGCGGCCAAATACCGGCTGCTGGCCCAGTCGGACATTGACGTGCAGGACGACGGCGAGACCTTTACCGTCACGGTGCCGCTCCTAAAGCCCCTCAGTGAGTGAGTGCGGTTTCTTTTTGGCCGGTTTCTTTTTCCGGATAACGGTCGGGCGCTTCAGCAGCTCGACCGGCTCGCCCAGCAGTTCGCGGATGACCACCGAGGCACACACGCCGCCGAAAGCCGCGGGGAGGTAAGAAATTGTTCCGTACGCCGAGCGTTTGAAGTTGCTGCCGTCGGTCATGATGAGGGATTCTTTGCGGACCTGTTCAATGGAAAACACGGCTTTGATGCCCGCTTTCACGTCCAGTTTTTTCAGCCGTTTGCGAACGTACTGCGCCATCACGCATTCGTAGGTGTCGAACAGTTCGGTTACCCGCAGCTGTGTCGGGTCGAGTTTGCCGCCCGCGCCCATCGACGACACGATCCGGCAGCCCTGTTTGTAGGCCGTTTCGAGCAGCGTCAATTTGGGCGTAATGCTGTCGATGCAGTCCATGACGTAATCGTAAGGCCCTTCGGTCAGCAGTTCGCGGACTTTTTCCGGGGTGAGAAATGCCTTGACGACGCGGAGTTGTAGTTCCGGGTTGATCGCCAGCAGGCGTTCGGCCATGAGGTCGGCTTTCGACTGGCCGTGGGTCGTGGCCAGGGCCGGAAGCTGGCGGTTGCGGTTGCTGGGATCGACCACGTCGCCATCCACGATGGTCATTCGGCCGACGCCCGCCCGGGCGATAAATTCAGCGGCAAAGGAGCCGACGCCACCCAGTCCAACCACCAGCACGTGAGCGGCGGTGAGGCGGTCGAGGCCCGGGTCGCCCACCAGCAGCTGCGTGCGGGAGAGCCAGGAACGGTCTTGCATGTTCGGTACAGTTACGGTTTTCGGTTAAATACCTCCGCAAAAGTACGGCCAATCTGTTGAATTAGTTCATCCTCGGCAATGCCGAGAATCCCGGCGGCGGCCCGGTAAACCTCCCGGATAGACAGGGGCGCATCGTCTGTTTCGAGCAAAAGTCGGTCGGGCGGCATTTCCCGCAGTGTGTTGGCCGCGCCGGAGTCCGGGGTGAGCAGCGCCGCTCCCAGCGAAAGGTAACAGCCGCTTTGCAGCAACTGCCGGGCCGTTTCGGGTTTATTGACAAACCCATGAATAATCCAGGGCGTAGCGGGCCGGAGGGCTTTCCGCAGGTACAGCAATTCGGAAAAACAGCGTACGCAGTGGATGATGACGGGCTTTTGCCGTTCTTCCGCCAGCCGGACCTGTGCGGTAAAGGCTTCGGTCTGGTGGTGTAACGAAGGCCCCCGGAGGCGGTCGAGGCCGCATTCACCCAGCGCCAGCACCTCCGGTTTCAGGAGCCCCTGCCCCACCAGCCGTAACTGGTCTTCCAGCCGCTCCGGTTCCAGATTCCACGGATGGATGCCGACCGAAAGGGCCGGATGCGGGCAGGGGCCGGGGTCCGGTTCCTGAATCGGCAGGTTATACACCGAAAAAACCGACGGTTCGGGTTCAGCGCGGTGCGTGTGCGCGTCCGTCAGCAAGCTACTCGGCCTTGAAATGCGGGTTTTCGATGATTCCCAGGACGTTCCCGAACGGGTCCTGCACGGTGGCTACTTTAATGCCTTCGCCCACCTCCTGAATTTCGTCCTGAGCCGTTGCGCCCTGTTCGAGCAGGTGGTTCCAGGCGTTTTCAATGGACGGGACGCCCCAGTAAGTGATGGTGCTGCCCGGTGCCGGGGTCGCGTTCGGGTCGAGGCCCAGTTCGTAACCGCCGACCGAAAAGCCCACGTAAAACGGCTCGTCGAAATAAGGCTGAATGCCGAGGGCGCGGGTGTACCAGTTCTTCGTCTGTTCCAGATCCGGAGCAGCGTAGACCACGGTCCGAAGCCCCAGAAAAGCAGTTGTTGCCATAGTTGTTTCTGATGAAATGCTAATTAACGGTATACTTCCGGTTTTTTATCACCTTTTGTACGTCCGAAGGCACATTATCCAGAAAATGCAGGCCCGTCAGCCGTTCGAGGTCCGCGACGGTGACGATGTAGCTATGCCACGGCCGGTCGGCTGCCGCCTGGGTATTGGGCATATTGACGGCCAGAACGCGGGTGTCGGCCGTAACCCGCTCGTTGTCTACCGTCCCGACCGGCAACACCACCGCCACCTTCCAGAGCGAAGCGGGAACCGTGATTTTGCCCCCGGCGATGGACTGGGCGCGGCCATTGGACCCTTCGCCGCCTACGCCCTGCGTCCCGGCAATGATGTACAGCTCGTTGCCTTCCTGGGCCAGCTTCCGGCAATATTCTTCCAGTTCACGCCAGACCTCCCGGTTGTTTCTGGGCGCCTGCGGCACAATGTTGGTCATCAGAAAGGTGCTTTGGTTGTCTCCCGCGGAGGCATCCCGGTCGTCGGACGGGCAGAGGTGGCCGCGGTCGAAGCCGGTGTTGGTGTAGTCGGCGGGCCGGGCGGCGTACCAGCCGGAAGGCAGGCCCGTATCGGGTCGGAAATCGTCGGTGCGCGGGCTGCTGCCCTTCCAGGCGCTGCTCAGGTGCCAGCTCACCCAGTTGGCAATGCCTTTCTCCCGGTTGTAAGACAGCGTATAGCCCGGCTTGACCAGCAGGTAGTTGTTGGGATCGGAGGCCGCGGCCTGGCTGGGGTTGCCCATCGTCAGACTTTCGTCCCGGGTGGCGGGTCCGCCGGTGGTCGGGACTTTGCCGGACCGCGGGCTGATGGATGGGCCGCACGACAGGACGACAAGGGTCCAGAAAAGAACCAGAAACTGAGAATGGCGGCGGAGATAATTTTGCATGGATTTTACTGATAATCTTCCCAATTTTACGAAAAAGCGTCCGTGTCTTGTTACCAAAAAACCGTGACGGTATCTTAAAGTTGAACATTCTTTTTGCCTGATCAGTACCTATGGCTAAAAAAAGTCCTAAGACACCCACGCAAAAGCCGGCAGTCCGCCCTACCCCCGCCGTTTCGAACCCGGTCCGTACCGGCCCGCTGACCCAGCCTGTACGCGTCAAATCCTCGGCTCCGCCAACGGCCCTGGACCCGCGTCCCCTGTCGCCGCTCTGGGGCGTCCTGATTGGTGCAATCGGTTTTGCGCTATACATCAACACCTTCAATCACGGACTGGCGCTGGACGACATTGCTGCCATTACGCAGAACCTGTTTGTGCAGAAAGGCATTGAAGGCATTCCCGATTTGCTCCGGACCGAGTTCTGGCACTTCAGCAATATTTCGCTGGGGTACTACCGCCCGCTGGCGCTGATCACTTTCGCGCTGGAAAAAGAGTTTTTCAACGCGGACCCGCATCTGAGTCACATCATCAACGCGGTGCTGTACGGGCTGACGGGCTTTTTTCTGGTTCTGCTGTTGCAGAAATGGCTGCCGGGCCGCACGGTTTTCACCGCCCTGATTGCCCTGCTGTTCATGGCGCACCCCATCCATACGGAGGTGGTCGCCAACATTAAGAGCCGGGACGAAATGCTGAGCTTCCTGTTCATGACGCTCGTGCTGTATTCGCACTGGCGGTATCTGGAAACGAAGGACAGGAGTTGGATCGTAATGGCCGCGGTCTGGATGTATCTGACGTACCTTTCCAAAGAATCGTCGCTGGTGGGGCTGGGGCTGATCGCCATTATGCAGTACACCTTTGCCCGCCGCTCCATCTGGGAATCGGTGCTGAGTATCTGGCCGTATCTGCTGGTTACGGCGCTCTTCTTCTGGCAGAAAAAAATCATGATCGGCACGCTCAGCGGTGCTCCTCCGGTCGACTGGGCCAACTACCCGTACGCGCTCGAAAAGACGAAATTCCTGACCACGTTCAAGTTTTTTGCGCATTACCTGCGGCTGCTGGTCGTACCTTATCACCTGTCTTACGATTACTCCTACAACGTCATTCCCTCCGGTCGGCCGGGCGACTGGCTGACACTGGCGGGCCTGGCTTCGTTTGTCGGGCTGGCGTGGCTGGCCATCCGGGGCTTTTTCCGCCGGACCGTCTGGGGCTTTGGGCTGGCCTGGATGTTCATCGCCATGACCCCGGGCCTGGGCTTCGTCCTTTTGCGGGGCGGGATTCTGGCCGAACGTTTCCTGTACTCGCCGGTCCTGGGCTTCGTAATCGCCGCCCTCGCCGGTCTGGACCTGCTTCTGAAAACCCGTCTGAATCTGTCCGACGAACTGCCCGTCATGAAGCGTTATGGCGTGCTGGTCGGCCTCTCGGTGGTGGTGACGGCTCTGTTCAGCTTCCGGACCATCACCCGGAACGAGGACTGGAAAGATAATTTTACGCTGTTCAACAGCGGACTCGAATACGCCGACAACAGTTGTCAGGTGCATCGGCACGTGGCGAACGAGTGGATTAATAAGTGTCAGGAGGAGAAGAATCCGGGCAGGAAGCGGGAGTATTTCAACAAGGCGGTGTACCACCTGCGCCGCTCGACGGAGATTTACCCGAATTTCGGTGAAGCGTACTTTTCACTGGCCTACGCCTACCAGAAGCTGATTCCGAACCGGGATTCGGCCATTTATTTCTACAAACAGACCATCCGGACCTCTTCGGCCTATGCTCCGGCCTACAACAATCTGGGCGTGATGTACCAGGAAGCCCGCCGTTACCATCTGGCGTCGCATTATTTCTTCCTGTCCACGCAGGTCAACCCGGCTTATCAGGACGGCCGAAACAACTACGAGAACCTCAAAAAACAGCTGAAACTCGACGTCCAGATCCTGCCCGACAGCCTGAAAGCCGAAGGCGTCCAGGCGATCATGGGCATGCCGTCCGGGCCGCTGGTGCAGCTTCCCAAGTTTTAAATGACTGAATGGCTAAATGACTGAATGACTGATTGGCTTCGCAAATTCTACCTCGGCGAAGCTAATCAGTCATTCAGTCATTTAGCCATTCAGTCATTCCTTACTTCGCATACGCGACCGACCGCATCTCCCGGATGACCGTTACTTTGATCTGGCCGGGGTACTGCATTTCTTTTTCGATCTTCTGCGAGATGTCAAACGAGAGCGTGTTCGCTTTTTCGTCCGTTACGCTGTCGGCATCGACCATCACGCGGAGTTCGCGACCGGCCTGGATGGCGTAGCACTTGGTTACACCGGGGAAGCTGGTGGCAAGGTCTTCGAGTTCCTTCAGGCGCTTGATGTACGACTCCATCATCTCGCGCCGGGCGCCCGGTCGTGAACCGGAAATGGCGTCACAAACCTGCACCAGCGGCGAAATCATGGTCGTCATCTCGATCTCGTCGTGGTGCGCGCCGATGGCGTTGCAGACGTCCGGATGCTCCTTGTATTTCTTGGCGAGTTCCATCCCGAGAATGGCGTGCGGCAGTTCGGCCTCTTCGTGCCATACCTTACCGATGTCGTGCAGCAGACCGGCACGTTTGGCCATTTTGGCGTTCAGACCCAGTTCGGCAGCCATCGTGGCGCAGAGCTTGGCTACTTCGCGGGAGTGCTGGAGCAGGTTTTGCCCGTAGGACGAACGAAAACGCATGCGGCCGACCATCTTGATCAGTTCGGGATGCAGTCCGTGGATACCCAGGTCGATCACCGTCCGTTCACCGATTTCCACGATTTCGTCCTCGATGTTCTTGCGGGTTTTGGCGACCACTTCTTCGATCCGGGCAGGGTGAATCCGGCCATCCTGAACGAGGCGGTGCAGCGACAGGCGCGCGATCTCGCGGCGAACGGGGTCAAAACCCGAAATGATGATGGCTTCCGGCGTATCGTCCACGATGATTTCAACGCCCGTAGCAGCTTCCAGCGCCCGGATGTTCCGGCCTTCGCGACCGATGACCTTCCCTTTGATGTCGTCCGATTCAATGTTGAACACCGATACGCAGTTTTCGATGGCGTGTTCGGCGGCCGTCCGCTGGATGGTTTCGATAACGACTTTTTTGGCTTCCTTGGTCGCGGTCAGCTTCGCCTCTTCGACGATGCTCTTCACGTAGGAGGAGGCGCGGGATTCGGCTTCGGCTTTCAGGGCGTCCACAAGCTGTTCACGGGCCTGGTCGGCGGTCAGACTGGCGATTTTTTCCAGCGCTTCCACCTGTTGCTGGCGCATGCGCTCGGCTTCTTCGCGGCGTCGGCCAATCGAATCCTGCTGTTGCTGTAGTTGTTGCTTCAGTTGGTCGAGTTCCTGTTCACGGCGCTTCTGCTGGTCGCCCATCTGCTGAAGCTGCTGTTCCCGTTGTTTAAGCTTGTTTTCGTTCGTAATCAGGATATTCTTCTTCTTGTTGGCCTCTTCTTCAAACTCCATCTTGAGTTTGAGATATTTCTCCTTGGCCTCCAGAATCCGGTCTTTTTTAATTGTCTCGGCCGACTGTTCTGCATTTTTTATGATTTCAGCCGCCCGGGCTTCCGCTTCCTGCTCGCGCTTGGTGAACAGGCGGCCCAGAAGCTTTCTGCCAATATAAATGCCGACCCCCAGGGCCAGCAGGTCAGACAGAAGCATGACCCAAAAATTTGCCTCCATTTCCTTATTCGTTTGTGTGAAACATAGGGTTACCACAGACGAATCGAATGCCGACCGTGAAGCGTCAATGCGGCAGAACCGGGCTTACCAGCCGGTCCACCCGCGTCAGGCGTTCTGCTACCATTTTCTGTAATTCATTGGCATAGTCCTCTCCCTTTAGCCGGGCGACCACACTCTCCAGAGCAACCAGCGACAAGATGGAATGGTCTTCGTGCCAGCCGTTTTCGCGGTGTATTTTCATGCGTTCGTTGACAATCCGGGCGGCTTCGCGGAGGTAAAATTCTTCCTCCGCCGGTACCCTGACCGGATATTCACGCCCCGCAATGCGAATGGTTATGGAAAGCGGTTCACCCATTATACTTTGGCTATTGGTGTCAGGAAGCCCGCAGTCCCCTAGTGCGGTTCTCAAGGCGTCCGTTATTCCGACAGCTAAGCGGCGGATTGAAATGATAATCCGTTGCCCGGCTGTTGTTTATGTCAAATTACCCAGGTAGGCAATACACCGGTCGATTTCGTCGATGTATACCGTCAATTGTTGCTTCAACTCGGCAATCGTCGCTGTGTCGTTACGATTGTCACTTACAATTTTACTAAAATTTGTTGATTTTGAAAAAGATGACGGAATTGCCGCCGCTTTTTCCACTTTTTTCTGCAATTGGCGAATTTCCTGCTGCTGTTGCTGCAGGGTATTGTTCAGCCGTTCGTTCTCCGCCTGGAGCTGGCCCATGACACTCCGGGCAGCCTGCAGTTCACCCACCAGCCGGGCAATTTTATTTTCCAGAAAATCAAACTGGGAAAAAATCGGGTAGTTGCCTGGTCCCATGGTTGTACGGCGGATTAACGTGCGTCGGGTTAAAATTGGTTTATGGTTTAGGGTTTATAGTCTATGGTTTATAGTTGCTCTGCCAATCCGGGCTATGGCGAAGCAACTATAAATCTTAAACCCTAAACTATAAATCCTAAACTACTTCCTGATTACAGCGCCCAGTTCCCGCTCAAAAGTCGCCATCAACCGCTGCATCGTCTTATCGATAACCGCATCGTTGAGGGTTTGGTTGGGATCCTGCAGAATAAAGCTTACGGAGTACGATTTCTTATCCTGCCCCAGATTCTCGCCTTCGTACACGTCGAAAACGTTGATGTCGCGCAGGAGTTTCCGCTCCGCCTGACGGGCCAGACGCGAAATCTGGTCGTAGGTCACGGTCTTGTCCAGCACCAGCGACAGGTCGCGGCGCACTTCCGGGAAACGCGGCACCTCGGCAAAGACGACCTTGCTGCTGTACTGTTTCACCAGATATTCCCAGTCGAAATCGGCGTAAAACACGGGCTGCTTGAGGTCCACGAGTTTGGCCAGCGACGGCTTCACGAGGCCCAGGGTCACGACCGGTTTTTTGTTGAGCCGGTACGTCAGGCCGTACTGGAACAGGGCCGGGTCGGCGGGTTCTGAATCCGTTACGGTGAGCCGCAGCGAGGTCAGCACTTTCTGCACCGCCGCCGCCAGATCGTGGTACTGCACCGGACGCCCCTTCGTCGCCCAGCTTTCGCTCTGGTCGTTGCCGACCATCCACATACCCAGCCGCCGTTTTTCGACGTACTTTTCTCCGGCCTGGGAGTAAATCTTTCCAAATTCAAAAATCTTCAGGTCTTTCTGACGACGGTTGAGGTTGTAAACCAGCGTTTCCAGCCCCGAGAACAGCAGCGTCTGCCGCAGCACCGACAGGTCTTCGCTCAGCGGATTCAGCAGCGTCACGTCCGCATTCGGCAGCGTCGCCCGAATGGCTTCGTTCAGAGCCGGGCGCGTCATCGAATTGGTCATCGTTTCAAAAAAACCGTTGGCCGCCAGAACCTGGCTGATGCGGAACTGCAGCGCATCTGGATCGGTCTCGGGAAAATCCGACAGAAAATCGGCCCGCAGCGAGTCCGACAGCGGCACATTGTCCACGCCGTAGATGCGCAGAATTTCTTCCACTACATCGGCCTCCCGTTCCACATCCACGCGGTAGGGCGGCACCAGCGCCGTAAATCCTTCGTCCGTCGCGTCCGCCAGCCGGATATCCAGACTTTCGAGGATGCGCCGGATTTCGGCCCGGTCGAGCGTGAGGCCGATCAGCCGGTCGATGTTCCGGTAACGCACCGGCACCGGCCGGTCGGCCACGGGGCTGGGGTACAGGTCCACCACCTCGGAGCTGACCGCGCCGCCCGCCACTTCCTGAATCAGCAGCGCCGCCCGTTGCAGGGCATACACCGGCAGATTCGGGTCCGTGCCCCGCTCAAAACGGAACGAGGCGTCGGTCTTCAGACCGTGCTTCTGCGACGTTTTCCGAATCCAGGCCGGATGAAAATAGGCGGATTCGAGGAAAATGGCCGTGGTGCTTTCCGAAACGCCCGACGTCTTTCCGCCGAAAACGCCCGCAATGCACATCGGCTCGTCGGCGTTGCAAATCATCAGGTCCGAAGCCAGCAGCTTCCGCTCCACGCCGTCGAGGGTGACGAACGGCGTTCCTTCCGCCACCGTTTTGACGATGACCTGTCCGCCCGCGATGGCCGCCGCGTCGAAGGCGTGCAGCGGCTGACCGAGTTCGTGCTGCACGTAGTTAGTGATGTCCACCACGTTGTTGATCGGCGCCAGTCCGATGGCCTGCAGCCGTTTCTTGAGCCAGTCGGGCGATTCGGCGACCTTCAGGCCGGAGATCGTCAGACCGGCGTAACGCGGGCAGGCTTCCGGATTTTCGACGCGCACCTCCAGGGTCAGGTCGGTATTCGCCACCAAAAAAGCCTCCACCGACGGGCGGCGGACCTCCCGGTTCAGAACGGCTCTCAGGTCGCGGGCGACGCCCAGGTGCGAAGCGGCGTCGGCCCGGTTGGGCGTCAGGCCGATTTCAATGGTAAAGTCATCTTCCAGGCCAAAATAGGCCGCCGCCGGCGTACCGTTGGGCAGTTGAGCGACCGGACCGTTCGGGTCCAGCACGATAATGCCCGCATGGGAGGTTCCCAAGCCGATTTCGTCTTCGGCGCAGATCATGCCTTCCGAAGCCGCCCCGCGGATTTTGGCCTTTTTGATGACGAACGGCTCCCCGCCCGTCGGGTACAGGGTAGCTCCGACCAGCGCCACGACCACCTTTTGTCCGGCGGCTACGTTCGGCGCGCCGCAGACGATGTTCAGCGGCTGGCTCTGTCCGGCGTCTACGGTGGTAATGCTCAGTTTATCGGCGTCGGGGTGTTTTTCGCAGGTCAGTACTTCTCCAATGACTACGCCTTTCAGCCCGCCCGGAACGGCTTCTACGGGTTCAATTCCTTCTACTTCCAGGCCAGTGCCGGTCAGCACCCGGCCAATTTCTTCGGGTGATTCCGGCAGGTCAATCAGCTGCTGCAGCCATTTATACGAAATCTTCATAAAGCAATCTACCTATAATCTCTTTGCTGGGTAAGCAATTGGGTTAAAACACAAAGATAGGGGAAAATAAGTCGGTAATAAGTCGTAAGTCGGTAAGCGGTCCGCCGCTGCGGTCGTAAGTCGCTCCGCCGGTTTCCGATTGAGGCGAAGCCGCTTACGACCGCAGCGGCGGACCGCTTATCGACTTACGACTTGTTGCAGACTTACGACTTACCGACTTACTACTTGTTACCGACCGCCCCCGAGCTTCTCTCCTGCTTTCACGGCGACCGGAAGGGTGTTCTCTTTCGGCGGCAGCGGGCAGGCGTACTCGTGGTTAAAGGCGCAATAAGGGTGGTAAGCCGTGTTGAAATCGACTACCAGCCGGTTTTCCTTTACTTCGTCCTCTTCAAAGTCGATGTAGCGGCCCCCTCCGTAAGTTTCCTTTCCATTGGTCAGGTCCTTAAAGAGTAGAGACAGCGTCGTGCCGTGTTTCAGAAGAAGCACCCGGCAGACTTCGCCCTGCAGACTGAATACGGCATGGGCATATTTGGTATACACATCTTCCGAGCCGTCGCTCATCGGAATGACCAGTCGCTGGGATTTGTCGGCAAAAGGTTCAATCCGGGCGGTGACCCGGTAGGCGGGGTCGGGGTCAAAATAAGAAAGCCCTTTAAACGCTTTCCTGTCCGTAATGGGTGATTCGGCGCTGGTTTGGTAAAAATCGTCCTTTTCTTTCCGCTTCCGGGCCAGTTCCTGCCGGTACGCTTCGGGGTCCGATACATCCGAAGAATTACCGCACGATGTCCCAAAAAAGCAGAAAAAATTTACCAAAAGAAAAAGTGAGCTGTTGGACCACAGCAATCGGGCAAAGAATTTACTTTTCATTTAATTACCAACGGGTTACAGAACCCGACAAGCGTTTCCTGCCGGGTCGTTTCCGGGCGGGTTTGAGGCCCGGAACTGGTTGAAGTGGCCTATTTGTATAGTTCTAACTTTAGCAACAGGGAAAAATATTAGTAACTTTCCCTATAATTTTCGGCGTTTTCATCCGCAGGAAGAACATTCCCTAAATATGGCTCAGCTACTCGAATTAAATACATTTTCTTCAGAATCCGGCAATCTCACCGTATTTGAAAAAATAATTCCGGGTACGATAAAACGGGTTTTCTACGTCCACGAAAACGCCGGCGAAATTGGCATCGGATACCGGCATCACAAAGCCTGGAGCGCGTTTATGTGCCTGAACGGGAGCTGCCGGATCTACGTCAACACCGGGGCGGGCGAAGAATTGTATGTTCTGGACGAGCCCCAGAAATGCCTCATTCTGGAACCGGGCGACTGGCGGAGAATCGACCGGATCGGCGAAGGGGCCGTTCTGCTGCAGCTTTCAAACGAAGTGTACGACCCCGCCGATTACATCTACGAAAAATACCAGCACGCATGATTCCATTTCTGGATTTATACCAGGTCAATGCCCCGCACCGGGCCCGCATTGAGGAGGCCATGCAGCGGGTAGTTCAGTCGGGCTGGTATATTCTGGGGAAAGAGGTGCGGCAGTTTGAAGAACAGTTTGCCGCTTATGTGGGCACCCGCCACTGCATCGGAGTCGCCAACGGCCTGGATGCCCTGACGCTGATTCTGAAAGCCTACGACTTTGCGGCCGACAGCGAGGTCATCGTGCCGGCCAACACCTACATCGCCTCCATCCTGGCCGTTACGCACGCGGGCCTGACGCCCGTGCTGGTCGAGCCCGACCTGCGGACTTACCTGATCGACCCGGCGTTGATAGAGGCCCAAATCACCCCGCGGACCAAAGCCATTCTGGTAGTACACCTCTACGGCCGCTGCTGCGACATGAAGCCCATCCGGGCGCTGGCCGACCGATACGGACTGAAAATCATTGAAGATGTGGCCCAGGCCCACGGCGCGCAGTACGAAGGCCGGATGGCCGGCAATCTGGGCGATGCGGCGGGGTTCAGTTTTTATCCCGGCAAAAACCTCGGGGCACTCGGCGACGGCGGAGGCATCACCACCAGCGACGACCAGCTCGCCGACCGCCTGCGGCACCTGCGCAACTACGGTTCCAGCATCAAGTATTTCAACGACTACATTGGCCTCAACAGCCGCCTCGACGAATTGCAGGCCGCTATCCTGTCGGCCAAACTGCCGTTTCTGGAAGCCGAAAACGAGCGCCGAAGAGGACTCGCCCGGCTTTACCTCGACGGGATTCGTCACCCGGACCTGACGCTCCCCCCGGCGGGCACGGCGGAACAGGACGCCTGGCACCTGTTTGTCGTCCGCCATCCGAAGCGCGAAACGCTGGTGGACCACCTGAACCAGAACGGCGTTCAGACCGTCATTCATTACCCCGTGCCACCGCACCAGCAGCGGGCCTACGCCGCCTGGAACGGACTTCCGTTTCCCATTACGGAGCAGATTCACCGCGAAGTGGTCAGCCTGCCGCTCAGTCCGGTGCACCGCGAAGAGGATATTCAGCGGGTCATTGCGGTGATCAACCAATGTCCCTGCGAACGTTAGCCCGTTCCTCAACGCCCACGACCCTGCCCGGCCGGAACCGAATTCATTTTTCATTATTCATTATTCATCGCTGTGCTTCTCTCCGTCGTCATCCCCGTTTACAACAGTGAAACCACGCTGCCTCCGCTGCTGGAGCGACTGCAGACCGCCCTGTCGGCCTATGCGTTCGAGGTGGTGCTGGTCAACGACGGCAGCCGCGACCGTTCCGAGCAGGTGGCTATCCGGCTGGCCGAGCAGTACGAGAACGTCACGGCGGTTGCCCTGCGGCGTAATTTCGGCGAGTTCAACGCGGTGCTCTGCGGACTCAACTACGCCCGCGGCCGGTACACGGTCATTATTGACGACGATTTCCAGAACCCGCCCGAAGAGATTCTGAAGCTGGTGCAAACGGCCGAAACGGGCGGTTACGACGTTGTCTACAGCTATTACGCCAGCAAGCAGCACCACTGGTTCCGCAACCTCGGCAGCCGCCTGACCAACGCCCTGGCGACCCATCTGCTCCAAAAGCCGAAAGACCTCTACCTGTCGAGCTTCAAGCTCATTCGCGACGAGGTCGTGCGGGAAATCGTCCGGTACACGGGGCCGTATCCGTACATCGACGGACTCATTTTCCGCGTTACCCGGAATGTCGGGGCGGTGCAGGTGCAGCACGAAAAACGGCAGGAAGGCCGCTCCAACTACACGGTCGGCAAGCTCGTCTCGCTGTTTGTCAACGTGCTGGTTTGCTACTCGCCCCTGCCCCTGCGGGTGTTCACGCTGGCCGGAGCGGGCCTCTCCGGAAGTGGGCTGCTGGCCGGAACCGCCCTGCTGGCGGCGGCTCTGCTGGGCTACGGGGTAGCGGGCTGGCAGGTCGTTCTGTGCGCCCTGCTGCTGCTGACGGGCTTCGTGACCCTGTTTCTGGGCGTGATGAGCGAGTACCTCGGTAAACTGTTTATGGCCCAGAGTGGACTCCCGGCTTTTGTAGTGAAAAAAGTGGTCCGTCGCCAGGCATCCGCCGCTCCGGTCGGGAGCAGCCGGGAGGCCGGGCGATTGCCAACTGACGACTTTTAGGCGACTGACGCCCTTTTTATGATCGGAAAACACGACGAATACGAAAAAATGTTTCGGCTGGAGCAGCGACTGTGGTGGTACCGCATCCTGCACGGCCGGGTGTTGCAGGCCATCGAAGCCCGGTTTGGCTCCCGCCGCGACCTCCGCATTCTGGATGCGGGCTGCGGCACGGGCGGGATGCTCAGTTCCCTGACCGAAGCGGGGTATACGGACCTGCGCGGCGTCGACGGCTCGGCCGATGCCGTGGACTTCTCCCGGCAGCGCGGCCTGAACGTGAGTCTGTTGAACCTGAACGATTTCGGCGGCTACGCACCCGGCGAAACCTACGACGTGATCGTCTGCAACGACGTGTTCTGCTACTTCGACGATGCGGGCCTGCGGACGCTGCTGCGCGAAATGCGGAAACGGCTGGCTCCGGGCGGTGTGCTGATTTCCAACAACAACGCCTTCAACGTCTTCCGGGGCTCGCACGACCAGGCCGTGGGGAGCCAGCGGCGGTTTGTCCGGGCGGATTTCGAACGGTTTGCCCCAGAGGCCGGGCTGCGGATTGCCCATTCGACCTACTGGAGTCTGGCGCTCGCCCCGCTCATTCTGGCGATCCGGCTCTGGCAGTCGTTTCAGTTGAAAGTGGGTCTGCAAAGTCCCGACCAGCCCGCTTCGGACGTCTATTTTCCGGGAAATATCATTAACGAAACGCTGTACCGGATTGTAAAAACCGAACAAACGGTGCTGCCCCGAACGCCTTTCGGAAGTTCGCTGTTTATGGTCCTGAGTCGGAGCAACGCCGATTAACTGCTTACCTTTGGCACCCTAACCGTTCCATTTGGTTTGTAGTTAATCAGCGCAATCCGTTAATCCGTGTAATCAGCGTTCAGAATATGTTCACCGGCATCATCGAATCCCTCGGCACCGTAACCGACATCATCCCCGAAGGGACCAACCTCACGTTTCGCCTCCAGGCCCCCATCGCCCCTGAGTTAAAAATAGACCAGAGCCTGAGCCACAACGGCGTCTGCCTCACCGTCACGTCCGTGGAAGGCGGGCAGTACACGGTCACGGCGGTGGACGAAACGCTCCGGAAAACGAATCTGGGCCGGTTGCAGGTCGGCAGCCGGGTCAATCTCGAACGCTGCATGCCCGCCAACGGCCGCTTCGACGGGCATATCGTGCAGGGGCATGTGGACCAGACGGCCGTTTGTACGAACGTGGCCGATATGGGCGGAAGCTGGCTGTTTGACTTCCAGTACGACCCGACGGTCGGCAACGTGACGGTCGAGAAAGGCTCCATCTGCATCAACGGCGTCAGCCTGACCGTTTTCAATTCGGAAGCCGATTCGTTCCGCGTCACCATCATTCCGTACACGTACGAACACACCACCTTCCGGGACCTCCGGCCGGGCGACGTCGTCAATCTGGAGTTCGACATTGTGGGGAAATACATAAAAAAAATGCTGGCGCAGTACCGGTAAGCGGGTTGAATCCGTTAATTTTACCGGTTAAAGAGTCAATTTGTTAACGATTGCATGGCTAAAATCAGCACCCGCTCCAAAGCCGACCTGCTTGTACATATCGGAATCGTCGTCAGCCTGATTGTCGCCCTTTTCCTGGGCTTTTTCTTTATCTGGCTGCCTTACACTACCAACCACGGCCAGACCGTGACGGTCCCGGACCTGAAGCGCATGAGCGCCGACGAACTGGAGGATTTTCTGGCCGACCATGACCTGCGTTACGAGATCAGCGAAGACTGCACCTACGTGGCCGGCGCCGAGCCTTATACGGTCTATCTGCAGTACCCCAGACCGGGCACGAAAGTGAAGGAAGGCCGGAAAATCTACCTGACCATCACCACGCCCAATCCGCCGATGATCATCATGCCGAAGCTGGTCGACCAGACGCTCATCAGCGCGCAGTACGCCCTGACGAGCAACGGACTGGGCCTCGGAAAACTCAAGTTTGTGCCCGACCCGGCCCAGAACTCGGTGCTGAAACAGCTTTACCGCGGGAAGGAGATTCTGCCGGGCACGCGGCTCCCGAAAGGCTCCATCATTGACCTCGAAGTCGGGGATGGCTACGGAAATACCAAATTCCCCGTTCCGAACGTTGTAGGAATGCCGCTCGACGAAGCCAAACTGACCATCAAGGGATCGAACCTGCAGGTGGGCACCGTCATTGAAGTAGATGACCCGGAAAAAGAGGTGGGCACGGTCCTCAAACAGAACCCCGCCGCCAAATCCGGAGCCACTATCCGCGTCGGAGAAATCATCGACCTCTGGATCGTCGGGCCGGCCGAAAACATCGATGAGAGCCCGGAGCAATGAGCCCATTTTTAGATTTGCATGCATCCAGCCAACCCGTGCCGCTCCGCCAGGATGCGGCACGGGTTTTCGGTTTATACAAGGCCCTGCTAAGTTTACTGGTTATCCTTCTCGGTAACCTGTCCGCTTCGGCTCAGCTTAACCTCTGGCCCGTTCAGCCCGTCTCGGAACCGGGGGCTAGCCACAGTCCGGCCCGCCGGGCGGCGCTGGTGCTGCCTTTTTTCGACGATTTCTCGACCGCAACGGCCCAGCCGGACCCGGCCCTGTGGAGCAGCGGCGGCGTTTACGTCAACAACACCCTGGGCCTGAATGCGCCCTCGCGCAACGTGGTGACCTTCGACGGTCTCGACCGGACCGGGCGGCCCTACGGACTCGGCAACGCAATGGGCGTGCAGAGTACCGACACCCTGACGTCCCAGGCCATCGATCTCTCGGGGCTGTCCCCTTCCGACTCGGTCTACCTGAGTTACTACTGGCAGCGGCAGGGACTGGGCGAATTGCCGGACGACGAAGACTCTCTCCGGCTCCAGTTCCTCAACAGCCAGGGCAACTGGGCGACCGTCTGGAAATCCCCGGCTTCATCGTCCACCAGCGCCTTTACACAGACCCTGATTCCGGTCCGCGACCGGGCTTACCTCCACGGTGCCTTTCGGTTCCGCTTTCAGACCTTCGGTCGGGCTTCCGGTTCCTTCGACAACTGGAATCTGGATTATGTCTACCTGAACCGCAACCGCAACGCTGGCGACCGGTACATCCGGGATATCGCGGTCCGGACGCCGGTATCGCCTTATCTGAAGCGGTATACGGCAATGCCGCTGCGGCAATACCTGGTGAATCCCGCCGCCGAAACGGCCGACAGCGTTCGGACCGATCTGGTCAATCTCTTCAATAATTTCAACTTTACCACCCTGCGTTTCCGGGTGCGCGAGGAGATCAGCGGGCAGGTCATTCAGACGTACGAAGACCCGTCGGCCCAGCCGATTGCGTCGCTGGCATCGCAGGGGAAACGGGTACGTCCGACGCCGCTTCCCGCTACCTTTGCCGGACAGCGCGCGCTCATTCGCTCTACGTTTGACATCCTGACGACCGACGACCAGAACCCGTCCCTACCGACGGTCAACCTGCGGCGAAACGACACCATTTCGAGCCTTACCGTGCTGGATGATTACTACGCCTACGACGACGGCTCGGCGGAAATGGCTATCAACAGCGGCCGGACCTACACCCGGTTCATGCTCCGGTTTGTCACCAACCGGCCCGACGCCGTCACCGGACTGCGCATCAATCTGGTACCCTACCTTCAGGATGCCAGCAACCAGGCTTTTTCGATTGCTGTCATGTCGAGCCAGCAGGGGCGGCCGGGCACCGTCCTGCATCAGCAGTCGGCTCAGGTCAGATACGGCACTTCCCGCAACGGCTTTGTCGAATTTCCGTTCAACCGGCCCGACGGAGTAGCCGTAACGGACACGTTTTTTGTAGGCTGGACCCAGGTTACCGAAGCCGCGCAGGGTTTTGCGGTGGGCTTTGACAAAAATGGTACGGCATACGCGCCGAACTTTTACGTAAACCTCGGCTCAGGCTGGAATCTAGGCTCCGACGTCAGCAGCGACGTCCGGGGCATCCCGATGATCCGGCCGGTGATGGGCGGACGGGCCACGACCGTCGTGACCGGCACCCAGAACGAGCCGCTGGCCCCGCTGCGGGTTTACCCCAATCCAACGCGCGGCCCCATCCGCTGGGACCATTCCGACCTCCGGCAGATTGACGTGTTCGACGCCGCTGGAAAACTTTTGCGCACGATCGCTCCCGTTAACGGCCAACAGGAGACTGACCTCAGCAATCTAAGTCCCGGTTTGTATTATCTTCGCTTGCAAAACGATCGGCAGGCAGTCACGCAGAAGGTGTTGCTGGCGCGGTAGGCGGTTGCTTCCGTTTTACCATTAACTTGTACGCATGTCTTTTTTCAAACGCTTATTCGGCGGTTCTTCCGAACCGGATACTAATACCCCCAGTACTTACCTGCATTACAAACGCGTTCCGGAGTTTAAAACTTACCTCCTACAAGAACAGTATGATGTCTTTGCGCAGCACTACAAAGCAATGGCCTGGGACGAACAAGGTCTAGTGATTGAAGGCCTCACCTGCCAGCCGGAGCTGGACGGCCCGGTGGAGACCTGGACCCGCGCCCAGCCCGATCAATACCTTGCGTTCCTGCTGCAGGGCATTGCCATGACCCGCAAAGCTTGGGATATCCGGACCAGTAAACTGGCCAGCGAGGTAACGGAAGAACAGGCCCAAGGTTTCTTCGAACACCTCGCCCTTGCTTTTCAGGCGCTGGAGCGGGCCTCTCATCTTAACCAGACCGACCCGCTCGTACCCGCCCGGATGATTCCGGTGCTGATGGGACAGGAAAGTGACACCGCCACGGCTTTTTCGTACTTCGAAGCCGCCCGCGCCCTGCAACCATCGCACCCCGGCGCGCACATGTCTATGCTGCTGTATCTGGCTCCTAAATGGCATGGCTCCATTGAGGAAATGGCGAGGTTTCTGGACACGTACGTCGATTCGGATACGTACCCACTCCTAACCTCCGTGCGGCTCTCGGCCGTTTTTGAAGAATGGACCAATCTGAAACTAGAGGGAGATGAAGAGGGTTACAAGTCTTTTTTTGCCGATGAAAACCGGCGGGCGTATATTCGGGGCCTGTACGAACGCTTCCGCGAGCCAACGGACGGGAAGCTGCTGACGCCCTTCGTACGCAACTGGTTTGGTCTGGCTCTGCTCAAGATCAAAGAACACGACCTGGCCTCCCGCGAAATTCGGGCTATCAAAGGCAAAATGGCCGTCTCGCCCTGGCGCATGGTCGGCATTACGTCGTATGATATGCTTTTCAAAAAGTAAAGCAGTAAGAAGTTCATCATTCCAACCAACAACCCATAAACACGAAAAACCATGGACATAACCGTACAGGAACTGAAAGAACGCCTTGACCGCGGCGAGAAAGTCAATCTCATCGACGTGCGGGAGGATTACGAATATGACCAGGACAACCTCGGCGGCGAACTGATTCCGCTCGGAGACCTGCCCCATCGCCTCGATGAACTGGAAGATCGCCGCGACGACGAAATCATCGTGCAGTGCCGTTCGGGCGCCCGTTCCGCCAAAGCCCAGCAGATTCTGGAACAGAACGGCTTCTCCAACGTCCGCAACCTCGTAGGCGGAATTCTCGCCTACCGGGAGAACGAAAGGAAATGAATGATGAATGATGAAGGCTTCGCCTCAATCCGATATGGAGAAAGAGGCGAAGCCTTCATCATTCATCATTCACTGCGGCCCACCGCCGCGGTTCATTCCATACTCCAAAACCCCCTCCGCGTCTTCTGCGCCGAACCAGCGGTAATTTCCTCCGTTTCGGAACCAGGTGAGCTGGCGTTTGGCGTAGCGGCGGGAATTGCGTTTGAGCAGTTCGACCATCGTTTCGTAGTCGTATTCTCCATCCAGAAAACCAAACACTTCCTTGTAACCCACCGTCTGTAAGGCGTTCAGGTGTCGGTAGGCGGCCAGCGAACGGACTTCCTCGACCAGACCGCGGGCCAGCATCTCGTCCATGCGCGCGTCGATTCGGGCGTAGAGTTCGTCGCGGGGACGGTCGAGGGCGACGAATACGGGGGTAAAGGGGCGCGGGGCGGTCTCCTGTCGGCGGAAGGAAGAAAACGGCTGGCCGGTCTGGATGGTCACTTCCAGCGCCCGCACCACCCGCTGGGAATTTTGCAGATCGGCTGTGGCGACATACACGGGGTCGCGCTGCCGCAATTCTTCCTGCAACGCGGCCAGTCCTTCGGTTTGCAGGCGCTGCATCAACTGCTTGCGGAGCGCCGGGTCGATTTCCGGAATATCGTCGAGGCCGAAACAGACGGCATTGATGTACAGGCCCGTTCCGCCGGAGAGAATCACGATATCTTTTTTCTCAAAAAGAGTATCCAGCACGGCCAGGGCTTCCCGTTCGTAATGGCCCGCGCCAATTAGCTGCGTAATGCTGTGCGAATCCACAAAATGGTGCCGGACACCCTGCATCTCCTCCGGCGTCGGTTTGGCGGTGCCGATGGCTAGTTCCCGGTACAGCTGCCGCGAATCCGCCGACACCACGTCCGTATCGAGTTCTTTCGCCAGTCGGACGCAAAGCGCGGTTTTGCCCACGGCCGTGGGTCCGGCTACCACAAGAAGGGTCTTTTGCATGGCTCAAAGCTACGAACCACAATTCGTTAAACCATCTGCCCGTTTTTTTAGTCAAAAGGGAAACAATTGTTAATCCGAATGAAACGTATAACCCATATTTTTTTCCTGATTCTCTGGTTACCGGCTCTGGCGCAGGCGCAGGGAGGGCTGGCGCAGGCGGGGCTGGAGGCCATTCAGTCGCTGACGCTGACCAACCAGCAGGTAGCCACCTACTCGCGTCAGGCTGTGCAGCAGATGGACGCCCAAAACCCTGTAGCGGGACCCAATGACCCGTACACGCAACGTCTGAACCGGATCGTGAGCCGTCACCGCAGCATCAACGGCATTCCCATCAATTACAAAGTGTATAAAGTGGCCGATGTCAACGCCTTTGCGACCGCCGACGGCAGCGTTCGGGTGTTCAAAGGGCTGATGGACATCATGAGCGACCAGGAGATTATGGCCATCATCGGGCACGAAATCGGGCACGTGGTCAATAAGGATTCGCACGACGCCATGAAAAGCGCTCTGCGCCGCTCGGCCATCCGGAATGTCGGTGCGGCTCAGGACGGGGTCATTGGCCGCCTATCGCGTTCACAATTGGGTGGCATCGCCGACTATCTGGTGGGTGCCAAGCACAGCCGGGACCAGGAGTCCGAGGCGGACGATTTCGCCTACAACTTCCTGAAACGCAACGGATACAGCGTCATGGCGCTGGCTACTTCGTTTGAAAAACTGGCGCAGAAAGGCAGCAGCGGCGGCAAGGTGGGCGAAATTCTGTCCACGCACCCCGACAGCAAAAGCCGGGCCCAGCGGGTCCGCGACCGGGCGCGGCGGGACGGACTGGCGCGCTAAGCAGCTTCCCCGTTTTTTTGCAAAACCGAAGGTCTACCCGCCTTCGGTTTTATTTTGCGCTTTCGTTTCGACTGGCTACCGGCGTACAGCCTCTCACCGCCGATTCATCCGGCCAAACGGAGAGCTTTATCGCTGGCGCGGACCGATGGCGACGCCCACAAAGACCCGGCGCACCGTTACCCGTTGCACCAAAACGCCATCCTACCGGAGTGGGAAAAGCGTACTAGGCCGGCAACGGTCGTTTGCAGAATAGCGCCAGCCCGCCCCCGCAAAAAACTACTTTTCAGCCTTTTGGTTGAATAGAAAAGCTGATTACTTTCGTATCTATTCATCCCTTATGGAATCATCGGATCTGGTCGTTCTCTTTTTTACCCTACTTCTGGGAGGCGCCGGCGGCATGGCGGTCTCCAGCTGGCTCAAAAGCCGGAAATCCGGCACTGTAACGGACGTCCGAATCGATTCGACCATGCTGGTGGAGCGGATCGAAAAAGTATTCAAAGTGGTGATGGCCGAAGGGTATTTCTCCGAAATCCTGACCTATCAGGATCAGAAAAAATATCTTTATTTTCTCAACGACGAAAAACGGGCGCTCATCATCGCCAAAGCCAAGGTGCTCGTCGGGTACGATTTTGCCAAAATGCGCTTCCGGCAGCCTGCCGACGGCGACAAACGGCTCATAATCGAGTACTTTCCGGAGCCCGAAGTGCTGTCCATTGATACCGATTACAAATTCTACGACCTGGACCCCGGCCTGCTGAATCATTTCAAAAGCGAAGATTACACCCGCTTGCTCGACGAAGCCAAAAAGACCATGTACGACCGCGCCCTGCAAAGCGACCTGCCCCGCATCGCCAGCAACCAGATTCAGTACATGATTTTCCAGCTGGCCGACTCCCTGGGCTGGCAACTCGAACTGCCGCCCGCCGAGCAGCGCAAACTCGACGAGATCGCGCATCGGTACGACGACCTGAAAGCCGACCCCCGGGAGCTTCCGGGAGATATTCTGGACGACATCAAGAAAGAAACCAACGAATGAACCCTGCTCTACTGACCGGCCTGCAGGCTTTACTGGCTCTGACGGCCTTTTTTGGGCTGACTCGCGCCGCGTATAGCCAGTCCGTTGACGATGCTTCCGAAGCCTGCCGGACTGCCAAGGTCCGGGCGTTTGGCAGGCTGGTCCCAACCAGCGCCCAGGCCCGGATGCAGTACCCCGGCGACCCCGGCATTGACGTGCATTACTACAAACTGGACCTGCGCCTGACCCACAGCCCGCAGTACCTGCGGGGAGCGGTAACGGTCGGCCTCCGCCCGGTGTCGGGCAACGTGACCCAGTTTTACCTCGATTTCAACGACACCCTCCGGGTCGATTCGGTCAGGGCGGGGGCCGTCCGGGTGGCGTTCTCCCGCAGCCGGGGACAGCTGATAATCCGGCCGGAACGGGCGCTGGCGGCGAATGCCTCGTATTTCGTCACCGTTTATTACCAGGGGCGGCCCGACCCCAGCGGGCTGGGCAGTTTTGCCTTCAGCTTCCACGGCCCGCAGCGCGACCCGGCCATCTGGAGCCTGAGCGAACCCTACGGCGCCCGCGACTGGTTTCCCTGCAAGGATACCCCGGCCGACAAAGCCGACTCCTCCGACGTCTGGATCACGGCTCCGCGCTTTTTTGTGTCGGTCTCCAACGGGCGGCTTGAAGGCGTTTCGGACAATCCGGACGATACCCGCACTTACCGCTGGCGCAGCCGCTACCCGATTGCGCCCTACCTGATTTCGCTGGCGATGAGCAACTACACCCAGGTGGACCAGACGTTTGGGACCATGCCCGTCATGCATTATCTGTACCCCGAATCGGCCACGACCTCCGTCCGCGGGTCGCTCGACGAAACGACCGCGATGCTGAGCTTTTTCTCGGACTTCTTCGGCCCGTATCCGTTTCTGAATGAAAAATACGGGCACGCGCAGTTTGGCTGGGGCGGCGGCATGGAGCACCAGACCATCAGTTCGATGGGCGGATTCACCCGGACGCTGATTGCCCACGAGCTGGCGCACCAGTGGTTCGGCGACAAGATCACCTGCCGGACCTGGGAGCACATCTGGCTCAACGAAGGCTTTGCCAGCTACGCCGAAGCGCTTTTCACTGAAAATATCGCCGGAAAAGCCGCGTTCCAGTCGGCCATGACGTCGTTTCTGAACCGCGCCCGCAACGCGCAGGGAACGCTGTATGTGCAGGACATCGGCAATGCCAACAACATTTTCAACAGCAACCGGACCTACGCCAAAGGCGCGGCGGTGCTGCACATGCTTCGGGGCCTTGTGGGCGACCAGACCTTCCGGCGGATTCTGCGGGAGTACGCTTCTTCCAATCTGGCCTACGGGACTGCCGTAACGGAAGATTTTGAGGCCATCGCCAGCCGGGTGTACGGCCAGTCGCTGGGCTATTTCTTCAAACAATGGGTTTATGGGGAAAACTACCCGATCTACACCGCCACCGGCACCGTCCGTTCGGGCAATGCCAGCCAGTGGACGCTCAGCCTGCGCCTCCAGCAAAGGACCGGCACGACCAACCCGGGCTTCTTTACCATGCCCGTGCCTGTCCGCATTACGACTACCGCCGGAGACACCACGGTGACGGTCTTTAACAACGCCGCCGACCAGACCTTCGAGCTGCTGCTTCGGGCCGCTCCCACCGGCTTTGCCATCGACCCGGACAACTGGATTCTGAAGCAGGTCGAATCCACCCAGTTGCAGGCGATTACGGGCCTGCAGGAGCCGGTGGCCGAAACGGCCATTCGGGTCGTGCCCAATCCGGTCCGCGAGCAGCTCACCGTCCGGCTGGAAACGCCCTACCCGCTGACTGGCCGCTTTTCGCTGACCGACCTGTTGGGCCGGGAGGTCGCTGCCCTGCCCGAACGGGTATTTCCGGAAGGCCGTCATCAGGTGGAGTGGCCTGTAGCGCACCTGGCCGCCGGACGGTATACGCTTGTTTTTCAGACGGGTAAACAAAAGCGGAGTCAGCCCGTGTTACTGGTGAAGTAAGCCCCGGACGGGCGGACCGCTGGGCGCGATTTTCGATCTGCAAAAAAATGGCGTAGCTTTCCGGGCAAAGCTGCTTTATACAGGCAGTTGACCCCTTTTTGTATGAAAAAATTCCTGATTGCCCTCTCCTTTTCGCTGCTTACCGTTACTGTTTCCCTGGCCCAGACGACGGGCAGTCTCGGCATTGTCCGGCATAATCACCTGGCGCTTCAGGTGAAAGACATTCCCGTCAGCGCCGCCTTTTACCGGGAAGTTCTCGGGCTGAACCCGATTCCGGTGCCCGACAATCTGAAGGCCATCCGCGCCTGGTTCGACATCGGCAACGGGCAGCAGATTCACCTCCTGGCCGGGCGCACCACCCCCATCGTGAACGACCGGAACGGCAGTCATTTCGCGGTTTTTGTGGCCTCCATCGACCAGTCCGAGCAGTTTCTGAAAGACCGGAAGATAGCCTACCACCGGCAGGTCCGCTTCGACGGCGTTGCCCAGATTTACTTTGCTGATCCGGACGGGTATCTCATCGAATTAAACCAGACGGTCAAGTAACAAAATCGCCGCCATCAAATTGACTTTCAGCACTCATTTTGTACCTTTAACGAACAGGAGAGCGTTGGTTGCGGGGTTATTTTCCTGACGGCATATTTCAGCAATAGCATTGGTCATGTTCCCTCCCGGCACAGAACAGCAGCAGGGATTATCCTTGCTGAAAGACACGCTTAACCTGGCAAATCACGGTATCAGCCTCTACGAGACCGTCCGGGACGACGATAACCAGATCGTCGATTTCCGGGTGGTGGCGATGAACCATCTGGCGGAACAGCTGCACGGCGTTTCGGCGGAGCAAAGCGAAGGCAGGCTGGTCACCGCAATTTTCCCGGCCATTCGCTCGCATCCAAACTGGGCCCGGACCATCCGGGTAGCCGAGACTGGTCTTCCTTTTCACGAGACGGTTTTTACCACCTTTCCGCTGGCGCACACCGACGGCTGGTTCGACCTGTCCATCCGGCCCTGGCATACGGGAGTTGCCATCACGTACCAGCCTCTCCGGGCGGACCTCGGGAAGGAAACCACCTGCCAGCAGCGACCGCAGCTGGAGCAGCAGGCCCGGCTTTTCGACAGCGTGCTGGATCAGATGCTCAATGGCCTGCTGATTCTGAAAGTGATCCGGGACGAAAAAGGCCAGCTGGACGATGTGGAATACGTTCGGGCCAGCCGCTCGCTGGAACAGCATGGCGTGGCTTCGGTCGAGCAACTGATCGGCAAGCGGATGCGCTCCCTGTATCCTCACGCCACCCAGACCGAAATCTGGCGGCGGTATCAGGCCCTGCTCGAAACCGGGACACCCCAGCGGTTTGAAGAATATTATCAGGCCGACGGACTGGACATCTGGATGGACATTTCGCTTACCCTGCTGGACAACGACACGATTCTTTCGATCTACCAGCCCATCAGCGAACTCAAGCGGTATCAACAGGCCCTTGAAACGCAGAACCAGCTGCTTTGCCGGACCAACGAGAACTTGCAGCAGTTTGCTTACGTGGCGTCCCACGACCTTCAGGAGCCGCTGCGCAAAATCCGGTCTTTCGGCGATATCCTCGAAAGCCGCTACAGCCCGGTTCTGGATAACGACGGCTCGGACCTGATCCGGCGGATGCAGTCGTCGGCGGCCCGCATGACGTATCTGGTTCAGGACCTGCTGACCTACTCCCGTCTGACAACCCACCGCCAGCCCCACGCCCCGGTCGATCTGGGCTACGTGATGCAGCGCGTGCGGCTGGAGCTGTTGTCGGAAATCGAAAAGGCTTCTATCCGGCTAGTTATCCCTGAATTGCCGCCAGTACCCGGCGACAGTCCGCAGCTTTTCCAGCTTTTTTTCGGCCTGGTCAACAACGCGATCAAATTCCGAAAATCGGAAAGTCCCTGCGAGATTACGATTAGTCATTGTCTGGTAAAAGGCGCTGAAATTCCGGCGGAAGAAGTAACGCCGATCAGCCATACCTACCATTGCATCAAGGTTCAGGACAATGGCATTGGCTTTGACCCGGTGTACACCAACCGCATCTTCACCATCTTCCAGCGGCTGCACAGCAAATCGAAATACCCCGGAACGGGCATCGGTCTTGCGATCTGCAAAAAAGTCGTGGACAACCACAACGGCTACCTCACCGCCACCAGCCAGCCCGGCGCCGGGTCAACCTTCGCAGTTTACCTACCTAAATAGGATTAT
Source organism: Tellurirhabdus rosea (assembly GCF_026278345.1). Classification (NCBI taxonomy): domain Bacteria; kingdom Pseudomonadati; phylum Bacteroidota; class Cytophagia; order Cytophagales; family Spirosomataceae; genus Larkinella; species Larkinella roseola. Next base: position 1,643,248 of record NZ_CP111085.1, read on the forward strand.
GAGTTATGAGTTAAGCTCCGCAGGGTCATAGCGATTCGGCGGGCTTTACTTTTAACTTTTAATTTTTAACTCATAACTCTTAACTCATAACTCCCTTGGTTCCACCAGCACCACCTCCTCTTTGTCCACCACTACCTGGCCTTCGGCCAGGCCTTTGGGTTTTCGGACGAATTTTTTGGGCGTGACGATTACGGGGCAGAGGGTATCGGTACGGCGTTTGGAGTACCAGGCGGCGAGTTGGGCGGCGCGTTCGATTACGGTTTTCGGGAATTTCTTACCGGCCTGGTACTTGATCAGGACGTGGGAGCCCGTCACGTCGCGGGCGTGCAGCCAGAGGTCTTCCTTGAACGAATATTTCTGCGTGAGCAGATCGTTGTTTTTGGCATTGCGGCCGATCAGAATGGTGAATCCCTCGTGCTCGACCACCTTGAAAAGCTGACCAGGTGCCAGGGCGGCGCGTTCGTCGTTCAGCTTCTGATTTTTGAGAAATTTCCGCAGTTCGCGCAGGTTGTCGATGGCGGCGATATCCGTCAGCTGGCGGCGGATTTCTTCGGCCTCCTGCTCCCGCTTTTCGATGCCTTCCTGAATCTTGGCGACTTCGATCTTCTCGTTTTTGGCCTTCCGGTAATACGTTTCGGCGTTCTTCTGCGGACTCAGTTCGGGCTTGAGCTTGATCGAAATAGGTTGGTCGCGGTAAAAGTCGTACAGGTCGATCCGCTCCGGGGACCGCGCTCCGGCGGGTTCGGGAATCTGGTGCAGGTTCGCCATCAGGATGTTGGCAATTTCCTCGTTGCTGACTCCTTCATCCAGTCCGAAAAGCCGTTCCATCTGCGATTCAATGTACGCCTGGGTCCGTTTCAGCCGCTTTTCGAGCAGCCGGAGCACCTCGCCTCGCTCCCGCTCAAGTGTGTTGCGTCCCATGAAGGCCGCATAGAACCGATTGGTCGCCTCCAGCGGATTGTCGAATTCCTTGCGGTACGGATCATCTTCCCCCAGCGGCACCAGCGTCAGGGCGGGCTTGTGGTCAAAGGTGGTGAGGTAATAGCGCGGCGGATTTTCGAGCCGTCCGAGCGTTTCCTGCAACAGCGCCCACTTATCCGGGCCGTCCAGCGTGCGGAGGCCTTTTTCTTCCAGATAAAAATTAACCTCTTTCCCGAAGGTCGGAAACAGCTTGCGGTGGTCGAAGTTCGCCTGCTCAAAAGCTTCCCACGACTGGTCGAGGGTGCGGTCGAGGGCGTTGTATTTCAGGTTGTAATCTTCAACCAGCTTGTTGTTGAACAGGTCGGCGACCTCGTTTTCCTTGAATATAAGCAGGTTGGGCCGATTGCCGAAAAATTTGAACAGTAGCGCATGGCCGCCTTCCAGTTCGATGCTCAGGCAGCGTTCGTTCCGGAACGAGCGCACGGCGGTAACGGGCGTACCGGAACTCTCTTCTCCGCCCGTCAGTTCGTCGAACAAATCGACGCTGTTGGTGCGGGCCCGTTGCACCGATTCGGGGAACAGCAGTCCCGAAAAATCCGGCCGGAGGGTAGCTTTGAGGTAAAACGGGCGGTAGTAATTGAGTTTTCCCCGGGCCTGGGCAAAGACCATCACCAGTTCGTCGCGGTCCTGGCTGAAGCACTCCATAAAGCGCAGTCCTTCCAGGTTACGGGCAAGGGCGGGGGCAAGCTGGCGGAGGAAGTAATAATTGGTATGCACGGGGAATCAGAGCTTCGGAGATTGGTGGGGCAAAGGTAGGGAAAATTGCCGGGCGGTGTCGGCATCGCCCGCAAGGCAACTTTTCATCCTGACCTTGCAGCCGTTTTCGCCGCAGCCTCAAGGGCACTTCCGCCAGAAAACAGGACCCGGACAAAGGCGGATTATTCCAAACATTTCCCCCCTCCGCCCGTTTATTTCCTACACATAAACCAACTCAACGTCATGGCTAATCATAAAACAACGGACCAGCCCGGCTCGAATAACAAGCAGCCCAATACGGGCCGCACCCGCAATGTGGAGGCCCGCGATACCTCCGGACAGCAACCGAATATGGAACGCACCCGTTCCAATCAGGATAAAAGCAAACAGGGAAATCCCGAACCGGATACGCATAACAAAACCAAATCCGAACTTCAGCACGAACGCGGCCCCGTCGGGCACGGCAGCCACAACAGCGACCGCAGCGGAAGCGATAGCGGAAACTGAAAATCAGTTAAGAGTTAAAAGTTAGGCTCCGCCTGGTCACAATCCTGACTGGCGGAGCCTAACTTTTAACTCTTAATTCTTAACTCATAACTGAATTTTCAATCCGTCGAAGCCCAGGCGAATGTACGGGGGGAGTTCTTTTTCGACTTCGCGGTGGAGGCCGAGTTTGTGGCTGATGTGCGTGAAGTAGGTGATCTCCGGACGGATGCGCTCGACGAGGGCGACGGCCTGTTCCAGCGTGAAATGCGAAATGTGAGGCTGGCGCTGCAGGGCATCCAGAATCAGGACGCGGGTGCCGTAGACTTTTTCCAGTTCTTCTTCCGAAATGTAGTTCAGGTCCGTCAGGTAGGTGAAATCGTGGACCCGAAAGCCGAAGACCGGCAGACGGTGGTGCAGCACGTCGATTGGAATAAACCGGACCCCCTCAACCTCAAACGGCTCGTTATCAACCTCGTGCAGCCGAACGCTGGGCACGCCGGGGTATTTATTTTCTTCAAAAGCGTACGAAAACTCCCGTTTAATCTGCTCCAGCACCCGGCCCCGGCCGTAGAGCGGCATGTCGCGGCGCTGGCGAAAATTGTACGCCCGGACATCGTCGAGTCCGGCGGTATGGTCCTTGTGTTCGTGCGTGAAAACCACCGCGTCGAGCCGTTTGATGCCTTCCCGCAGCACCTGCTGGCGGAAGTCCGGCCCGGTGTCGATCACAATACTTTTCCCCTCAACCTCCAGATGGACGGATGTCCGTAAACGCTTGTCCCGGTAATCCGCCGAGCGACAAACGTCACAGTCACAGCCAATAAGCGGCACACCGGAAGAAGTCCCGGAACCGAGGAGGGTAACGAGCATAGGGATAAAATGCTGAATGATTGAATGACTGAATGACTGGTGGGTTTCTCGTTCAGTCATTCAGTCATTCAATTATTCAACTATTACTTATCGGTCAGTTGATTCACCACGTCCACCAGCCGGTCGAAGTTCAGGGGCTTGACGAGGACGTCGTTGAAGCCGGCGGACTTAAATTCCTCCTCCGTGTAGTTTTTGGCGTTGCCGGTGATGGCGACAATGGGCACCTCGGCTTTCGTTTTATCGGACATGGCCCGGACGCGGCGAACGCATTCCATCCCGTCCATGACGGGCATATTGATGTCCAGCAACAGAATATTGAAGTCTTCTTTTTCCAGAATCTGGATTACCTGTTCGCCGTTTTTGACGGACGTAATATCGTAATTCTGAAATTCCAGAATCTTACGGGCCAGGTTCTGAATGACGGAGCTGTCTTCAGCAATGAGTACGCGTTTAGCTGACATAGGGGCGTTGAAATTAATCGTAGTTGCCACAACGGCGTTGCCGCAACGGCAGGAGACGGTTTCCGCAGGTGAAATTAAGAAGCACATTCAGAAACGCAAAAAACTATTCTTCCTTCTTATCGTCAATCCGACCGCCTGCCGTGACCGCCCCGATCCGGCAACCCCGGTCATCTTCTTTTAACTCAGGAAAATATCCCTGCAGGAATTACTTAAATCGGCCTGCAAAGCCCGTCGCCTCAATTTCCTGATCGACACCGCTTTGTTTAGACCAAATTAAGTAGTTCCATGAAAAAATTGTCTTTTGCCCACAACCTCAGGGATCGCCTTGTGCGACTCCCAGGTCTATCCACCCCGGAAACAGGCAGGCAGAAGAAGCAAGGTGGCGATTCAGTGACCGATTCAGAATCAACTAAACCCAATTCTATATGCACAACCGTTTACAAACCCGATGGCTGGTTATGGGCAGGCTCATGCTGCTGAGCCTCGTCCTGCTGGTCTGCCAGGCGACTGTCGCTTACAGCCAGAGTGTTTCCGGCCGCATCACTGCCCAGGAGAACGGCGAGGGCCTGCCCGGAGTGAGTGTTGTTATCAAAGGCACCAATCAGGGAACCTCCACCGACAACAACGGACGCTACACGCTCCGGATTTCCAACGGCAACGCTACGCTGGTCATTAGTTTTATCGGCTACCTGAAACAGGAAATTCCCGTCAACGGGCGCTCGACGGTGGACATCCGGCTCGAACAGGACACCAAGGCGCTGCAGGAAGTGGTGGTAGTGGGTTACGGCACCCAGGAAAAGGTCAACCTGACAGGCGCGGTGGGCGTGGCCGACTCCAAACGCCTGCAATACCGCCCGATTGCCTCGGCGGGTGAAGGGCTTCAGGGCGTTATTCCGAACCTGAACGTCAACGTCCGGAACGGCGACCCGGCCTCCCCCATCCGGTTCAACATCCGGGGTTACGAATCCATCAACGGCGGTTCGCCCCTGGTGCTGGTGGACGGCGTGCCGATGGACCTCAACCGCATCAACCCCAACGACATCGAAAGCGTCAGCGTGCTGAAAGACGCCTCGGCCGCCGCCGTCTACGGAGCCCGGGCGGCCTTCGGGGTGGTGCTCGTAACGACCAAAAGCGGCAAAAGCGGCAAGATCAACGTGACCGTCAACAGCCAGTTTTCGCTCGCCAAGCCTATTTTCAACATGGACGTGGTCACCGACCCGTATGAATTCGTCACGGCCCGGAACGCCGCCAACATGCGGACCAGCGGCATCCCGTCCTACGACGCCGACATGGTGGCCGGGACCAAGGCGTTCTCCGAAAATCCGGCAACGGCCCCGCAATGGAAGGTGGTCAACGGCGTGCTGCGCTATTACGGCTATAACGATTACCAGAACCAGATTATGACCGACTACGCCCCGACCAGCCAGCACGACGTGTCGGTTTCGGGCGGTTCCGAAAAGTCCCGGTACCTGGTTTCGCTGGGGTATTTCACCAAAGACGGCTATCTGCGCTACAACAACGAGAAGTTCAAGCGGTACAACGCGCTGATGAAGGCTGATTTCAAGGTCAACGACGCGCTGAGTCTGGATACGAAAGTGATTTTCAACTCGCAGAACAGCGACAAGCCGCACTTCTACAACTGGGACGTGAACATCAACTCGCTGGCGCGGGTGAACCCCATTCAGCTCATTCAGTTTCCGGACCTGGAGTATTATGTGACGCCCGGCGACCGGGAGAAATACGCGCCCTACATCGGCAAGTACTTCGGCGGCACCAACTTCTTCCCCTACCTGCTCGACGGCGGCCGGACGACCTTTACCGAAAACGACCTCTGGCTCACCCAGGGCGTGACGCTGACGCCGCTGAAGGGTCTCAAAATCCGCTCGGATTTCTCCTACAACATCTTCAACCGGATGTATCAGGATGTGCAGAGCAAGATCGACATCGTCTCCGAAAACCTGCTTTCGCCCAACATGATCAGCAACGGCTTCAGCGGCGACGACTGGATTCGGAACGAGAACAACTACAACCAGTACTACGTCTTCAACGCCTACGCCGAGTACGCCGTCCCGAAACTGGGCAACCACAACCTGACGGCCATGATCGGCTTCAACCAGGAACGGGGCCTCAACAATTACGTCGGGGCGCAGGCCCGGTCGCTCATCACGCCGCAGGTGATCGACGTCAACGCCACCACCGGCGTGCAGCAGACCTTCGGCAGCAAGTCGCACGTGGCGCTGCGGGGCGCTTTTTACCGCCTGAACTACAATTACAACGAAAAGTACCTGCTGGAGCTGAACGGCCGCTACGACGGCACCTCGCGCTTCCCCGCCGAAAGCCGGTTCGGCTTTTTCCCGTCCTTCTCGGCGGGCTGGCGGATCAGCAACGAGAAGTTCATGGCCGGAACGGGCCGCTGGCTGGATAATCTCAAACTGCGGGCCTCGTACGGAACGCTCGGCAACCAGCTACTGGGCAACAACTTTTACCCGTACGTCGCCACGATGGGCATCGGGCAGTCGCCGTACATGTTCAGCAACGCGGCCATTCCGTTTGTGTCGCCCGCCGGTCTGGTCAGCCCCGGCCTGACCTGGGAAACGGTGATTTCGAAAAACATCGGGCTCGACTTCACGATGCTGCGCGGGCGACTCGATGCGTCGCTGGACGTTTTCACCCGCGACACCAAGGACATGCTGATGGACGTGTCGTATCCGGCCATTCTGGGCACCGCCGCTCCCAAGGAAAACGCCGCCGACCTCCGCACAAAAGGCTGGGAACTGTCGCTCACCTGGCGGGATAAGATCGGCAGCGATTGGAGCTACGACGCCAACCTCGCCCTGTCGGACTGGCAATCGACCATCACCAAGTTCAACAACCCGACGGGGGCTTTGCCCAATGGGAGCAATATTTATTACGTAGGGCAGAAAATTGGCGAAATCTGGGGCTTCGAAACCGCGGGCATCTTCCAGACTCCCGATGAAGTTGCCGCCGCTCCGAAGCAGACCAACATCGGCGCCAACTGGCGGCCCGGCGACATTCGCTATGCGGATCTGAACGGGGATGGCTCCATCAGCTTCGGCAAGAATACGCTGGCCGACCCCGGCGACCGGAAAGTGATCGGCAACACCACGCCGCGGCTTTCGTTCGGCATCAATACGGGCATCAGCTACAAAAACTTCCGGCTGACGGCCTTCTTCCAGGGCATCTGGCGGCGCGACCACTGGCCGACCTCCGACAACTGGACCTGGTTCTTCCCCTTCAACGCCGGGCATGTGGAGCGGTATTACATCACCGATACCTGGACCGAGACCAACCGGGATGCATATTTCCCCGCCGCCCACATCTCGACCAACGACAAGAAGAACGTGCAGGTGCAGTCGCGCTATCTGCAGAATTCGGGCTACATCCGGGCCAAGAACATCACGTTCAGCTACGAACTGCCCTCGAACCTGATGCAGAAAGTGGGCGTGGGCCGGGCGCAGGTGTACGTGACGGGCATGAACCTGTGGGAATTCTCGCGCATCCGCAAGCCGCTCGACCCCGAAAGCATCCAGTCGGCGGCCATCGAATATCCCATGCAGCGCATCATGACGCTGGGTGCCAACCTGTCCTTTTAATTCCCTAACCGACTTTCTTTATGAAAAAACATACGTTCACCTTCGGTCTGGTATTCACGACGGCCCTGCTGTTCAGCAGCTGCAATGACGAATTCCTCGAACGCTACCCGCTCGACCGCGTCACCAACCAGACCTTCTGGAGCTCGGAAAACGACCTCCGGGTGTACAACAACGGCCTCTACGACCTCGCCCGCAACGACGACAACGTGCCCATTCTGCACGGCCACTACAACGGCTTTGAAAGCCACTGGGGCAGCGTCTGGTTCCTCGACGAATTTGCCGACAACATGGCCCCGCGTCACCCGCGCCACAACTTTTTCCAGCAGATTCGCTCGGGCAAGCATACCGTCCCGACCGACCCGCAGCAGTTCGGCTATAAAGGCTGGAACTTTGTCCGGGCCTGCAACATCGGGCTGGCCAATTACGACAAGGCGAATGTGTCGCAGGCTATCAAAGACCGCTACATTGCCGAAGCCCGGCTGTTCCGCGGCTGGTTCTATGCCGATAAGGCTCAGAAATTCGGCGATGTGCCCTGGGTAGACAAGGAACTGAACGTAGACTCCCCCGAACTCAACGCCGCCCGCACACCCCGTGAAGAGGCGATGGAAAAAGTGCTGGAAGACCTCAATTTCGCCTCGACCAAACTGCCCGACAGCTGGGGCGACGGCAACGCGCCGGGTCGGCTTAACCGCTGGTGCGCCCTGCTGGTCAAGTCGCGCGTATGCCTCTTTGAAGGCACCTGGCGGAAGTACCACGGCGGTGCCAATCCCGAAAAATGGTTGCAGGAAGCCGCCGCCGCTTCCAAGGAGCTGATCGACAAGGGGCCTTACCGCCTGTATACCACGGGAAATCCGCAAAGTGATTACAACGCCTTTCACCGCGTGCTCAATCTGGCCGGAAATCCCGAGGTGATGTACTGGCGCCGCTACCAGCTGGGCGTGTTTACCAACCACGTGCAGTCGTACTTCGAGTATGCCGGCGGAGCGACCAAGAGCCTGGTGGAAGACTACCTGTGCACCGACGGGCTGCCCATCACGCTCTCGCCGCTGTACAAAGGGGATGCCACCATCGAGAATGTGTTCGAAAACCGCGACCCGCGCCTGCGCCAGACCGTTCTGCACCCCGACGACGCCAAGCGGTACAAGTACCATCTGGACGACGGCCGGACGTATCCCCGGATTCAGGGCATGGAAGGCGGCTACATCTCGACGACGGGCTACCACATTATCAAGCATTACAACGCGGATGACATGATCGGAAAAGCGTTCGATACGGGCGAGACCCCGGCCATCATCCTGCGTTTTGCCGAAGCTCTGCTCAATTACGCCGAAGCGCAGGCCGAACTGGGCAAAATCAGCCAGGCCGACCTCGACCTCACCATCAACCGCCTCCGCGACCGGGTGGGCATGCCGCATCTGAAGCTGGGGGCCGTCCCGGTAGACCCGCGTTATACCGCCGATGGGGTGTCGCCGCTCATCGCCGAAATCCGCCGGGAACGCCGCATTGAGCTGTTCATGGAAGGCTTCCGGTACGGCGACCTGCTGCGGTGGAAACAGGGCAAGAAGCTGACCATTCCGACGCTGGGCATCCGCTGGGACGCCGCCGCCATCGCCCGCTACCCGCGCGCCAATGTGCGTACCAGCGTGGACCCGGTCAGCGGACGGACCTACATTGACGTATATCAGGGCACCGACTGGGCCAATCCGGTCTTTGACGAAAGCAAACACTACCTCTGGCCCATTCCGCTGAACACGCTGGCCCAGAACCCGAAAATCAAGCAGAATCCGGGCTGGTAACCACGTAAAAAAGGGGGTTCACGCCGATTGACGCGGATTTTTGACGCGGATTTTCGCAGAATATAACCGGCGAAAATCTGCGCTTAAAATCCGCGCTAATCGGCGTGAACCCCTTTTACGTGCCCCCTCTTTTCCCGTGCTTATCGTCCAGCAATCACAAAACTGAACTTATCGGCAGGTTTCGGCTTCAGGGCCTGGAAGTTGATCCGGTAGATGGTATCGCCCCACTTGGCAATGATCCCTTTGTCCTCGGGGGCTTTCAGCGCCACTTTTTCCACGGTAGGCTGAAACTGCGCGGGGTTGTATTTCACTACAAAATCGCGGGCCGTCCCGCCTTTGGGCCCGTAGTGAATGACCACTTCCCCGGGCTTCGTCACTTCGGCGGGGTAGCAGGTCATCAGGTGCTGCGTCAGCGATCTGGCTTCCCGGAGCCGGACCACATCTTCAATCTGAACGTTTTTCCCGCGATTGAGCCGGATGATCCGCTGCCAGGCATCGACACCGGCCTCTTTGGGGTACGAAGGTGCAAAATCGACGTTGAACTGGGTGTAGGCGTCCGCCGCTTTGTAGGCGACCGAAGCCGCCTGAAATTCCCGGCCCGGCAGCTGCGTCTTTCCGTTGATGGTCGGCAGGTTGTGGTAGTCCGAACAGTTGTACCAGATGTCGTACCGCTGGCCGCTGAAGGTTTTGGCCGTATAGGTGCCCCGGCCCACGTCGATCAGCAGCGGCTGGCCGTCGTAGTAGACGACGTAGTTGCCAATGTCGTTGTGGTTATGGCTTTCGTCGTTGTGTCCGCCCTTGGCCGCTACGTAAAACCCGTTGGTGGTGCCTTCCTGGTCGCGGGCCACAAACACCTGTAAATCCGGCAGCCAGACGTTTTTCGGCAGCGGCAGACCCTGCGGCGCCTTCCGGAATTCGTCCTGCATGAACAGGGCGTAGAAGTTGCGGAAATAGTGGAACCGACCGATGGAACCGTCCTCCGGCTGGCGGTAATACGCCCCGAATTTCATCATGTCCGGATCGCCGATGGCCTTGCCGTAGCGGTAGATCATCGTGGCCGACATCACCGGCTGCGGGTCCGCATCGGCGAAGTTCAGGAAATAGCGGTCGCTGATCTGGGCGCGGTAGATGAAGCGGCCCATGTTTTTGATCTTTTCGTCGGCGTAAACGTAGGTAAAGGCATCGTTGCTGGCCGTATTGAGCAGGGCGATGTTGTCAAAAAGCGAGGCCGCGGCGGCTCCCCAATAGCTCGGCCCCTCGTCGCAGCCCCCGTCGGCCGGGTACGGATTGGTAAACTGGTCGAGCACCCACAGCACCTTGGCGACGCCTTCGGCCCGTTTGGTTTCGTTTTTTTCGAGCAGCAGCACGGCGTTGAGCCAGTTCGAGCAGATCCACGGGTTCCAGTTATTAGGTGCCCGTCCGGCGGCGTTGGCGACCATCCAGCCGTGCGGCTTCTCGGCCATCAGCGGCTCAAAAATCCGGTGACTGGTTTCGTGGTAAATGCGTTTGCGAATCTGGGGCGAAATGGCGTCCAGTTTATCGCCCAGAAAATAATCGACCCAGGCCAGGTACGTGGCCGTTTCGGCGGCAAACAGGTCAACGAAGGGCTTGGAGACGTCCATCAAACCGGAGATTTCCTTCGACCGCGGCAGGTGCGCCGGCACGCCCCAGAACGACTCTTCGCAGATGGACCACACGCCGTTGACGATGGCGTCCACGAACCGGCCTTTGTTTTCCGCAATTTCGGCCAGCAGTAAGGTTCCCAGCACCTCGCGCTTCCGGAAGCTGACGGTCTGGTATTCGTCGCGGTCGCCAGTCCGGACGATCAGCAGCGATTTGGTCGCCGGGATGTGGGGCCATTCGTAATTCAAATACGGCTCAGCCTTTTGGATGTAGGCTTTCATCATCGCCGGGTCGGCTCGGGCCCACCCGGCGCGGTCTTCGCGTTTCGGAAACGGCGTCCATTTCGCCTGCGGAATCAGGACGTTGCGGAGCTGCTCTCTGGTAAATTTCCCGCTAAGCAGATTAGGTTCTTCCGCCCGCGACGGCAGACTGAACAGCACCGCCAGCAGGACGGCAATCAGGGTTTTCATGGACAGGTTGGGTTTAGGTTCAGGAAAGGTTTCTTGGGTCAGAAGAGCGAATGCGTCAGGACAAAAAAGCTGTCTTCCGGCTCTTTGACCGGGGTTTCGTTCGGCTCCGCAAACCGGGCGGCGGCAACGACCCGGAGCGGCGCAAACTCCTCCGGGTGCAGGGCCTTGATCTGCTGGTGCGTCCACGGCTTTTTTCCTTCGGCAAACGGCAGCATCCATTCGTAGGCTTTCCGGATGCTTTTTCCGTCCGGGGTCTGGTAGGTCCACAGGTCTACCTTTACGTTCTCCGCCAATTGGGCCAGCCCGAAAAAGCCGGTCAAATTCATCAGCGAGTAATTCCAGGAAAGCGTCCGGGCCAGTTCGTGCGGCTGGCTGCCGTCCGGTTTGAGCTGGCTGGCGATGCGCTGCGTCGTTTTCTGCTCCAGAATCTGCCGGGCCAGCGCCTGATTGCCGGTATACAGCGCCAGGGCTACCGCTTGCAAATCGTAGTACGTGCCGTGGTTGTTGTGTTCGTCCTCTTCGTCGCGGCCGATGGGGCTGGTCTGCATCCAGTCCAGAAACTGCCGGGCCCAGTTCTGCATGCCCGCTTCGTCCCGGGTCGACCAGGCTCTGGAGCTTTTCAGAAGCTGCACCGCATCGGTCAGGGTTGCCAGCCCGCGGGTGTCGATGAGGCCGATGCCGCGGCCCTCCGTAATGCCCGGAATGGCCTGTCCGTATTTCAGGTGGGGATTCATCCGGGTGGCTTCATCGAGAAACCAGACGCGCAGCAGTTCCGCCGCCCGGCGGGCAAAGCGTTCTTCCTCCGTGAAGTAATAGCTGACGGTCAGCACCTGCACGTCCTGGACGAGTTTCTTGAAATTATCCGCATCCGGAATGGCCGAGCGTTCGGGGTTTACCTGCCCGTCTTTGCGGATGTAGGGCAGCCCGTCGGGTTTGGTGGGGTCCGGCCACCAGTACGGGCCCACGCTCATATAGTCGTGCTTGTCGCCGCTGGGCGGGTTCCGGGTCTTCTGCATGACCGAGTACGCCGGGTTGGACAGCGTCTTTTCGGCCGTTTTCAGCACCGCGTCCAGCGCCTTTCGCAGCCGGGTATCGCCTTTCTGAATCTTTTCTTTGTGCAAACGCAGCAACTCCCCGTTCAGCAGAAAGGTAGCCGGTTTCGCGGGTGGTCGGGCCGAAACCGGCGGGTGAAAGACGGCAAGCAGCACTAAAAGGCAACGGACAAAAAGCGTCATGGTCGGGATGGGGCAAAAGGGTGGCAACTGATACCTAAAGCAGATTTGCCGCCCTATCTCCCCAACGAAGCCGTTACGCCACTTCGCTCTGTCCTACCAGTCTTTCCAGCGTTTCTTTGTACGTAGCCCGGAACTCCAGATACGCCTTGTCCAGCCGCTTCAGGTCTTCGGCCAGCGTGGTGGTGTCGTTGGTTTTGAGCTTCCCTTCCGCCTGACGGGCGATGTCGGCCACCCGGGCGGCTCCGATGGTGCCGGCGCTGCCTTTGAGCGTGTGCAGGTGACTTTTGACGGTCGGAATGTCGCCGATGGCAAAGGCGTCGAGCGTGCCGTGGACGAGCGTGGTGGCTTCCTGCTCAAAATCCTCGAAAATCGACAGCACCAGGTCTTTCCCGCCCAGTTGCATCAGTTGCCCGATGATGTCGGCATCGATATGCGGCAGTTCGATTTCCTGCGCGTACTGCTGCTGGGCCGATTTACGCTGGGCCGCTTCGCGGAAAGCCTTCCCGGAGTCGATGATTTCCTTGACTTTGGCGATGAGGCTCTGCGCGCGGATGGGCTTGGCGATGTAATCGTCCAGGCCCTGGCTCAGGAAGCGGTCGCGGTCCTCGCGCATGGAGTAGGCCGTCATGGCGACGACCGGCGGCAGCAGCGTTCCGTGCTGTTCGCGCAGGTGGCGGGTCGTTTCCACCCCGTCCATGTCCGGCATCTGAATGTCCATGAAAATGGCGTCGTACATCAACTCGCCGCTGTTCACCCGGCTGGCCACCGCCGCCAGGGCTTCGGACCCGCTTGAGGCCGTCTCGACGATACAGCCCGCTTTGCGCAGGATTTCGCAGGCCACCTTGCGGTTCACGGCATTGTCGTCCACCAGCAGCGTCCGCGGCTGATAGTCCGTGAAGACGTTCTGCAGCGGCACGTCCGCCCCGTCGGATTTGGCCGACGACGGACTGATGGAAGTTTCCTTGACCTCAATCGTAAACCAGAACGTACTGCCTTTGCCCACTTCCGACTCCACGCCCACGGTTCCTTTCATCAGCGCCGCCAATTCCTTCGAGATGGCGAGGCCGAGGCCGGTTCCGCCGAACGACTTGCGCGAGGAGGTATCCACCTGACTGAACGAGTTGAAAAGAAGCCCGAGGTCGTCTTTGGCGATGCCGATGCCCGAATCCTGCACGTCAAACCGGATGCGGGCGATTTTGCCGCGCTTCTCCGCCAGACTGGCCCGCACCGTCACCCGGCCCCGTTCCGTAAACTTGATGGCATTCGACGTCAGGTTGGACAGCACCTGCAACAGCCGGGTCTGGTCAGCGATGATGAATTTGGGCAGGTCCGGGCCGAGTTCGTAGCTCAGCCGGTTGCCTTTGGTGCTGGCCTGCTGGCCGAAGAGCGCCACGAGTTTGTCCAGCACCTCCTGCAACGGTACGGGCGCTTCGTGGAGCTGCATTTTGCCCGCCTCGATTTTCGAGAGGTCGAGAATGTCGTTCAGGATGTTGAGCAGCGTTTCGGACGAGCGTTTGATGGTCTGCACATACTCTTTCTGCTCCTCGTTCAGCGGCGTATCGCTCAGCAGATCGATCATGCCGATCACGCCGTTCATCGGCGTCCGGATTTCGTGGCTCATGTTCGCCAGGAAGCGTTCCTTTACTTTCAGCGAGCGTTCGGCATCTTCTTTCGCCAGCATCAGTTCCTGGGCGTTGCGCTTCAGTTCGGTGATGTCGCGGGCGAGGGCGGCCACTTCGGTCACGCGACCGCCATGGTCTTCCAGCGTCAGCATGTTGAACATAAACTGCCGCTCGGTGCCATCCTTGCGCCGGATGGTCGCCTCGAAGTTCCGCAGGCTTTTGTGCCGGATTACGCGCAGCAGGGCCCGGCGCACGTCTTTCGGATCGACGTATTTGGTGATCGGCTGGCCCATCACTTCCTCGGGCCGGTAGCCGGTCCGTTTCAGCACCGATGGGCTGATCATGGTGATGCGGCCGTGGCGGTCTACCCGGCAGTAAATATCCTGGAGGTTGACAAAAATACCCCGGAATTTCTCTTCGCTGCCGCGCAGTTCCAGTTCGGTTTTTTTGCGGGTCGTAATGTCGCGGGCAATGCCGGAAACTTCTTCGATGATGCCGCCCGAAAGCAGAATCGGGTTGAGGTTCACTTCCAGCCAGACGTTGCCTTTGGGTGTTTCGAAATGAAGCTCGACGCTCTGCGGCAGTCCTTTGAACGCAAGCCGGTACCGTTCTTCGAGCAGCTTCCGGTTGTCCGCCCCGATGATCCGCCAGCCGAGCTTTTCGGTCGTTACGTTCAGTTGCGGCACTTCTCCGAGCTGGTTTTCGATCAGCCGGGCGTAGTTTCGGTTGAAGGACGTGAGCTGGTAGCTTTTGTTGACCGACCAGATCAGGTGCGAACTGCTGTCAAAAATGGCGTTCAGGCGGGCCGTCTGTTTGGCCAGAATCGCCTCGTCCTGCTTGCGGGCAATCGCCAGCGCGACCTGACCGGAGATGAATTCCAGCAGTTCGAGGTCGCGGGCGGAGTAGGCGTTCAGGTCGGCGTAGGATTTGACGCCGATAATGCCCGTAATGCGGTCGCCGATCCGGAGCGGGGCGCAGAGCATCACCCTGGGCACCTGCCCGTAGAGGTAGATGTTGTGCGATTCGGCCAGCCGCTGGATGTCCTGTTCGTAGAGAAAGAGCGGCTTGTTTTCCCGGATGGCGTATTCGGTGAGGCCGTTGCCCAGCCGCCGCTTCGTAAACCGCATATTTCCCTGAAAATATTCGTCGACGTAGTACGGGAAATACAGGTAGCTCTTGCTCTGGTCGTAAAGCGCGATGAAGAAGTTCTCGGCGTCGATGATGTTGCCGAGTTCTTCGTGGATTTTCTGATAAAGGTCGCCCAGGTCCCGTGTGTTCAGCGTCCAGTTGGCGATGCTGTAATAAAGCTTCTGCGCTTTTTCGGCCCGGATGCGGCTCGTGATGTTGTGCAGGATGCAGCGGAAGGCCGTGGGTTTGCCCTGGTCATAGCGGCAGTTGACCGAGCCCGATAGAAAGATCGTCTTGCCGTCTTTGCCCCGGAAAACGGTCTCGAAGTACGGCAGTTTTTCCCCGCCCTGAATCTGTTTCAGCCGCTGGAAAGTGCTTTCGGCATAGTCCGGGTGCAGAATGTCGCGCAGGGTCAGCGAGGCCACTTCTTCGGACCCGTAGCCCAGCACTTCGCGCCACGCCCGGTTGACGAACATGAACTTCCCGTCGAGGGTGATGACCTGAATCAGGTCGCTCGTGTTGTCGACCAGGTCCTGAAGCTGCGCGTTGGAATACGAAAGCGCCGAGGCCACCCGCTTTTTGTTCGTGACGTCCTCCCCGATGATGGTAAACGACGTGATGGCTCCCGCCACGTTGTTGATGATGAGCGAATTGAGCTGCACATTCCGCAGGGCGCTGCTTTTCGCCAAGAGGTTGATTTCCTTCTGTTCGAGCAGGCCGCCGCGTTCGGTCGCCTCGTCAAACTCCTGCCGGACCTGGGCCCGTTCGGTTTCGGGAATGAACCGTTCGAAGAAGTTCTGTCCGATAATATCCTCTTTGTCCCAGCCCGTAATGCGGAGCGTGTACTGGTTGGCAAACGTGACCGTTCCGTCGCGTTCGATGGTCAGCCCGATGAGATTCAGCTGGTCAACGGTCTTGCGAACGTCAAAAACGGCGACGTTCGGCGTCCGGGAGGGGTCGTCCAGCGCATTGAGGATATCCAGTTCTTTACTAAGTCGCCGAATTTCGGCCACTAGTTCATCTTTCGTTTTGGCTGACCAGCGCACGGGGATACACTTCTTAGGTTTTGTCGAAAATGTGAATTTACAGAAAACCGGGCGAAAATGATAACCGGCGACGGTATTTCACGGGGCAGGATTTCTCCAACTAAATCTGGCCGAAGTGACAACCGTAGGCCAGACGAGCTTCCTTAAAGTCGGGTAATCCGTATCGTTATGTCGTGCGGTGCCGTTTCAAATCCGCCAAAGTACGGATACTGGAGGCAACGCCGCTGGCCTGCCTCATGCTTTTACTCATCGGTCGGCTTAACCGGAATAATTTCGTTATTTTGGCCTATTCATCATCCACCGCAAGCATGATTCGATTTTTAGCTGTCCTGTTAATCTGCTTCTTCTGCGCCGCCTGCGAGCCGTTTATGCTCGAACGCCGGGAGTTTCCGGTCTGCGCCAAACCTTCGGCCGGCATCGGGTACTCGGCTTTTGGGCTTCAGGTCGAATTTTTTCTCGATAACCCGCAGGGCGACCTCGGCGTGGTGGGCTGGTCGATGGGCGACGGACGCAACCGCACCGGCACCCGCTTTACGTACATCTACGACCGCCCCGGCACCTACACGGTCACCATCCTCGCCCGCAACGCCTGCGACGACACCTTTACCGTTTCCCGCACCCTGACCGTACAGCCCTGACCCGCCATGAAGTCTTTTTCTCTGTCTTTGCTCCTGTTTTCCCTTTCGCTCTGGTGCTCCGCTCAGGTCAGAATCAGCAACGTGCGCGTGCAGGCTTCGGGCGAAACGAGCCTCGAAATTCTTTATGATGCCGCCGGTCTGGTAGCGGCGGATTCGGTCTGGTTTGAGGTGAAAAGCCGCACCGGACGTTCGCTGCAACCCGGCCGGGCGTTCATCACCGGGGATGTCGGCCTTGATGTCGCCGACGGCCCCAACCGCCGCATTCTCTGGAACGTGCTAGCGAACGGTTACGAGCTGGACGAAGAAATCCGGGTGACCGTGCTGGTCAATCTGGTGCGCCGCACCCGGGAGGAACCCGGCGAGAAGGTGGCCGCCACGCCTCCGCCCGCCGAACCGACCGCCCCCGCTTCGCCCCGCCTGCGCCGACCCGGCGGGCCGGGATACGCCCTGCTGTCGGCCATCGCGCCGGGCATCGGCAATATTTTTGTCCAGAACCCCAAACCCCGGGTGGGGCTGCGGCCGCTGGTTACCGTCGCCACTTACGGACTGGTCGCCTACGGACTGATTCAGCGTCGTCAGTCGCGGGATGAGTACGCTCTGTACAACGAGCAGAAAAACGCCGCTGCCGCCGAGTCGTTCTACACCCGCGCCAACAGCGCCCACCAGCGGTATTACGTCGCCACCCGGCTGGCCGCGGCGGTCTGGGCCACCGACGTCATCGCGACGGCTCTGCAGGGCATCCGCAACCAGCGGGCGCAGCGAAACCGCGAGGTTCGGCTCCGCCCCGGCGTTCAGGCGGGCCAGTGGACCGCCGTTGTTCAACTTACATTTTAACGGGTAGCAGGCATGATACAGAAACGATACGGCGTAAGCCTTCTTGCCGCCTGGCTGTTTGCCGGAACGGTCACGGCGCAGTCGTCGGGCGGAGTGGCGTCAGCCACGAGTTCGTGGGTCCGGGTGAGTCTGAAGAAGGAAGCGCCCAAAGCCGCTCCGGCCACTTCCCCGGCCACCAAATCCGGAATGCAGGTTTTCAGTGAACCGTTCAGCGACAACAAAAACGGCTGGCGGACGGTCGAAACCGCGGCCTACTCGCTGGAAATCGCGGGCAGCAGCTACCGCATGCGCCGCAAGACGGGCAGCCGGGAGCCGGCGCTGAGCTTTATTCCGCTGCCGCCGGAGATCAACCTGAACCAGGCCCGCCGGTTTGTTATTCAGATTGAACTGTACGGCGACGAAAAGGTGATTCCGGAGGGCGGGCTGCTGCTGGGCGTCCGGGACTCGGTGAATTACACGATGTTCAGCATCAACGCCAAACGGCAGGCGCTGGTGAAAGCCCTGGCCAATAACACGACCTTTGCCAGCTACATGCCGGGAACGCCGCTGGAGATGGGCGGATTTGTGCAGTCGGGACGGAATCTGCTGCGGGTCGAGAAGCTGGACCAGTCGCTGCGCTTTTTTATCAATGGGAAAGAAGTACCCGGCAGTCCGTATCCGTTCCGGCCCTTACCGGGTAATGGAATCGGCCTCACGGCGACCGGCAACTGGACGGTTTTCCGCAATCTGTTGGTGACGGCAACGCCGTGATGGAGTCGTTTGGAGGGCTGTGGGTGAATTGAATATTTACAACCTGTCCCGCGGTTGAAACCTGTCCCACGGTTAAAACCGTGGGCTAGTCTTCGATTCGTTCGCCGCTCGGGTCGATGTCGAATACGCTGCCGTTCAGCACGACCCGGGCGCGACCGTCTTTGAATACGGTGACGTCGTCGTACTTCGGTTTGATGAGCCACCGTTTTTCGTCGGGCATCCACAGGCCCCAGAGGCCGTCCTTGCGGGCGGGCTGTTCGCCGAAATCGCCGCTTCCTTCGACCAACTGGTCATAGTCGGGGCGCCGGGAAGACTCGGCCGCCGGTTCCGAACGGGCGGGTTCCTCGGCCTGCTTCCGGGGTTCCGTTGTCCGCCCGGTTTGCCGCGGCTCATCGGCCGCGCTCACCTCGGACCGGCTTTCATCCTGCCGCGCGGACGTTTCTTTCCGCTTCGAAGTCCGGGGTTTGCGCTCGCGGCTCTCCCGTTCTTCCGCTTCCTTTTCCGGGTCGTACTGGATGACCCAGACCGTCAGCGCCAGCATCAGCAGCGCCAGCACGACACCCCACAGACCGGCCCGGTCGAGCAGGCTGGGCTTGGCAACTTCCACCGTCACGACGCCCAGCGTATCGCCGTTCTGCCCCCTCAGGGTATACGTTGTGGTTTTGGCCGGCACCACCGTGCGGTTGCCTTCCGGCGGGAGGTTCTGCCCCACGCCGATCAGGGTGACGGACGCGGTATTGGCGGCTTTCCAGCGCAGGTTAACGGCTTCTCCGCGACGAATGTCGGCGGGCGAGGCTTCGAACAGGATCAGCTTGGGGCCTTCGGGCTGGGGCACGGGCGGTTTTTCTTCCCGTTCCCAGTAACTCAGGTGCCGCCAGTCGGTCGAAAGAAGCTTCTCTTTCAGCGTAGCTCCTTTCGGCGGCTTGACCGAGGCGTAAAAGTTTTCGGACAGATACGCCAGAATTTTCTTGGCCAGGGCCTGCTCGTCGTAGTCAATGGCTTTGAAAAGAAAACGCAGATTCTGGGCCGGGATGTGGCCGTCGTATTCGTCCAGAATCTCGTGAATTTTGCGGCGCACGGCTTCGTCAGACAGCAGGGGCCGGGTTTCGGCCGGCGGCGGGGCCGGTGTCTCGGCAACGGGCGCGGTTTCCGCGGGCGGCGGCACTGTCGGCGGGGCGGGGGGCGTGGCGGGCTTCAGATTCAGCACCACCGGCACCCAGCGGTTGCGCACAAAGTCCGGGGTGAGGTAAAGCCGGGCAGCATCGGCGGCCAGGATGTTCAGATCGTCGTGGGTAAGGCGGTTGGCGCGGCGTTCGCCCAGCGTTCGGATACGGGTCCGGAGGTCTTCCAGCAGGTCGCTGTTGTTGTCGAGCTGGACGCGCACTTTTTCCATCAGCCGCCGGACATCGTCGATATCCAGTCCCAACGGCTGCACCTTATCCAGAAAAACGCCTTCCAGCCCTTCGTATTCACCCCGCAATACAATTTCTTCCCGTATCAGGTTTTCGAGTTCCGCCAGTGTCATTCGTTCTTACTCATTCAAATATGACCACATTTCGCTGGTAGTCAATGGATACTCTCCCAAATTTTGCCAGTACCGACTGGCCGAGCAGCAGCGGGGCGCGGCTTCCGCTGACAATGCTCGCATCAACATTGCGGAGCGTCCGGTCGCCGATCTTGACCGTCCGGAGCCGGACGACCATGCCGGGCGAGATGTCGCCGTTGGCATCCTGAAAATCGACTTTCCCGACAAAATCGCTGTCGCTCAATGTTCCCTGTTTATACAAAAATTGCGCTTCTGTTTCAGAAATTGAAATCAGACTGGCGCCCGTGTCCAGAATAAAATCCATCCGGACGCCGTTGACCGTCGCCGGAATCTTGAAAACGCCCCGGTGTTTGATCATTTTGACCTCCGTAGGGCCGCTGCCGTCGTCGGTCAGCTCCGTTTCGTCCGTCTGGGGCTGCCGGTCCGGCTCCTGTGCGGGGGTCCGGACCGACTGGTCGTTGGTAGCCCGACGGCGCGGAGGCCGCTGGCCGCCCGACTTGGAGCAACCCGCGCAGTCGGTCAGGAAAAGCGTAATCAGCAACAGATATAACGTGGTACGCATGTGTCAGGCTGGTTGTTTCTCGCAGATAGCACAGATTTTAAAGCGCAGATTTTCGCTGATTAGATTTTTTCTGCGAAAATCTGCGCCAGCAATCCGCTAAAATCTGCGAGAAATAAATCTATTTAAATTCCCCGATTTTGGCCGTAATCTGAATGGTAAAGCGGCGGTTCCGGTCTTCGTCGGCCTCCCGCGATTTGCTGAAATAGCCGCTGCCGGCAATCAGCACTTCGCAGTTTTGAAACCGATTGAAATCCAATCCGTTCCGCTGCCAGAACTTGTGCAGGGCCAGCGCACGCTGATAACTCAGGTTGTAACCGATGTCGGGCGTGTATCGATAATTAAACGCATTCCGCTGCGTATTTCCTTCAATGACGATCAGATAATTGATATTTTTTTCTTCAACCAGCACCCGGATTTTGCGGTACAACTGCCGCCCGGCCTCCAGCAGTTGCTGTCGGACGGGCTCGGGCAGCAGGTCAATATCCGATTGATTGGACGGAAAGTTCACATCGGCGTTGAGTTTGAAGCGTTTATTCCCCTCGTCGTAGCTGTAATAGGTCGAATCCAGTTCCTGCAAGGCCCGTTCTATATCCCGAATCTGCTTGAATTTTTCGGCATCGACCCCGATGGTGCCCTGCATCACCACAACGGTCACGACGTACAGGACGAGCATGATAAAGAACAGGCTCGTCATCAGATCGGCGTAACTGGGCCAGAAAAAAGACGTTTCGCGGTTCTTCATGCCATACCGTTATCCGACCCAAGAAACCGCCGGAACCGCTGCCAGCCTGTCGCCCGCTGCAACTGCTCCAGCCGCCGCAGCGTCTGGTTGGAGGTCCGCATGCTTTCGCTCAGCTGGCCCACCGTCGCCAGCAGGTCGCGCTGCCACGCCTGGCCCTGTTCGTGCAGCCGGTGGACTTCCTGCTCCAGCGTTTCGAGGCGTTTCAGATGCCCGAGGGCCGACCGGTTTTCGTCGAACAGCCGGCTCATGGCATCTTCTTCTTTCAGTTTAATGTCGCGAACCGCCTGAATCCGTTCGAACATATGCGCCCGCAGGCCGTCGAGGGCCTCGTTGACGACGTTCTGCATGCGGTCGTTGGTGTTCAGAATCAACTGTCCGCGCTGTTCCAGCTGCTCGAAATGACTGCTCAGAAAGCGCTGAAGCTGCTGCGATTCAGTGAGAACCTGGGTAAGCCGGTCGCTCAGGCCCGCCACATCGCTGGTGCGCTCGACAAGTTGCCGGGCATTGTCGGTCAGCGCCGTCAGGTTATCCAGAAACAGGGCAAACCGCTCGAAGGCCGACAGGCTGCGCTGCATCTGCTCCATCGTGCTGAGGTTGAAGGTCGCAATGCGGTTCAGGTCCATTTTGTCGAGGGCTTCCAGCAGTTCGCGCTGGGCCAGCAGGGCGTCGTAATTCTTCGTGATGATGCCTTCCAGCCGGGTCGCCGTATCGCTGAACTGGTGGCCGAAGCGGTCGAGGCTCCGGTTCAGGTCGTAGATGCCCGAGTTGACGCTTTCGGTCAGGATGGGCAGTAGTTCGGTTTGCAGAAACGTGAAAAAATCGTGCGTAAGACTCTCGATCTCCACCTTCGCCCCCCGAAACCGCCAGGAGTTGATGACCGTAATGAGCAGTCCGATAAAGCTGGCCAGCATGGCCGCCCGGACGCCGCTGATGAGCGAGTTGACGCCTTCGAGGTTGCTCACGCCCCCGCCTTCCATAAACTGCTGGATGTTCAGCGACGGCATGTTGTAAAGACCAATGACCACGCCGAGCATCGTGCCAAGCAGGCCGAGATACAGCGGCACGGGCAGCATGAGCGTGACCTCATCCTCCAGCGCGTCAATGTTGCGCTGGGTGATGTCTTTCAGCAGGTTGAAATCCGCCACCGCCGCTTTGTTGCGCAGCAGGTACGTATTGATGGCCGTCCGGATTTTGGTCATCGTCTCCGAATCGTCGGCGGTCTGCCGCAGGATGGTCAGTTCGGTGGTATTGACTTCGTACTCCGTAGCGTACTGTTCCGGGCGGGCCAGCAGCTGCCGGGCGTCCACCTCCTGCAAAACCGGATTGGGCACCCGCACCTTTATAATCTTAAACACCTTCGCCTCCGGAATGCTGTCCTGATACCGGCTGATGGCCCCCCAGGTTTTCACCCAAACGGCAATCTGGAGGCCAATAACGACCAGGACAACGATTAATTCGATTCCCATGATGTATTATTCAAAGCGGATCACCGCCTTCGTCTGTACCCGCCAGTTCCCGGCCTCCTTCACGGCACTGCCGTCCGTCCGGGTGACAATGCGGGTGTGGGCGTCTTCAGCGTAATTATTTTCACTGTCGCAGGCGGGGTCGATGAAGTACGTCCGGTAAGTCAGGAAGCGTTTCATCCGGCCCGGTTCCGGCTCAAAGCGGAAAGCGGCCTGCTCGGGGCGCTGCGGGTGGATAATCAGTTTGTAGGCACTGTCGGGCGTGGGCACAGCCGAGCGCTGGGCGTCGTCGAACAACCCCTGCTCGTTCGGGGCGGGGTAATAAAAAACCTCCATTTTGAGCGGTTCAGTCACCGGCACCGGAGCCGCGGCGACCGGAGCCGTATCCATCGTGGCGGCTTCAACCGCCACCGGAGCCGCCACCGCGACCGGTCCTTTCAACTGCCGGATCGCACCCAGCGGGTCGGTCACGCTGCCGACTTCCTCCCGGATCTTGTTCAGCAAATCCAGTTGGTTCTGCACGTTTTTAGGCAGAATGATAACTTCGTTGGTCGGCGTGTTGGTGGGTTTGGTTACGGGAGTCGGCTTTTCGGCCCGGCGTTTCAGGTTTTCCATTTCCTGCTGCATGGCAAAAACCGTTTCCTTCGCCCGGCGACTGACCATCAGAAAAACGGCGGCCCCGCCGAGCAGCAGCCCGCCGAGCGTTCCGGCAATAAACAGCCACATAGGCACTTGTTTTGGGGTTTCGGTGGATTGAACTGGGGTTCCGGTGTCGGCGGCGGTAACGTTGTCAGTCGAATCGGAAAGGGTATCTTCCGGTTCGACTGACGGACTTTCGGCGGCGGGTGTCGGCATGCTTCCTCCCGTCACCTGCTGAAAAACCGTCGTGGCAATCGCTATTTGATCGTCCTCACCCAGCGCCCTTTTGTAAATCAGTTCTTTTTTATAACGTCCGTAAAAATCGCTCAGGGATTTTCTCAATTGTGCCGGAAGGGCGGTTCCCGTAGCTCCCGTAAAAGTAGCATTCTGCCTCAGTTGGTCGAAAAACGTCAGTTTGTCTGCCACCCGGTCCCAGCCTCCAATGCGCCGAATGAGGGCACCCGGTTCGCAGCCGGAACCGCAGGTTTTTAGCTCCTGCCGAATCTGTTCGGCCTTCTCGCCGTCGCCTTGTTGTCCTTTTATTCCGGCAAACACCGCCTTGGCCACTTCTTTCTTCAGACTATCGACGGCGGGCAGGTTGTCCTGCCCGAAGACCGTCGGACTGAGGAGAACGGCCAGCAGCAGGGCCGCCCATCGTTTCGGTGAGTTCATATCAGTTAACCGGTCCAGTTTGGGTATGAATCGCGTAAGCCAGTTTGTTGATGCCCCCGATGAGCGGGTAGAAAAAGAGCGTTTCTTCCAGGTCGCGGTCCAGCGACGTAGCCTCGGCCAGCTTGCGCTGTACGCCGTTCATCAGGAAGGTATCCAGATGGGTATACAGTTCCTTTTTGGCGATCCGCAGGGATTCGGGCGAGATGTTCAGGTAATCTTCGAAGCCGAAATCCCGGTCGAGAGCGAAGAAGAAATCAATGAAGCCTTCGGCTTCCTTCAGAACGCTCTGCGTCACCTCCGGCCGGTTCAGGTCTTCGTACCGCAGCCTTTCGGGACTTCCGGCGGGCAACCCGGCATAGACGTAACTGATTTCCTGCGCGCTGACCGGATCGGTGGACGCCCGCATCATCAGGGCACCTTTGCAGGTCACTTCCTTCGGCCGGTTCTTGTCCGTGTACAGCGTCAGGCCGCTCCGGTCGAACGGCTGCTCGTAGACTTTCTCGAAAATTTTCTGCGAAAACTTCTGCAAAATCCCGCTGTCGGCGCTGATGATGCTGAGCAGTTTGGAACCCGTTCCGCTGAAAGTCAGCGCGCCCGGCAGGGCCAGCCCCTTGTGGTTCATCAGTTTGGCGATGTGGTACAGCAGCGCCGTGTAGAAAAGCAGCGGCACCACTTTCAGGTGATCGTCGGCCGACAGCATCTGGTTGAACGACAGCAGGCTCTTGTCCTTCACCTCGTCGCTGCGCTCCATCGAAAACCAGAACGTGACGATTTCCTCCGAGCGGTTGTTGCGCAGAATCCGGTCGTTGTTCTCCTTCAGCTTGGGTGTCCGGTTCAGCAGATTCTGAATTTTACCTTTATACCGCTGCACAAACCCGTTGTTCTCGGCCGCCCCAAAATCGCTGAAAGCGTCGCCGTAAACGGCATTTCCGGCAAACCGGAACGAAGTCAGCAGAATCGGATGGTCGCGTTCGTAGATCACCACGTCGGACGTTCCGCCGCCAATGTCGATGTTCACCACCGGGCGGGCTGCCGAACTGAGCAGCGGGTTAGTCTGCCGGTAGAAGTAGAACGGGGCAATCGACTCCGAAACGGGCTGCGGCGCACCTTCGTGGGCGCTGATGTGGGCGTGGTACAACTCCCGCCAGATCTGCTGGAACTGGGCGATGCGGCCCGGCGTCATGCTGGCCGGATAGAACCAGTACACCGTCGTCTGGCTCAGGTCGCCGCCTTCCGACAGGACTTTGTTTTTGATCAGCAGCATCAGTTCTTCCAGAAACGCCCGGACGCGCCGGCTCGTCTGCTGGTTGTCGCGCGCCCATTTCAGATTCGGCGTCACCTCGTTCGGGCCCGCGGGCTGGCGTTCGATGTAGAACGGAATGTTCAGGTCGGCCAGCGTGTAGGTCGTCTGGTTGAAATCCAGCCCCTTCGACTCGGCGATGGCCGTTCGCGTCGGGAACGAATCCGGCGCACCGGGACCGATGACGTTCGGGACAAATTCCAGATCGTAGAGGATGAAGAGGTCGGCCAGACTGGCGTTGTAGTAGTCCGGATGGACCAGCGTCCCGACCTGCTTCAGGTTTTCGGGCATGTCGAACGGACGCGGGCTCTGGTTATCGACGCTGTACTCGATATGGGTGTTGGTCGTCCCGAAATCGACCGCAAAGGCAAACCGCTTGCCGCCGCCTTCGTATTTCGTCCAGCGGGGAATGAGCAGCCCGGTCATGTCGTGGCCCTCCACCCGGATGCTGGTCCGGGCGTAATCGAACTCATGCCGCAGCACATAGTAGTCGCTCGACGCATCCGGGTTGTTGAGGCGCGAGGTCCGGGTTCGCCGAGGCTCTGCCGCGACGGGTTTGTTGTCCCGGTCTTCGTAGAATTCCAGCGTATACTGGTTCCGCTTCTGATAGCCGGATTCGATCAGCTGAATGCGGTAATCCGGGCGCAGCGTCACCCGCCCCGAGCGGATAAACGGATAGATATTGACCGTAAACGAATCTTCCACAATCACCCCGTCGTTGCGCTGCAAATCGGGAATGGGAATCGAATTGGGATTGATCGGCTGATTGTAAATCCGCTCGAACGTCACAAACTGACTGCCCGGCTGCCCCGGCGCCATGACCGGAATGTCGAGCGTTACCTTAATGCCCGACGCCAGCGGCTCCATCCGCAGACGGACCCGTTCTTCGAGCAGGTCCTGCACGTCGAAGAAGTCGAAAAAGTCCTTTTTGAGCGGCAGCAGATAGCCTTTCTCGATGGCCGGCGCGTTCAGATTCCCGTCGAAAAAGCGTTCCCGGTTGATGGGGTAGCGCAGGCGAATCAGGTACGGCTCCAGAAAATCGCTGACCGTCAGCCACGGGTACAGGTCCGGCTGGCCGGGCAGCGGCCGCTGGTTGTCGCGCCAGCTTTCGTTGACGGCAAAGGGCACGGGCGTTTTGGGGTCCCAGCGGGCCTGCGGCACGTAGGTGAACGGCCGGTAAAAGTTGTTTTGCAGCACCATCGGCCGCCGCTGGTTGGGATACAACTGGGCGTATTTGTCGGACTTGATAATAAAGTCGCTGACCTGCTCAATGGCGCCTGTATTGGCCTTTTTCTTAGCGAGCGGAAAGCCCAGCACTTCGATGACGTCGCTGGCCTGTCCGGTCGTCAGTTCCTCAAAATCGGCGTACAGCGTATCGGCCGAGAGCAGGCTCTGCCCGTTCGGCATTTCAATATGCTGGTAAAACAGGTCGGAGCGGCTCTGGCGGAGCAGGTCGCGGCTGCGGGTCAGGTACTGGTCGAGTTCCGGGAAGTTGCGGCGGAAGCCCGGATTCGCCACCTGGAGCGTGTACCAGAACTTCTGATACTCGATGTCCCGTTCGTGCAGCGGCCAGGGCTGCACGTCGAACAGCTTGTGGTTGCCGAACCGAACGTCTACCCAGCTCAGGTCGTTGCCGGAACTGAAAAACAGCGTTTTGGGCGACGTCCCGCCGATAATTTTTCCGCGGTAGCTCAGCATGAACAGCCGCTGGATTTTGTCGAAATTAAAGCTCTCCCGGTCCTGGTCCAGAAACAGTCGCAGCGCCTCGCCCAGCCGCTTATGACCCTGATTCGGTGAGTTAAGCAGTTGCCCGAGGTGGTAATTGGCGTCCCAGGCCGTGATGGTGATAAATTTTTTGAGCGTGTCGAAGTTGAAAAACAGCTCGCCCACGTCGAAGGCGTCCGAGACCAGCCGCCGGTCGTTGACCGTCCCGAGCAGGTCGGCCCGTTTGGCCAGGTTCAGGAAGGCCGACCGCACCAGGTCCATGCGCGCGAACGGGCTGGGAATGGAAGTCGGCTGTTTTTCGGTCTGTCCGCCCTGCGGGTCGCGGAGGGCGTCGATCTGGTCGCTGCCATACGGGCGGGTGACGGACCAGTGCAGGATTCCCTGCGTCAGGTTATGAAGGCTAAGCGTCGTTGGCATGGGTTAGTAATCCGTTACTTTGGTTATTTTTTCACGGATGAAGCGTTCGGTTCCTTCCGAAAACAGGTGAATGAATTTGTCGGGTTCGCTGGGGTAGGCTTTTCCTTCGGCGGTAGCGTTCAGGGTCCGGTCGAAATCGTTGACGATGTCGAGGTCCACGGCCACTTCCTTACCCCAGAGGTTTCGTTTGGTCGGCTCAAAGCCCCGGACGGTCTGCCCGAGGTTGCCCGAATCCAGCAGGAACGGGCTGAAGCCGCGCCGATTGGTTTCCATTTCTGCCAGCCACTGCCGGAAGCCTCCATCAAATTTCCGGACGCTGTTCATAAACGCCGAATTCATGAACTGGCTCGAAATAGGCGGATTGGACTTGGCCCAGACCGTGTTGCCGGCGGCCTGATTCAGCCGGCTTTTCAGATATGTGCTGAAAAAAGCAAACTTGGACAGCGGCAGACTCACCTGACGGCGGGTGTCTTTCGCTAAATGGTCGAGCTGCAGGCTGGTGCCGTCGCCTTCGAGTCCGAATTCCTTACTGACGGGGTTATCCGGCCGGCCGTTGGTGGTGGTCAGGTCGTAGTCCGGCGTATTCATGAAATCCACGATGGCCAGGGCCGAAACCAGCTCGACAAAGTGGGCGTCGTTGCGCTGTCCGCCGTTGCCGGGGTCGTAGTTGTAGGCTTTGGTCACGTCGTCGCCGACATAATACAGGGCATTGACCGAGTGGTTCACGTTCCGGGCGTAATAATACAACGCCGCCTTGGTTTTGGCGATGAAGGAAGCCGGGTCGATGAGCCGGTTTTCGTCGTTGTTCAGGCTGAAATACGGCATTACCGAAACGGCCCCGATGCGGGCATCACGCAGATAAGCCGGGTTCGGAATGTTGCTGGCCTGCGCGCCGCGGATGTTTTTGAGCAGAATCGGAAAGCCCGCCGCGCCGGTCCCGCCGAAGATCGAACTGATGATGAAAATCCGGTCATCGGCCGCAAAATTGGTCGCAAACGCCCCAAACACATCCGAGTTTTTGAACTGGTTGAGCACCGTGCTGCCGATGTTCGGGTTGCCGACAAAGCCGATGTCCATCTTCGTCCCGAGGTTTTCCTCCGAAAACAGCAGGCTCGCCAGCGCCTTGTTGGCCGGGTCCAGTCCGCCGTAGTCGATGTATTCCTCGAAGGTGCTCTGCTGCACGCCCTGCAGGTCGAAGACGTAGGTATCGGCAATGGTCGCGTCGGCCCCGATGGAGCGGTTCAGCGTTTTGATCTCCGTCCCAAAAAAGCCTTCTGCCGGTTTGTTTTTGAGCGTATTACGGATGTTGCCGTATTCGCGCAGCAGTTCTTTGGTCCGCAGCAAATCCTCGTTCTGGGCGTGCGGGTCGAGGATGATGGGAATCACCTCGCTCGTATTTTCCATTTTAACGCCCGAAGCCAGCAGCATCGTCAGGGCTTTGAGCACCCGGGAGCCGGTCCCTCCGATGGCAAAGACAAATAGTTTTGGCATATCTGTACCCACGGGCGTCAGCCCGTGGAAAGTTGGTGTTTCAGGATGGAAAAATCAGGCTTATAGTTTAGAGTTGACAAGTAAACGTCTGACTATCAACCATAAACTCTAAACCATAAACCTTAAACCAATTTATCTACTTCGACGGCCAGAGCATCGGCCGGTGTTTGGCGTTGCGGCTGAAACCTTTCATCAGTATCGAAATGAGGAAGAACAGCAGGAACGTCAGCACGGCCATTTCGGCGCTGAAACTGAAGAAAACGGTGCCGCCCTGGTCGAAGAAAAAACCCTGGTCCGGCTCGTCCGGCACCCGTTCGATCTCCTTGTTTGCCATCTGCAGGCAGGTTACCAGCGTAACGACGAACATCAGTCCACCGCTGACCAGCAGCATCGTCAGCCAGTGCCCGAAGCCGCTGAAACTGACCTTATTCAACGGCCATATATAAAAAGCAAAAGCGACCAGAAAGGCGATGGCGATCGCACTCACCGTCAGCGTCGACAATAATTCCTGGGCGTACAAGTCCTCCAGCAGGCCGTTCTCTACGAACAAATCATAAAAATTGTACAGCATTTCTGTGTATTGATGGATTGGTGGTTAATCTTTTAACGTCAGCGTCAGGGCAAAAAACTGCTCCTGCCCCGAGGCATTGTAGGCGCTTTCGACGCCCTGAAGCAGGTTTTGGAGACCAAAGGTGCTTTCGGCATCCGGCCGGGCGTCGTTGCGGGTGCTGGTTTCGGCGACCCAGCGGGGCGGGAAATCGCGTTTCAGCCGGATAACGGCCGTGCGCGTTCCCCGGGCGGGTTTGGAAGCCAGCAGCCAGATTTTGTGCGTGGCGCCGCCGCCCCGGTAGACCTCCACTTTCTCGACCTTGAAATTGTCCTTTCCTGCGATCTCAAACTGGGTTTTATCGGTCATGAACGATTCGGGCAGATTGAGTTTCGACAAATCAACCGCCACCGGAATCCGCAGGGATTTATCGGGAGCCGCTTCCACATCTTCCAGCGTATGGATGCCTTTTTCGTCGCGGTCGGCGCGGGCAAACCGGCCTTTTTTGCCCGGATCATTCAGCAGAACGGAGAAATACGGCTCGGTGGCCGCTTTGTTTCTGGTAAAAAACCAGAAATCATCGTAGCCCGGCAAATCGCGGAAGTCCCGCAGCGTCGCGTACTTTTCGTCCTGCATGAACTGCTGCATGGCGGCGTTTTGGCCGATGAAGCAGAGGTAGTACGGCCGCTCGCCGCGGTGCCGCACCGTGCCGCCCGCCGCCGGGTAATACGGCCCGTCGAAGTCGGATGTGAGCTTGACGACCAGCATGGAATGCGTATTGGCATAATTGCCGAAAACAGTGGTCATCAGCGCTTCCGCCGCATTGAGAGTCTTGTCTACGCTCTGCCCTCTCAGAGTGGGGTCGGAGTAAATCAGGTCGGAAGCCAGCACGGAAATGTCCGAACCGCCGGTCTGCTTGAGGATTTGTGAGAAAATCAGTTCGAAGTCCGTACTCGTGGTCTTGCCTTTGGTTTTGGCGACGTTGAAGATATTCTGCGCTTTTGTAAACTGCGACTGACTCAGCCCCAGCGGATTGACCTCCGTATTGACAACGAATAATTCGGTTTTGTCGGGAGTTACGGCTTCAAACCCGTTGATGACCTGATTCAGCGTCCGTTTGAAGTCGCCGCTCGAACCGGGGGCATCGTAGGGAAACATGCTCCCGCTGGCTTCGAGGTACAGTTTCAGCTCCAGCGACTGGCCCGCCGAGCCTTCCAGCTCAATGACGGGAGGCTTGCCGGTTTCGTTCCGAATGTCGCGGTAGGCTTTGCTCCGCTTCAGGTACGCCAGCAGAGCCGCGTCGCCGCCCTCCGAAAGGCTGGCCGTCGCTTTTTCGTCGGCCAGCTTATCGCCGTTGTCGGTGATGAACTGACGGAGTTCCGCCGCCTCTCTGGCATCAAGTTTCTGATCGGAAAAGCCACTTTCAATTTTGGTATCCAGTTCATCTTTCGGCCCGCTGCAACTGGTCAGCAGGGCGGTTACAGACAGAGTTAAGGCAATTATTCGATTCATTGTGTCTCGCAGACCTCCGGTCTGCCGGGTTGATTCTTTGTTAAACGGACCAGACGTCCGGATTACCTTCGTCGGTAGGGCAGCAGATACGCCGCCACAAACAGGGCCGCCAGCAGGTACAGGTACGTTTCGGAAGCCGTATCGCCTTCAAACCCGTCGCAGCTTTGCATCCAGAAGGCCATCCCGGTACAGAGCACAATGGGCCAGTACAGCAGCCGAACCAGCCAGCGCCGCGTGCCGCTTCCGAAGAGGTACGACGCCAGGGCCAGCATCACGGCCGTCAGGATGCCCCAGAACGACTCCAGCAGGGCGGGCGTCCGGCCTCCCCGGGGCGAGGGTTCGTTGCCCGACAGGGCCAGCGCGATCAGCGCCGCGAGCGCAATCAGCGAGCCCGGCCAGTTCAGCCACCCACCCCGCTGCGCCGGCACTTCCGAAGCCGCGTACGGCTCATACCGCTCCGGCACGACCTCCGCCCTGACCGGAAGCACCTCGTCGGCGGGTACCACCGGGGGATTTGTCAGCGTCACGGGCACAACCGGCGGGCGGCCTTCTTCACTAACGTCTACCTGTATGGTCAGATTATCCGCAACCACCGCGTTTTCCGGCAAATCTTCGCGCCGGAAGTACCGCACCCTGCCCGCTTCGTCGCGCAGCAGGCCGCAGCGGGTCAGTTCATCGTAGTGAATTATCGTTCCCTGCATCCGTTCTGCCGGCTGGTGAAAGCGGGTAAAAGTAGCGAATGGTCAAATAAATCGCTATAAATTGATGATGACCTGAGGATACGACTTATTAATGGTCGCCGGGTCGTACCTTTGTGCACGATTTAATCCCCTGCGCGTATGTCCGTTCGCCCGAAAAAACACCTTGGTCAGCATTTTCTGAAAGATTTGAGCATTGCCCAGCGTATCGCCGGGCTGCTGTCGGGGCATGGCGGCTACCCGAACGTGCTCGAAATCGGCCCCGGCATGGGCGTTCTGACGCAATACCTGCTGCCCGACGGGCGCTTTACGACGCACGTCATTGAAATCGACGCGGAGTCGGTCGTGTACCTGAACGACCATTTTCCGATGCTTCGCGGGCGGATTATTGAAGGCGATTTTCTCAGAAAAAACCTGGCGACGCTGTTTGAAGGGCCGGTGGCCGTGATCGGCAATTTTCCCTATAACATTTCGTCGCAGATTTTCTTTAAAGTGCTGGAGCATCGCCAGCAGGTGCCGGAAGTGGTGTGCATGCTGCAGAAAGAAGTTGCCCAGCGCATCGCTTCGCCGCCGGGCAACAAAGATTACGGCATTCTGAGCGTGCTGCTGCAGGCGTTTTACGACATCAAATACGAATTCACGGTCGATGCGGGCGTGTTCCAGCCGCCGCCGAAAGTGCAGTCGGGCGTTATCAGCCTGCGGCGCAACGGCGTGGAAAAGCTCGACTGCGACGAAAAGAAATTTTTCCAGGTCGTCAAACAGGGGTTCAACAACCGCCGAAAAACCCTCCGCAACGCGCTGAAGCCGCTGGGCCTGCCCGAAGCCATGCAGACCCATCCGCTGCTGGACAAACGGGCCGAGCAGCTGGGCGTGAAGGAGTTTGTGGAATTGACACAATGTATCCACGGGCTTTAGCCCGTGAGGTGAAGCCCGGGAATACGAAAACCTGCTGTCCATGTAGAATCACGGGCTGAAGCCCGTGGATACTTATGACTTTCGAGCTAACCAAAGAATTTTTAGAGCGTATTCAGTCCTCCATCGACGTGCGGGATGCTGCCACCCTGCGGGCGGAGATGGAAGAGTTATACCCCGCCGACATTTCCCGCATTCTGTACGAACTGGATAATGAGTCGGCTCGGTACGTGCTGGGTCTGCTCGACCGCGACATCGGGGCCGAAATTCTGGCCAACCTCGACCCGTCGGACCGCGTTGGCTTTCTGAAAGGCTTTACGTCGGAGGAGTTGGCGCCGTTTATCGAGAACATGGACTCCGACGATGCCGTGGACATACTCAACGAGCAGTCCATCCGGACCCGCGAAGAGGTGATTGCGCTGCTCAAGGACCGCGAACAGGCCCGTTTTATCCTTGATCTGCTCCATTACGACGAAGACGTAGCAGGCGGCCTGATGCAGAAGGAACTCATCAAGATCAACGTCAACCTGACGGTCAACCAGTGCATTGAGGAAATCCGGCAACAGGCAGAAAACGTCGAGAATGTGTACTCGGTCTACGTCGTGGACGACATGGGCAAGCTGCTGGGACGCGTTTCGCTGAAAAAAATTGTGCTCTCGCGGAAGACGGCCAAAATCGCCGACATCTACGAGGACGATATTCATTTTGTGGAAACCTACCGCCCGGCGGCCGAAGTCGCCGAGATCATGCAGCGGTATGACCTGGAAGCCGTGCCGGTCGTCAACGTGCAGGGGCGGCTGCTGGGCCGCATCACCATCGACGATATTCTGGACGTCATTACCGAACAGGCCGAAGAAGACATTCAGGTCATTTCGGGTCTGACGGGCGAAGTGGAAGAAGACGACAACGTCTGGCAGCGGGCCCGGGTGCAGCTGCCGTGGCTCATTGCCGGGGCCTTCGGGAGTCTGCTCGCCGCCACCGTTATCAACGGGTTTCAAAGCGAGCTGGGTAAGATTGCGGCCCTGGCGGCGTTCATACCCATCATTGGCTCGACGGGCGGCAACGTCGGGATTCAGACGTCTTCGCTCATTCTGCAAAGCCTCGCCGACACCTCCGGCCTGACCGCTTCGCTCGGCCAGCGGTTGCTCCGGACCCTGCTGGTCGCGCTCATCAACGGCCTGACGGTGGGCCTCATCGCCGGGCTGTATACGTTCCTGATCGGCGAACCGCGGCTGTTTCTGGTGGTGGCAACTTCGCTGCTGGCCGTGGTGCTGCTGGCCTCATTTATGGGCACCATCACCCCGTTGCTGCTCAACCGGATCGGCATCAACCCCGCCGTGGCGTCGGGGCCGTTCATCACAACGGCCAACGACCTGATCGGCATTGGCGTCTATTTTCTGATTGCCGATTTTCTGTTGTCGGAACTGTGATTTAGCTATTACAAAGGTGAATACATTGGCACGAGGCGGGTTGATTTTCTGGTTTCCAGTATTATGAACTTCTCCACGACAAAATCATTTAATCATAAAAATCAGCTTAATCGCAGTTCAGACAGATGATCGCCGTAATTCAGCGCGTTACCCGTGCTTCCGTCACCATCGAAGGAACCCTCAAAGGCCAGATCCAGACCGGGTTCCTGGTCCTGCTGGGCATCACCCATACCGACACCCGCGAAGACCTCGAATGGCTGAGCAAGAAGATTGTCGGGATGCGCGTTTTCAACGATGCCGAAGGGAAAATGAACCTTGATCTGGCGGCCGTCGGAGGCGATATTCTGCTGATCAGTCAGTTTACGCTGCACGCCAGTACCAAAAAAGGCAACCGCCCCGGCTTTACCGAAGCCGCCCGCCCCGAAACGGCCATTCCGCTGTATGAGCAGATGATCGCCCAGCTCACCGCCGACCTCGGCAAACCCATCCAAACGGGCGAATTCGGCGCGGATATGAAGGTGGAACTGCTCAACGACGGCCCGGTGACGATTGTGATGGATACGAAGAATCGAATTTAACTCCGTTTTCTGTCTTCCGTTTTCTGTTTTACGTCATTTCGCCTGCGTAAAGCCCAATATCATGCCGCACACCTGAGAACTGACAACGGAAAACGGAAAACAGAAAACCATTACCTTATGCCTAACAACGTTCTTGGCCAAACGCTTACCTGCTGCTGCACCAATCCCCTGACGGGATACTTTCGGGACGGGTACTGCCGCACGGACGAATCGGACTCGGGTCGCCATGTCATCTGCGCCATCATGACCCGGTCGTTTCTGCAATTTACCCTTAGCCGGGGCAACGACCTCGTTACGCCCCGGCCGGAGTTCCGCTTTCCGGGCCTGAAACCCGGCGACCGCTGGTGTCTCTGCGCCCTGCGCTGGCGGGAGGCGTTCGAAGCCGGGGTTGCGCCGCCGGTCCTGCTTTCCTGTACGCATGAACGTGCCCTCCAATACGTTACGTTAGAAATGCTGGGGGCGATGGCTTTTGAAGAATGAAACCGTTCTGAACCGCGCGGCGGACCGTCGGCATTTTACCGCTTAGGCGTTATTCTGTGATTATTCGATCAGGACGGAGCATCATCATCAATCCCTTAATCCGTGTAATCCCGGTCCAAGATGAAGTCCGTTCTCCTTCTCTCCTTCCTCCTGCTTTCGGCTACCCTGAAAGCCCAGACCTATGCCGAGCGCCTCGGCTTTCCGAAAGGCAAAAAAGTGGTTATCCTGCACGTCGACGATGCCGGCATGAGCTACGAAGCCAATCAGGGCACGCTTAAATCCATGCAAAACGGCATTGCCACCTCCACCAGCGTCATGATGCCCTGCGCCTGGGTGCCGCAGTTTATGGAACAGGTGCAGAAAAATCCGTCTCTCGATGTGGGCGTTCACCTGACCATGACTTCGGAATGGAATCCTTACCGCTGGTTTCCGCTCGTGGGCAAAGACAAGGCACCGGGCCTGTACGACGAGCAGGGTGGTTTCTGGCACTCGGTAGCCCAGGTGGTGGAGCACGCTAAACCGGACGAAGTGGAGGCCGAAATGCGGGCGCAGATTGCCCGTTACCGGCAGTTTGGCGTTCAGCCCACGCACCTGGATTCGCATATGGGCACGCTGTTTGAGATGCCGTTTCTGCCGCGCTACGTGAAAGTCGGCATAGAAGAAAAGATTCCGATTCTGTTTCCCGGCGGCCACGCCACGCTCATCAGCAGCATCAACCGCGTCCCGGAAGCCCTGCGGCCCATGCTCAAACAGATTGGTGAGCAGTTATGGAATGCCGGACTGCCCGTGCTCGACGACCTCGACGGCACCAGCTACAGCTGGAAAATGCCCGCCGGAACGCCCGTGACAGACGAAAGCCTTCAGAAATTCAAGACCCAGAAATTCATCGAACTGCTGCAATCCTGCAAGCCGGGCATCACCTACATCATCATGCACAGCGCCGACGCCGGGGCGCATTTCGACCAGATCAGCAACTCCGGTCAGACCCGCCGCGGCGACATGCTCGCCATGCTCGACCCCGCCCTCAAAGCCTATATTCAGAAAGAAGGCATCATCCTGACCACCTGGCGCGAGCTGAGCGAGCGGCGGAAGAAAGTACAATGATTGAATGATTGAATTTTGAATGATTGAATTTTGAATGGTTGAATGACTGAATGGCTGAATAGCTCCACCTCAATTCAAAAGCTGCGGAGCCAATCAATCATTCAACCATTCAAAATTCAGCCATTCAATACTGTATCGCCCAGTACGGGTTTCGCTGGGCCTTGATGCTGTCGCGGATGTGGTCGGTGAGGAGTTTTTCGTAGTCGGCGTCCTTGATTTTTTTGCCCTTCAGTTTGGGCAGGGTCAGGTCCTTCTTCACGTCTTTGAATTCGACGTTCAGGGCGGTGATCACGACATCCCCGTCATTGATGTCCAGTTCCATGATCAGGCCGGGCAGGCCGTAATAGCGCTCCGGACCAGCCGGAATCGTCAGGTCGTTGGCAAACCAGGCCGTAATTTTCTGGTTTTTGACCGGATCAAACGTTTCGGCCTTCATGCAGACATACCCGGCTATGTCTTTCAACTGATTCAGGATTTTCCACTTCGGCGTGCGCAGCGAATCCTCGATAATGTAGGTTTTGCCGAGCATTTCATGGATTTCCGTTTTCTTTTCCTGGGCGTAATTCCGCTGAATGAGGTAGTCGGTCTGTCGCCACGACCACTGGCCGTCTTCCGACTGCCCGGATTCGCTCAGGTAGGTGTACACGCTCTGGTTTGGATCGAAGGCCAGCTTCATTTTGGTCTTGCCGCCTTCGTCGCGGCTGCCCCAGGTCATCGTGACGCGGTCTTTCTCTTCCTTGCTCAGGTACGGGAGTCGCTGGATGATTTTAGCCCAGTACTCGACCCGCTGGTAGGTCACCAGCCCCTGGCTTTTATCCTGTCCGTGAGCCGCTGCCCCCAGCAGCAGTCCCACGGCGATCAACCAATGTTTCATCTTGATTTCTGCTTTAAAGTCCGTTTAATCACCAGCCGCTCCGACGCATCTGGGCTTTCACGCCCCGAAGGTTATAGGTAAAGCTCAGCATGAAATAGCGCGAAAGGGTCTGTACGCTTTCCCGCACCGAGAAGTTCTGGGACGCATACTGGTTCACGCCCAGATTCCGCTTAAACACATCGTAGACCGAGAACCGCAGTTCGCCCCGGTTGTCTTTCAGGAAAATCTTGTAGACCGACAGGTTCAGAATGGGGATCCGCTGGTCAAAGCCAAACTGCGGGTTGCTGTTGCGGTAAATCTGGTAGTTGAAGTTGCTGTTGAAATACAGGTCTTTCGGCAATTTCAGGTTTAGCTCGCCGCCGTAACGGTCGTTGTAGAAGTCCTGGTCCTGCGTCTTGTTGATCGAATACCGGACGTTGTTGATGTTCCAGTTGGCGTTGGCGTAGAACGTCAGCCAGTCTACCGGCGTCAGATCGAGCCGGGTGCCAAAGTTGTAGTTGCTGGAGGTCGTCTCGTTTTTCACGGCGTTCACAAACACCGGATTCTCGCCCCAGTTCAGCGATGAGTTCAGGTTGAGGGTCGCCTTGGTCTTCTTGAGCGGAAACCCAAAGTTCAGGTACGTCCCGAAACTCTGACCGCCGGAAATGTTCCCCGGCCGGGTCAGCGTCACCAGCGTTTGCGGATTGATGATCTGGTTGTAAACGAGCTGGTTAACGTTGTAGCCGTAGTTGATATTGGCAAAAAAGT
This sequence comes from Tellurirhabdus rosea, assembly GCF_026278345.1. Taxonomy (NCBI): domain Bacteria; kingdom Pseudomonadati; phylum Bacteroidota; class Cytophagia; order Cytophagales; family Spirosomataceae; genus Larkinella; species Larkinella roseola. Next base: position 1,680,934 of record NZ_CP111085.1, read on the forward strand.
TGATAAAGTTCGCCGGATTGAACATGCTGAATCCGCTCGAAACCCGGTGGGTCAGCTGCGGCAGCAGGTCCGGGTTGCCTTCGCGCAGATAACGGGGGTTGCTGTTGTCGAGAAACGGCTGCAAATCCCGGGAAGACGGCATCCGGACATCAACCGTGTAGTCCATGTACAGCCAGCGGTTGTTTTTCAGGTCGTAATTGAAACCGACATTCGGGACGATGGTCGTGAAGGTACGGCCCACGGTCCGGAAATTGGTCGAACTCTGGTCCGGCGCAAACCGTCCGTCCAGCGTAAACTGCTGCCCGGCCGCCCCTACCGACACGTTCATGCCCTTGTACGTGTAGCGCAGGCCGGTTCCTACCCGGTGGTACAGGTAGTCATTGACATAGTACTGGCTCAGGGTGTCGTTGCGGACCGGAATATCGCTCGCCCGGATATCTTTCACATCCCGGTCTACGCGGTCGTAGCGAATGCTGAAGTTGTAAAACGACTCCCAGAAGACTTTGCTGGAAAGCGGTTCGACGTAGAGCAAACCGGCTTTAAGCTGGCTCTGGCGGCTATCGGTCTCCGTGGTCTGGTTCTGATTCAGCAGGCGTTCGCCGGTATTGACGCCGACAAACTGGCTTTTGGCAAACTGCCCGCCGTCGCCATGCGTATCGTTGAAGCTGTAGCTGAGACTGGCGGCGAAGTTCCGGCCTTTCTTCTTGAATTTATGGCGGAAAATCAGCGTGTTGATAAACGCCAGCGAGTTGAAGTCATTGCGGTTGCTGACGTCGGTGGTGCTCGTCAGGGTGTCGCTCCGCAAAAAATCCTGCCGGCTGCTGTAGCGTTCAATGCCGTCGCCGAAGCGCCCGTTGGCCAGAAAAATGAGCGTGTTGAGCGAATCCAGATTTTTCTCCAGGCGGAACGTCAGGCGGTGATTGCGGTTAAACGAGGACCGCAGGTTATCATCGTTCGTTGTGAATGAACTGTTATCCGGCAGAATTGTCTTGCGTTCGCTTTCGGCATCCAGAATCTGGCGGTTCTGGTTGTAGTAATAATTCCCGCTGACTTTCGTCTTTTTGGTGTCGTAATTGTAGTTGCTGCCGCCCGCCAGGTTGCTGGAGAAGCCTCTTCCGCGGTTCCCGGAAGTAGGAATGGAAAAGCTGTTGTTATCGTCCCCGTCCGAGAAGATAATAAACCGCCCGCCATTGCTGAAGCCAAACTCCGGATCATCCGACCAGTTGAACGACTGGCTGCCGCGAAAATCCTGATAATCATCCCACGAAAGGCCGGTCTGGTTGGTGTTGTTGCCCAGTCCGACGATCGAAAACTGTTCTTTTTTATTGAATCGGTTGTAACTGCCTTTGGCTTCTGCTCTGGGTGCGTTGGCCGACCCTTCTACCTTCGACATGGGTCCCGCCCCGGCCGTCAGTTTCCCGAAACCGCCTTTTTTGAAGCTTTCCTTCAATTCGAGGTTGATGGTTTTTTCTTTTTTGCCATCGTCAATGCCCGTCAGTTTGGCCTGTTCGGTTCGGTCGTTAAACACCTGAACTTTGGTCAGGGCCTCGGCCGGGAGGTTTTTGGTTGCCTGTTTGGGGTCGGTGCCGAAAAACTGTTTGCCGTCGACGGTCACCTTCCGTACATCCTGACCCTGGGCCTTGATGTTGCCGTCCTGATCGACCTGCACGCCGGGGAGCTTCCGCAGCAGTTCCTCGACCGTAGCCCCGGGCGGCACCTTGAACGAACTGACGTTGTATTCGATCGTGTCGCCTTTGATCATCAGCGGAGCCTTAGCGGTCTTGATGACCACTTCAAACAGTTCCTTGGTGATGGGCTTCATTTTCAGCGTTCCCAGATCGAGAACGGCATCCTCGCCTGTAGTCACTTCCTGCTGGAACGGGATGTAGCCGACGAAAGACATTTTGAGGAGGTAGGTCCCTTTTTTGACGTTTTTGAACTCAAACGCGCCCTTGCTGTTGGAGCGTCCGTAGTTGATCAGCGTAGAATCTTTGGGCGTGAGGAGCATGACGGTCGCCTCGGAGAGGGCAGCACCGGCCGAATCGGCAGCGGTCCCCCGGATGGTCACACGGGCGGGGGCCTGCGCCAGAGCCGCCTGCCATCCGACAATGGCAAGCAGCAACAGGAAAAGGTTTCGCATAGGGTTAAGAATGGTAGAACTTTGGCAGTTAGGGATAGAGTATGGATTTTGGAAAGGAATTAACTGTAATAGACACGAATGAACTAAAAAATTAGTTTAAGCGGCGCAAGGCATTTATTGAACGGTAAACGAAAGAGGCTAACTTGCGCCCAATCGTTGCAACGTTCACAAAATTTAACATTTAATGACTTTACAGGAAGCACAGAAAACCGTGGACGACTGGATCAAAACTATCGGCGTTCGCTACTTTAACGAACTGACCAACATGGCGATTCTGACGGAGGAAGTGGGCGAACTGGCCCGAATCATGGCCCGCCGCTACGGCGAACAATCGGAGAAGGAGTCGGATAAAAACCGGGATCTGGGCGACGAAATGGCCGATGTGCTCTGGGTCCTGATCTGCCTGGCCAACCAGACCGGCGTCGACCTGACCGAAGCTTTCCGGAAAAATATGGAAAAGAAAACGCAGCGCGACGCCACGCGGCATAAGGAGAATGAGAAACTGTCTTGAACCGCGCGGCGGACCGTCGGGTTTACGCTGATTTTAATGATTAACTGTGATTTTTATTGAGGCGCAGCTTAATCATGTAAATTATTAAAATCAGCGTAAATCAGAGTTCAGACTACAATCCGTACTTGTCCACCAGGTACATCACCGCGGCCATGCTGGCGGCGCCGAGTTCGAGTTCGCGCTTGCTAACGGCCTCGAAGCGGTCGGCGGCCGTGTGGTGGTAATCAAAATAGCGCTGCGAATCGGGCTTGAAACCGAACAGCACCGTACCAGACTGGGCCAGCGGGCCGATGTCCGCCCCACCGCCGCCGGGACCGATTTCGTGCAGCCCGTAAGGTGCCAGTAACTCTTTCCATTGCAGGACTTTCGCCTTCTGTTCGGGCGTCCCGACCAGTCCGAAGCCGCGGGGCGTGAATCCGCCGTTGTCCGATTCAATAGCGGCAATATGCTTTTCGTTGTTCTTTTTGGCGTAATCGGCGTAACCAATCCCGCCCTTGAGCCCGTTTTCTTCGTTCATGAACATAACGGCACGCAGCGTCCGCTTAGGCTTGTACCCCAGCTGCTTCAGCACCCGCAGCACTTCGATGGACTGGACGCAGCCCGCCCCGTCATCGTGCGCCCCTTCGCCCAGGTCCCAGGAATCCAGATGGCCGCCGACCACGATGATTTCGTCGGGACGCTCGGTGCCCCGGATTTCAGCCACCACGTTATAGGATTTAGCATCGGGCAGCGTTTCGCAGTTCTGTTTGAAATAGAAGGTAAGATTCGGGTTCTGCTTCAGCAGGGCACTCAGTTTGTCGGCTCCGTTGGTACTGATGGCGGCCGCCGGAATCAGGGGAACACCCGGCCCGTACCGCAGGGAACCCGTGTGCGGAAAATCATCGGGGTTGGACGCCATCGACCTGACGATGGTCCCGACGGCCCCGAACTTGGCGGCGAAGGTGGCCCCGCCGGCGCGCTGGTCAACGGCCCCGCCGTACGCTTCGAACGTATTCAGTTTGGTGGGGTCCATCGGGCGGTTGAAAAAGACAATTTTGCCTTTGATCCGCCCAGCGCCCAGTTCGTCGAGTTCCTTCAGGCTTTTCACCTCCACGACCTGCGCCTCGATGCCCTTGGAAGGCGTGGCGACGGAGCCGCCGAGCGCGGCAATGGGTACCGTAATCCGGTCTTTACCAGACTTGATGTACGCCTCTTCCTTTGCGCCGCGGACCCAGTGCGGCACCATCACTTCCTGCAGGAAAACGCGGTCGAAGCCCTGCTTTTCCATCAGGTCTTTCGACCAGTCGACGGCCTTCTGCGCCCCGGCCGAGCCGCTCAGGCGCGGTCCGATCTGTTTGGTCAGCTGACGAAGCCATTCGTAGGATTGTCCCCGGGCGAGGGTTTCGTTGTAAATGTTCCGGATGAAGACGGAATCGGGAGTTTGCGCCGTAACGGTGGTACTAGCCAGCAACGCACTCAGGTACACTATTTTTCTCATACGGTAAAAAAAGCAAATAAAATCAGGTTTTTCGTAGCAAAACACCTTGATTTGATTATTTCCGGCGTTCTTACTACTTCTTAGTAGAACAAAAGCAGAAGTAACCTGACCTCTATGCGTGTATTAACTGCCATCCACGACCCCGTTTTTGTCCCCCGCCTTTACTCCCGGTTCGACCAGTTTTTACTCCGCTTCATCAAGGACGAGCGCGACCTGCCGTTTGTTCACCTTTGCCTTCGGATCACGCTGACCCTGATTCCGCTCAGCATCCTGCTTTATATGCCGTTCGTGACGGGCTGGGTCTGGTGGGCCGTGGCGGGCGTTCATTTCTTTCTGAACAATGTGGCGTTCAAAGGACCGTACGGGCTGATGCTGCACTGTACCTGCCACCGGCCGCTTTTCCGGAAAGAATACGACTTTATGAACAACTACATTCCGTGGGTGCTGGCGCCTTTTTTCGGACAAACGCCGGAGACGTATTTCAGCCACCACATCGGCATGCACCATGCCGAAAACAACCAGGAAGACGACGACAGCAGCACCATGGCGTACCGGCGGGACAGCCTTCGCGGCTTTCTGCGGTATTTTCTGGATTTTCTGCTGACGGGTCTGCACGGTCTGATGAGCTACCTGAACCGCAAAAAACGGCGCAAGCTGGCGACCAAAGCCTTTGTCGGAGAGATCACCTTTTTTACCGTCTGCCTCATCCTGGCCTTTGTCAACTGGCAGGCAACCGTGGCGGTGTTCATCCTGCCGTTCTTTATTTTCCGGTTTGTGACCATGCTCGGCAACTGGACCCAGCACGCGTTTATCGACCCGACGGACCCCGGCAATCCGTACAAAAACAGCATTACGTGCATCAACGTCAAGTACAACCGCAAGTGCTGGAACGACGGTTACCACATCAGCCACCACGAACGCCCGGCCATGCACTGGACCGAGCATCCGGCGTATTTCCAGAAAACGCTGCCCAAATACGTAGCCAACAAAGCGCTGATCTTCGACGGCATCGGTTATCCAACCGTGTTTTTCTGCCTGATGACCAAAAAATACGACGTGCTGGCCAGGCACGTCGTTAATCTGGATGGGACTTTTGCGAACGAGCAGGAGATCGTCCGCCTGTTGCAGCAACGGACGCAACCGGTCCGTCAGGCGCAAAGCCAGCCCGCTTTTGCCTGACGTTATCGTCCAATCTGCTCCGGGGTGGCTCCTTTTTCCACGGCTTTCATGACCCGGAAAAAGTTGCCGCTCCAGATTTTTTCGATGTCTTTTTTGGAATAACCGCGCCGCACAAATTCGACCGTGAAGGCTTCGTACTGGCTCACGTCGAAGCAGTCGGCCAGGGCCCCGCCCCCGTCGAAATCGGCGCCCATGCCCACATGGTCGATGCCGATGACTTTGACGATGTGGTCGATGTGGTCCACGGCATCTTTCACGGTTGCCAGCTGCACCGGGTAGGCTTTGTTCAGTTCCATAAACTCGGCCCGGGCTTTTTTCTGCTCCTCTTCGGGCAAACTGGCCATGCCCATGCGACTTTTAAGGCCGTATTTCTTCATCAGCGCATCCAGGGCCGCCGTCCGTTCGGGGCTGGCCGGGATAGTCTTCACGTAATCGCTCAACAGGTTCAGCTGGATGACGCCGCCGTTTCGGGCCAGCGCTTTCAGCATGTCGTCGGTCAGGTTGCGCGGATGGTTGCAGATGGCCCGCGCCCCGGAATGCGTCGCCACGACGGGCACCCGGGACAGACGGATAACGTCGTAGAAGGTGGAGTCTGACACGTGCGAGAGGTCGATGATCATTCCCAGCCGGTTCATTTCGGCCACCACCTGTTCGCCGAGCGGGCTCAAGCCCTGGTACTCCGCCCCTTTCGGATCGGTCGAGGAATCACAAATGTCGTTGTTGCTCGAATGGCAGAGGGTCATGTACCGGGCGCCGAGGTCGTAGAACTTCTTCAGAATCGACAGGTCGTGGCCCATCGGGTAGCCGTTTTCGACCCCGATGAAGATGGCCCGTTTGCCGGTTTTGCCGATGCGGTAGGCGTCTTCCGGGGTGGTCGCGAGTTCGGCTTCGCCCGTGGTCGCTTTCAGGCTTGAATGAACCGCGTCAAAAATCCCGAACGCTTTCTTTTTCGCCGTCGCGTGGCCTTCTTCCGTCCGGGGACCCTGCCCCAGATAAACGGCAAAAAAGATGGCGTCGAGACCCCCCTTGCGCATCCGCGGGTAGTCTACCTTGCTGTTCGTCCGGTACGGGTCGTTGTCCTGGGTTATGTCGAAACCGCCGCGGGAGAGCAGCATCGGCGTATCGGCGTGCGTATCCAGCGTAAAGGCTTTTTCGTGAATCTTGCGGGCTTTTTTCAGAAGTGCACTGTCGTCCTGTGCGGTTGCGGGCAGAAAGCCGGCTGCCAGACAGGCCAGTAAAGTGGATTGGAGAAGGTTTTTCATGGGAAAGGGATTTGTGACCCAAACACAAAGTTACCCGGAGGCAGGTACAGAATTTCACGGCGTTTAAAAATAACCATACGAACACGGTGAGACTCTGCACTTTCCTCCGGGCAACCCGGTGGTTAGGTCAATTTTATTTAGCAAACCACAGCTTCATCTTCATGTCGTTGGCCCCGCCCTGCCGGGTCAGTGCTTCCTTGAAGTTGGTGTAATTGAGCGATTCCTCCGAACCCGGATACGGCAGGCGCGTCGGGATGACCCCGCCGTTGACGTTGATGACCGACGGTTTCAGGGCCGGGATGCCCGTGCGGCGGAACTCCGTCCACGCTTCGACACCCTGCCCGTACAGCGCGATCCACTTCTGCTCCATGATCTGGGTGTACCCTTCCGCCCCGGCTTTGAGGGCGTTGGCCGCCAGGTACTCGGCGGTGGGCGTCAGTTTGTACTGGCTGTGCGAGGCCGCTATGCCGCTACTGTAGTTGGCCGCCGCCGTTCCCGCCGCGCTGATGCCTTTGTAGGCCAGTTCGGCTTTGATGAACTGCAATTCGGCAAAGCTAATGAGTACGCCCGGAGCCGTCGCCGAAGTGAAAAACGTCCCGACTTTCGAGGTTTTGGACAGACCGAGTGCGTTGGCATCCGCATTGGACAGACCGTTGGGAACGCCTTTGTAATCGCCCCCGTCGGCGGGCCGGTCGGCGTAAACGGCCAGACGGGCGTCGCTCATCGCTTTCAGTTTGTTCACAAGGGTGGCGCTGACGCGGTGGTCGTCGCGGGTTTTGCGGTTCTGGTTAATCGGATTGTTGTTGTTCGTCGCGTCCAGGTAATTCAGCTGCACGTTATCGGCCACCGATTCCAGCACCGGGTATTTGGTCGGGTCGCTCAGGATGCGGTTGATTTCCGCCTTCGCGTCGAGGGGCGAATCGGCTTTGTCGAGCATCCGGTTCAGCAGGCGCAGGCTCAGCGTATTGGCAAATTTCTTCCAGCGCAGCAGGTTGTTGCCCAGCATGATATCGCCCGCAATGGCTTTGCTTTTGTCGGCCACGTCGATCATGTCGTTGGCCGCTTTCAGTTCTTTGATGATGGCCGCGTACACGTCTTTCTGCGCATCGTACTTCGGCTGGAGCTTACCTTCCAGGCCCTGAATGGCATCGGTGTACGGGATATCGCCGTAAATGTCGGTCATCAGCGAGAACACCCACGAGCGCATAATCATGGCAACGGCCTGGTAGTTCGGATTCTTAACATCTGTACCCAGTTTATAAATGCGCTGGTAATCCCCCAGCGACTCCGTGTAGAACGTCTGCCAGGCCCCGCTGTAAATATCACTGCTGATCGAATACTGATCGACATCCGTGTACTGAATCCGCGCCCAGTACTGCGAAATCAGGTCCCCGATATCCATCCCCAGCGAACCGCCCCAATAGGCGTCGACGGCGCTCTGGATGCCGTGCGGCAGGAACAGGTCCGCCGTGGCTACGGAAGGTGAGTTGGGATTGGTATTGATCTGGTCAAAGTCACTCGTACAGGCCGACACGCCCAGCAGGCAGGCCGCCAGCACGGCTTTATTGCGGAAAATAGAGATGAATTTCATGGGAGTTACAGGTTAAAGCTGATGTTGAACCCAACGGTGCGCGTGGTCGGAATCTGCCCGTTTTCGATGCCCTGGAGGTTGCCGTCGTTGTAGTAGCTCGTTTCCGGATCAATGTGCGGTACGTTGCTGTGCAGCAGGGCGAGGTTCCGGCCCACCACCGACAGCGCTACGTCGCGGAACGGCAGCCGCTTGAACACCTGACCGGACAGCACGTAGGTCAGGCGTACTTCGCGCAGTTTCAGGAAGCTGCCGTCAAAAATGGTGGCTTCGTTGTTGGTCAGCGAATAGTACTTCTTATGCCATTCCTCCGACGAGATCCGGGTGGTGTTGGGCACGTAATTCGGTTCGGCAGCCGTTCCGACGTTGACAACACCCTGTCCGACAATGCCTTCCTCGCGGCCCACCAGCGTTTCCTGAAGGACGCCCGTGTACCGGCCGATGTTGACCGTCTGCGAGAAGATGTCGCCGCCATGCTTCATGTCCAGCAGGGTGCTGAGCGACAGGTTTTTGTAGGAAAACGTGTTTTGCAGGCCACCAATCCATTTCGGCGTGAAGTTGCCCAGAATGCGGCGGGTCGGGTCGATCTGCGGAAAGCCTTTGGAGTCGTACACGATGTTGCCCTTGGGGTCGCGCAGGAAGCCCTGGCCGAAGAACGTCCCGTACGGCTGGCCCACCCGTGCTTCCACCGACATGCCGCGGATGGTGTAGTTCGTTGTGGTCTGCGTCAGCGGGTTGTAAACGGTGTTGAGCTGGTAGGTCGTCAGGCCCTCGCCCAGTTCCACCACCTTGTTGCGGTTCTGCGCCCAGTTCAGGGCCACGTCCCACTGGAACGGTCCGGCTTTGACCGGCGTGACGCTCAGCTGCACTTCGATGCCTTTGTTCTGCAGTTTACCGGCGTTCATCAGCTTGGAGTTGAAGCCCGTCGCCTGCGAGATGTTGACGTCCAGAATCTGGTTGAACGACTCTTTGTTGTAGTACGTCACATCAACCCCGACGCGGTTGTGCCACAGCTTCACTTCGGCTCCCACTTCATAGGAGTTGGTCAGTTCGGGCTTCAGGCTGGCGTTCAGCATGGCGTTGTTCTCCGAAAGCGTCGGCGTGCTGCCCCAGGGGTTTTCGTACTTGTAAGCCTGAATCAGACGGTAGGCATCCGTGTCGTTCCCCACCCGGGCGACACCCGCGCGAACTTTGGCAAACGAAAGCACCGGCGAGTTGACGTTGAAAATATCCGTCAGAATGGCGCTCACGGCCGCTGAGGGGTAGAAATACGAGCGGTTGCTCGACGGCAGCGCACTCGACCAGTCGTTGCGGGCGGTCAGGTCCAGAAACAGGTAGTTGCGGAAGCCGATGTTGGCCGAAGCGTACAGGCTGTTGACCGATTTTTCGGTGAAGGAGTTCTCGGCCACTTTCGCCTGCCGGGAGTTGCCCAGATTCCAGACGCGCGGAATCGCGAGTTCGGTAGCGCCCATGTAATTGCGCTGGGCGTAGTTGCGGCGGTGGTTACCCCCGACGTTGGCCGTCACGTCGAACTCCCCGAATTTCTGGTTGGCGTTCAGCAGGAAGTCCGAGTTGGATTCGCGCACGAAAATCTGCTCCTCGTTATAGGTGTCGAACTGTTTGGCTCCGTTCAGGTTGTCGATCCGGGCGGCGCTGCGGGTTTTGCGACGGTCGGCGTATACGTCCGTTCCGGTGCGGGCCGTCAGCGAGAGCCAGGGCGTAAACTTGTAGGTTGCCTGCACGTTGCCGTAGATCCGGTCGCGCTCGTTGGCCCGCGTGCTCAGGTTCAGCACGTAGTACGGGTTTGTCCAGTAGTTGTAGTTCCAGTTGTACTGGTAAATGCTGCCCGGCGCCTGGTAGTTTTTCAGCTTATCCATGTCCACCTGACGGCCAAACCAGATAAAGTAAAGCCCCCAGTTGGTGCGGTTGTCGCTGCCGTCCTTCACGTAGTTGCCCGTTGCCCGGACGTTCAGTTTTTTGGTCAGGTTCCAGCCGGCGTTCAGCGATACCGTGCGGCGTTTGTAATCCGTGTTGGGCAGGATGCCGGTCTGGTTCAGATCTGTGAACGACAGGCGGAAGTCGCCCTTATCGCTGCCGCCGGTAATGGCGATGTTGTTGGTAAACGTCCGGCCGGTTTCGAAGAAGTTCTTGACGTTGTCCGGATGCGGCACAAACGGCGTCGGCGTGCGCGTTCCGTCGGCGGCGATCGGCGAGTCGAACTGCGGAATCAGGCGGCCGTCCATTTTCGGACCCCAGCTTTCGTCCACCCCGTCGTTGACGCCTTTGCCCGTTCCATCGACGAACGAAAACTGGCCTTTGTTGCCCTGTCCGTATTCGTTCTGCCACTCCGGCATCCGGAACACATCGTCAAACGCCGTGTTGGAGTTGACCGAAACGCCGATGCCTTTCGCGCCTTTTCCGCTTTTGGTCGTGATCAGAATGACCCCGTTGGCCCCGCGTGAGCCGTACAGTGCGGCGGCGCTCGGCCCTTTCAGCACGCTGACATTTTCAATATCATCCGGGTTCAGCGACGACGCGCCGTTGCCGTAATCGATGCCGGTCCCCGAGCCGTAGTTGCCGTTGTCGATGGGCACCCCGTCCACGACGAAAAGCGGCTGGTTGTTGCTCCCGATCGAACTGGCACCGCGGATCAATATACGCGAGGACGCGCCGGGGGCTCCGTTCGACCCTGTAATCTGCACCCCGGCAATTTTCCCGGAGAGCGCGTTGACAAAGTTGGTCGTGCGGGCCTGTGTCATCTGCTTGCCGCTCACCTCCTGAACCGAGTACCCGAGTGCTTTCTTTTCGCGGGTAATGCCCAGGGCCGTCACGACCACCTCGGCCAGTTGAGAAGCGTCTTCCTCCATCGAAATGTTGATCACATCCCGGTTGCCTGCGGCAATCTCCTGGTTGACAAAGCCGATGAAAGACACAATAAGGGTTGCGTTGGCGGGGGCGCTGACGGAATAATCGCCCTGCGCGTTGGCGGTCGTTCCCCGATCCGTTCCTTTGATGATTACGTTTGCGCCGGGCAGTCCGCTGCCGTCCGCCGCGGAGACAATTTTCCCGGTAATTGTCCGGCTCTGCGCAAAGGCTGTACCCAGCGTACAAAGCCAGAGCACCAGCCACAAGCCTGTAAATGATCGCTTCATAAGTTAGTTTTGGTTTACTTAAAATTTAACAATTCCTACATAGCGACGGAATGGAAAGCCATTCTGTTGTTCGGGAAGCTTGAGCAAAACCAGGTCATTTTGTTTAACAGAGGCCCTTTTTAAAAACCTCTCTGCGAAACCTGACTCTAACAAAGAAAATTAACTTTCTACCACAGAAGCAACCATTTGCAGAATATAATTTTACAAAAATTTAATAATTTAAAATTTCATTACATAATTTTTAAATATTGTACAACATTATAGTATAAAATAACTATCAGCCATAATTATATTTCACTATAGAGCCAGCATTTTCCATAAATCAGAAAAAATATAACTTTTCCATTTTTAAGGGCACAAAAAAACCCGGCCATTTCTGGTCGGGTCCTTTATTCTCCAAAGAATCGATTACATGTGAATCGCGCGGTTTTCCGTAGCGGCCAGACAGGCTTCCTTCATGGCTTCGGTATAAGTCGGGTGGGCGTGCGACATCCGCGCCACGTCCTCGGCGGAGGCCCGGTACTCCATCGCCACCACAGCTTCGGCAATCATATCGGCCGCCCGCGCCCCGATGATGTGGACGCCCAGAATTTCGTCGGTCTGTTTGTCGGCCAAGACCTTCACCAGTCCGTCGAGGTCCATAGAAGCCCGTGCCCGGCCCAGCGCCCGGTAGGGGAATGAACCCACCTTGTAGGCTTTACCTTCCGTTTTCAGTTCTTCCTCGGTGTAACCGACGCTCGCCACTTCCGGCCAGGTGTACACAACGCCCGGAATGAGCCGGTAGTTGATATGCGGCTTCTGGCCGGCGATGGTTTCGGCGGCAAAAACGCCTTCTTCCTCCGCCTTGTGGGCCAGCATGGCTCCGCGAATAACGTCACCGATGGCGTAGATATGCGGCACGCTGGTCCGGAGGTGGTTGTCTACTTCAATCCGGCCCCGATTGTCGGCGGCCAGACCGGCCGCTTCCAGATTGAGCCCGTCGGTGTACGGACGGCGGCCCACCGAAACAAGGCAATAATCGCCTTCCAGCGTAATCTGCTCCCCTTTCGGCGTGTCGGCTTTCACCACGACGCCTTCGCCCGTATTTTCCACGCTCGTGACTTTATGGCTGAAGTAGAAGTCCGCACCGAGCTTCTTGACGGCACGTTGCAGTTCCTTCCCCATCGTCTTGTCCATCGTCGGAATCATCGAGTCGGCAAACTCCACAAACGACACTTTGGCACCGATGCGGGCATAAACGGAACCCAGTTCGGCACCGATCACCCCGGCGCCGATGACGATCAGGTGTTTCGGAACTTCCTGCAGCGTCAGCGCCTCGGTGGAGGTGATGATGCGCTTTTTGTCGATTGGCATCGACGGGAACGAGGACGGTTTGGAACCGGTAGCGATGATGAAGTTCTTCGCCGTAATCTGCTCCGTGCTGCCGTCTTCCTTCTTCACATTCAGCGTGTTGGCATCGGCGAATGAGCCAAAGCCCTGGTGCACGTCGATCTTGTTTTTCTTCATCAGGAACGACACGCCCTGCACGTTGGCATCAACGACCCCCTGCTTGCGCTTAATCATCTGCGGCAGGTCAACCTGAAGGTCGGCCAGTTTGATGCCGTGCTCCTCGAAGGTATGGGCGGCGTTGTAAAAATGTTCCGAAGAGTCCAGAAGCGCTTTCGAGGGAATACAGCCCACGTTCAGGCAGGTGCCGCCGAGGGTCTTGTATTTCTCAACGATTGCCGTTTTGAGCCCCAGTTGCGCGCAGCGGATGGCCGCTACATACCCCCCGGGACCGGAACCGATTACGATAACATCGTATTGCATAAAAGTTGTATTTTTTAATACAAAACCAAGTTAGGCTTATATAAAACGATAGTGCTACCAAGGGCAGCACTATCGATAAACAGAATAGGCAACGAAAAAATTAAACGCCCAGCAGAATCCGGGTCGGGTCTTCCAGGAGCTGCTTGACGCGGACCAGGAAGCTTACGGATTCTTTGCCGTCGATGATGCGGTGGTCGTACGAAAGGGCCACGTACATGATCGGGCGGACAACGATTTCTCCGTTCACCACCACCGGACGCTCCACGATGTTGTGCATGCCCAGAATGGCCGACTGCGGAGCGTTGATGATCGGCGTAGACAGCATCGAGCCGAAAATACCGCCGTTCGTGATCGTGAACGTACCGCCCTGCATCTGGTCGATGGTCAGCTTGTTGTCGCGGGCCAGACCGGCGAGACGGATGATTTCCTTTTCAATCTGCGCGAAGTCCATCTGCTCGGCGTTCCGGATCACGGGCACCACCAGGCCCCGCTCGGTCGAAACGGCGATGGAAACATCGCAGTAATCATTATACACAATCGAGTCGCCGTCGATCATGGCGTTCACGGCCGGGAAGTCCTGCAGGGCAATCGTTACGGCTTTGGTGAAGAACGACATGAAGCCCAGGCCGACCTGATGCTTGTCTTTGAACTTGTCTTTGTACTTGGCCCGCAGGTCCATGATCGGCTTCATGTCCACCTCGTTGAAGGTCGTCAGCATGGCCGTTTCATTTTTCACCGCCACCAGACGACGGGCGATGGTCCGGCGGAGCGAACTCATCCGCTCCCGGCGCTGTACGCGCGTTCCTTCCCCGCTCACTGCCGGCTGGGGAGCCGGAGCGGCTGCGGGTTTGGCCGGAGCCGGCTGAGCGGCAGGCTGCGGCGCGGCGGCTTTCTGGGCCGACTGGGCATCTTCTTTGGTGATGCGGCCACCAACACCCGATCCGTTCACTTCCTGCGGATTGATGCCTTTTTCGGCCAGGATTTTAGCGGCGGCGGGCGACGGATGATTAGCAGCGTACGAGGCATCCTGCGCCGGGGCGGGGGCCGCCGCGGGTTGCGCAGCCGGGGCCGGAGCCGCCGGGGCAGATGCCGCTGCAGGAGCGCCGGCACCTACTTCGATGCGGCAGATAACGGCACCAATCGGCAGGGTTGCACCGGCTTCGGCGACAATCCGGAGTGTTCCGGCCGCTTCGGCGGGCAGTTCAAACGTCGCTTTGTCGGATTCCAGTTCGCAAAGGACTTCGTCGAGGGCCACCTGATCGCCGTCTTTTTTGCTCCAGGCAGCGATGGTTACTTCCGTGACCGATTCGCCGACCGTCGGGACTTTCATTTCAATAACCTGGGCAGAAGCCGGCTGTGCGGGTTCAGGCGCGGGGGCGGCACTCGGCGCGGCGGCCGGTTCCGCTGATGACTGAAGCGCAGGGGCGGCCTGCTGGGCAGGGGTTTCGGCCTGAGGAGCCGGGGCGGGCTGTGCCGGGGCAGCGGCCGGAGCCGCAGCGCCGTTTCCGCTTCCGTCGGCATCAATAGTACAAATAACGGCACCGATTGGCAGTACATCGCCTTCCTGAGCCAGAATATGCAGTACGCCGTCGGCCTCCGCCGGGAATTCAAACGAGGCTTTGTCAGACTCCAGTTCGCACAGCACCTCGTCGCGTTTTACGACATCTCCTTCTTTTTTATGCCACGTTCCTACGGTTACTTCAGCAATGGACTCCCCGACGGGGGGAACTTTCATTTCAATAGCCATATTTTTTTTAGGTATGAGGTATAAGGTAGGAGGTATGACACAGAAGGTTTCTTGGGACCTCATTGTTCATACCTCATACCTCCTGCCTGCAATTATTATTCAAACGCCCGACGAACGATGTCGGCTTGTTCCTGCGTATGGACTTTGGCAAAACCGGTAGCCGGCGATGCGCTCGATTTGCGCGACACGCATTTCAGGCGGACAGCGGGCCACGAGCGGAGCAGGAAGGTGTAAGCTCCCATGTTTTCCGGCTCTTCCTGCACCCAGAACAGTTCGACATTCTTGCCGTACTGCGCCAGCACTGCATTCAGTTGCTGCTGAGGTAGCGGATGCAGCTGTTCCAGACGCACAACGGCCACGTCTTCGCGGTTGTCGGCCTGCTGTTTCTCCAGCAGATCGTAGTAGACCTTACCCGTACAGAACAGAACGCGCTTTACCTTTTTCGGGTTCACGAAGGTGTCGCCGAGCACTTCCTGGAAGGAGCCTTTCGTCAGCTCTTCCAGCGGCGAAACCACCTGCGGGTGACGCAGCAGCGATTTTGGCGACATCACGACCAGCGGCTTCCGGAACGGCCAAGCCAGCTGGCGGCGCATCAGGTGGAAGAAGTTGGCGGGCGTCGTTACGTTGGCCACTACCATGTTGTATTCCGCGCAAAGCTGGAGATAACGCTCCGGACGGGCGTTGGAGTGCTCCGGTCCCTGGCCTTCGTAGCCGTGGGGCAGCAGCATCACCAGGCCGTTCATAATACCCCACTTCGATTCGCAGGACGAAATAAACTGGTCGATGATTACCTGCGCGCCGTTGGCGAAGTCCCCGAACTGCGCTTCCCAGATCACCAGGGCGTTCGGATTGGCGAGGGCGTACCCGAATTCAAATCCGAGGACCCCGTATTCCGAAAGCAGCGAGTTGTAGATCTGCAGTTTCTGCTGCTCCGGCTGAATGTGGTTCAGCGAGTTGTACGAATCGTTGGTCTGCGCATCGTGCAGGACGGCGTGGCGATGCGAGAACGTGCCGCGCTGAACATCCTGGCCGCTCACGCGGACCATCTTATTTTCGGTCAGGATCGAACCGTAGGCCAGCAGTTCGGCGGTACCCCAGTTGACCTGTTTGGTTTCAAAAATCATCCCGTTCCGGTCGCGGAGCAGTTTGTCGATCTGCTTCAGCGGCTTGAATCCTTCCGGAATCGTTACCAGTGCCTTCCCGACTTTTTCCAGCGTTTCCAGGGGCACGCCGGTTTCGGGCGACTGGTGGAAGTCCTCCGCATTGCTGTGCCGGAGTTCGGCCCATTCGCGGTCGAGGCGCAGGGGTTTGTACGGAATTTCGGCCTTTTGTTTGACCATGTCCAGCCGGTCCTGCAACTGCTTCTTGAACTCGGCGTCCATGTTCGCCACCAATTGCGCATCTACGTCGCCGCGCTCGATGAGCTGCCGGTTGTAGATTTCGCGCGGGTTGGCGTGTTTGTCGATGAGCGCGTACAGGGTCGGTTGCGTGAATTTCGGCTCATCCGACTCGTTGTGTCCGTGACGACGGTAACACACCATGTCGATGAACACGTCGCGATTGAAGCGCTGCCGGAATTCAACGGCCAGTTTCGCCACGAAAATCACCGCCTCCGGATCGTCCCCGTTCACGTGGAAGATCGGCGCGTCGATGATTTTGGCGGCGTCGGAGCTGTAGATCGACGAACGGGCGTCTTCAAAGTCGGTTGTAAAACCAACCTGGTTGTTAATGACGAAGTGCAGGGTACCGCCGGTGGTGTAGCCCGCCAGTTTCGCCATCTGGGTCACTTCATATACAATGCCCTGTCCGGCCACGGCGGCGTCGCCGTGAATCAGGATAGGAACGATTTTGTCGAAGTTGCCCTGGTATTCCTCATCGGCCTGTGCCCGCACAAATCCTTCGATGACCGGGTTAACGGCCTCCAGGTGCGAGGGGTTTGGAGCCAGCTTCACGCTGATCTGCTTTTTCGACGGGGTTTCAATCAGGCTGGAATAGCCGAGGTGGTATTTCACGTCCCCGTCGCCGTAGACCTGGTCGGGGATATTTCCTTCAAATCCGTCGAAAATGCTTTCGTAGGATTTCCCGAGGATGTTGGCCAGCACGTTCAGGCGGCCGCGGTGGGCCATCCCGATCATCACTTCCTGAACGCCCAGTTCGGCCGAGCGGGTAATCATCGCGTCGAGGGCGGCGATTGTCGTTTCGCCGCCTTCCAGCGAGAAGCGTTTCTGACCGAGGTATTTGGTATGCAGGAAGTTTTCGAAAACAACGGCTTCGTTCAGTTTTTCGAGCGTCCGCTTTTTCTCGTCGAGGGAAGGTTTGAAGGAAAGGGCTTCTTTCTCGATCTTGTTCCGCAGCCAGTTTTTAACGTCGATCTCCCGGATGTACATGTATTCGAAACCGATATGCCCGGCATAGATGGCTTCGAGGGTTTCCATGATTTTCCGCAGCGTGGCGGCCCCGATTCCCAGCAGATTTCCGGCCTGGAATACGGTGTCCAGATCGGCGTCCGAGAGGGCGTAATCTTCCAGCGTCAGGCGGGGATTGCGGTTTTTACGCGGGCGAACGGGGTTGGTTTTGGCCAGCAGGTGCCCCCGCGAACGATACGCCTTAATCAGACTGGCAACGGATACTTCTTTTTCGGCATGCCGGACGTCGGCAGCGGGCTTCGCGGCGGCGTGGCCGTTGGTCCCGTTTCCGTTAACCGCGGCGGTTTCGCCGTTGCCTTCTTCACCGTATGCCTGAGAAAATTCAAATCCTTCAAAAAATTTCTGCCAGCTCGCATCAACCAGTGCCGGGTCCTGCTTGTAGGACCGGTAGAGTTCGTCAATGTAAGCCGCTTCGGAGTTAGCTATATACGAAAATTTGTCCATGATGCGGTCACACCCTTGTTTAAGGGGCAAAGGTAAGCCAACTCCGGTAAACTCAGTACAATTTGTTGTAAGATTCTATGGCAAATAAGCAAATTTAAAGGTTAGAGAGAGGTTAAGCCAAATGTATGTTCAGACGAGGTTATTCTTGAAGGCGAAGGCGACCATACCGGCGGTGTTCTTGGTCCCGGTTTTCTCCAGAATCCGGAGGCGATGGCCTTCTACGGTGCGGGGACTCAAAAACACTTTTTCGCTGATTTCGGCCGTAGAAAGGCCTTCGCAGATGAGTTTCAGAATCTCTTTCTCCCGTTCCGACAGTACAACTTTGCTGTTGTAGAGCGAAGGCTGCTTCACGACCGGCGCTTTGCTGGTCATTTTCCGGTGCATGACTTTGGACACAAAATCGTTCAGGTAGACACCGTCTTCCATGACCCGGTGCACGGCCTTCTCTACTTCATCTATATCCGCATCCTTCAGCACGTAGCCGCTCACGCCTTTTTCGAGCAGGTGCAGTACGAATTTATCCTCATCGTGCATGGTCAGCATGATGATTTTCATGTGGGGATGATTTTCCCGGATGTAATCCGTCGCGGCGATTCCGTCCATGACGGGCATTTCCAGATCCAGCAGCACCACATCGGGCAGGCGGCGGGTCAGCTTCTCAATCAGTTCCTGTCCATTGCTGGCCTCCAGGACCAGTTCAAAATCGGTAATCTGGCTTAGCACCGAGGCCATCCCCTTCCGAAACAGATTATGATCATCGGCCAGTGCAATGCGAATTTTTTTCATAAGTAAAAATGATAGGTCTCCGCAGGAAGCGACTGTTGACGCGAATCAAAATCCTGAGAAGGGGTACATGGTAAATCATAAATGTCCGGTTCAGGCTTCGACGAGCGCACGGGGGGCCTCCACCATCTGCGGCATGCGGACCTGTACGTGCACCCGCGTTCCCCGGCCCGGGGCGGTGTCGAATGTCACGTTTCCGTCTACCACCGACAGGCGGCTTTCAATGTTTCGCAGTCCCAGTCCACGTTTCTTGTCCTGTAAGGTCTCGTCCAGATCGAAGCCGCTGCCGTTGTCGACCACCGACAGAAACAGGGCCTCCCGTTCGCAGTGCAGTTGAATCTGAATATGAGTGGCGTTTCCGTGCCGGATGGCGTTGTTGGTCAGTTCCTGGGTAATCCGGTACAGCATCAGGCTGGTACTCTGCGGCAGCGACGCGATTTTCTCCGGGCAGGTCAGTTCGACATGCACGTCGCCCTGGCTGGCTTTTTCGGCCAGTTCTTCGAGCGCCGAGCCGAGTCCGAATCGTTCGAGGGTAGTAGGCACGAGGTCCCGGCTGATGCGCCGGACGTTGGCGATGGTCTCATCGAGCAGCGACCGCGTTTTCTGCACAAACATGGCCGATCCCTGGTCGTCGGCATCGATACTCCGGCCCAGCTGGTTGAGGCTCAGTTTGGTCACCGAAAGCATCGTCCCGATCTCATCGTGCAGGTCCTGGGCAATCCGGCGCCGCTCCTGTTCCTGTGCCTGAAGGGTGGCGGCCATCAGTTCCTTGCGGTTGGTTTCCTGCATCTCTTTCATGGCGAGTTGCTGCCGAATCTGTTTTTGCTGATAATAGGCGACGAAGACAATAATGAATATCGCCATTACCAGCAGTACGGCTGTCCCGACCGCTATGTACAATTGCATGTAGTTGTCCACGGCTATCAGCTTTGCAGGAACACATATAGGCCAACCGCCGGGCCGACCTTTTCATTTTTCTTAAGCCGAAAGGTAGGCAAAGTTACCTTTTCGTGCAACGGAGAAGTTACCCGATTGTATAAATGGTCAAATCGCGGTTTCCAGTACTTCTACCCGGCGGACCCAGAAGGCGGTGCCCATCACCAGATACATGAATCCCGCCCCCCATTGGGCAAAAAGCCAGTAGGCCTCGTATTTCGTGTTGAAAAGGGAAGCGTTGAAAAAGGGGAACTGAATTGTCAGCAGAATAAAAAGGGAAGCGGAGGCGTACAGAATAATTCCGACGCAGTTCCAGAACATGGCATGCCTCAGCATGTTGGACACGTGCATCTGGGTTATCATTCTCCGGAAATACAGCAGAACGAATCCCAGGAGGATGAGCCGTTCGATGGCCAGCAGATGTTCAACTATCCTCGTCCATTGAAAATCGCTGGCAAAAATCAGGGAGTAAACCGCAACAATTGCCCCGACACTCCATTTCTCCGACGCTTTCACGGCCCCCCGCGTAAAGGCGACGCCCATGCCCACGACGGTCACCAGCGAAATAAGGGAAAACAGAAAGTGGTTGTTGCTTCCCTGAGAGGCATAGTGGATCAGCACCAGTTCAATTCCCAGCGTCACGGCGATCATACCCAAAATCGCCCGGTTGGCAGAGTCCATGAACCGGAAGTTGATGATTCCCGAGAGAAAGCTCACCAGCAGACAATAGTCCATCAGGAAGCTGGTGGGATATTTCTGGATGAGATGGATGTAAGGTTCAAGCATGATAGCCATTCATCTGCCCGTGCTGCATTTCCTTTTTATTCAGCCAGAATGAGACCGTAACAAAAAGGTAAAAAACAGCGCTAAAATATTGTGTAACCGTCCACGACCAATCAAAAATGTTTTGCGGATTTTCAACATCCAGCGTAAATGTAGAAAAGAGAAAAATAAATAGCGTGCCCGCGCTAAAAAGCAGCAGTCCCGCGCTAAACCAGAAGGCCGCATGGCCGATAATATTGGCGACCTTTAACTCTGATAGCACATTCTGAAAGAACATTAAAGCAAAAGCAATAAAAATCAATCGCTGAATCCCAATAATATAATTAGAAATAATACTCCATTCGAAGCCGTATAAATAAATAACAAAATAGATAATCGATAAGGCAGCAATAACTCGTTTTTTTCTTTTGCTGTTGATGTATAAATAAAAAAAAGCAGAGAAGCAGAATAGTTCGGCCAGCGAAAAGAAATTAACCAGAAACGTATTATTCCATTTTAATAGCGCATAAACAATCATCAGGCTTTCAACCAACACCGCTATTCCCGAAAACAGAAGCAGCACCCGGAAGCCTTTATCCAGATATTTTAGCTGCCGTATGCCAAATCCGAAACTGATAACCAGAAACAGGTAGGGTACAAAATCATGCGGATATTTAGCAACGATTTCAAGTAATCGGTTCAGCATACGGCAGCAGGTCAATTATTTACAATGCGGCGGACAAACCGGCCCATCGCCCAGTTCACCGTCCCGTCCCTCATCAGACACCATGTCTTTCATGCCTGCTTTGTCCAGCGGAACCAGTTTCCGGATGTCTTCTCCTTTTTCGTCTACGCCAACCAGGACGACCCGGGGAATAACATGGTCCTTCCCGTTCAGCTTTTCCTGCCGCTTCGCCTGGTAAACGCGGATTCCGACGCAACCCGGCTGGTTAAGGATTTGCTGTAGATTATGGATTCCGAAAAACTCGGAGCGCACGCACTCATCATCCTTCAGATCAGCCTTTTTGTCGCGGTAAGCCTTCTTTAATTCTTCCGCTTCCGATGATTTCAGAAAGCGGCCTTCATTTCCGGTGAACATATTGTGTGAAAAGGTTTAAACGTGGTTTCGCAGTAAAATTAAGACAAAGACTGGTTATCTACTCCTTCGTACTTGCTGACCCAAAGGCCGACGGCCGCAAAACAGCAAAAGATGACGTACATCATCTGCCCGAAATTCCAGTAGTAAACAAAAATTTCCGGGTCCGACTGGGTCGAAAAGATTATTTTCGAAAATAGATAAACAAAAAAAGTACCGGTTGCCTGAAGAATTAATCCGCTTCCTACCCAGAATAAAGAATGAATAAGGATGTTAGCAATTCGCAATTCGGACAGCAGGTAATTAAAGTACGTTAAAACGATAATGATGTTAAATACTTTGGAAAGGACCAGGGTTTCGGAAGATATTTCGGCATTACTCCAGAAAAGAAGGCCGGCAATTGTGGTTAACAGTAAGGTATAAAGGATGTATCTTTTGGTTCTTTTATTTTTCAGATTCCCGATGAATATAAAATAGACCAGTATAGCCTCCAGCAGAGCCGAAGTATTGTAAAGGAACAGATTACTGATCTGTCTTGCGGCGAAATAATCAGAAACGGAGTCTCTGAGTAAAATAAGCGCCAGTAACAGCATCAGCGCCTTCATTCCCGGGCCGAGCCTTTTAAACTGAATAATTCCGGCAGCAATGGGTACGACCGTAAAAACTTCAGCAAAAATGCTTAACGGAAACTTCTGAACAAGGCTTATAAAATGGTCCAGCATTAACGTGGAAAGTGATCATGGTGCACACATCTGCGGACAAGGCAGCCCGTCGCCCAGCGCTTCACCATCTCCATCCCCTTTCAAGCCTACGGGACTATCAAAAATATCCGAGCCGTCGGCCCGGGTACCTACCAGCACCAGACGCGGGCGCAGTTCCCCTTCGCCTTCCCGGGTCACGTTGCCATCCGCATCCTCCCAGCGGAAGCCGTAATAAATCCGGATTCCCACGCAGTCCTTACGCCCCAGCAGCTGGTTAATCCGGTTGATTCCGAAGAATTCCGCCTGGGTGAGGTCGCCCACCTTGTAGCCTTTTTCCCGGAGGTATTCCAGTTCTTCCTGACCAATTTTTTTATACAGGGAACGGCGCTCCAGGGCATCGGCGCCCCGCAGGAAGGTTCCTACATCGCCATTGTACTCTCTTTGTTCAAAAGCCATGATAGACAGATGGGTTCGGTTTGTTTTAGGTTGTACAAGTTTACTGCCTTTCTGCAGACATACAAAACACAACCGCTCAAACGAGCGCCCATAATCAAATGATTATCAAGGTTTTTACCGATAAATAATTGAAGGAAAATGCGTAAAAGTACGCAGGGCGCAGAAAGAAACCGCGTACTTTCCGGGGAGATACGGACAGTCACAAAAATCCGGGTTTCTGCTCTACCGCCGGAGTGATATAGGTTGCACTTTTGCAACGGGGATTGGTTCTTTCTGCCCTCTGGCAGGTAACCAAAGACTTCTCATCTCATAGGTTAGGTTTAGGGAAAACGTCTCGGGGCTTCGCGGGACGTTTTTTATTTGCCATAAAGCCGGAAAGGCTGTGCATGCCCGAATCTGGTTCCCCAATTCCTGACACGCACAGCCTTTCCGGCTTCTTTTGTCGCTTTTATTTCAGCAGATTCAGCAGATACTGCCCGTACCCGCTTTTTACCAGTGGCGTAGCAATCGAACGGAGTTGATCAGCATCGATGAAGCCCATGCGGTAGGCCACCTCTTCGATGGAGCCGATCTTCAGGCCCTGGCGCTCTTCGATGACCTGCACAAACTGCCCCGCCTGCATCAGCGACGGGAACGTGCCCGTATCGAGCCAGGCCGTGCCCCGGTCCAGAATACCCACGCGGAGTTTGCCCCGCTCCAGGTACACCTTGTTCACGTCCGTAATCTCGTACTCGCCCCGCGGACTCGGCTGGAGGTTTTTGGCGATTTCCACCACCTCGTTGTCGTAGAAATACAAGCCCGGAACGGCGTAGTCGGACTTCGGCTGAGCCGGCTTTTCTTCGATCGACAGGGCGTTTTTGTTGTCGTCGAACTCCACCACCCCGTAGCGCTCTGGATCGCCGACTTTGTAGGCGAAGACCACGCCGCCGTCCGGATCGTTGTTGGCCTGCAACAGTTTGGAAAGACCGGAGCCGTAGAAAATATTGTCACCCAGAATCAGGGCGACCTTGTCGCTGCCGATAAAATCCGCGCCGATGACAAAAGCCTGCGCCAGCCCGTTGGGCTCGGGCTGCTCGGCATAGCTGAACTGACAGCCTACCTGTGAGCCATCGCCCAGCAGTTTGCGGAAGTTCGGCAGATCGTGGGGCGTCGAAATGATCAGGATTTCGCGGATACCCGCCAGCATCAGGATCGACAGCGGGTAATAAATCATCGGTTTGTCGTAAACCGGCATTAATTGCTTGGAAACGGCCAGTGTCAGTGGGTGCAGCCGCGTGCCGGAGCCCCCGGCGAGGATGATGCCTTTCATATTTTTAGTGAGTGAATGAGCGAATGAGTGAATAGCTTCGCCGAGAAGCAGGCATTTGAAAAAGCGGAGCTATTCGCTCATTCACTCATTCGCAATTAACGATTTGCGTACATGTCTTGGTAATACTTCTGGTAGTTGCCGGACGTGACGTTGTCGAGCCAGGACTGGTTTTGCAGGAACCAGTCCACCGTTTTTTCCAGCCCTTCGGCAAACTGCAGGGACGGCTCCCAGCCGAGTTCGGTTTTCAGCTTGGTGGAATCGATGGCGTACCGCAGATCGTGGCCGGCGCGGTCGGTGACGTACGTAATCAGTTGCGCGGAGGTTCCTTCCGGACGGCCCAGCTTACGGTCCATGATGCTGCAGAGCAGGTTCACCAGGTCGATATTTTTCCACTCGTTGAAACCGCCGATGTTGTAGGTATCCCCGGTTTGACCGTTGTGGAAAATGACGTCGATGGCGCGGGCGTGGTCGATGACGTAGAGCCAGTCGCGGACGTTTTCGCCCTTGCCGTAGACCGGCAGCGGCTTGTTGTTGCGGATGTTGTGAATCATCAGCGGAATCAGCTTCTCGGGGAAGTGATTCGGGCCGTAATTGTTGGAGCAGTTGGAGACAACCGTCGGCAGGCCGTAGGTATTCTGATACGCCCGTACAAAATGGTCCGAAGCCGCTTTGGAAGCAGAATACGGCGATTTCGGATCATACGGAGTCGTTTCGGTGAAGAACTCGTCGGGGTTGTGCAGCGAGCCGTACACTTCGTCGGTCGAAACGTGGTAGAAGCGCTTGCCTGCAAAGCCCGACGGGGCCCAGCTGCTCTTGGCGGCGTTCAGCAGGTTGACCGTCCCTACGACGTTGGTCATCACAAACGACATGGGGTCGGAGATCGAGCGGTCCACGTGCGATTCGGCGGCCAGGTGAATCACGCCGTCAAACGACGTTTCCGCGAATAACTGGGCCAGAAACTCCGCGTCTGTGATGTCGCCTTTGACGAACGTGTAGTTCGGCGAATTTTCGATGTCGGTGAGGTTTTCCAGGTTCCCGGCATAGGTCAGTTTATCCAGGTTGTAAATCTGGTACTCCGGATATTTCTGAACGAACAGCCGGACCACATGCGAACCGATAAAGCCGGCCCCGCCGGTAATCAGAATCTTTTTCATTGTGTTTTGAGTCTCTGGTTTCGAAGTGCTGATGGAAGGGGCCCCGAAACTACTTTTTTATTAAATTCTGCTGCCAGCGCCAAGCATCGCGCAGGCTGTCGGCAGCGGTAAGCTCGGCTTTCCAGCCCATCACGTTATTTACTTTATCGACCTGGGCGTAAATCTGCTCCACATCGCCCGCCCGGCGCGGCCCGATGGCATAATTCAGCTTCAGATTATTGACTTCCTCGAACGTTTTGATCAGTTCCAGCACCGTGTTGCCGTTGCCGGTTCCGACGTTGAAAATATCGTAGAAGCTGTCGGCTTCCTGCCGGTCGAGCAGGCGCAGGGCCTGCACGTGCGCCCGGGCCAGGTCCACGACGTGGATGTAGTCACGGATGCAGGTTCCGTCCGGCGTGTTGTAATCGCTCCCGAAAATGGTAATTTTTTCGCGCATGCCAGCGGCGGCCTGGGTGATAAACGGCACCAGGTTGCTCGGAACGCCCAGCGGCAGTTCGCCGATCAGCCCGGACGGATGCGCCCCGATGGGGTTGAAATACCGCAGCGCCACGGCCCGGATCGGTGCTTTCGCCGCCACCGTGTCCCGGATGATGTCTTCGCAAATGGCTTTGGTATTTCCGTAGGGCGACTGGGCGGGCTTGCGGGGTGTCGCTTCGGTCACCGGCAGTTGATCCGGCTGGCCGTAGACCGTACAGGAAGAGGAAAACACGAAATTTCTGACTCCGTACTGCTGCATGGTCTCCAGCAGCAGCATCGTGGAATCGAGGTTGTTCCGGTAGTATTTGAGCGGCTGTTCGACCGATTCCCCGACGGCTTTGTAGGCTGCAAAGTGAATCACGCCTTCGATCTGTTCATCACGGAAGATGCGGTGAAGCGCGTCGGCGTTGTTGCAGTCTTCGGAATAACAGATGACCTCGCGGCCCAGAATCTGCCGGAGCCCGTCGAGAACCGACGTTTCCGAATTGGAGAAATTGTCGATAATGACCGGCTCGTATCCGGCGTTTACTAATTCGACGACGGTATGCGAACCAATAAAGCCTGCCCCGCCCGTTACCAGTATTTTCATTTGCTATGGGTTACGATCTTGTTTGCTTCGCTGTCTGGCAACTACCGGACCGTCCCTCGGTGATCGAACAAAAATTGAGCCGAAGCGGTAAACTTCCCGGAGGTCAAATTTTGTTCTCTTCCCGGAGCTGTTCTGCGAACGTGGGCAAAAGTAGGAAATATGGCAGCTTTCTTAAAATTGTTTTTATCTTGGGGGACGGTTACCGGAACGGTTATCAGGTAGATAGCGAGGCACCTCCTTCCGCAAACAGGCATGATGAACGATACCGAAATTAAAGCATTAATATCGCTGCTGGACGACGAAGACCACGAAATCACGGAACATGTCGAACAGCGCATCCGGGAACTGGGCGGACAAATGATTCCGTATCTGGAGACCGAATGGGAAGGCAGTTTCAACCCGGTGGTGCAGAAAAAAATCGAGGAGCTGATCCACGACCTGCAGTATCAGTCTGTTCTTGAACGCATTAAAATCTGGAAAGAAGGCGGCGGGCTCGATCTGCTCGAAGGGTTGTGGATTGTGGCGACGTACCAGTATCCGGACCTGTCGCTGGAAAATCTGCGGCGGGACATCGAGCAACTGTACTACAAAGTCTGGCTGGAAGTGCGTACCGATATGCATCCGGTGGACCAGATCAAAACGCTCAATAACGTTTTTTTCAACAATCTGAAATTTGCCGCCAACACCAAGCACTTCCATTCTCCGGCCAATTCGATGATCAATGTGGTGCTGGAAACGCGCCGCGGCAACCCCATTTCGCTCTGCGTGATCTATATGCTGATTGCGCAGAAGCTCGGAATTCCAGTGTACGGCGTTAACCTGCCGAGCCTGTTTGTGCTGACGTACAAGCAGGGTACGACGCAGTTTTACATCAACGTCTTCAACCGCGGACTGGTCTTTTCCAAATCGGATATCGACCATTATATCGGACAGTTGAACCTGAAGCAGAACGACACGTTTTACCAGCCCTGTTCGCACGTGGACATCATCCGGCGGGTCCTGCGCAACCTGATGCTGGCCTTCGAAAAAAACGGCGATACGGCCCGGGTACAGGAAGTAGAACGGATCATGGACGCCATCCAGGACGAGGACGCCGCTCCGCCCATGTCGGATTATACGAACAAGTAAGCCCGTAACCCGGAGTGATACTCCGGGCTTGCTGCTGAGAAGTGCCCGGAGTATCACTCCGGGTTACAGGGCAACGGCCACCAGTCCCGGCCCGATTTTCAGACAGTAAATCGTCAGCTCGACTACGTATTCCGGCAGCCGGACGTGGCCCACCAGCCGCTCGGCCCCGTCGGCGAACGGCTCAACGTGCAAATGCTCCCGAAAGGTCAGCTGCCGTTTGCCGTACAGTTTGTACAGGGCTTCCTTGGCGCACCAGTACACGGCCAGGCGATCCAGGTCGCCGGCCGCATGCTCGATTTCGCTGTCTGACAAAACACGCGGCACCACGCGCTTCAACTGCTTCCGCAGCGGTTCGGCATCAATTCCGACGGGGCGTGTCCGGTGCAGCGCGGCGGCGGCCCAGCCGTGGGTGTGCGAGAGCGAAATCCGGGCGCTTTGGCTTTTCAGATGCGGCTTTCCGTGTTCATCCTTTTCCAGACCGGCATACGCCAGCCCTTCCTCGCTGGTCAGGTACTGCATGGCTACCCGGCAGGCCAGCCATTCGGCCCGCTGGCCGGGATGCGTGATGCCGCTCAGGTCCTGTTCCTCCTCGCCCGTCAGACGCAAAAGCGGTCGCAGATCGGCTTCCTCTTCTTCAATTTTCCACAACGCCACCGAGCAATCGGCGTTCAGACGCAGCATCTGGTGCAAAGGCATTCGGTATTCCGGTTAATTTTGAGCAAAAATAAGAAACCGTAGTCAGTGAATAGTGGTCAGTGTAACAGTGATTAGTACTTCGCTGTGAGTATAGTGCTGGCGAAGCCACTGTTCACTGACTACTGTCCACTGACCACTCTTCCTATGAACGTCCAAAAAATCGATACGTTTGCCGGGCACCGCGATTGCGTGTATGCGCTGGCTCCCGGTCCGGCGCCGGGGCAGTTCTTCTCGTCGGGGGCCGACGGGCTGGTCGTCAGCTGGCAACTCCAGCGGCCGGACCTCGGGCAACTGCTGGCGCGCGTTCCCGCTTCGGTCTACGCCCTGGCCTACGATCCCGACCGCAACCACCTCTGGATCGGGCAGAATTTCGACGGCGTTCATCTGGTAGACCCCGTTACTAAGGCCGAGGTGCACTCCGTCCGGATTACCAATTCGGCAATTTTCGACATTAAGTTTCTCAACAATCTGGCCCTAGTGGCTCTGTCCGACGGCGTGCTGGTGGTCATGGACACCGCGGGGCTGCCCGACGAAGCGCCCGTCGTCCGCAAGCATCTGAAAGCCTCGGAGAGCAACGCCCGGGCCATTGCCGTGCATCCGGAGCAACCGGTTTTTGCCGTAGGCTACAGCGACGCCATCATCCGGATTTTCGATGCCGAAACCCTGACGCTGCGGCAAGTTCTGACGGGCCATACCAACTCCGTCTTCACCGTTCAGTATTCGCCGGACGGCCGTTTTCTGCTTTCCGGCGGTCGTGACGCTCACCTGAAAGTCTGGGACGTGGCCGCCGGTTACGTACCGATTCACGACATTCCGGCCCATCTGTACGCCATCAACCACCTGGCGTATAGCCCGGACGGAACCCTTTTTGCTACCGGCAGCATGGACAAGGCCGTAAAAATCTGGGATGCCGCCACGTTTCGGCTGCTGAAAGTCATCGACCGCGCCCGCCATGCCGGACACGGCACATCCGTCAACCGGCTCTGGTGGTCCGATTTTCGGAACCAGTTGGTTTCGTGCAGTGACGACCGGCTGATTTCGGTTTGGGAAGTGGGCCGATAAGTAAACAAAATGCGCTTCGGGTGCTTTTTTCGGTATTTTTTTTAACAAAAAATTGATATTTACCGGCACACCGGGTTACTTTTATACAATACACGGTGATGACCAATCACCCCAACGCCCTTTTGAATATGAAAATTACGCCCATCGAAATACGTCAGCACACGTTCGAAAAAGCTCTGCGCGGTTACCGGACAGACGAAGTGGAAGCTTTTCTGGCGTCATTATCGCAGGAATGGGAACGCGTTCTGAGCGAACAGAAAATGCTCAAAATGCAGCTCGAACTGGCTGAAAAAGAACTGAATAAATTAAAGGAAATTGAGCATACGCTGTTTAAAACGCTCAAAATTGCGGAAGACAACAGCACCCAGATGCGTGACCAGGCCGAACGGGCTTCCGAACAACTCGTCATGGAAGCCAAAACACGGGCCGAACAGATCGAAGCCGATGCCCGCAAAAAATCGGCCCTGATGATGCAGGATGCCGAAAATCAGGCCCGGTTCCTCAAAGACAGCATTGCCAACGACCTGCGGTCGATGGAGCACGACTTCAAAGCCATGGAACGCTACCGGGACAACCTCGTTTCGCAGGTCCGGACGCTGGCCTCCAACGCCATGGACAGCATCGAACGGTTTGAGCGGAAATACAGCCAGCAGTCGATGCAGGGTAAACTCGACGAACTGACCGCCCAGGCGCCCGCCGACGACACCGCCGCGCCGGCCATAGCCGCCGAAGCCGATGATTTCGAAACCGTTCTGACCACGAACGATACGCCGGAGACGCCGACCTCCCCGGATAGCTATTATCCGGAAGCCGCCGCGGTCCTCGACGAAGACCCGGTGATGGCCCAGGCCACCGAAGCCGGCGAGGCCGGACTGCCTGTCGTAGAGCCGATTGAAGAGCCGACCCCGCCAGCGGCGTCCCACGACCCGGATTTACAGCCCGTTCCGGAAGAGCAAAGTTCGGCGACAAAAACCGGCGGTTCGTTCTTCGACCAGATTTAAACCCCAAGGCTGGCCCGCAGGTCAGCCTTTTTCTTTATTTTCGCCCCCAACAACATTGTCAGGCATGGTCATTAACGGTCCTTTTGGGCCGGATGGCAATAACCAGCATGGGCACTATCTCACTCGAAGGACTTGAATTTTTCGCGTATCACGGTTTTTACGACGAAGAACAGAAGATCGGCAACAAATACTCCGTCGATATCACCGTAACGACCGATTTTACGGAAGCTGCCCGCCGCGACCGGCTTAGTGCAACGGTCAATTACGAAGAGCTTTACCGCATCACCCACGAAGCCATGCAGCGCCCGGCCCGTCTGCTGGAACACATTGCCCACACGATTATCGAAGAAATAAAGAAAAAGTATCCGGATGTCGCCAGTGTCGAAGTGAGCGTTTCCAAGTTCAATCCGCCGGTGGGCGGCGTGTGCCACCGGGCCAGAATTACCCTTCGGGAATAACGCGCCCAGACCTGATCCGAAATTATTCCAACCCTATGACTTGTCGAATTTGCGGAAACGCGGAAGGAAATGCGCTGTACCGGGCACGCGAAATGATGCTCGGGACCCGGGAAGAATTCACCTATTTTCAATGCCGCCAGTGCCTTTGCCTTCAGATTGAAACCATTCCGGCCGATTTGGCGAAGTATTATCCAACGGATTACAATGGCTTTGCCGCCCCGCGGCGGGCCGTCTACGAAGGCGTCAAAGGGTTCGTGCGCAAAGCCCGTTACGCCGCCGCCCTCTTTCCCAATTCCGCTTTTGCC
Organism: Tellurirhabdus rosea; assembly: GCF_026278345.1. Classification (NCBI taxonomy): domain Bacteria; kingdom Pseudomonadati; phylum Bacteroidota; class Cytophagia; order Cytophagales; family Spirosomataceae; genus Larkinella; species Larkinella roseola. The sequence goes on from NZ_CP111085.1 coordinate 1,711,582, forward strand.
GGACTGCTCAACAGTCTGATGCAGGCCGAACAGTACGAAATTCTGGGTCACGTAGGCGTCCGGACCGACTCCCGGATTCTGGATGTGGGCTGTGGGCAGGGCAGTTACCTTTACCCCCTGTATGAACTGGGCATGAAAAACGTCCAGGGTGTGGACCCGTTCATCCCCGATTCGCTTCTCTACCCGAACGGGTACAAAGTGGAGAAAAAATTTCTGGAAGACGTTTCGGGTCAATGGGATGTGCTGATTTTCAACCACTCCTACGAACACGTTCCCGATCCGCTGGCGACCCTGCAGGCGGCGGCGAGGCTGCTGGCCGATCAGGGGACCTGCCTGATCCGGATTCCCACGGTGTCTTCTTACGCCTGGGAGCATTACCGGACCGACTGGTTTCAGCTCGATGCGCCCCGGCATCTGTACCTGCATTCCGTGGAAAGCATGACCCTGCTGGCCGGGCAGGCAGGGCTGAAACTGATCGACGTGCGATACGACTCCGACAGCGCCCAGTTTGTCCATAGCGAAAAGTACAAACGGAACATTGCCATGTATGAAGACGCCTCCGCTCTGTATTCGTCAAAAGTGGACCGCAAGCTGAAAAAAATGGCGTATCAGCGGCAGGCGGAAAAACTCAATCAGGAAAAGAAAGGCGACCAGGCCGCCTTCATTCTTCAGAAACAGCCCTAAAACAAAACGGCCCGCTTCAGGAAAGCGGGCCGTTTTGCTGAATCTATAACGCAACATCAGGCTTGTACCACCTGATCTTTCAGACTGTCAAACGAAATCGCCATGTGCGAAGCGTCGTACACGCACTCCCCGTTCTGAATCAGCAGCACCTGCGGCGACTGGTGTTCCACTTCGAACTCTTCGGCAACCTGATTGGAAACCGAACGGTACGAGATCAAATCCAGGTAGTAAGGCTTGATTCCCGCGGCCTCGTTCCAGCTCCGTTCGAGGCGGCTCAGCGCCATGGCGCTGATCGAACAGCGGGTACTGTGTTTGAAGATCAAAACCGGTTGTCCGGCCGACTCCTGTTTAATTGCTTCGAGCTGCGCTCCGTCTTGCAGTTTATTCCAATTCATTGATTTGAATGCTGTATTCGTTTGTTATAAAGCATTTTGGGCGGAAAAAGTTCAACCCACCCCTGCCAGGGTCTTCGACCGCTTACAGGGGTGCTCCCCCAACATTCAAAGCTCCTGAAAGGGTTCCAGGACCTTAAACCTGTCAGGGTCTTCAACCGCTAAAAGGGTTCTCTATCCAGTATTCGGCAAGAACCTATGGCGGTCAGGTCCGTTGCCCGCCGACCGGGGCGGGAAATTCGTAGCTTTGCCGCAGTAACCAAACAGCATTCTTTTGTTTTCTTTCGTTTATACCCTTTCCATTCGGCTTTACGGCGCCGCCCTCCGGCTGGCGTCTCCGTTTCACGCCAAAGCCCGGCTGGCAGCGGCCGGGCGGCGGGACCTGCTCGCCCGGATTCAGCAGGCGTTGTCCGGCAATACAGCTCCTGTGGCCTGGTTCCATGCCGCTTCGCTGGGCGAGTTTGAGCAGGGGCGGCCGGTCATGGAAGCCTTCCGCGCGCAATACCCGGAGTACAAAATCCTGCTTACCTTCTTCTCGCCCTCGGGCTACGAGATTCGGAAAAATTATGCCGGAGCCGATTACATCTTCTACCTCCCGCTCGATACACCCGACAACGCCCGGCAATTGATCGAGGCCGTCCGGCCCGCCATCGCCTTTTTTATCAAGTACGAATTCTGGTACAATTACCTCCGCGAACTGCACCAACGCGGTGTGCCGACCCTTTCCTTTTCGGCCATTTTTCGGCCCGGTCAGGTCTTTTTCAAACCCTACGGCGGTCCCTACCGAAAGTTGCTGACGTATTTTGATCACATTCTGGTCCAGAACAAAGAGTCCGACGAGCTGCTGCGGAGCCTGGGACTTACGGCCGTCACCCGGGCAGGCGACACGCGTTTCGACCGGGTGGCGCAGATTGTCGCGAACAAAAAACCCATTCTAATTGCCGAAGCGTTCAAAGAAGACACCCCGCTTCTGGTGATTGGCAGCGCCTGGCAGGCCGATATGGATGTGCTGATTCCGGTCCTCAACGCTTTCGACAAACCGCTGAAGGTGATCATCGCTCCGCACGAAATCCACGACGCCGAAATCGAACGCTGGCGCGGTCAGTTGTCCGGCAAATCCGTTCGTTACTCCGAAGTTGTTCAGGCCGGACGCGATCAGTCGGCCGTTCAGGACTCCCGTTATTTAATCATCGACAACATCGGCATGCTTACGTCCCTGTACCAGTACGGCGACTTTGCGTACGTGGGCGGGGCGTTTGGCAAAGGGCTGCACAACATCCTCGAACCGGCCACGTTCGGCATGCCGCTGTTTTTCGGGCCGCGTTACGAAAAATTTCAGGAGGCGGTGGATTTGGTACGGCTTGGCGGCGCTTTTTCGGTCGGGAACTCTGAGCACCTCCGGGTCGCTTTTGAGCGGATTTACGGGGATAAACAGGCGCACACGGCCGCGGCAAAGGCCTCGGCGGATTATGTGGCTTCGGGAGTGGGCGCCACGGCTCTGGTCATGGAAGTAACTCAAAAAGTCATTTCGCAACGTTTATCAAAGAATACCCAGTAAGACATTTAATCAATTTGCACCTCTCCTTGTTAAAAGAGTTCGACGGGTCATCAAGCCTGATTGGAAAATCGTTGATGCCCTTTGAGATTCTTTGATAAACTTTGCGAAATAACCGTTAAAATCTTTGCAGTCAGCTCTCGTCATACGCTCCACCGGCTCCTGGTACGACATTCGCACCGGGGACGGCCACACCTACCGCGCCCGGTTGAAAGGTAAATTCAAAATCGCCGGGCTGAAAGTAACCAACCCGATTGCCGTGGGCGACCGGGTCCGGTACGAAGTGGAAGACGAAACCGAAAACACGGCCGTCATCCTGAATATCGAACCCCGCGAAAATTACATCATCCGGCAGTCGGTCCACAAAACGGCGCACGGACATATTCTCGCCGCCAACCTTGATCAGGCCGTCCTGATCGTCACGCTCACCATGCCGCGGACTTCGCTCGGGTTCATCGACCGTTTTCTGATTACAGCCGAATCATTTCGCATCCCGACCACGCTGGTTTTCAACAAAACAGACACGCTGAGCGAAGAAGGGCTGGCCTACCAGCAGGAAATCCGGGACCTTTACGAAGGCATCGGATACGCCACCCTGTCCACCTCGGCCACCGAAGGAACGGGCGTGCAGGACTTTCAGGAACTGCTCGGCGGCAAAATCACGCTTCTGTCGGGCCATTCGGGCGTCGGGAAGTCCTCGCTGGTCAACGCCATTGCCCCAGATCTGAATCTGCGGACGAACGAAGTTTCGACTTTTGCCAACAAGGGTGTCCACACGACCACCTTTGCCGAGATGTTCGAATTGGGACCCGATACCTTCATCATCGACACGCCGGGCATCAAGGAACTGGGTCTGGCCGATATGTCGAAAGAGGAAATCAGCCATTATTTTCCCGAAATGCGCGACCGCCTGAACCAGTGTCGTTACCACAACTGCCTGCACGTCAACGAACCGGGCTGCGCCATCAAGGAAGCCGTGGGCGAAGGCGAGATTGCCGAGAGCCGTTACTGGAGTTACCTGAGCATGATCAGCGGCGAGGACAACCGCCGGTAAGAAAATCGGCGGGCCTTCCGGGTCCGCCGATTTTCTTTTACAAAGAAGAATAATCGCTTAAATGCGCCTGCGGCTCTCCGGCCGTCTCCTCATCCTCGAACGGAGCTTTCTCCCCTTCCCACAACTGGATGGGAGCCTCCAGCCCCAGGCCCCGATCGGGATTGTACAACGCCTGATAAGCCGCTACGGAAGTGGCAAACCAGGTCCAGGCCATGACGGGCAGGTAGGCGTTGGCCAGCCGCCGGTCGTAAGGCCGGGCCAGCGTATAGGCCGCCGTGTTCAGCAGGGCATCGGCCGGCGTCCAGACCAGCGCCAGAATCGGACTTTTGCGGCGGAAATACACGTAACCAAAAGTTGTGAAATCCAGCCAGTGCAGCGCCTGCAGCAGCAGCAGCGCCCGCCGGTTCGGAAACCAGCCGGGTTTGTTCAGCAGCCGCAGCCCCGCCCAGGTCAGGCAGAGGGTGTTCAGCGTCCAGGCCGGACCGAACAACCCGGCGGGTGGCGCCCAGACGGGCAGTTTCTGCTTTCGGTAAAAATCCTGATCGTCTTCGTGCTGCTGTTCCCGGCTCCGCTGCCGGCTGCTGCGAGCCGACAGGCCCGCCGCTACCGTTACGGCCGCAAAGAACAGGGCGGCATGGTACCACTTAAATCGCTTCGGCTGAATAGTTTCGGCCCAGTTTGCCGTTCGGGCGGCCAGAGTACGCGACATTTCCATGTGTTTTCGGGGAATGTTTTTTACGTAACCCGCTGCGCAAAAATAGGGTTGGTCCCGCCGCCGAATTCTGTCTAAGTGGTCATCGCGGCCAGCAGGTCGGCCTGTGTAATGATATGCACCTGCTCCGTTTCGTCCCGCACGAGCAGCGCCTTGTTTTCGCGGTCAATCAGGGACGAAAGCACGTCCACCGTGTTGTCGAGCCCGACGAACTTGAACGGCTTGTCCATGACCTCGCTGACGGGCACGTCCTTGATGGCGGGGTCTTCAATGAGTTTGCTTAAGATGGTCGAATCGGTCAGGCTGCCGACGATGTGGTCCTGCTCGTCGGTAACCGGAATCTGGGAAATGCCGCGCTGGTTGAGCGTCCGGATGGCCTCGGCCACGGTGGCGCTGCGGCTGACGGTGGTCAGTTTGGCACTGCCGTTCTTGCTGTGGATAATGTCGCGGGCGGTGGCAAACTCCCGGCTTTCGAGGAAGCCGTGGTCTTTCATCCAGACGTCGTTGTAAATCTTGGCGAGGTAGCGCGTGCCGTGGTCGGGCAGCAGAATCACCATCACGTCGTCGTCCTTCAGGTTATCTTTCGCCCATTCGAGCGCCCCATGCACGGCCGTTCCGCACGACCAGCCAATAAACAGCCCTTCCTCCCGCGACAGACGCCGGGCCATGATCGCCGCGTCTTTATCGGTCACTTTGACAAAATGATCGATCATGCTAAAATCGACGTTTTTGGGAAGAATATCCTCCCCGATGCCTTCGGTCAGGTACGGATAAATCTCGCCTTCGTCGAAAATTCCCGTCTCCTTGTACTTCTTGAACACCGAGCCGTAGGTGTCGAGGCCGATCGTGACAACGTCCGGATTCTGTTCTTTCAAGAATTTGGCCGTGCCGCAGATGGTGCCGCCCGTCCCGACGCCCGAGGCGAAATGCGTGATTTTGCCGTCCGTGTCCCGCCAGATTTCCGGGCCGGTCGAGTCGTAATGGGCGGCGGTGTTGGAGAGGTTGTCGTACTGGTTGGGATAAAACGAGTTCGGGATTTCCTGATTCAGCCGTTTGGCGACGGAGTAGTACGAGCGCGGATCTTCCGGGGCTACGTTGGTCGGGCACACGACGACTTCGGCCCCCACCGCGCGCAGGATGTCGATTTTCTCCTTCGACTGTTTGTCAGCCATCGTGAAAATGCATTTGTAGCCTTTTCCGATGGCGGCGAGGGCGAGCCCGAAGCCCGTATTGCCGGAGGTGCCTTCGATGATGGTTCCGCCCGGCCGGATGACGCCCGCCTTTTCGGCGTCTTCGAGCATCCGGATGGCAATGCGGTCTTTCACGGACTGACCGGGGTTGAAATATTCGACTTTCGCCAGAATCGTCCCCCGGATGCCCTTGGTCACCTTATTGAGTTTGACCAGCGGGGTATTGCCGATGGTGTCGATGATGGAATTATAGTACTTCATGATGATGTGGTCTTGTACGTGGTCAGAAAAGTAGTGATTTGTTGATGAAAATGGTTGAAGGAGCGGGATTGTTTAGGCCTTGATTTCCTGACACAACTCCACCAGCACGCCGTTCGTGCTTTTCGGATGCAGGAAAACGACCAGCTTGTTATCGGCGCCCTTTTTAGGGGTTTCGTTCAAAAACTGGAAACCCAGAAGCGTCAGACGCTCGATCTCGACGCGCAGGTCGACGACTTCAAACGCAACGTGGTGGACGCCCTCGCCGCGCTTTTCGATAAATCTGGCAATCGGACTATCCGGGCGCGTGGCTTCCAGCAGTTCGATCTTGGTTTCGTTGACCCGAAAGAACGAGGTCGTGACGCCCTCCGATTCAACGGCCTCCGACTTGTAAGGCTCCGCTCCCAACAGCTTTGTAAATAAATTGTTGGAAGCCGCCAGGTTCCTGACGGCAATTCCGATGTGCTCGACGTTTGTAAACATACTCGTGGATTAGGGATGACCGGCCGGCAGCATTGGTCCACGCGACTTCCCTGCACCCGACCGAACTTTTCATTTCTGGCAAAAGTTAATAGCTTAGCCTTGCTTACCAATATTCAGGCGCTAATTTTCATTATTCGTTGCGGTTCGCCGCTCGACGGTTCGCCGCTCGGTTCATTATTCATTTTTACCGCTATGGTATCGGTTACTGAAAAAGCCAAAGATAAAATCATTGAACTCCGTCAGAAAGAGGGCCTTACCGACCACTACGCCATCCGCGTGGCCGTGGAGGGCGGCGGGTGTTCGGGCCTGATGTACGACCTGCAATTCGATACGGCCCAGCAGCCGACCGACCATGTCGTGGAGGACAAAGGCATCCGGATTTACGTCGATAAAAAAAGCCTGCTGTATCTGGCGGGCACCGAACTGGATTTCTCCGACGGCCTCAACGGCAAAGGCTTCCAGTTCAAAAATCCTAACGCCAGCCGGACCTGCGGCTGCGGCGAAAGCTTCAGCGTGTAATTGACGTCTGAACCGGGATTTACGCTGATTTAAATGATTCAACTGATTTTTAGGACTACCCCGGTTCTTGACGAAACGACAAGTCTCCGGTGCTCAACGAAATCATGTTAATCAGCCCAATCAGCGTAAATCCCGGTTCAGACAATGCGCCCCGTCTCTTTCTCCCGCATCACCCTTACCGAACTCATGATTCCCGCCTACGCCAATTTCGGCGGGAAGATCCACGGCGGCATCCTGCTGTCGCTGATGGATAAGGCGGCCTATGCTTGCGCCTCCAAACACTCCGGCGCTTATTGCGTCACGGTTTCGGTCGAAAACGTCGAATTCCGGCAGCCTGTGGAAGTGGGTGAGCTGGTTTCTCTGCTGGCTTCGGTCAATTACGTGGGCCGCACGTCGATGATCATCGGCATCAAAGTCATCGCCGAAAATGTCAAAACGGGCGTCGTGAAGCATACCAATACGTCCTACTTCACGATGGTCGCCAAGGACGACAACAACCAGCCGACCGAAGTGCCGCCGCTGCTGCTCGAAACCAAAGAAGACATCCGTCGCTTTCTGGAAGCCATCAAACGCCGCGAACTCCGCCAACGCAACCGCGAAGAATTTGATAACGAAAAAACCCGCCTGCTCGTAGAAGAGGGCGGGTTGGAAATGCTGCAGGGCGAACGATGCCGGGTGGCAATTAAAAGTTAAGAGTTAAGAGTTAAAAATAGCTTTGCAGGTGCCGGTGATCTAGGCAAAGCGGAGCCTATTTTTAACTCTTAACTTTTAATTTTTAATTCTGCAAGCGCAGTGACTGCCAGGCGGCCATCTGCCACTGGTTGCCTTTTTTGACGTATACGTCCGTATAGCGGAGTCGGGTGTTGATGGTTTCGCCGTTGTTGGCGGCTTTAATCAGACACACGCCGTTGATGATAGCCGTATTGCCGTACACCCGGACTTTCATCTCCTGCACGTCGATGGCGTCGTATTTCGATTTGCCGTCCTTGATGGACTGGATGTAGGACTGCTTGGTATCCTGATTGCCGTTGGAATGCGTGTAGATCAGGTCGTCGGCCAGCACTTTATTCAGTACGTCGTAATTTTTGGCGACCTGCGCCTCAAAACGCTGTTTCTCGGCGGCCATGACGGCTTTTTCGTCCGCCGATTGGGCGAAAACAAACGTGGTGACCAGAAGGAAACAGGCGGTCAGGAGTGATTTCATGGTGGTTTAAGTTGTGTTTTTTTGGTAAAAGAAAGAGTTCACGCGGATATACGCAGATTTCCGGCCCAGATTGGCGCAGATTTTTCCAATGCCCTCCGAAAGCACCAATCACCAGACCGATTCCACATTTCGGAGAGTGACCGACCGCCAGCCTTCGCCCCGGAATTCGATGGCCTGGCTGTTGGGACCGGGAAAAATCAGATTCGTCAGCGTCACCTGCCCGTCGTTGGCGAAGACCTCCACCGACGAGCGGTCTACGAAAATCTGGAGCTTTAGCCGGGTCGGAATGAGGCTGTTTGCCCCCGTTGTGGCCAGTTTCAGCGGGGCCGATGTCCGCGCTGGAAAATCCTTGTGAAACTTCGTATTACCCGACTTCGTGCGGTCCACGTACAGTTCCTGCCGGGCCAGATCGTAGCCAATGACCGTCTCTTCTTCGCCGGCCTTCCGGACGGCCACGGCCACATCCGCCGTCAGGTCGGCCTCCACCGTCAGGACGTAGGAGTCGCCTTTGATCCGGTTGTCTTTCAGGCTTTTATTCAATTCGGCTACATCGATTCCGCGCCACTGGAAGCTGTCCGAGGTCAGCGGGCGAATCTGGCTGGCGGGTAGTTGGCGCAGTTCATACGCATTTTTGGTTCGGACAATCTTCAGTTCGCGCGGCAGTGTCATGGCTCCCCGAAACGGCGTTGTCGGAATATCGTTGGCGTATTGCCAGTTGTTGAGCCAGCCCAGACTCAGGGGTTTGGGCGCGTGGTTGAACGTAATGGCCGCGTAGTAGTCCTTGCCATAATCGACCAGCCGTACATCTCCCGGCTTCATATCCGTCCGGAACGCCTTCCCGTTGAAATCGCCGATCCAGTACCGCATGCCCGTTCCTCCGGCCGGCATGCCGCCCCCGAGCGAAAGCAGCAGCAGCCATTTTTTCTCTTTACGGCCTTCTACGGGCAGTTCAATCAGGGCGGGACATTCCCAGATGCCGTCCGGGCCGTTGTCGGCAAAGGCGAATTCGCCGGTCCGCTCCCACTGTTTCAGGTTTCTGGAAGCGAAGAAAAGCGCCTTCCGTTGCGTCGAAAGCACCACGGTCATGATCCAGCGGCCGGACGGTTCGTGCCAGATCACGTTCGGATCGCGGAAGTCCTTTTCCTTGAGGTCGATGACCGGGTTGCCGGGGTATTTGGTCCAGGTCCGGCCGTTGTCGAGGCTGTAGGCGATGTACTGGCTTTGTATTTTTTCGGTATGATTGGTGTAAATCGCCACCATCGCGTTTGTGCCGAAGCCGCTGGTGTTTTTGCTGTCCACCACGCAGCTTCCCGAAAACGCCATGCCGTCCTTGTCCTCCGGAATCGCCGGTTTCAGTTCCTTCCAGTTGAACAAATCCGGGCTGACGGCATGGCCCCAGGTCATGTGTCCCCAGCGGATGCCGAACGGGTTGTACTGAAAAAACAGGTGGTATTCGCCGTTGTGGTATACCAGCCCGTTCGGGTCGTTGGTCCAGTTGATGCGGGGCGAAAAGTGATACTGCGGGCGGTAATTCTGGCGGTAGGTGGTGTCCGTCCGCTGCGCGAAAGCGGCGGTTGACACCAACAGAAGGGTAAGGATTTGTCGGATCATCTCGGTGTAACTCGTTGCGGCTTTCTCCGCCGTCCGCGGGTGGTTTTCGCCGCCGGACCGGACGAAGCAAAACGCAGAGTTACACAGAGTTTTTCAGGATTAAAACACTTCCCGGGCGATTTTTACGATGTTATCCGACTTACCCATCGTGTAATAATGCAGCACCGGGGCGCCCGCCGCCATCAGTTCGCGGCTTTGCTGGATACACCATTCGATGCCGACCTGGCGGGCCTGCTGGTCATTTTCGCAAGCCTGCACGGCTTTGATGAGGTCTTCAGGCATTTGCAGGTGGAAAATCCGCGGCAGCACCTCCAGTTGTTTGCGGGTACTCAGCGGTTTCAGGCCCGGAATGATCGGAACGTGAATGCCCGCCTCCCGGCAGCGCCGGACAAAATCGAAGTACTTGCTGTTGTCGAAGAACATCTGGGTGACGATGTAATCCGCCCCCTTGTCGATTTTCAGCTTCAAATACTTGAAATCCGTGTCGTGGTCGAGCGCTTCGAAGTGCTTTTCGGGATAGGCCGCCACCCCGATGCAGAAGTCCGTCGGACTCAGGGCCGTTTCGCCTTCGTGCAGGTACACACCCTGGTTCATGCTGCACACCTGCTCGACCAGTTCGCTGGCGTAGGCGTGCCCGTTTTCCTTCGGTTTAAAATCCTTGAACGGCTTGGCCGGGTCGCCGCGCAGCACGAGCACGTTGTCGATGCCGAGGTACTGCAAATCGATCAGGAAGTCTTCCGTTTCTTCTTTGGTGAAGCCCCCGCAGAGCACATGCGGCACCGGGTCCACGCCAAAGCGGTGCATGATGGCCGAACAGATGCCTACGGTTCCGGGCCGCTTGCGGGTCACGATTTTGCGGATGGTTCCGTCCGGCTCCGGGCGTTCGATGTATTCTTCGCGGTGGTAGGTAACGTCGATAAACGGCGGTTTGAACTCGATCAGCGGCTCGATGTTGTCGAGCAGGTTCTTCAGATTATCGCCTTTTATGGGCGGAATCACCTCAATACTGAAGATGGTTTTGTCGCCCGCGTTACGGATATGATCAACGATTTTCGTCATTCGAATGGCCTAAAGGGCTTATTCATACAAAAATACAGCCGGAATTGGTAGGAATTACTACCCGGTCCGGAAGTGCCTCCGAAAAAATTTGCCCTCCCCTAAATCCAAAGTGTCAGAACGGCCGTAAGTTTTTTTGTAGATGCATCTCACCCATACAATTCGTTCAACTAATCTAATTCGACAACATCATGAAATCGTTCCGGAAGTTTATTTCCGCTTTTGCACTTGCATCTACGCTGAGTCTGTCTGCCTTTGCGCAGGATAATACGGTAATGGTTGGCGGGGCGCCGATGTACCCAACCAAGAACATCGTTCAGAACGCCGTCAATTCAAAAGACCATACCACGCTGGTGGCCGCCGTCAAGGCGGCGGACCTCGTCGGCACGCTCGAAAGCGCCGGACCGTTCACCGTCTTCGCCCCCACCAACAAGGCGTTTGACAAACTGCCGAAAGGCACCGTCGAAACCCTGCTGAAACCTGAGAACAAGTCGTCTTTGCAGGGCGTCCTGACGTACCATGTCGTACCCGGCCGGATCGGTTCGACCGAACTCGCCAAAATGATTAAGGACGGCAATGGCAAAGCAACCCTGAAGACGGCCGCGGGTGGCACCCTAACCGCCAGCATGGACGGCAAGAAAGTAGTGATCATGGACGAAAAAGGCGGAAAATCGACCGTCACCGTCAAGGACGTGAACCAGTCAAACGGCGTGATTCACGTCGTCGACAAAGTTCTGCTCCCGAATAGCTAACCGAGTATACAATCCACACCAGTCACATCCCGCCCTGCGTTTGCCGGAGCGGGATTTTTTATACCTGTACCAATCCCATCCGAATGGCCGTAATCGCCATTCCAACGCGGCTTTTGACGTTCATTTTCTGAAACAGGGATTCCCGGTATCCATCCACGGTACGGGTACTGACGCACATCTTGTCGGCGATTTCGGCGTAGGTAAGGTCGCTGCAGGCCATCTTAAGGAACTCCTGTTCCCGGCCGTTAAAGGTAAAGTTGACAGAGGTCGTATTCATTTCGGTAGGATTTAAGCTGCGGACAAGATGATTGGTGAGGAACTCCGAATAATGGAATCCCCGCAGGCGGATGTCGTCGAGCGCCTGGCGGAGTTCGGAGGGGCGACAACTTTTCAGGAGATATCCTCTGGCACCGTGACGAATCATGCGGACGATGTGCTCTTCCCGGTCAGTCATCGACAAGGCCAGGATTTTCACGGCAGGATAATGTTGTTTGAGGTGAAGTGCGGTTTCGAACCCGTCCATTTCGGGCATGCTGATATCCAGCAAAACGATGTCGGGTACCGGCCCCCGCTGCATCTGGTTAAGCAGTTCTTTCCCGTTCCCGGCAATGTAGACAACCTCGTACTTTTCGAAGTTCTGAATCATATCCGAAAGTGCCTGAGCAAGCAGCCGGTGATCGTCGGTGATAGCGATTGTCGTTTTCATAGGCAGGTCAGGGTAACCGTTTCTGCCTGACAATTAACATAGTTCGCGCAATGAATGCAATGTCACCGGTGTGTTTATTTAGGTATTTTTCGTAAGCGGTAGGGAGGCCGGGGAAGAGCGGGGGATCTGGATGGTAACGCGGGTTCCCTGGTCGGGTATGCTGGTGAGGGTGCAATTTCCGCCGAGGAGCCGCGCTCGGCGGTTGAGGTTATGCAGCCCGGACCCGGCGCGGTCGATGGTGCGGTTGAGCGCTTCGTCGATGGAGAATCCCCGGCCATTGTCGGCGATGGTGAGGGAGAAGGTATCGGGGAGGTAATTCAGCCCGATGGTCAGCTGCTGGCCCAGGGCATGCTTGATCGCGTTGTTGAGCGATTCCTGCGCCATGCGGAACAGGACCGTTTCGGTCTCAGGCCCGAGCCCATACGGCGTTCCGGCAACGTCGAGGCGGGTTTCGTAGCGGCCGGCCCGCTGGATGCGTTCCAGTTCCAGGCGGAGGCTTTCTTCAAGGCCAAAGCGGTGGATGGTGCTGGAGTCGAGTGTTTTGGAGAGGTTGCGGATATCCTGCATGGTGGTTTCGGCCACCTCCAGGGCTCGTTTGAGCATCGGCTGCTGGGGCATTCCGGCAAGGTCCTCGTCGAGCCGGTTGAGCAGGAGCAGCGTCAGGGACATCATCTGCCCGATATGGTCGTGTAGTTCCTCGCCGAGGTGGTTGAGGGTCTGGTTCTGGATTTCGATCTGGGAGTTGAGGATTTCGCGTTCGTAGGCTTCGGTGAGGGCTTGTTTTTCGAGTCGGTATTGGGTCTGGCGGCGCTGGAAGAGGAGGGCGAAGGTGATGATGAAAATAATCAAAAATAACATTACCAGCGTGGTAGAAAATAAAGCATAGACTACCTCCTCCTGGAATCTTGACATTACATTTTCACTCTTATAATTGATATTGTTTTGTAAAAAAAGAAAGACAAAATGTAAAGTACAACATAATATTTGCCCCTATTCTTGTATACTCAAATAATTTATATAAATTTTTATCAACAGCTATTGAATTAAATAAACTAAAATTCAATAGCGTAATAATAGAAAATACCATCAACCCGCCACTTACCCAAAAGAGAGGGTAATTTAAATAACTTTTATTATTCTTAGCAACGAGAAGCTCATAAGTGTACAGCAAAGAATAAGTAACAATAAGGGTGCTTCCGTACGATTTAACAATTGTTGGATACAAACTAGAAATATACTTAAAATCTTTTACCAATTCGAATAAATATACTAAAAAATATATAAATACAGAACCTATGAACAATCTCTTATACCTCACTAGTTCAACGAAGTAAGCGCACGTTATAAATACAATCTGAACAACAGCAAATACCCGGTAAATAATAAGATTATTTTTAATAACTTTCGAAAAAACAAGGGCTAGAACTTCTGAAAACAAGGTAGCAACAAGTAATAGATATAATATTTTGCTTGAGTTGTTAAGCCTGCTGTAGCGGAATCCACCTGAAATAACACCAAAGATTATAACAAAATAGGCCACTCCAAAATACCAAGGCATAATGCATCATTAGATTTCTGACAAATCTTTACAGTTTGGCGGTGGACATGGCTTCATGTCGTTGAGTACATCTTCTCTATCTCCTTCACTTCTTGAGTCATCGAATATGAAATTTCCTTGCGAGTCAACCGCCACTAACATCATATTCAAACTTCTCCTATTTATACCCAAAATAACTGATAAGTAATCTCTATCTCCTAATCTCTCAACAAGCTTTTTTACAAATGAAGCTTCACACACTAAAGGCTCGAACTCTCTTATTAATGGCGACCTAAAGGGGCTGGATCGAAATTGATCAAATTCTATTTTATGCGCTTTGGCGTCTATCCTATCTATAAACCCTCCTGCACTTTCAGCAATCTTAATATTTTGATCTGCCTGAAATTCGCTAAGAATGTTAAATATAATATCTACGTTTGATTTAAAGTTATCACTATAAAACTTTTCACTATTTGCTTTTATAAACCCTTCAACGATCTTTTCCAGACTATTGATAAGAATATCAATCTGAACATCCAATTTATTGTCATGTGTGTTCATGTATTAAGGCGTTCCGTGTTTTATTATTAAAAAATACACAACTAAAGTAAAGTATTTAAAATTATTATGATTATATATAAAACGCAATATTTATCGTTGTAGCATCTTCAGATACGGGAAAATTCCCGTATCTCCACCTGTAATAAACCCGCCTCAAAATAGGTCACTCTCTTCCTTATTCTTTCCGCTTTTCTCCCCTACTCCTCCCCATAACCTCCCTCTACCTTTGTTCCAGCGCTCAGCCATCGGGAGCCGGGCGCGATTGTCCTGACAACCTTCTTATTTACATGGCTGTATTGAAAAAATCAGCGGCTACACCCGCCGCGCTGGCGTTTGTCCAGAAACTCGACCGCAAGATGGAAGCCGTATTGGCGGAAGTAGAACAAAGTGAACTCTACCAGATGATCGCCGATCCCGACACCGACGCGCGATTGGTAGCCCTCATCGTCAAGTACATCCTGCTCGAAGTTTTCTCCTACGGTCCGCACGTTACCGAAGCGACCTTCATGGCCATCAGCCGCCTGCCCAAAAACCGCCCGGACCTGATGAAACCGCTCATCCTCCACGACCTCTCGGAAGTGGACCACGGCGAAATGGCCCTGCGCGACTTTGTCAGGCTCGGCGGCGAAGAGGCCTGGGCCCGCGCCCGCCGCATGACGCCCGAGTCGCTGGCGATGGCCGCCACGTGCCGGATGCTGGCCCAGTTTGAGAATCCGTTTGCGTACCTCGGCTATATGTACCTGTTCGAGGGCCTTACGCCCATCCTGACCGAGCGGGCACAGGTATTTCTGAAAGCCAAAGGTTTCCCGGCGGAAGCCCGGGGATTCATCGACGAACACGCCACCGAAGACATCGGCCACGCGCAACTGATGGCCAATATGGTTGCCCGGATTGTGACGGAATTTCCGGAGGCCGAAGCGGCAATTGAATACGGATTTGACTGCTTTGCCGCGGTCTATCCGCTGCCCATCTGGCGCCGTGCCTTACAGCATGCGTACCAGGAGTTTTACGCAGAATAAACGTATCCACGGGCTTGAGCCCGTGTCGAAACCAAAGCACATACCTAATCCACACACCAATACGGGCTCCCCCCCGTGGGTACGGCTATGAACCTACACCTTGTTCCGCCCCGCTGGGGCCTGCTTCCGGAGGCGCTGGGGAGTCTGCGCGTGCCGGATTATGAAAGCACGATTGACGAGATACAACGGTTCCGGGGGCGCATCTACGTGCAGGACGAAGCCCTTCCCCCAACGGCCCTCGACCTGACAGGACGCCACCGTTCGACGCTGGATTACCGGGCCTGGCACCTCGTCACCCGGAATCCGCAGGGCCTGACGATGGGAGTCATGCGGGTGCCGTTCTATGTCGCCGGGACGCCGGTAGACGAGTTTGGCTTCGCCAAAGTGCTGGAGCGAATGAACCGGACCGAGCAGATTTTTTACAAAACGACCATCCAGCAATTCATCGACGAATCGGCCCAGGCCGGTTACACCGCCGTCGGGGAGCCGGGCGGCTGGGCCGTCGATAAAGCACTTTGCAACCGACAGACAGGGTTGAATCTCGCCCTTGCGACCTTTGCTCTGCACCGGCTGCAAGGCCGGACGGTCGCCGTCGCCACAGCCACGGTGAAGCATCACGCGGCGGATCTGCTGAAGATGCTGGGCGCCTTCAATCCATTCGAGGGAACGGGCCACGCGCGATTTTACGACCCGTTTTTCCGCTGCGAAATGGAATTCCTCTTTGTCTACGCCGAGAAGGTGGCGGAGCGGTTTGAGGGGGTGGTAGTGAAGTTAATGGACCATCTGCACTTCTCTTCTACAGTTATCGACCGCTCTGGATTGTGATCTATGCTTTCTTATTCTGTACTATTCTTAACACTGCTTATCATCCATGAGAACATTTACTGTTTTTTTATATTTTTTCTCACTTTGCCTCCTTGGCAAAGCTCAGCAAGGAACGGTACAGTTTGAATTATCGGAAAAGACTTTAACTGCCCATCCTTTGGAGGACCGGCAACATATAGTTTTTATTACTTTCTCCGGGACCTTGAGCGATAATCCTTTCACAGTTACTGTAACCGATACGCGTAACGGTACAGCTAGGCTGGGACAAGATTATAGTTTTCAGACGCAGCAGTATAAACTCCAAAAGGGCAGTGCCACAAAGCTTCCTGTTTTAATTACAGTTAGCAGAAAGGCTTCCCGCGGTCGCATCTTGCTCGAACTAACCACCTCAAACAAGCGAGTAAAGGTTACCCAACGCCTTATTCAGCTTTCTATAGTGCCACAAAAGACAGGTATTTTGGAAACAGGAGATGAAACAGCACAGCCTTTGGCTAGAATAAAATTTGCCTCAAGAGAAAGTGAAACAATTTTAACCGAGAGCACGACAGAAAAAAGCGTGGCTGTACCGATCAAATTAGAAGGTCAAATTAATCGTCCCGTTACTGTGTCGTTGACAGATTCCCGCGAGGGGAGCGCCTCCTCTACAGATTATACGATTGAACCAACACCTGTAACATTTCACCCCGATGGTCCCAAAGAGCAGACAGTCCACGTAAGCGTTCGGCCAACAGCTGCTAACAAGCACATTGTTCTTCAATTAAAGCCAATGAGCGACCATCAGGCAGTCATTGAGAACGCCTTAATGACGCTTCGAATTATTTCTAAGCAGCCGGGAAGCATTCAATTCAGCAAGCGTGAATTAACTGTTGAAGTCAGCAGCGAAACACAGATTATAGACGTTCCTCTCCTTTTGAATCTTGGCAATAGTAAGTTAACAATTCCAGTCTCTGTTCAGATTCAGGATACGGAAGGGGGTAGTGCGGTGGCGGGTAATGACAAAGACTATACCTTTACATCCAGTGAGGTTACGTTTTCCCCTAATGGCATCCAAGCGGCCCGAATCCCGATAAGTATTCACTCTACTGCTCAAGCAGGACGAACCATATTATTGCGTCTGAATACAAAAAGTCCGATTGATTTGAAGGACAATCTTCTTTCCATTCGAATAATCGAAAAGGAAGTTTCTTTTAACCCCTATCGCGTTTCCTTTGGTTCTAATTTTAATCTGTTGGATGGTGTAGCGCTGCAACGACTTTACGCAGATGCTTATGTATTTCTTCCTAACGCCTTTGGTGTAAAACGTTACAGTAAATATGAGCAAGTAAAGGGTAATGAATATCTCAGAAATACAGTTGCGCGTCCCTGGGGCCTGGAAGCGGGCATGGTTAGCAGTCGATCCTTTCTTGTACCTTCGTTAATGCAGGATAACACTCTTCGCCCCAGTATGCGCACGTTTCCAAAAAATGCAAACGGAGAGCAACTGGTAGAAAGACGAACCCCAATCGATACCCTCAACTATGCTATTGATAACACTGGATTTTATTTTGATGTATTGAGTCGGATAACCGGTAGCGAGTCTAATAAAACCAAAGTTTATGGCCTTTTTCATTCCGAAGTCATCAGACGCGTTGTCAACGGAAATCAGGTTATTGAACGTTACCGGACCACAAATGTCAGCAGCCCTGAAGCAACCATACCCAACTCTACCACAGTTTCACAGGGCAAATATCTCGAACAAACTTTTGATGGCTATTTTGGTTTTGGAATGCTTATTCACCACCTCAGCAAGGATGTTGAATTTAGGACAAAAGGTGCAATTGCTTTTGGTAGTTTAGGGTCTGAGATTCCCCTGATTCAACGTGGTCAGAGTCCTTGGCGCGCTACTTTCTTCGTCAATTTTGCCCTAATTGAAAGAAACACCGGCATAAAATTGGGGGGCGAAGTTCGGGGATATATGAATCCACGCAACGCCCCAAACATTTCTTATATTTACTTAGCTAAAGAGTTCAACTTAAGCAAGTTGTTTGAATTTAAGCTTCCATAAACCTGCGGGGCTCCGCCAATAAGCTTATTGGCGGAGCCCCGCAGGTTTATACGTATTCAGCCCCTCAATACCCCAGCACCGGCGCCAGCCACCGCTCTACGTCCTCGACGGGCATGTCTTTCCGGCGGGCGTAGTCCAGTACCTGGTCCCTCGTGATTTTGCCCACCGCAAAATACCGCGACTGCGGGTGCGAGAAGTAGAAGCCGCTCACCGACGAGGCGGGGTACATCGCAAAACTCTCCGTTAGTTCGATGCCGATCTGCTCGCATTCCAGCAGGCTGAACAGCGTGGCCTTTTCCGTATGGTCCGGACAGGCGGGATAGCCCGGTGCCGGCCGGATGCCTTCGTACTCCTCCTTGATGAGTTGCTCGTTCGTCAGCTTTTCGCCGGACGCGTAAGGCCAGAACTCCTTGCGGACGCGCTCGTGCATCAGTTCGGCAAACGCCTCGGCCAGTCGGTCGGCCAGGGCCTTGACCATGATGCTGCTGTAATCGTCATGGTCCTTCTCGTACCGTTCGAGCAGGGTTTCAATGCCGATGCCTGCCGTCACGGCAAATCCACCGATATAATCCTCCCGGCCACTGTCGAGCGGAGCCACAAAATCGGCGAGGCTGTAGTTGGGGAGGCCCGGTGCCTTCTGGTTCTGCTGGCGCAGAAAATGCAGCACGGTTTTGGTATCGTAAAGCAATTCGCCGGGCGAGGCCGTCACGGGCTGAAGGCCGTGGGCACGACTCAGCTTGTACTCGATGTGCGTGTGCGAGCCGTGGCGCTCGCAGGAAGTCTCGCGGGTAATTGCCTCAAACTCGTGCAGCAGCACGTCGTCGTCCGTCGAGTTGGCCGGGAAGAAACCAACGACTGCTTTGGCTTTCAGAAGCTTGTTGTCGATAATTTCCTGAAGCAGCTTCTGCGCATCGTCAAACAGCTTTTTCGCCTCGTCCCCTACCGTGACATCGTTGAAAATGCTCGGGTACTTGCCGTGCAGTTGCCAGGTCTGGAAGAACGGCGTCCAGTCAATGTATTTCGCAATCTCGGCCAGCGGGTAATCGTGGAAATGGCGGTTGCCGAGGAATGCGGGCTTCACCGGCTCAAACTCCGTCCAGTCGATGGCGGTCCGGTTGGCGCGGGCCTTGTCGATGGACAGCAGCGTTTTGTCGCGCTGCCGCCGGGCGTGCTCCTCGCGCAGACGGGCGTATTCCGTTTTGATTTCCTTAAAAATAACTTCCCGCGTCACCTCGCTTTCACTGACCAGACGGCCCGCCACGGGTACGCTCCGGCTGGCGTCGAGGACGTGAATGACCGGTCCCGAATAATGCGGGTCGATTTTCACGGCGGTATGAATCCGGGAGGTGGTCGCTCCGCCAATCAGCAGCGGCATCGTGAAGCCCTGGCGCTCCATTTCCTTCGCCACGCCGACCATTTCGTCCAGCGAAGGCGTAATCAGGCCGCTCAGGCCGATGATGTCCACGTTTTGCCTGCGGGCTTCGTCCAGAATTTTCTGGGTTGGCACCATCACGCCCAGGTCAATGATTTCGTAGTTGTTACAGCCGAGCACCACGCCGACGATGTTCTTGCCGATGTCGTGCACGTCGCCTTTGACGGTCGCCAGCAGAATTTTTCCGGCCGCCTGCGCATCGCCCGACTTCTCGGCTTCGATGAACGGCGTCAGGTAAGCCACGGCCTTTTTCATCACCCGGGCCGATTTCACGACCTGCGGCAGAAACATTTTTCCGGCTCCAAACAGGTCGCCGACCACGTTCATGCCGTCCATCAGCGGACCTTCGATCACGTGCAGCGGGCGGGCGTACTGGTGCCGGGCCTCTTCGATGTCCTGGTCAATGTAATCGGTAATGCCTTTGATGAGGGCATGTTTTAGCCGTTCCTGCACCGACTCGCCCCGCCAGCTTTCGTCCTGCACGATTTCCTTGCCCTTGGCCTTCACGGTTTCGGCGAACTCGACCAGGCGTTCGGTCGCATCGGAGCGGCGGTTGAGCAGCACGTCTTCGCAGCGTTCCAGCAGTTCTTTCGGAATTTCGTCGTAAACGGCCAGCTGTCCGGCGTTGACGATGCCCATGTCCAGTCCGGCGCGGATGGCGTGGTAGAGGAAAGCCGAGTGCATGGCTTCGCGCACCACCTCATTGCCCCGGAAGGAGAACGAAATATTGGATACCCCGCCCGACACTTTCGCCAGCGGCAGGTTCTGCTTGATCCAGCGCGTCGCCTCGATGAAATCGACGGCGTAGTTGTTATGTTCCTCGATGCCGGTCGCGACAGTCAGAATGTTCGGGTCGAAAATAATGTCCTGGGGCGGGTATTTGACCTTATCGACCAGAATCCGGTAAGCCCGTTCGCAGATTTCGATGCGGCGTTCGTAGCTGTCGGCCTGTCCCTGCTCGTCGAAGGCCATCACGACCACCGCGGCCCCGTAGCGACGCACGAGGTTGGCCCGCTCGATGAACGCGTCCTCGCCTTCTTTCAGCGAAATGGAGTTGACGATGGCCTTGCCCTGCACGCATTTCAGGCCCGCTTCGATCACTTCCCATTTGGAAGAGTCGATCATGACCGGAACCCGGGCGATGTCCGGTTCGGCGGCAATCAGGTTCAGGAAATGAGTCATCGCCTCGACCGAATCGAGCATGCCCTCATCCATGTTGATGTCGATAACCTGCGCGCCGTTTTCCACCTGCTGGCGGGCTACGGACAGCGCCGCGTCGAAATCGCCGGATTTGATAAGCCGGGCAAACGCCTTGGAGCCGGTCACGTTTGTCCGCTCGCCGACGTTCACAAAATTCGTCGTTTCCGTGATTTTCAGCGGTTCCAGTCCGGAGAGCTTCTGATACGGCTCGGCGGGTGGCAACGGGCGGGGCTGGTAGCGGGCCGCCGTCTGGGCAATGGCCCGGATGTGGTCCGGGGTTGAGCCGCAGCAGCCACCCACGATGTTGACAAAACCGTCCTGGATAAAACCTTCGATCTGCGCCGCCATCATGTCCGGCGTTTCGTCGTATTCGCCGAATTCGTTGGGCAGACCCGCGTTCGGATAGGCCGAAACGAAGAAGGGCGCTTCCTTGGCGAGCGTCTGCACGTACGGGCGCATCAGTTCGGCGCCCAGCGCGCAGTTCAGACCCACGCTCAGCAGCGGCAGGTGCGAAACGGAATACAGGAAGGCCTCGGTTGTCTGACCCGAAAGCGTCCGGCCGGAAGCATCGGTAATGGTGCCGGAGACCATGATGGGCAGCGACTCGCGGCCTTTGTCCTGAAAATATTTGTCGATGGCGAAAAGCGCCGCCTTGGCATTCAGCGTATCAAAAATCGTCTCGACCAGCAGCACATCCGAACCGCCTTCGACCAGACCCGCCACCTGTTCGTAGTAAGCCTCAACGAGTTCGTCGAACGTAATGGCCCGAAAACCCGGGTTGTTCACATCCGGCGACAGCGAGGCCGTCCGGTTGGTCGGGCCCATCGCCCCCGCTACGAAGCGGGGTTTGTCGGGGTTCTGCCGGGTAAATTCCTCGGCCACCTCCCGGGCGATGCGCGCCGATTCGTAGTTCAGTTCGTACGCCAGCGACTCCATATGGTAGTCGGCCATCGCAATGGACGTACTGCTGAAGGTATTGGTTTCGATAAGGTCCGAACCCGCCTCCAGATATTGCCGGTGAATTTCCTGAATAATGTCCGGGCGGGTCAGCGACAACAGGTCGTTATTACCTTTGAGGTCGTGTGTCCAGTCGCGGAAGCGGTCGCCCCGGTAATCGGCTTCGGTCAGGTTGTAACGCTGAATCATCGTCCCCATCGCGCCGTCGAGGACGAGAATGCGGTTCCGGAGGAGGTCGGTTATCTTTTTCAAGTGCAAAACAGTTCTAATCCTGTGATACAGGACAAATAATGTGCCCGAAAATTTTCTAAAAAACGGTCGTGGGGCTTATCGTAGAAAGGCGAAAAAGGAGCTTTCTCTTATCTCTCCCCGGTCGGGGTGGAACGTGGCACCGTTTTCTTTTAATGAACAATGAAAAATGAATAATGAAGCAGGTGGCTCATTAGTCATTCATTTTTCATTCTACATTAAAAAAAGGGTTGCCAAGACATCATCGGGTCCAGTCCCTCCGTCTTTCTTGATAAGCATCAGGCAAAAATACAAAAGGAAGTGAGGGAAAACAAGTGGGAAACGAGGGGCGAAAGGCAGGTTGAATTTTGAGTGGTGGAAATCGGAATGATTGATGGGTTGAATGATTGATAGGTTGACGGGCGGGCCGCCGTTGCGGTTAAATTTTGAATGGTTGAATTTTAAATGATGGATGGGCAGAGTCGGCGGCGAATGAATTTTGAATGATGGATGGGCGGGCCGCCGTTGACGGAACGAGGAGAACATGAACGAGGACCGTGACCCAGGGCAAACGTGAAAGGAAACATAAATGAGGGCAACGTGACTTAGGGCAAATGTGAACGAAGGAACTCGTGAACAAAGGGAAACGTGAACGAGGGAAACGTGACCCAAAGCAAACGTAAACGAAGGGAAACGTGAACGAGGCGTAAGAGTAGACCGGGCGTAGCCTTTCCGTCGCGTAGCGACCCAACCGTAACGGGTTGGGTCGCTACGCGACGGATACACGTGTTTGACGTGAAAGGGCTACAAATATTGGGTCGCTACGCGACAAGTGCGCGGGCCGGGATTCGGCTACTACAACCGTCAAATCGCTACGCGACGGATACGAGGGCCGGGAAGACTGGTAGGCTGCAAAGGTTGGGGCGCGTTGCGATTCATGCTAAATCACAGCCGGATTAAGCCTTCCCCTTTTTTCCTTCTGCCCTTTTCTCGCCTCACTCCTTCGCCAGTTGCCCGTCGCCCGCCATCATCTTGTGCAGCGCCAGACCAACGCGCTGGTTGACGACGGGGCTGGCGTGGGCGTCGTTGCGGCCGACGATCCGGTCTTTGGGTTCGATGTCGCCGATGTGTTCGCTAACCTGCAGCACCGGAATCTGCTGCTCCCGGAAAAAGGCTTCGACGGGCCGGGTGTAAGCTTTGGTCAGTTCGAAATTGTGCGAAAACGGAAACAGAACGACGTACATCTTGGCGTTGTGGCGGCGGCTGTAATCCACAAACTGCTTCAGGTCCCGCAGGTGCGTATTCAGAATGGTGGTGTCGGTGTACACCCGTTTGGCGTATTCCTGATAAGGCGCAAAATCGCCGTGCGGGAGCTGGTAATACACGTAATTGAGGAAATAAGAACGGGCAAAAAGCGTCCGGAACGGACCCGGCAGGTCCGAAAAAGGCTGGAAACCCTGCGGCACCACGCCTTTTTCGCTGGCCGCTTTTTCAATATCATTCGGGAAGTATTCCAGAATGAGGATGTCGGGCTTTACGCTGTATTTTTCCAGGCGCTGGTACTCGTCCCGGGTGTCGGAGCCGGACACGCCGAGGTTGTAGACTTCATAATTCGCCCCCAGCTTTTCGGCCAGAATGTTGCCGAACCGCTCCTCGACCCGCTTCAGGCCGTGCCCGGCCGCAAACGAATCCCCGACGAGCAGCACCTTTTGTTTGTTGAGCGAATCGGTATGTTCTTCGTCGCGGTAGCCTTTGGCGTTGACCGGCCACCAGTAGCGTTCGAACCAGACTTTGGAGGCCAGCGTCGTATTGCCTTCGTGGCTCTGGGCCACAAACATAAAAGCAATTTCGAGCACCACGCCCAGTATCAGCAGCAGCACGCCCAGCGTCAGGGCATTTCCGAGCCAGCGGGGCGCCTTTTCGTTCTTGACAATGCCGTAATAATAAATCCGCAGCCCTTCGATCATCCAGAGCAGCAGCAGGCAGCCTTTGGCGAGCCGGATGTACACATTGTCGATGATGCCGCTGTAGGGATACATGAAGGAAATCTTCAGCTGGTCGGGGAAGAATAGAAACGCGGTGAGGACGCCCAGCAGAAGAAGGCGAAACAGACTACTGACTAACTTGGACAGATTCATTGGGCGACAGGTAAAAGTACGAGATGTGGTTCAGGATTACCCGCGAATAATACTCAGGTTTTTCGTTGAAACCAACTGATGGTGAAGCGCCAACCCGCTTTTTATTCACCGAAAGCCCGCTTTAAATACTATTGAGGCGGACCGCCGACATTGGCAAAAAGGTTTATATTTGGCCGTTTGTTTATCACCCCGTCCTGCATCTACCTTGAAATTAGCTGCTATCGACATCGGCTCCAACGCCGCCCGCTTACAGATTTCCACCGTCCTGCACGTGGACGACATCATCAGCTTCAAGAAGGTTGAGTACGTCCGCTTTCCCCTCCGGCTGGGTCACGACGTCTTTACCTTCGGCGAGCTTACGCCCGAGAGCGAAGCCCGCACCACCAAGCTGATGCAGGTCTACAAACTGCTGATGGAACTGCACGAAGTGGAGGATTACATGGCCTGCGCCACCTCCGCCATGCGCGAATGCCGGAACGGACCCCAGGTCGCCGAGCGCATCCGGCAAAGTACGGGCATCGACATTCACATCATCGACGGGCAGAAAGAAGCCGAACTGATCAACAACGTGGTGGTGCAGGCGCTGGACAACCGGCAGTCGCTGCACATCGACGTGGGCGGGGGCAGCACCGAACTGAACCTGTACGTCAACCGCCAGAAAGTCAATTCCAAATCGTTCAAGATCGGCTCGGTCCGGCTGCTGGAAGGCAAGGAAACCAAGGGCGCCTGGGGGAAAATTCAGCAGTGGATCGAGGAAAACATTGACCGTTCGCAGAAAGTGACGGCCGTCGGAACGGGGGGCAACATCAACAAAATCTTCAACCTGGTCCCCAAACTGGGCGACAACTCGACCACGCTGGACGAAATCGAGCGCATGAAAAACTACATCGCCGGATTCAGCTTCGAGGACCGCATCAACAAGCTTCGCCTCAACGCCGACCGCGCCGATGTGATCGTGCCCGCCGCAGAGATTTATATTTCGGTGATGAAATGGGCCGGCGCCGAAAGCATCGTGGTCCCGGACCTGGGCCTCAAAGACGGAATTATCCAGCTCGTGTATTCCCGCCTTTCGAAAAAAGCAAAGAAAAAATAGCCGGACAGACGACCCGCCTGGGTGCGTCTTCCGGCCTTCTTCAGACAGAGAAAAATGGCAGAACAAACAGGTGTTTTGCGTCTTTAAGACGGATGTTCTGCTTTTGCGTCACAATTAATTACCGCGTTAAAAAATTAAGACGCCGCTGGCTTTGAGCTCTTCTTTTCTGCTTTATCAGCCCAATCCGGAAGCCGCACAGATTCCGGATTTTTTCAGCCAGCCGTACTTGTTTGGCCAAGCCAGTCACCTGTTGCAGCAGACAGACCTCCCGCTCCACTATTTCGGGCTGATCGATAGAGCCAGCGGGCTGTCGGTAGCCCGGTGCGGCCTGTTCGAAAAAGAAGGGCTGCTGTTCAGTCCGGGAGCGGCTTCGTTCGGGACCATTGAATTTGCCGACGCGCTTTCCGACCGGGACCTGCACGATTTTCTGGAATTTGTGCTGCAAACGGCCCGGCAGATTCCCGTCCGGCGCATCCGGCTCACCAATCCGCCCGCCTGTTACGGCCCCGCGTTTCTGAAGCGACTGGAGACGATGCTGGAAGACAACGGTTTTCGGGTGCTGGCGCAAACGCCCACCCACCACCTGCCCGTTTCGGACGCGCCGTTTGTGAGTCGGCTCCATTCGTTTGAGCGCCATAAACTTCGAAAAAGCAGGCGGGACGGCTTTCGGAGTGAGATCTGGCAGACGCCGGATGTCGGGCAACTGTTTGCCTTTATCCGGGCGGCGCGGCTTCGTAAAAATTACCGGATGACGATTACCGCCGTTCAGCTAGGCCATCTGCTGAGCCGTTTTCCGGGCGAGACCACGGTGTTTGCCGTCTGGCGGGACGACCGACTGGCGGCGGCTTCCATCGGCATCCGGGTTTCGGACGAGGTGTTGTATCACTTTCAGGGAGCCGACCACGCCGATTTTCTGTCCTACAGCCCCACGGTGCAGTTGGTGGAGTCGCTGTACGAATACTGCCAGCAGCAGCGCATCCCGGTCCTCGACCTGGGAACTTCGGTCAGCGACGGCGTCACGCTTTTCAAAAAACGGCTCGGAGCAGTCGAAGGCAAGAAACGAACCTTTTTAAAAGAGTTATGAAAAGAGTTATGAGTTAAGAGTTATGAATTATGAGTTAAAAGGGGCGAAGCAACTCATAACTCTTAACTCTTAACTCTTAATTTAAAAAGGTCTTCCGGGCTGCTGTGGCCACGTGGTTGATGTCTTCTGATACCCGCAGCGCGAGAATCAGGCCGGCAAACAGGCCGGTCAGCACGGCCGACCGGAACGCGATGCTCAGCAGCGTTTGCAGTTGTCCACCGCGCCACTCGGGCAGCAGGAAGGAAACCGCATACACCAGCGCCAGCGCCAGAATAGCCTTCAGAACGGAGGTAGTAAACGGAACCATGCGGAAGAATCGCCAAACCAGCGCCGATTTGCTGAGGGCATAAAGCAGGGTCGTCAGCGCCGTTGCGATGGCCGCGCCATTGTAGCCGAACAGCGGAATAAAATAGGCGTTGGCCCCGATGGCTACCCCCGCCATCGCAATCACCAGAAAGGTCACGTAGCGGTAGTGTTTCGAGTAGGTAATCATTTCCCCGTTCAGGCCCAGCGCCATATCGAATAGCTTGGACAACGAAATGAGCAGGACCACCCACTTCCCCTGGCTATACAAGTCCGCTTTGGGCAGAATACTGAGGATGCCGTCGATATTGGTCCAGACCAGCAAAAAGGCCAATCCGCCGACGATAAGCTGATTCAGGGATGATTTCTGGTACAGCTCCAGCACGTGCGGGCGGTTATCTTCCCGAATCGAATTCGCCAATAGCGGCGTCGAAATCTGCGTGATGGCCTTGCGGGGGATTTCGATAATTCCGGCGATGTAGGTGGCGATGATGAAAATCGCCGTTTCGGTCAGCCCCTCGCCGTGCGAAAGCATGGTCCGGTCGATGAGCATCACCAGATTGATTCCGACGCCTCCCATCACGATAAAAAGGCCGTAATAGGTCATTTGCCGGAAAAGCCCGCCCTTCAGACGGTTGAAATCGAAGCGCAGGGAGAACCGGCCGAGCTGCGCAATGTACACCAGCAGGACCAGCACGGCCGATCCGTACGACGCGACAATGAGGTAGATGAGCCAGTCGAAATTGTACCAGCCGAAACCAAACAGCAACACCAGCAGCACGTTGGTCAGCTTCAGGTACACTTCCCGGATGAAGGTCGGAATGGCAATCCGGGCGTTGTTGCGGCAGTACGATTCCAGCACGACGATGTAAATCCAGAAAACCGTTAGGGGCACCACCAGCGCGTGGTACTGAATGAGCTGGGGTGACTGCTCGGCGAAATAATTCTGAATCTGCCCTTCAAACAGAAAATAAGCCGCCGTAAAAAGCGCAATGCCGATCAGCGGAAACGACAGCAGAAAGCCCAGAAATCCGTCGTGCCGGTTCTGATCGTTCCGGAAATAGCCAAAGAAACGGTCGCCGATGAAGGGCGTGCCGAGGTGGGCGAAGGCCGCAAAGACCAGACTGTTTTCGAGCAGCAGCCGCGAAATGGCCAGTTGGTCCGCCGACAGTAACTCCGGCGAAACCAGCAATTGATTGACGATGCCAATGCCTACCCCGATGTAGGAACCGAGACTGGCTTTCAGGCTTTGGCGGATGATAATTCCCATTTACTTCCGGTAAATCGCCACCACCGTGGCACCGTCGGTAAAGACGGGCAGGCGTTTGGCTATAAAACGAGTTGTTTTGTACAAGAATGTGGCGCCGGCGCTTTTTCCGAGCGTTTTTTCGAGCCAGAGCCGGTAGGCAATGCTTTTGTGCACCGCCGATGCCGCCTCAACTTCGATGGCCTCCACGGTCAGCTTCATCACGCGGGCGGCGTAGCGCAGGGCTTCGGGATGCCAGAGCAGCATGTGGTGCGGCGGCAGATTGAGGGTGTGGTACGGGTCTTCGCGGAAATAATACGAATCGTTGTTGGGCACCCCAATCGCCAGCAGGCCGCCCGGTTTCAGGCACGCCAGCGCCTGCCGGAAAAATTCGCCTACCTCGTTGACGTGCTCAAAAACCTGAAACGCACAAACGACATCGTACTGTTCGCCCCCTTCGAGCGCGTGCTGCTGGAGGGGTTGGTTGCGGATGGTCACGCCGAGTTTTTCGCCCGCCCGGATGGCTTCGTCGTTCAGTTCCAGCCCGAGGCCGGTGGCTCCTTTTTCGGCCAGCCGTTTCAGAAAATAGCCGTTGCCGCAGCCGATTTCCAGCACCCGGTCGCCCGCTTTCAGCCGTTGAAACACCCGTTCGTGCTCCCATTTCCACGGGTTGTAGTAGCCGCCGTACTTCTGCGACAGTTCGGCGTAGAAGGCCCCGTCGCCCGCCAGCGAAAACGGGTAGTAAAAACGCAGTTTCGTCTGGTTGCATTCGTACACGGGCAGGCCGGTCAGGCCGGTAAAATAGGCGCTCACGTCCATGCCCAGTTCGGTCTGATACCGGCGGAGGACCTCGGCAACATCGAGCGTTTTAACCAGTTGTACGTCGGTGGACGCTGTTAATGGGGAGCGAACGGTCATTTACGTGGGTATTTTGACAAAAGAGAAAAGATGCGAGAGAAAAGACAAGAGACGATAGACAAGGGACGATAGACAAGAGACCCGGGACAAAAGGTCAGGGACTGGAGACTAGGGTATCGTCGTTTGGTATCTGCTTTTAATCTTTTGAGA
This sequence comes from Tellurirhabdus rosea, assembly GCF_026278345.1. NCBI lineage: Bacteria > Pseudomonadati > Bacteroidota > Cytophagia > Cytophagales > Spirosomataceae > Larkinella > Larkinella roseola. Next base: position 1,740,493 of record NZ_CP111085.1, read on the forward strand.
GCGTCTTCCAACAAAATTAAGTTAAATACGGGCGGACTCTTCCAAAATGTTCCGTAATCCGGCGATGCGCGTCTGCATTTCGTACTCCCGCTCCATTTTCGCCCGACCCTGTTGCCCCAGTTTCTGGGCCAGTGCCGGGTCGCCGAGCAGTTTGACAATGTAGGCCGCCATACCGTCCACGTCGCCTTCTTCCACCAGAAAACCCGTTTCTTCGTGGTCTACGGCCTCCTTGATGCCCGCGTGGCGCGTGCTGACCACGGGCAGGCCCGCCGACGCGGCTTCCAGAACCGTGTTGGGCGTGCCCTCTGAATCGCCGTTCTCGGGGTTCACGACCGAATGCTGCACAAACAGCCGGGCCTTGCGGTGCCAGGCCGCAATTTCGTCGGCCGACAGCACCCCGGCAAACCGGACGGCGTGGCGGAGTTGCAGTTCATCGACCAGCTTCTGGCACGACTCCAGCAGTTCGCCGCTGCCGATCATCACCAGTTGGGCGTCAGGATGCGTTTCCAGCGCCTTGTCGAACGCCCGGATGGTCAGGTGCGGGGCTTTTTTGCCCGCAAACCGCCCGACGGCCAGCACAATTTTGTCGGCCCGCGCCGGTTCTGCGCCCGTAAACCGCTCCGTCTCGACGCCGTAGGGGTTCCGGTGGACCTTCGCCGGGTCGGCTCCGAGCCGCACGAGGCTGTCGGTCATGTCGCCCGATACCGAAACGAGGGCTTTCGCCGCTGCAAACAGTTTTTTGTACGGTTCGGCGTACTCCTCCAGCGTGGGCTTAAACGAGGCATCGAATCCGTGAAAGTGCACCACCAGCGGCACCCCGGCCTGCTGGCAGGCGTCCATGACCGCGCAGCCCGTCAGGCCGTATTCAGCCAGCAGTACATCCGGTTTCTGGGCGTTCAGGTAAGTCGTCAGCGCGCGGGTGTAAAAGGCCGGATAGAGCCTCGGCAGCACCCGTTTGATGCCCACCCGCAACGGCTCGGCCAGCGGCGTTTTGATGATGCTGTCGCCTTCTTTGGTCTTGTACGGCCGCCATCCGCCGGTCAGCGTCAGCGCCGGATCGAGGTATTTCAGGTGGTTGTAAATGAACGTCTCCGAATAGTTGCCCTCATTCGGGTAGGCGATGCAGAGTTTCATAGCTTTTTCCCTACGACCAGATACGTACACGCGTCCTTGTCCCGCGTTTCCTGCGAGGTGGTTTTGTCAAACAGCGCGATCAGCGCCTGCATCAGCAGCGTGAACGGCGGCCAGGCCCATTTCGGAATCTTGAACAGGAACCCGTCCTGAAACAGTTGCAGGCCCATCGCCGAGCGGCCGATGATGCCCCGGAACGCCACAACCTGAAAGCCGTTGCGGGCCACGATTTTCTGCAAACCGGCGGAAGTCCAGCGCCAGTAGTCCGTCGGGTCGGGGTGGTACATCCAGTAACCGTGGGTGGTCAGCAGCAGCGTCCCGCCGGGTTTGAGGATGCGGCAGGCTTCGCGCAGGTAGCCCTCGGGGTCTTCCACGTGTTCGAGCACCTGGGTCGAGAGCACCACGTCCACCTGTTCGTCGGGCATCTGGATGCGGCTGTCGGACCCGATGTGCACGTCGGCATGGGGATTCCAGTCCAGGTCGATGCCCAGGTATTTTACGTTCCCGGAAGAAAAAAGCGAGACGTACGGCTTGGTGCCGCAGCCGAAATCGGCGAGCGTAATGCGGCCCAGCGGGTCCACAAACCCGGTTTTGGCGTACTGCACCAGTTCGCGCAGCTTCCTGAGGTAGTAGCGGCGCGGATTCGACCAGCCGGGTTTGAGGCGGTAATGCTCCTCCGGATTGTCGGGCAGGGCTTCGGCGCGAAGAGTAGTCATAGTTATGAGTTAAGAGTTATGAATTATGAGTTAGGGTGGCAGGGCGAAGCTAACTTTTAACTCTTAACTCATAACTCTTAACTATAATTTCGGCAATTCGCCCGGCGGCCCCTCCGTCCCAGAGCGGGGGGATGGCGCCTTTTTTGGCTTTGCCTTCCAGAATTTCGACCACTTTGTCGTGGACCGTCTGCGGGTCCAGGTCGGCCAGCAGCTGGTTGGTGCCCACATCGACCGTCACGGGGCGCTCGGTGCTGTCGCGGAAGGTCAGGCAGGGCACTTCTAAAAACGTCGTTTCCTCCTGAATACCGCCCGAATCGGTGACGATGATCGCCGCGTGTTCCATCAAGTTCAGGAACTCCAAATAGCCCTGCGGTTCCATCAGGCGCAGGTTGGCCACGGCCTGTAGCCGGTCGAAAAGCCCGAAGCGTTTCAGGTTGGCCTCGGTGCGGGGGTGAATGGGGAACAGCACCGTTTTGTACCGGGCCGTGTCTTCCACGATCTGCACAATGCTCCGCAGGCCCTCTTCCGCATCGACGTTGGCGGGACGGTGCATCGTCATCAGCACGTAGCCCTGAGGCTCCAGACCCAGTTTGCCGACGGTGTCGAGCTCGGCGGCTTTCCGGCGGTAATGTACCAGCGAGTCGATCATAACATTCCCGACAAAATGCACCCGTTCGTCCGGAACGCCTTCGCGTTTCAGGTTGTCGAGTCCGGCCTGCTCCGTCACAAAAAGGTGGCTGGAGATGCTGTCGGTCAGGATGCGGTTGAGTTCTTCCGGCATCCGGCGGTCGCCGCTTCGCAGCCCGGCTTCAACATGGACCACGGGAATGTGCATTTTGACCGCTACCAGGGCGCAGGCAATGGTCGAGGTCACGTCGCCGACGACCAGCACCACATCCGGCTGCTCGGCTTCCATCACCTTCTCGAATTCGAGCATGATGCGCGCGGTCTGCTGCGTGTGGGAGCCGCCTCCGATGCCCAGAAAGTAGTGCGGCTGCGGCAGTTCGAGCTGGTTGAAAAACACGTCGGACATTTTGGCGTCGTAGTGCTGCCCGGTATGCACGATTTTGGACTCAATCTGCGGGTACTGCTGGAAAGCGCGGTGCAGAGGCGCCACCTTCATAAAATTGGGACGGGCACCGACGATGTTGAGAATTTTCATGGTTGTCGTTGTTCCGGTCAGCGGGTACCTGCAAAACGGTTAAAACCGTTGACATGTCCCGCGTTGTTCCGGTTTTTGCCCACGAATAAATTTGTGGGCTATTTTTTTACAAAAACGGGGCCTCACGAAATCCATTCTTGAGGCATATTTTTCGCCGTTGATGAGGTACGCACCGTTTTCGGTATCAACCTCAAAAAACCGCGATTCGCGCGCCGGTTACGCGTCCAAACCGGCAAAACGTTGATTCCTGTGACGGTCATTTCCCCAGCCCACGAATTTATTCGTGGGACGACGAATCCGCCCACAAGGCAATGAATGAATTCGTGGGTCGATTCAATCATGAGTCCACGAATCCATTTTTGGGCCAACAAATTCATCCGCGGGTCAACGAATGAATTCATGAGCCCACGAATTCATTCGTGGGTCAAAAAACGGCCATTCCCCGGCGCTTCAGCCGTTTTAACGGCATTCGGCCTCCCGACCGCAAACGCGAACGCCCGCACGTATTCCCGCAGGACGTTGTGGATATTCACGTCTTCCTGAATAATCTTCAGCGACCGTTCGCCGAAGGTCTTCAGCCTGGACTGGTCGCCCAGCAACGTATCGACTTTTTTAGTCAGGCTGGCGGCGTTGCCGTTTTCGAAGTAAAATCCGTTGTAGTCTTCCCTCACCAGACGCTTTTCGGTCCCGTCGGCTACCGAGCAGACGACCGGCTTGCCGAAACACATGGCGTCGTTGATGGACAGGCCGCCCATACCCGCCAGCACGTAAATCGCCGAGGCGTGCAGGTGACGCCCGAGCGAAACCGAGTCGTAAACCCCGCCCACAAACCGCACCCGGTCGGCCACGCCCTGCTGCTGCGCGTACTGTTTCCAGGCTTCCTCTTCGGGCCCGTAGCCAACCACGACCAGTTCAATCTGCGGGTATTTGTCCTGAAGGTTCCTGACGGCGTCGATGATCAGGTCCACCCGCTTCCACTTCACCAGCCGCCCGACGTGAATCAGCCGGTACGGATTGGGCGGCAGAATGGGCTCTTCGGTCCGGACCTGCTCGTAAGCGGCCAGCAGTTCGTCGGTATCCGGCGAATTGGACGTAATGAAGATTTTCTCCTGCGGAATGCCGTAGCTGCCGATGATCTGGCGGGCCTCGTCGGTGTAGTAGATGTGCGCGGCGGCCCGTTGCAGATAGATCTTGCGCACGGCCGTCACGCCCAGAAACCAGAGGTAGCCCCGCAGCGTCATGTTCTGGTTCAGGCTGAAATCTTCGTTCAGGTTCTGACCGCCGTAGTAATATTCGTGGACCTTTCCCCAGGTCGGGATGTTGAACGGAATATCGCGGTTGATAAGCTTGATGCCCGAATCCCGGAACCAGGTCCAGAACGACGGGCTCATGGCAAAGTGCAGGATATACGGCCAGTTGACAATCAGCACGTCGGGGCGCTCCGTTTCCAGCACTTCGCGGATACCGCGCAGGAACGGCTTGCCGTACCAGGTTTTGTATTCTTCCAGTTCGTAGAGGCGGAACTTGCGGCTCGACGTATCCTCGTGAACCCCCGATCCGAGGCTCGCGCTCCGCTGCCCCGGCTTGATCAGGGCCACTTCCACGCCGTATTCCGTTACCAGCTTGTTCAGCACCAGTGTAAAATAGTGCGGCAAACCGGCCATCAGGAAGCAGACTCTCATGCTGTGTCGTTACTCAGAATTTGAATTTTGCAAAGGTACGAAATAAACCGGACGCCCTTCGCGGTCGAAAAACAAATGCCAGATCTCCAAGATCTGGCATTTGTTTTTCGACCGCGAAGGGCCTACAAATACGGGTTTTTGGGGAAATCGAGCAACTTGTACCCCTGCTTTTCCAGGTCAGCCAGCGTCGGCCCGGTCGGCTTCCGCTTGAACACGATCACCGAAAGTGCCTCGGGCGGCACTACCGTCGTGGCCGTCAGAAAATCCCGGAAGGCGATTTTCTTCTTCTGCGCCTCTATGGTCGCCTTCGCGCCGACATTGCCCGGATTGAATCCGCGGTAGGCCAGCATCGGCAGCCCCAGTGAACAGGCCATTTTCTCAAACTCCCGCACCGAAATCTTGTGCACATAATTGCCCACCGGCTCAAACGAATACTGGTTTTTCCAGAGACGCCGCATCAGGCCAGTGTCGATTCGGTCCAGAATATTCCGCAGAAACAGCAGCAGTGGCATATGAATCACCGGGTCCACCGGCTCCTGAATCACGACGGCCTCGCGGCAGACGCGCAGCATTTCGTAAAAGCCAATCGCCGGGCGCGGAAAATGGTGGTAAGCCTCCTTGCAAAAAACGTAATCGAACGAATTGTCGCCGAACGACAGCTTTTCCACATTTTCCACCGAAAAACGGTTAATAAGTCCCGCCTTCTGAATATTCCCCAGGATGGAATCGGTCAGGTCGCTGGCCATCGCCTCACAGCCCCGCCGCTGAAACCAGGCGGCATCGGCCCCGTAGAGGTCGCCCACGGTGAGCCAGGACGAACCGGGCCGGGCCAGCGCATCGGTCAGTTGCCAGAACTGGCGGTGGATAAAGTAACCGAGACTGCTTTCCTGAAACAGGGAAAAATCCGCGCCGCTGGCCTGTAGTTCGGCCGACACACGGTGAATGTGCTCTTCGTGGGCTTTATAACTCTGCTGGTTGATCATTCCGGATAACAAGAGGACCTGTAAATGTAAACGATTTCCGGATTCGTGTCTTGCGAAAAGGGCCTCAACAAATGCCATATCTCCGAGATATGGCATTTGTTGAGGCCCTTTTCATACTTTTGCTCCATGCTTCTTTTCCGTTTTCTGTTCAAAGACGCGTTCCGTTCGCTCATCACACCCGCCGGCCGCACCTTTTTGTGGCTGCTGCTGGCCTACGGCGGCCGAAAACGCTTCACCCGCCAGTCGGTGCGCTTTGGCCGTCACCAGTTTGAGGTGCCCGACGCGCTGTCGTTCGTCTGGCAATACAAGGAGATTTACGCCGACGAGCTGTACTTTTTCCCCGCTCCCGGCCCCCGGCCCGTCATCCTCGACTGCGGAGCCAACATCGGCATGAGCGTGACCTATTTCCGGGAAAAATACCCGCAGGCCCGCATCATCGCCTTTGAAGCCGACCCGGTGATTGGACAAATCCTGCGGCAGAATCTGGAAACGAACCGCGTCGCCGACGTGGAGATCGTCAACAAAGCCGTCTGGACCGACGACCGCGGCGTGTCGTTCGGCAGCGAGGCGGCCGATTCGTCGTCTATTTTTTCGAAAGAAGCGAAAAACGTCATTCCTTCCGTGCGGCTCCGCGATTACCTGCTCCGCGAACCGCAGATTGACCTGCTGAAAATAGACATTGAAGGAGCCGAAACGGCCGTGCTGGAAGACTGCCGCGATGCCCTCGGCAACGTCGAGCGCCTGTTCGTGGAGTTTCACTCGTACATCGGCCACCCGCAGACGCTGGCCGTGGTGATGCAGATTCTGGAAAGCGCCGGGTTTCGGTATTACCTCGATACGGCCCAGCACCGCCGCCGTCCGCCGTTTACCGATTTCCGCTATTCGGGCAACGACGTGATGGACCTGCAACTGAACATCCATGCCTGGCGCCTGCGATGAACATCCTGCAAATCAGCACGTACCACGCCACGGGCGGCGCGGGCATCGCGGCCCGGCGACTCAACGAAGCCCTCAACCGGGCCGGCGAAGCCTCCCGGTTGCTGGTGCCGCAGACGGATTTCGACGAACCGCAGGTGACGGGACTGGCCGAATCGGTGTTTGGCAAAAAGCTGGCCCTCGCCCGTTTTGCCCTCGACCGGCTAACGTTTCTACCCTACGAGCGGGACAAGCGGGACCGCTTTCAGTTTTCGCCCGCCCGCATTGGCACCGACATCAGCCGCCACCCGCTCGTCCGCGGGGCCGACGTGCTGCACCTGCACTGGACGCAGTTTGGTTTTCTGTCGATTGCGGGCCTGAAAAAGCTCTTTGGCCTCGGCAAACCCGTTGTCTGGACGCTGCACGACATGTGGGCGTTCACCGGCGGCTGCCACTACAGCCGGGGCTGCGACCACTACCGGACGCACTGCCGACAGTGCCCGTTTCTGCGCCATCCGGGCGAGCGGGATTTGTCGTACCGGATTTTTGAAGAAAAAACAAAGCTGTTTGCCGACGCCCCGCTGACGTTCGTGACGCCGAGCCAATGGTTGGCCGATCTGCTTCGGAGCAGTGCCCTGGCGGGCCATTTTCCCGTACAGGTCCTGCCCAACCCGATCGATACGACCCGTTTCCGGCCCGCTGCCGACCCGCTGGCCGTGCGCCAAACGCTGGGCCTGCCAGCGGACAAAAAGCTGCTCCTGTTTGGCAGCCTGAATACCGAAGACCCGCGCAAAGGCTTCCGCTACGTGCAGGCAGCTCTGGCAATGCTGAAAAAGGAGCTATCCGACACGGCACTGGTAGTTTTCGGAAAAACAAATCCGGACGCGCTGAGCCGACTGGCCCTGCCGGTTCATAATCTAGGCTCCATTGCTTCGGAGGAAAAAATGATCCGGGTGTACCAGGCGACGGACGCGCTGTTGATGCCGTCGCTGGAGGATAATTTCCCGAACACCATCATCGAATCGCTGGCCTGTGGTACGCCGGTGGTCGGCTTCCGGACGGGCGGCATTCCGGAGCAGATTCAGCACCGCGAAACGGGCTGGCTCGCCGAACCGCAATCCGCCGCCGACCTGGCCCGGGGCCTCCGGTGGGTGCTGGACGAAGCCGATCGGCCCTCGATGCGGCAGCGGGCGGCGGCGTTTGTGGAGCAGGAAATCCGTTACGAGGTGGTCAGCCAGCAGTTTCGGAAGCTCTATAGCGGCCTGTAGACTAAAGCCTTAGGCACGTCAACGTTCTTTTTGGCGGTTCCCGGCTACCCGTTACGACCCGGCTTCACTTCTTCTCAGAATATCCGCAGGGCTCCCGAATGGCGGCACAGCACGGCGTAGGCATTGGGCTTTACTTTCCGGAAAAGAGGCACTGCTTCCAGCACCGCTGACTTCAGCCGCCGCGACCAGTACGTTACCGGACTTGGGCTCGACCGCTTCAGCACTTCGGGGTCGTAAAAGGCGAAAAGTTCGTCCAGCACCTCGAAACCTTCCGTTTTGAGCAGAAACTTGAACAGCGCGGGGGTGAAGATATTGATGTGGCCGTACGCCAGAAAATGCTCGACTTTCTGATCGACGAAGAGGCTGAAATCAATCGGGACTTCGAAAAACTGGAATTCGGAGACCCGGGCGATCTCCCGGAGCAGCAGGCGCGGGTGCTCCACATGCTCCAGAACGTGCGAGCAGGTTGCCAGCGGAAAGGCTTTGTCGCCGTGCGGAATGGTGTAGCCGTCGAACAGCCGGACGTCCTCCACCGATTTCAGGTTCCGGGCGCGGATGCCTTCAATTCCGCTTTCCGAAATTTCCAGCGACTGAATGGCCGGAAAAACCTGCATCCGGTCGAGCCACTGCAACACGGCCCCGTCGCCCGAACCTACGTCCAGAACTTTGCCAAAAGCCCGTTTCTGACACAGCCGCGCGATGTTTTCGGCTTTCTGTTTCCCGCCCAGATCGCGCCAGCTTCGGTCCGATGATGTATATTGCGCCGCGTATGCTTCCTGAACGGAGGATGAAATCACTGGCTTTGCCATCAAGAAAGTGTAATGTTTAGGGTTCAAAGTTAAGTGTTTAGGCAGTTTGTCCTTCTCCGCGGCTCACAACCTTCTCACTAAAACGATAGGCAGGCTTTCGAATAAAGAGAAACGAAAAACGACGCAAGGGGAATATATCAAAACGGAATCCCGTCGCCGGTCCTTCGTGCTTCTGTCTGCTATATAAACCGTAAAACCTGAACTCTACCCTATAAACGGAACCTGTTTTTTAATGCCCAGACTCAGCATCATCACCGTCACCTATAACGCCGAACGCTTTCTGGAGCGGACCATCCAGAGCATTCTGGCCTGCGGCCCGCAGCCGGAACTGGAATACCTGGTCATCGACGGCGGCTCCGGCGACGGTACCCTTGAAATCGTTAAAAACCACAAAAGCCACATTTCCCGCTGGATTTCCGAGCCGGACCGCGGGCTGTATGACGCTATGAACAAAGGGCTGGCGATGGCTTCCGGCGACTTCGTCTGGTTTCTGAACGCCGGCGACGAAGTGTACGACGCGACGGTGATTCCGGCCCTGCTGCACGCCATCGACACCCAGCAGGCGGATGTTTATTATTCCGATGCTCTTTTTGTGGAAGACGGCGGCCGCGTGGTGGGTCTGCGGTCGAAAGTCACGCCGCATACCCTGCCGCGCCACCTGACCTGGCGCGACATGGCGCTGGGCATGAAGGTCTGCCACCAGGCTTTTATCGCCCGGCGCAGCATCGCCCCGACCTACCCTGTTGACAACCTGAGCGCCGACATCGACTGGGAAATCCGCTGCCTGAAAGCGGCCCGCAAAATCGTATTTCTCGAATTTATCCTCTGCCGCTACCTCACCGGCGGTTTATCCGTGCAGCGGCACCGCCAGTCGCTTATGGATCGTTTCAAGGTCCTGGCCGACCATTTCGGCTATGCGGCTACAGTTTGGAACCACGGCCGCATCCTGCTGCGGGCGGCCCTTTTCAGAATCAACACCCCCAACGAATGAAAAAAAGCCTCGTTTCGCTCTTTCTTTTCTGGCTTTCTCTCGCCCAGGTTCTTGCCCAGTCTACCGCCGGAGATTCGCTGCCAACCGCCCGGCGTTACCCCTTGAAAGCGTTTATCGTGCCTTCTGTGCTGGCGGCGGGTGGTACGGCTCTGCTCAGCGAACGCATCCGGGACCCGTTCCGCTCCACAGAATATGTCTCACGGGCCGACGATTACCTTCGTTTCGGGCCTTACGCGATCCGGCTCGGGTTGCAGGCCGCGGGCGTCAAACCGGCCGTTTCGGTCGGCGACGAGCTGGTGGTGACGCTCCTTTCGAACATCCTGATGGGCGGCGTGACGGAAGGCCTGAAGCGCTCGGTCGGCTCGACGCGCCCCGACGGTTCGGACCGCAAGTCGTTTCCTTCCGGGCATACCTCCGTCGCGTTTACCGGGGCGGAACTGCTGCACCAGGCGTACCGGCACAAAAGCCCCTGGATCAGCGTGGGCGGCTACACCTTTGCCGCCGCGACGGGCCTGTTGCGCATGGCCAACGGTCGCCACCACTGGAGCGACGTGCTCGCCGGAGCGGGCATCGGGATTGCCTCTGTCAAGGCTACTTACGCCGTTTATCCTTTCCTGAAACGCAAATTCGCCCCCCGGAAAGCCCGCCGGATGCGCATTAAAGCATCATGAAATTTTCATTTCCTCCAGCCGATTTGTCGTTTTATCTGAAAATGAAAATAAATTTGCGGTTCGCTTGAAAAAGGCCAACGAATCTTCTTTTGGACTTACTGAACCTAAAATAGAATTAAATCATGAAACGTATAGCTGTTTTTACTTCCGGCGGGGACGCACCGGGTATGAACGCCTGTATTCGGGCGGTTGTCCGGGGGGCTGTCTACCACGGCATCGAAGTGTTTGGTGTTCGTCGGGGGTACAGCGGAATGATAAATGGCGATATTTTTCAAATGACCTCCCATTCGGTCAGCAACATCGTACAGCGGGGAGGTACCATTCTGAAATCAGCGCGCAGTAAAGAATTCATGACGCCCGAAGGCCGCCGCAAAGCCTTCGAACAACTCCAGAAACACGGCATTGAAGGACTGATTGCCATCGGCGGAAACGGTACGTTTACGGGCGCAACCATTTTCTATGACGAATACGGCATTCCGACCGTCGGCGCGCCGGGAACCATCGACAACGACCTTTACGGCACCGATTATACCATCGGCTTCGACACGGCGGTAAACACGGCGCTGGAAGCCATCGACAAAATCCGCGATACGGCCGACTCCCACGACCGGGTGTTTTTCATCGAAGTGATGGGCCGCGACTCCGGTTACATCGCCATCCAGTCCGGGATTGCCGGAGGCGCCGAAATGGTGATGGTGCCGGAAGTACTGACGCCGATCTCCGAGGTAGTCGAAACGCTGAAGCAGGGCTGGAGCCGTTCAAAATCCTCCTCCATCATCGTGGTGGCCGAAGGGGACGAAGAAGGCAACGCGGCCGAAGTGGCCGAAAAAATCCGCACGCAGGTCGGTGGCGGCGTCGACATGCGCGTCACGACACTGGGTCATATCCAGCGCGGCGGCATTCCGACGGCCTACGACCGCATCCTGGCGAGCCGCCTCGGTCTGGGTGCTCTGGAAGGGCTGCTGGCCGGACACAAAAACGTCATGGCGGGCGTGGTCAACAACGAACTCGTCTACACCCCCTTCCGCGACACCATCCGCCTGCCCAAGCCCATCAGCGAGGACCTGCTCCGGATGGTGCGGATTCTAAGTGTGTAGAACAGGGCTTAAGGGGAAAGGCGGTAAGTGCTCAAGGGGTAAGGCCAAAAGAAGTGGTAGAACTTGTTTTTCTTAAGCACTTACCGCCTTACCCCCTTAAGCACTATTTACAAATACCCCATCCCCCAGTACACCCCGTATCCGAACCATTCGTGGAAGAGTCGGTAGTTTTTCCACAGGGCGCTTTCGGAGGGGAGCAACAGCGTGTCGGGGGTAAAGCGCCGCTGCTGGGCCATGAACGCCGCCGGAAAAGCGCGGACGGAGAGAGCCTGTTTCCGAAAACAGCCGACCGCCCGCCGCATGTGAAAGGCCGACGTAATGAGCACGTATTCGTAACCGGCGAAGCGGCGTTTCAGCATGGCCGCGCTGAACCGGGCGTTTTCTTCCGTATTCCGCGACTTGTTTTCCAGAATAATATCATCTGCTTTCACGCCCGCTTTTCGGAGAAACTCGGCCGTCAGTTGCCCTTCGTTGCCCAATCGGCGGCCGTCGAGCGGGTCGGAGCCGCCGCTAATGAGAATTTTCTGAATCAGGCCGGTCTGGTAAAGCCCGAGCGCCTGCCCCATCCGGTCGCTGCTCTCGCCCAGAATCACCCGGTCGAAGGGCGGTACCTCCGTCTGCATCATGCCGCCCGTCAGCACAATACCCACGCGGGGTTTGGTCGCGGCGGGAATCGAGGTCGGGGCATATTCCCACCAGCGAGCCAGTTCGTTGGACAGGGCTTCATTTGCCAGCACAAACCAGCTGATCAGCAGCAGTCCGAAGAGGCGGCGCTTCCGGACTTTATCCCGGACAAAAAACACCGTGAGCATCAGCAGCGTAAGCCAGCCGGCGGGCGAGAGAAAATAAGCCAGTACTTTGGACAAAAAGTAGAACATCGAAAATGCGTCAGGCGAGATTCTGTCGTTATTAATGGGTAAATTTGCGCAAATAAACCACTGTATTGGAACCGTATGCGGGTATCTTTTCAACCAATTCGTCTGACGATCCTGCTTCTGCTGGCCTGCACGGGCCTTTTGTCGGCTCAACCTTCGGACAACCACCTCGTTCAGGCCCGTCTGAAAGGTCTGGGCGGGAAGACCGCCTACCTGGCGCATTATTTCGGGAGTTCCCAATACATTCCCCGGGATACGGCCGTTGCCGATGCCAGCGGCCTGCTCGTCTTCGATGGCGCCAAAAAGCTCCCGGAAGGGCTGTACATGGTCGTTGTTGACTCCAGGCCCCTGCTGGAACTGGTCATTGGCGAACAGAACTTTTCGCTGGAAGCCGATACGACGGACATCGTAGGCAGTCTGAAAGTGACCGGCTCGAAGGAAAACGCCCTGTTCTACGAATACCAGAAAACGCTCAAAACCAAGTTTGACGCCATGAACGCGGCCAGCAGACAACCCGACGGCAAGGCCCGCATCGCCGCGCTGCAGAAGGAAGTAGCCGCGTTCCGGAACCAGTTCATCGAAAAAAATAAAGGCAGCCTGACCATCAAGTACCTGCAGGCGTCGGCGGAACCTGAAGTGCCCGTCGCTCCTAAACTGGCGAACGGCCGCCCCGATTCGACCTTCGTTTTCAATTATTACAAAAAGCACTTTTTCGACGGATTCGACTTTTCGGACGAACGCCTGCTGCGCTCGCCTTTCCTGCAGCGCAAACTCGACCGCTACCTGAAAGATCTGACCGTGCAGACCGTCGATTCCATCACGAAAGAAGCGGATTACCTGGTCGGGAAGGCGAAGGCGAACAAGGAAGTGCTGTCGTACACGATCTGGTACATCACCAACCAGTTCGAGCAGTCCAAGGTTCTGGGCCTCGACGGGGTGTTTGTGCACATGGCCGAAAAGTACTACCTGACGGGCGTGATGCCGCTGAGCGATACGTCTTCGCTGTCGGGTATCCGCGAACGGGCGCAGACGCTCAAGCCGTTGCTGGCCGGAAAGGTACTGCCGAACATGCAGGCGCAGGACGCCTCCGGGCGTTTTGTCCCGCTGCACGGCCTGAAGGGTGCCTACACGGTCGTCTTTTTCTACGATCCCGACTGCGGCCACTGCAAGGAATCGGCCCCAAAACTGAAGCAGTTTTTTGAACAGAATAAAGCCAAAGGCGTGCAGGTCTACGCCGTAGCAGTGGCCAATACGCCCGAAAAGTGGCAGGAGTTCATCAAAACGCAGAGTTTTCAGGGGATGACCAACGTCTACGGACCCAGCGCCGGACTCGATTACAAGAAGAAATACGACGTCTACTCAACCCCAACCGTTTACCTCCTCGACAAAGACAAAAAAATTCTGGCGCGCCGCCTGCCGGTGGAGGATTTACAGGGGTACTTTGAGTTTATGCAGAAACGTCTTTGACCGCTGATTACGCTGATTTTTTTGATTAACCTGATTTGTGGGTGGCCTTGATCCTGTATAAAAACAGGAGTTCTGGCACTCAGTGAAATCATGTTAATCAAATGAATCAGCGTAAATCCCAGTTCAAGACAGTTCAGACCTATTTCATCTTCCCCCGTTTCACCAGATACGCCGTCAGGATCTGGTCGAAGCCCTTAGCGATGTCGGCTTCAATGAAGTCGATGCGGTACTGGCCGCAGCGGAGTTTCAGTTCGTGATAGAAACTTTTGACCGCCTGCTGGTAGGAATCGCGGACCTGGTTGGGCTGGACTTTCACCTTGTCGCCCGTTTCCAGATCAATGAATTCATAAGGCCGTTCGTCGAAGGTAAAGTCTTCTTCCGTTTTCTTGTCCGTCACGTGGAACAGCAGCACCTCGTGCAGGTTGTGGCGCAGGTGCTGGAGGGCCGAAAACAGGTGGTCGGCCTCCGAGACGTTCTCGAACATATCGCTGAAAATAATGACCAGCGAGCGTTTTCCGACCTTTTCAGCCAGTTGGTGAATCACCTCGGCGGCAGAAGTCTTCTTCATCGGCCGCGACTGCTGCAGCAGATTGGTCAGCTCCAGAAACATCTTGTGCACGTGCGAAGGCGTCGATTTCACCGGCGTCTGGAGTTCCACCTCCTCGGCAAATGTCGTCAGGCTGACGGCGTCTTTCTGCCGCTGGAGCAGGTAGGCCAGGCAGGCCGCCGCCATGACGCTGAACGTGATTTTTCCGTACACGCCATTGCCCAGGTCCGGATAGTACATCGTGGACGAGGTGTCGATGAGCAGGTGGCAGCGGAGGTTGGTTTCTTCCTCGTAGCGTTTGACGAAGACTTTTTCGGACTTGGCGTACACCTTCCAGTCGATGTGGCGGGTACTTTCGCCCGTGTTGTAGAGCCGGTGTTCGGCAAATTCGACCGAGAAACCGTGGAAGGGCGATTTGTGCAGCCCGGTGATAAAGCCCTCGACGAGTTGTCGGGCCAGGAATTCGACGTTTCCGAATTCGCGTACTTTTCGTAAATCAACCTGATTTTTCATAGCAGACGGCCGGGGAGAGCAGTGATGGACATGAGACAAAAGACAGAAAGTTCGGCCTTTTTGATTGGTGCAATCAGTAATTGAGGCAATGAACTGAGTGGTAAAATTAATTGCCTGAACTACGTACTCAACGATTTTCCAAAAAGAGTGGTGTCTGCAACCCGTAGGTTCACTCAGCAGTGTCTCTGCCTTTTGTCAATCGTCTCATGTCTTATCAAGAACGCGGTCTGCGTTTAATTGTTGCCGACGGGTTCGGTAGAAGTCGGTAACAACAATTGGGAGGTCGCTGTGGACAAAGGATCCTCCTTTTTAGGCTCCAGGCCGACGAGGCGATCACCGCCTACGACCCGGAGGGTAACGTTTGCAATCCCCTGGTGCAGCATCCCGAGCGCTTTCGCGGCCGAGAAACCAAGGTCGATGATGCGACCTTTGCCGTAGGGGCCTCGATCGTTGATGCGTACAACGACCGACTTATTGTTACTGAGGTTGGTCACTTCCACTAACGTGTTATGCGGAAGCGTACGATGGGCGGCCGTAAACTCACCTACGCGAACACGTTCGCCATAGGCAGTTCGTTGACCGGTGAACCTCTTCGAGTAGAAAGAAGCCTTCCCTCGCTGTATGAGACCCTTCTGGGCCTCATTCGGTTGGATGCTGCACAGAAGCAGCATCAGGGACACGAATATACTCATACAGTTTTGGTTTGGTGGAACAATAAAAAAGCGGTGAGCTTCAGACACTTACGTCACCACCAACCCGGAAATGTACAATTCCCTTCCTGCAAAGATAAGAGCACAGAGTTAACATGCAACCTATTCTCCATTTTTCATGCTATTTTTTGTTTAAAATATCTAACCATTGGCCCTAAATATGATTGAAATTTATTTTTACCCCTTCCTTTTGCTTGTTATACTAATCCCGCTATTTTAGCGTTTGATTCACCTTAAAACCATCAGGATTGTGGAAGAAAAAGAGAAAGAAAAAATCTTTTCCAAGCGCGTCCGCGCGGGAAAAAGAACGTACTTCTTTGATGTAAAATCCACCCGGGCCAACGATTACTATCTCACCATTACCGAGAGCCGTCGCCACCCGCAGGGCGAGGGTTTTGTGTACGAAAAACATAAAATGTTTTTGTACAAAGAAGATTTCGACAAATTCGCCGATGCGCTGCAGGAAACCATCCAGCACATTAAATCCGACCTGATGCCCGATTTCGACTTTTCGCAGTACACGGCCAAAGACGAACTGGATGATTTCGGTGGCAGTGAACTCAAATGGGATTGATCCCGCTACCCTTCCTTCTGCCCTGCCTCTGACTTAACCCGGAGGCTTTTTTGTTTTTAGCCCGTGAAAGTCCGACCTTTGCCGAAAACAATTGTGAATGAGTGAATGAGTGAATGAGCGAATAGCTCCGCTTGTTCAGATGATGGCAATTTGGCGGAGCTGTTCGCTCATTCACTCATTCACTCATTCACTCATTCAGAACATGGGCCTTCAGTGTGGTATTGTCGGACTGCCGAACGTGGGCAAGTCCACCCTTTTTAATGCAATTTCGAGCGGGAAAGCCGAAGCGGCCAACTACCCGTTCTGCACGATAGACCCCAACGTGGGTGTGGTAACAGTGCCCGACGAGCGGCTCGATTCGCTCGAAAAACTGGTCAGTCCGCAGAAGGTCGTCCCGACCATCATCGAGTTCGTGGACATCGCCGGTCTCGTCAAGGGCGCCAGCCAGGGACAGGGTCTGGGAAATAAGTTTCTGGCCAACATCCGGGAAGTCGACGCCATCGTGCATGTCATCCGCTGCTTTGAAGACGAAAACATCGTCCACGTCGAGGGGCGCGTCAATCCGATCTTCGACAAGGAAATCATCGACACCGAACTTCAGCTGAAAGACCTGGAATCGGTCGACAAAAAGCTTCAGCGCATCGAACGGGCCGCCCGGAGCAGCGGCGACGCCAAAGCCAAAGCCGAACTCGAAGTGCTGCTGCAATATAAAGCCGCGCTGGAAGCCGGGCAGAACGCCCGGGTGGTGGGTCTGTCTCCCGAAGAGCGGGAAGCGGCCATCGGCGAACTGCACCTGCTGACCGTCAAGCCGGTCATCTACGTCGCCAACGTGGACGAGGCCTCCCTGCCGAACGGTAACCAGTATTCCGACAAGTTGAAGGAAGTAGCGGCGGCCGAAGGAGCTGAGGTTGTGATAATCTCTGCCGCCATCGAATCGCAGATTGCCGAAATGGAAGACCCGGAAGAACGCCAGATGTTCCTCGGCGAGTACGGACTGGAAGAATCGGGCCTGGATAAGCTCATCAAGGCTTCGTACCGCCTGCTCAACCTGATTACCTACTTCACGGCCGGGGTCAAGGAAGTCCGCGCGTGGACGATCCAGAAAGGCTGGAAAGCGCCGCAGGCCGCCGGAGTGATTCACTCGGACTTCGAAAAGCACTTTATCCGGGCGCAGGTCATCAAACTGCCGGATTTCGAGCAGTACAAAACCCAGGCCGCCGTCCGCGAGGCCGGAAAACTGTCGGTTGAAGGAAAAGAATACGTCGTGCAGGACGGCGACATCATGGAGTTTCTGCACAGCGCCTGACCGCCCCCGCGGGTTTTGGGAAGGCATGTGACGAAAGGGTGGAAATCAGCGTCTAAAGCGCGGATTATCCACCCTTTTGCTATCCACCCTATGAAATCTGGTTTTTCGGCTTACGCCGTCATGCTGACGGTTTTGCTTTCCGCCTGTGTCCCGCCTTTTGAAGACCCCCAGCCAGAGTCGCCCGCGGGCAGCGGCGTAGAAGCGCACCTCCCCGGCGAATATTCTGATTTCAAGCCCGTTGACCTCGACGACAGTCAGGTCATCGACGGCTATACGGACCGGGTCGCCTACTCACCCGGTGATTCCATCCGGCTTTACATCAACGCCCGGCAGGATTTACCCAACGCCACGCTCAGCCTCTACGACATCGTTTACAACCGCATCGGGCAGGTTCGCGGGCATATTTCCATCCAGCGCATGGCCTCCGGCAAGCCCTATCAGCACGGGTTTGGCTACCGGCTTCCGCTCCGCTTTCGTCTGCCGACGAACCTGCGCAGCGGCATGTACCTGCTGGGCGGTCTGATTCCCTTTCTGGTCCGGGCCGATCCGAAAACCAGCCCTAACCGGGCCGTCGTTATTTATCCGTCTAATACCGAAGCCGCCTATAACGAGGAGGGCGGCAAAAGCATGTACAGCTCCGACCGGGCCCGGACGGTTTCGTTCCTGCGTCCGCGCTGGGTTCGCTGGTTTCAGAAGCCGTTTCTGATCTGGGCCTGGCGGAATAACCTGCCGGTGGATTTTATCTGCGATGCCGACATGGACGACTACCGGTCCATTGAGCGGTACAAAGTCATCATCCCGATTGGCCACAGCGAATACTGGACCCTGAAAGCCCGGCAGAACTTCGACCGGTTTATCGACGCGGGCGGTCACGGGCTGGTGCTGTCCGGAAATACCATGTGGTGGCGGGTCACGTACTCGGCTGATGGCCGACAGATGCACTGCAGCCGCGACTGGCACGTTGACAACTGGGACAATCCGAAACTGGGCTACCTCGTGGGCCGGTCGCTCGGGGCCAGCTTTACGCTGGGCGGCTACGGCTTCGCCCGGGATGGGCACCCGAATCCCAAAGGCGGCCAGGGCTTCATCATCACCGAGCCGGCCTCTCCCCTGCTGGCCGGAACGGGCCTCAAAAAAGGCGATCTGCTGTCGGTTCCGACCGATGAGTACGACGGGGTTCCGCTCCATTTTCCGGCCGGAAGTTCTTTTCCCGTCTGGAACGACAACGCCTTCAACTTTGCCCAGCGCCGGCTGATCGGCTTCGATCATGCCGTGGATGTGAACGACAACCGGGGCAAACCCGTCCACGGCACGTTCATCGTGTTTCGCCGCACGCCTACTTCCGGCTACGTCGTCAACACGGCCACGACGGACTGGTGTTCGGCGAAAGGCATCGGCGGGAAGGATGGCGACAAAATCCAGCGCATCACGCGCAACGCGCTGGACCTGTTGCTGGCCGACCGGTCGCCGCTGTGAGTGGGGCGCTTTACTTCCGCTTGTTGACGCCCACTTTTCGGTAGCCCACCAGCTGGTCGGCGCGGGACGCGGGCGGGCGGTGGTAGACAAAAATCTCGTAGTCGTTTTCGGTAGCCGAATAATTGCCTTCCACCAGCGCCTCGTTGCCGTCGATGCTCATGCCCGAGCGGGCGACGGGCGGGGCAATGCCTTTTACGGAATACGTGTAGTTATAAACGCCCTGCTTCAGCGGAATCTGGGCCACATAGCCGCCCCGTTCGGGCGAATAGGTCATGCGGTTGCGGTCGTTGAGCTTCCAGAGGTTGAATGCCCCGTTGACGTACACCTCCGCGCCGGGCAGTTCCTGGCTGCGCAGCGTAAAGACCGTCGTAATGTAGTCGGCCTGCGTGGACCCGTTATGCGTTTCCAGCTGGTCGATGACGTACTGTCCGTTGAAATCATCCGT
This sequence comes from Tellurirhabdus rosea, assembly GCF_026278345.1. Taxonomy (NCBI): domain Bacteria; kingdom Pseudomonadati; phylum Bacteroidota; class Cytophagia; order Cytophagales; family Spirosomataceae; genus Larkinella; species Larkinella roseola. The sequence goes on from NZ_CP111085.1 coordinate 1,759,831, forward strand.
CAGCACATAGGCGCCGGTGCTCCGGGGCGCATCGGGCAGGACGTAGGCCAGCGTACGCTCCTGGCGGCGGTCCAGCCGGTCGATGAAGCTGGCGGGCGAAATCACCGTCCGGATGTCGAAAAAGCGGTATTCGTTGCCGCCGGGGAAGGTGTTTTTGAGGTCGAAAAGCCGGTATTCGAGCAGGTTGTCGAATGCCCGGACATTGGTCGGCCGCAGTCCCGTCACCACCCGGTCGTCGCGGTAATTCTGCCGGATCACCACCTTCAGCTCGTCCTGCGGCGCGATGAGCGGATAACCCCGGTAACTAAGGTCGAAATCCACCTGCTGGTCGGTAAAACGCTTCTGCGGTCCGGACGAAAACTGCACGTTCGGGCTGATGCCGACTTTGGTCTGGTACGTGCTGAACCGGCGCGTAAACAGCACCTGCGCCGGATTACGCTCGTTGTAGACCACCAGCAGGTAATTGCCCGGCAGCTTCACTTTCGGCACCGGAAAGCGGTAGTGGTAGTACGGCACTTTGGTCCCGTTGGACAGCTGGTAATCCTGAATCGGGTAGTCGTTGTATTCGAAGGTAAATTCAATGTCGTTCAGCACCGAGCGCTGCCAGTCGGCGTTGCAGTGGAGCAGTTTGGCGCGGTAGGGCCGGTAGTCGGCCGTCAGATCGTCGAAGGACAGTTGCAGGGAAACGTTTTCGGCCAGATTGATGACGGGCGGGTTCAGCGACAGGGCCGGGTCGGCGGGATCATTGCCCAGCAGCGGTACCAGCAGCACAGTGCGGATATTGGGTTCGTAGATGGCATCGACGGTGGGAATCTCCTGGGCAGACAGCGACTGTCCGGCCAGCAACAGGAGCCCGAGCAGGCAAACGATTACTTTCATTGGCAGGTTATTTCGAAATAAGCAGACCCGGTCTTAAAACGAATTATGTCCCGGATTTGTGTAAAATGATTAACATTGGCAGTCCTTTTTGCCCCTTTCTTCATGATCAAACACGACACCAAGGAGTGGCTCAGCCATATTTTCAACCTGCGGCGGTCGGACACGCTCCGGACGCTGCTGCCGGTCATGCTGGGCCTGGGTGCCTATGCGGCGCTGGTCGTTTACCTGATTCGGGAGGTTTTTCAGCTTCCGGACGATTCGCCGCTGCGCAACGTTTCGCTGATTCACACGTTGCTCGGATTTGTCATTTCGCTGCTGCTGGTGTTCCGGACCAACACCGCCTACGACCGCTGGTGGGAAGGCCGCAAGCTCTGGGGCTCGTTGGTCAACAACAGCCGCAACCTGGCGCTGAAACTGAATGGGCTGCTGGCCCCGGATCAGGCCGAGGACCGGGAATTTTTTGCGGCCATGATCGCCAATTTCGCTTTTGCCCTCAAAAACCACCTCCGAAACCACTCGGGCAGCTCTACGTTTCAGGAGTCGGCGCTGTTCAAGGCGGCGGACCTGCGGCCGGACCACCACCTTCCGGGCCAGATTTCGGCCGCTCTTTTCGGACGGGTCAGCGAGTTACAGCGCCGGGGCGTCCTGCTGCCCGAGCATACGCTTCTGCTGAAGGATGAGTTACAGAGTTTTATGGACATCTGCGGAGCCTGCGAGCGCATCCACAACACGCCGATTCCGTTTTCCTACAGTTCGTTTATCAAGAAATTCATTTTCACCTATTGCGTAACGCTGCCGCTCGGCTACGCTTTCAGCCTGGAGTACCACGTCGTGACGCTGGCCGTTTTTGTTTTTTACGTGCTGGGAAGCCTCGAAATCATTGCGGAGGAGATCGAAGACCCGTTTGGCACCGACGCCAACGACCTGCCAACCGAAACCATCTGCCGAAACATCAGCCGGTCCGTCGGACAACTGCTTCTGTCTGCCGAAGCGGGGCTACCGGCGCCTTCGTCCGCCAAACTGAATAAATAATGGAATAACCGGTTTTTGCTTTGGCGGAGTTTCCGTAATTTTTGGAGCCTTAACCCGTTCAAAGCCACGAACTCACAGCCGTTGCCGACGGGTGTATCGCTGCCTTGCTCACCGGCAAATTGCACCGATACGTATTTATTCATTCTTAACCCTACTTTTCATGGTCCAGTCCGTCGCTACCAAAACCTGCTCCAACTGTGGCACGCCGGTCGAATCATCGTTTGCGCATTGCCCGCGCTGTGCCCAGAGTACGCACCTGCACCGGTTCACGCTCGGCCACCTCGCGCACGATGTCTTTCATGCCGTGACCCATGCCGACAAAAGCATTCTTAAACTGGCCCGCGACCTGGCCATCCGCCCCGGCGTGGTGGCTTATGAGTACATCATCCAGGGAAAGCGCAAGAAGTACTTCAACCCGTTTACGTTTCTGCTGCTGGTGCTGGGTTTTACGCTGCTGATGTATTCGACCTTTCACCCCATTACCAAAACGCTCTCTATGAAACCCAGCCAGGAGCAGTCGCGGATGCTGGACATGCCGGAAAAGCGCCAGGCTTACGAGGCGGCCATGCAGCGCAACAAGGAAGTGCTGGCGTTCTCCGAAAGGCAGGCCAAGTTGGTCACCGTCACGGCCATCCCGATTCTGGCGTTCGTGTTCTGGTTATGCTTCCGCAAGCGCGGCCTCAATTATGCCGAGCACCTGGTGTTCAATGTGTTGCTGATGAGCATTATTTCGCTGCTCGGTTCCCTGGCGATCCCCATTTTCGAGGTTCTGAACATTTCCATGCTGTCGACCCCGTCCATGATTCTGCTTTACGGGAGTATGATCGGGTATCCGGCGCTGGGGTATTATCAGTTCTTCCGGTTTTACAAACCCATTTCCATCGCCGGGGCCGTTGGCGTCTCCCTTCTGGCGGTCTTTGTCTATAACCTGACGACCATGCTGGCGACGATTGGCTACATGGCGTGGGGGGCGGTTCAGTTGCTGAAATAAATCCATCCAACCCCCAAAACAAATGCCATTTCTCACAGAAATGGCATTTGTTTTGGGGGTCAGGCGAGCCGTTTTTCGAGTTCCTCGGCTTCCATCATCATGTCTTCCCACTGCTCCTGCAACTCCGCGAGCTGCGTCGTCACGCGGTGGTACTCGTCGTTTTTGGCCTGCGTGAGTTTATCGTCGCCGTAAGTGGCCGGGTCGGCGAGTTCGTCTTCCAGCTTTTTCTTGCGGGCTTCCAGCTGCTCGATTTTATTTTCGGTCTCCTCGGCCTGCTGGGTCGCCTTCTTCAGAGCCCGCTGCCATTCCCGGCGCTCGTCTTCGCTGGCGGGAGCTTTGGGCTTTTCGACGACCTTCTTCGCCCCGTTGTCGGAAGCCTGACCATTGCCGCCGGCGGTCTTCCGCTCTTCCATCCACCATTCGTATTCGTCGTAGGTGCCGGGGTATTCCTTGATCTGTTCGTCCTCGATGTACCAGATTTTGTTGGCAATCTGCGAGACAAAATACCGGTCGTGCGAAACGACGATGTAAGTGCCTTCGTACTGCTCCAGGGCCTGGATGAGAATGTTCACCGACTGCATGTCCAGGTGGTTGGTCGGTTCGTCAAGCAGCAGGAAGTTCGCCTGCGAGAGCAGCACTTTGGCCAGGGCCACGCGGGATTTTTCGCCCCCGGACAGCACCTTGATTTTCTTGAACACCTCGTCGCCCGAGAACAGGAAGCAGCCCAGAACGCCGCGCAGTTCGCCCTCGGTCTTGGTCGGATTGGCCTGTTTAAGTTCTTCGAGGAGCGTATCGTCCACGTTCAGCGATTCGAGCTGGTGCTGGGCGTAGAAGCTGAACAGCACGTTGTGGCCCAGCCGCCGTTCGCCCTGGTTGACCGGCTCGGTCCCGGCGATGATGCGCAGCAGCGTGGACTTACCGCGGCCGTTGGCCCCGATGAGCGCCACCTTGTCGCCGCGTTCGAGGCGGGCTTCGGCCCCGGTCAGAATGCGTTTTTCGCCGTAGGCTTTGCTGATATGGTCCAGGTGCAGGATGTGGCGGCCCGGCTGGGTCGAGAAGTTGAACCGGAAGTTTACGCGGGCGTTTTCGTCGATCACCGCGTCAACCAGTTCCATCTTGTCGAGCATTTTTGCCCGGCTCTGGGCCTGTTTGGCCTTGGAGGCTTTGGCCTTAAAGCGCTCGATAAACCGCTCTGCCTGCCGGATTTTGGCCTGCTGGTTTTCGTAAGCGCCCTGCTGAATTTCGTTACGGAGTGCTTTTTCCTCGATATAAAACGAGTAATTGCCGGGGTAGTAGTTCAGCTTCGCGCCGGAAACCTCCACGGTCGTGTCGATCACGTTGTCGAGGAACTCCCGGTCGTGCGAGACCACGATCACGGCTCCTTCGTAAGTCTGGATGTATTTTTCCACCCACTGGATCGACGGCAGGTCAAGGTGGTTGGTCGGTTCGTCAAGCATCAGCAGCGACGGTTTCTGCAAAAGCAGTTTGGCCAGCATGACGCGCATCCGCCAGCCGCCGGAGAACTGGCGCAGGGGTTTCTGGAGGTCGTCGGTCGAGAAGCCGAGGCCCTCCAGGATTTCTTCGGCCCGGGACTGGATGCTGTAGCCGTCGAGGGCTTCGAATTCCATCTGCACCCTGCCGAGCTTGTCCACCAGTTCGTCGCGGTAGTTCACCTCCATTTCGTGCAGCAGCTCGTCAATCTGTCTTTGCAGCACATTTTGCCGCTCGAAAGCCTGCATGGCTACCGAAAGGATGGAATCGTCGGTCTGGTACGAAAGCAGGTCCTGGTTGAGGAAGCCCAGCGTGACGTCGCCGGCCATCGAGATATTGCCGCCATCGGGCTGGTATTCACCCACAATAAGCCGGAGCAGGGTGGATTTACCCGTACCGTTGAGGCCAATGAGGCCCATTTTCTGACCGGGTTTGATGTGCAGCGAGGCGTTCTCGTACAGGGCGCGGCTGCCGAGGTAGTACGACAGGTTATTAATGGAAATCATGCCGCAAATTTACAAAATTCGCGTTGTTGACTTGCATTATATTTTTTTAACCCGCTATATTTGCACCCGGAAAACGGTTCTGAGCGTTGAACGGTCAACGTTTAAAGCTCAACGATTTTCCAAGTGCCTCCTTAGCTCAGCTGGTAGAGCGACGCATTCGTAATGCGTAGGTCGCAGGTTCGAATCCCGTAGGAGGCTCATTTTTAGAATTAGGGTTAATCAGTTTTGAAGCTGGTTAACCCTTTTTGTTTTTGAATTTTTACCGTCATGATTGAAGAACTGGACTTAGTGGCCCTGCTGACCGACCTCCCCGCTCGTAGTTTGCACCGGGGCGATGTAGGGACGGTCGTAACATCTACCAGAGCGGTGCCAGCTATGAAGTCAAATTTGTAAACGCCAAAGGGGATACGCTGGCGGTAGAAACTCTAACCGCTGCGCAAGTGCAGAAGGTGGATTTAGGCCAGGTTATTTTACACATCAATGAATTGCCCACTGCCGCGTGAGGCTACCCCCTACTCCACCGGCAGCCAGACGGTGATTCGGGTGCCCCGGCCCAGCTCCGATTCGGCGGCGATCTGCCCGTTGTGGCGTTCGACGATCTTCCGGGCCAGCGCGAGGCCCAGCCCTAGACCCGGCGTCTGGGTGTGCAGTTTTTTCAGAATGGCGAAAATCTCCTCCCGGCGGTGGTTGTCGAAGCCGATGCCGTTATCGCTGATCACAATCCGGGCGTAATCCACGTAATGGTACTTGTCGGGCGTGAAACGGAACTGGTTGCGCCCCACCACGGTCCCTTCCACCACCACTTCCGCCGCCTGCTCAGGCTTGCGAAACTTGACGGCGTTGTCGAGCAGGTGACGAAACAGAATCGTCAGTTCCTCCGGGTTGCCCACGATCTGGGGCAGCGGCCCAAGCTGAATCTGTACCTCCCCGGTCCGGAATTGAGTCGCCAGCTTCTCCACGATTTCGCCCAGGTTGACCGGCTTTTTCCCGACAACGGCGTTGGCCAGGGTGAAGTACGACTGCAGGTCCAGCACAAGCTGCCGAAGCCGCTGGCTGGCATTGCGCACCCCGCCGACGGCCATTATCCCGGTCGACGACAGGGCTCCGTCCGGCTCTTCGAGGAGCAGACCGGCAAAGACGTGCAGTTTGCGCAGGGGTTCCTGCAAATCGTGGGCGATGACTTTTCCAAACTCTTCCAGCTCCTCATTCCGCTGCCGCAGTACGCTCATTTGCTGGTCCAGTTCCAGCTGGTGCCGCCGGAGTTCGTCCTGAAGGCGCAGAAGTTCGTCGTTCCGGAGCAGGGCATCCTCAGCCGCCCGTTTGGCCGACAGCAACTCCTGTTCGTATTCCCGCCGCTGGTAGACCGGGATAAATGACAGCGAAATCAGCGCCTCACCGCCCTGCTCCCGGCGACCGGCATTCAGCAGGACCGGAACGGTGCTGCGCCGCCTGGTCAGCAGATTCAGGTAAAGCTCGTTGGCGAACGTTCCGAGCGTAAAAAGCGGGTAAATGTGGGTTTGAAAATAAAGGCGGCTGGCAAGCGTCAGCAGTTCATCGATGCGCCGCCCGGTCAGTTCGCCCGGCCCGTACCCCAGCAGGTCTTCCGTAAACGGATTCGCCCACTTTATTTCACTGTGCGTATCAATCACAATCACCCCGCAGGGCAACGATTCCGCGACCTCGTCCATGACCCGCTAACTGGAGTGCTGCAGAAACGAACGAATCGCGTCGATGGTCTCGGTCGGCGCACTCAGGTGGGGGCAGTGCCCGGAGGTCGGCAGCAGGTGCAGTCGGCTCCCCGGCGTATTCTGGGCGATGTACTGCCCTACCTCGACCGGCGCAATGATGTCTTCCGCGGTCTGGATGATGAGCGAAGGCAGGGGCATCCGGGGCAGGTCTTTCCGGTTATCTCCATAAAACGTGACGCGGGCAAACTGCTGGGCCACCGCCAGGTCCGTGCGGCAGAAACTACGGGTCAGTTCTTCGCCCAGTTCCGGACGGTCCGGATTGCCCATAATGGCCGGTCCCAGCGAGGTGGCCCAGCCGAAAAAGTTACTTTCCATCGTAAGCAGCAGTTCTTCGATATCCTCCCGCTCGAAACCACCGAAATACTCGCCGTCGTTGAGGTAGCGCGGCGACGGTCCCACCATCACCAGCCGTTCAAACCGGGCGGGCTGCTGGATGCAGGCCAGCAAACCAATCATGCTGCTCACGGAATGCCCGACCAGAATGACCCGCTGGAGGTCCAAACCCTCGCAGATGTCCAGCACGTCCTGGGCGTAGCCGTGCAGGCTGGCGTAACGCTCCCGGTTGTAGGCATCCAGCGTCGCCCGGCCGTGGCCGATGTAATCAAAGCGAATGACTTTATAATCTTCTTCAAAGGCGGGGGCTACGTAACGCCACATCCCCTGATCACAGCCGAAGCCGTGGGCAAAAAGCATCGGCTGCGTGCCTTTGCCGGAAACGTTGATGTTGTAACGATGGGTTAAGGTCTGGTTCATACGAAAGGTCGGCTGGCAAATCGGTCAGGCCAGCCACTGATGGGTTAACCGGGCAACAAGTTGTATGAGGTCATGGAAACTTTCGGGCTTGGTATGGTAATCGTTGGCACCCAGGGTGGCCGACCGGCTGCGGTCGGCGGGACTGGACGAGGTCGTCATCATCACCACCGGCAGATGGTTGTAGCCTTCGCTCGCCCGAATCCACCGCAGCGCTTCCATGCCTCCCATGCGCCGCATGTTCAGGTCGAGCAGGATCAGGCCGGGCTGGGCCGGAGTCGCTTCCAGCTGCGGCAGCAGGTCCTCGCCGTCGAACAGGGTCCGCAGGAGTACGTGAGGCGCCGCCGTTTCGAAAGCCGCCCGGATCAGCAGCACGTCCTCCTCATCGTCATCCACGATCCAGACGCAGGGTGGTGATTCCTTTCTTACCATCAACAATACGGGCCCCGTACACGGAGGCTGGTTAAACGTTTTGGTTCAGTTCATCCAATCAACACATCCGGCAGATTCCTGAGAAGTCTGCTCCGGAAACGTATTCCCGGCAGATTCGGCGAGATCAGGTTAAACTTACACAAACTTTTCCACAGCCATTGTGTCCGGAACAGAATCTTATTGAAATGTTGGACCGCCGGAGTGCGGCCGCCGGAGAGCTTTTTGCGGGGTCAAAAGAGGGTGTCAGAAGCAGGGCCGGACAAAGAGGGCCCGGCGGGCCAATCGGTCAAAACCTTACCGGAGAGTTAGCTGAAACTGGGAAAGCCGCTCACCGCCAGTTGGGGCTTCAGTAGCGGCAGCAGCACCGTAAAATGCTGGTCTTCTTCCTGAATGACGATTTCTGATTTGTTCAGCATCTGGTACTTGGCCGCGATATTGGCCAGCCCGACTCCGTTGCTGCCGGTCTTGGAGCTTTTGCGCTGAATGTTGTTCCGGACGCGCAGCTGTTCGCCGTTTACCGTATCAATTTCGATCAGCAGGGGCTGGGTCGTCTGCACCACATTGTGCTTCACCGCGTTTTCGACCAGCAGCTGCAGCGTCAGGGGCGGAATCAGCAGGGGCATATACCGGTCGTCCACCGTGATTCGGACCCGGATTCCCTCCCCGTGCCGGGTTTGCAGCAGGTGGGCGTAGGATTCGATGAACCGGATTTCGGTCTCCAGCTGGACCATTTCCTCATCGTTGGCCCGCAGGAGGTAGCGGTACATCGACGATAGTTCATCCACAAATTCCACGGCCTTGTCGGGCGATTCTTCAATCAGGGCCGACAGCGAGTTCAGGGAATTGAACAGAAAGTGCGGGTTCACCTGATTTTTGAGCGAGACAAAACGGGTTTGCCACTGCATCCGCGAAAGCTGTTCCTTTTCGCGGTTGGCCTGCCGCCACTCCCGGAGCACGTACCAGCCTTCGTAAACGATGAAATAAATGGCGTGGTAGAAAAGCTGGATGCCCAGCGAGGTGACGTAATCGACCAGCCCAAGCCAGAACATGTCCCGCGAACCGAGCAGAATATGCAGCCCGTACCGGGAAAAAACGGCCGCATTGACAAAAACGGGCGTCATTACCAGCCAGATAATCAGCCGCAGTCGGGTGCGCTCCAGCCCCGGATACCGTTCCTGCACCCGGAGCGTCAGCCAGCGGTTGACGTTCCAGAACAGATAGCCCGCCGACAGCCCGACCAGCACCGAATGCGTGATTGCCTCCGGCGACGCCTCCAGCCAGAACGAAAGCCGAAAAAACAGGTTTCCGAACAAAAACAGATAAAGGGGTCCGAGCCAGCGAAGGCGGGAGTCATTCACGTTTGTCATGTCAAAACACCTTCCGGAAACCCTGAAGGTCAAAGCTGGGTAAGTACTGGATGTCGTCAGGAATTAAATTTAGCAAATAGTTTAAAGAAATAGTCTAAAAACCGGACAGACCAACCGGTTATGTCCCTGTACCCACAAAAAAGCTCCTTCAACTGCACCAGAGTCCAGTTGAAGGAGCATAGACCGTTGGGGGCCGAAATCAGTTTTTGGCACCGCCCGCCCGGCCCGGCTGGCTGCCGGTTTCGGCCGTCGGGGTTTCGCCCACCGGGTTGCCGTCCTTATCCAGCTTCACCACTTCGTAGCCCAGCCGTTTCAGGCCCGGCTCCACGAGTCTGGCGTTACCGACGACCGTAATCACCATGTTGTTGATCGGGAGCCGCTTTTTCGCCACGGCGTCGATCTCCGCCTTCGTGATGGCCTTCAGGATGGCAGTCTGCTGCTCGACGAAGTTCTTCGGCAGGTCGTACTCGATGATCTGGCCGAGGAAGTAAGCCTTTTGCAGCGGCGTTTCGTACCGCAGGGCGTCGCGCTGGCCGATGGAGCTCTTGATGAACGCCAGTTCGTCGGGCGTGATGCCTTTCTGGGCGTAGGTCGTGATCTCCTTCATAAACTCAAACACCGAGCTGTCTGTCGCCGCCGCTTTCACGCCCGCCGATGCCGTGTAGGCACCCGGATACTTCGTGCTGGAGAAGCCCGAACGGGCTCCATAGGTCCAGCCCTTGTCTTCGCGCAGGTTCATGTTGATACGGCTGTTGAACGCGCCGCCGAGGATGTAGTTGGCCAGCCCCGTGCGGTAGTACTCACCCGTGGCGTCGAAGGGCATGTCGGTCAGGTAACCGATCCGGATTTCGGACTGGGGCGCATTGTCTTTGTTGATCAGGAAAACGCGCGTCTTGTCCACCGGCTTGGGCGTCGGCAGGGTCGGCAGCGTGACCGGCTTGGCCGCCCACTGGCTCAGGAACGCCAGTTTGGGCATCACGGCCGCCTGTTCCAGATCGCCCACGACCACCAGATTCGTGACCGACGGCGAGAGGTATTTGCCGTAAAACGCCTTCACGTCGTCCAGGGAGATGCTCTGAACTGTCTTCGTGGTTCCGCTGACGGGCACGGCCTTGATGTGGTCGCTGCCGTACAGCAGTTTGTTGTACGCCTTGTTGGCAATCACCACCGGCTGCGTGCTCTGGTTTTCGATGCCTTCGAGCTGCTGTTTTTTCAGCCGGTCGAAATCGGCCTGGGCGAAGCGCGGACGGAACAGTTTTTCCTCCACCAGCTTCAGCGTAGCGTCCAGATTTTTCACCAGCGATTCCACCGACACCTGAATGTCTTCCGACGTGGCGTTGATGCTGATGCTGCTGCCGAGCTTTTCGAGTTCGTTGTTGATCTGCTCCGTCGTAAAGTTCTGCGTGGCCTCGTTCATGAGGGAGGCCGTCAGTTGCGCGATACCGGCTTTGGACGGGTCGTTCGCCGACAGCAGGTGGCCGCCTTTGATGCTCATCAACAGCGTCACGGTCGGCACCTCGTTGTTGCGGGCCCCGATCACCTTGATGCCGTTTGCCATTTTATCGGTCCAGAACGGCGGCAGTTTCACGGCCGGGTTCGGGCCGGGAGCGGGTTTCTTGCTCCGGTCGAAACTGTCCTTCGGCTTTTTGTAGGCCAGGCCCTTGTACCCGTAATCCGGAGCCTTGTAGCCCGTCGTCGCAATGGTGTAGTTGTCCGGTTTGGCGACGATGTCCTTTTTGCCTTTGGGATAAACCGTCAGGATCACCGCGTTTTTGCCTTTGACGTACTGGTTGTACACGCGCATGATGTCGGCCTTGGTCACGTTCATGCTGCGGCGGTACTCTTCCGGAAGCTGGTTCGGATTACCGGTAAAGGTCTGGTGCGCCGCCAGCTGCGATACTTTGCCCGACACGCTCGACAGGCTGCCGATGGCGTCGGCTTCGCGGCCGGCCTTAAACTGCGCCAGGTCATCGTCCGTGACGCCGCGGGCTTCGAATTCGGCCAGCGTCGTGCGCAGGATGGCTTCGGTACTGTCGAGGCTCTTGCCGGGGAAGGGCAGAATGGTAAAGCCGAACTGTCCGGCCAGTTCCGAGGTCGGATGCGAGGCGTTCGCCTGCACGGCCAGTTCGGTTTTCACGAAATTCTTGTACAGCAGCGAGTTCTTGCCGCGTCCAAGAATGGCCGCCAGCGCGTCGAGGGCCGCCTCGTCCGGGTGGTACTGCGGAACGGTCGGGAACACCATCTGCAGCATCGGGAAGCGAATATTATCTTCGTAGGAGATGTAGCGGTTCTTGTCCAGCACCGGCGACGGCACCACGGTTTTGGTCACCTCCGGACCGCGCGGAATGTTGCCGAAGTACTTTTCGACCAGCGACACCACCTGCTTCGGCGTCACGTCGCCGCCGACGGTCACGACCGCGTTGTTGGGGCCGTACCAGCGCAGGAAGAAGTTTTTCAGGTCGTTAACGTCCACCCGGTTGAGGTCTTCGATGTAGCCGATGGTCAGCCACGAATACGGGTGTCCGTAGGGGTAAAGGTTTTTAGAAATGTATTCGCTCGCCAGTCCGTACGGCCGGTTGTCGTAGTTCTGGCCGCGTTCGTTCTTGACGGTCGCGCGCTGGATTTCGAATTTCTTCTGGGTAACGGCGTCCAGCAGGAAGCCCATGCGGTCGGCTTCGAGCCAGAGGGCGCGCTCCAGCTGGTTGCTCGGCAGCGTTTCGAAGTAGTTCGTCCGGTCGCGGTTGGTCGTCCCATTGAGCGTTCCGCCCGATTCGGTCACGATCTTGAAGTGCTCATCGTCCGCCACGTGGTCCGAGCCCTGAAACATCATGTGCTCGAAGAAGTGCGCAAAGCCCGATTTGCCGATTTCCTCCCGCGCCGAGCCGACGTGGTAGGTCACGTCCACGTGCACGACGGGGTCCGAGTGGTCCTCGTGAACGATCAGCGTCAGCCCGTTCGGCAGCACGTACTTTTCGTAGGGAATTACCAGTTCGGTCCCTTTTCGGGTCACTTTTTCAACCAGCCGGGTCTGAGCGAAGGCAGTCCCGACAGTCAGCCAGCCCAGCATTAAGGGAAGGGCGAGGTAGCGTTTTTTCATGGATGAAGGCTATGTAAAGAAGCTTTAAAGATACCCATTTATCCCGTCCCTTCATTAAATGTCCCAACAATTATCTGCTTTGGGCGGTTGCAGTAGCAGATTATAGCAACATTCCACACTCAACGAATTCTTTCATGAAAAACTGGTACAAAGGCGCACTGTATGCGGTAGCGGGGGCGGCGCTGATTTTTGGTTGTGATAAAGCAAAAGACGTTTTCAACGAAATGATTCCGGAAACGGACGACGAACCGACCACGGCCCAGATTCAGGGCTACGTGTTCCGTCCGGCTCTCGTTCCGGCCACGGACGCCAACATCCAGCAGTTAAAAGCACCCGCCGGCTTCCGGGTCACCAAGTTTGCCGACAATCTGGGTAAACCCCGCATGCTGGTCACGACGCCCAGCGGATTCATCTACGTAACCGACCGGGAGGCGGGCACCGTGACGCTGCTGCGCGATTCGAACAACGACGGCACCGCCGATGCCAAACAGGTGGTGGCAAACATCAAACAGGCGCACGGGCTGGCCGTCCGCGAAAATCAGCTTTACATCGTGGCGGTGAAGGAGCTGTACCGCGCCTCCATCAACGGCGACGGCACGCTGGGCCAGCCGCAGCAGCTCATCGGCGACCTGCCCGATGCGGGCCAGCACCCCAACCGAACGATTGCTTTTGGCCCCGACGGCATGCTGTACATCACCGTGGGCAGCACCTGTAACTCCTGCCCCGAGCCCAATCCCGAACACGCCACCATCCTGCGGGCCAATGCCGACGGCTCCAACCGGAAAATCTTTGCGAAGGGACTGCGCAACACCATCGGCTTTGGCTGGCACCCGCAGACGGGCGAGCTTTTCGGCCTCGACCACGGCATCGACTGGCTGGGCGACAACGAGCAGAAAGAAGAAGTCAACAAAATTGTGCAGGGCGCCGATTTCGGCTGGCCGTACATCTACGGAGAAGGCAAATACAACCCATCGGACCGGCCGAAGGGGGACACTACCTACCAGCAGTACCGTCAGAAAACTACCCTGCCCCTGCTGACCTACCAGGCGCACAGCGCCCCGCTCGGCATGGTATTCTACAGCGGCAGTCTGTTTCCGGCCGAGTACCGCAACGACGCGTTCGTCACCATGCGCGGCTCCTGGAACCGCAGCGTTCCGTCCGGCTACAAGATCGTCCGGCTGCATTTTGAAAACGGCCAGCCCGTGCGCTTCGACGATTTCGTGACGGGCTTTCTGATCGATAACAACCGTTCGCAGTTTGGCCGACCGGTAGGCATTACGACCCATCCGGACGGTTCGCTCCTGTTTTCGGACGACAACAACGGGGTGGTGTACCGGGTTTCTTACCAGCAATAACCCGGTTTAATAGCCCTGCGCCAGTTCAACCCGGTTCAGCGGTGGTTCGCCCTGCTGCAACCGGGTTAAATTCTGCAGGAACAATTCCACCTTCCCGCTCTCTTCCCCCGCCTGTCCGCCGCCCGTATGCTGGGTCAGGATGACGTTCGGCAGGGTCCAGAGCGGGCTATCAGCGGGCAGGGGCTCGGTGGCCGTCACGTCCAGTACGGCTCCGCCAAGGTGGCCGTTCTGCAGGGCCTCAATCAGGGCCGGTTCATCCACCGTACTGCCCCGGCCGACGTTGGCAAAGACGCTGCCGGGCTGCATGGCGGCGATCAGTTCGGCGGTGAAAAAGCCCTGTGCCGAACCGGGCAGGGTGCTGATGACCACGTCTGTTTGCGGCAGTACGGCTTTCAACTCCTCCACCGAATGGAGTTCGGCCTCCGGATTCGTGCGGGCCAGCGTTTGGATGGGGCATTCAAAGGCCGTGAGCAGCTGCCGGGTCACCTGCCCGATGGTACCGGCACCGAGGATAACGACTTTTTTGCCCCGCATCAGCTGCATGGACGGCCGCAGGGCCGCGCCTACCCACCGGCTCTGGGTTTGCAGAACGGCCAGCTCGTTCAGTTTCCGGTACAGCGCCAGTACCCCGCCGACGATTGTTTCGGCGCAGGGCCAGGCAAAAAAATCGCCCATGTTGGTCACCGGGCACAAAACCGTCACGCCGCGGTAAGCGTCGAAACCGGCCGAATCCAGCTGCCACCATTTCAGGTTCGGCAATTCGGCATCGAACCAGGCGGCGGGTGGATTTCCCAAGATAAAATCCGCCCGGTTTAGCGCCGACCGCTGCTCGTCTTCGGAAACATCGGCCCGAAAAACAAGCTCAAAATCAGCCGGAAGACCGTTTTTCAGGAGTTGCCGACTGGCCTCCTGCAAAGGGGTAAAAACAAAAAGAAGCATATGGGAGAGAGTGGCGGACCAAACATAAAATACGGCCCCAAGAAACAACCCTTTCCCGGAAAATCAACGAACCAGCATAATTTTCTGCCGCCGTACCGGCCCCTTTTCACTCCGCAGCTGCACGATGTACAGCCCGGCCGCCCACCCGCCGAAGTCCAGCGTCGTTTCGATGGCCTGCCGCACGGGAAGGCCCGCCGTCATGGTTTTGCCCGTTGCAGACAGTACCGTCAGAACCCCATCCTGTGGGGGCACAATGCGTACGTAGCGGTCGGTCGGGTTCGGAAAGGCCCAGATGCCCGCCGGTGTGGGTTCGTTTCCGGTCACCACCGATTTTTCGGAGGTATTCTGCAAAAAACGCAGTCCGCCCGCCGTGGTTCCGGCCAGTACGTCGGGCAGGCCGTCGCCGGTCAGGTCGGCCGTCGCCAGAAAGAGGCCGCCGGAGACGCCTTCGTTCGCGGTCTGCGTGAGGCTGTTGGTCACCAGCGTCGAGTCGAGCAACTGGGCGGCGGCATCGGGCTGCTGGGGCAGGCGGTAGAGTTTCAGCGTCCCGTTGTTGTCGCCGACGAGCAGTTCCCGCACGGCATCCCCGTTGAAATCGACCAGCGCCAGCGAGGCCCCCTGCGGCGCGGCCGGAGCCGGGATACGTCCGTAACTATCCGTCACCAGCTGAAACTGCGGCGTGCTGCTGCCCGTGTTGCGGAAGTAGCGGAAGCCCCCGGCAGACACCCCGGCCAGCAGGTCGGTCCGGCCGTCGCCGTCCACATCCACCCAGTTGAGCACCGAGGAAAGTCCGACGCGGTCGGGCAGGGTGATGGTCCGGACGTTGCTCAGGTCGAAGCGGGGAGCCGCCCCGCGCGCCGCCGCATTGGGCAGGTAGCGAATATCGATGCCGCGGTTGACGTTGGTTCCCGAAAAAACGAGGTCCGGCGATCCGTTGCCGTCCATATCCGCCATCGCCGCCTGCAACAGCCGGACCTGAAACGTTCCGGACAGGTTCAGGTAATCGTCGGTGCGCCACTGAAACACGGGCTGGGCCGCCGTGCCGGTGTTTTCGTACTGCGTCAGACTCGCCCGGACGCCGAGGTTGCCCCGGATACCCGCGTTGCCGATGAGCAGGTCGAGGTCGCCGTCGCCGTCGAGGTCGGCCAGCAGCGGAGCGGCATCTTCGCCCACGTCGATCATGCCGTCCTGCAGGAAGTTTTTCTGGACATACTGAAAATCCGGCCGTTCGTCGGTCCCGGCATTGCGGTAAAACCAGTTCGAATTGCGGAAATCGATCAGGTCGGCGTCGTTGGTGTACACGTTGGGCGAAGCCACCAGATCGCGCTGGCCGTCGAAATCGAGGTCTTCCAGATAAACGGCCGGAAATACGTCGAAATCAATCGGGTTGTTGTCGGGAAAATTGGGGCTGAAGCTGGTGAAGACCGAGGCCGCGCCGTTGCCGCCCGTATTGTTGAGCCGGGCGATGTTGCGGCAGGAAACGTGACCAAACAGGACGTCCTTCTTTTTGTCGCCGTTCACGTCCAGCAGCAGAATCGAATTACCGGCATGCATGGGTCGGGCGTTGGGGTCGGTAATCCGGCCGGAAGTGAGGCCGCAGTCGATGCCAAACACAAAATCGTTGCAGTATTCTTTCTGAAAACCGCCCCAGCAGAAGCCCTGTTTTTTGAACTCCAGCGCATCGGCCCCTTTCCCGCGTTCCTTCGCCATATTCTGCCAGAACTCCACGGCGTTGCCGGTAATGTCGAAGGTGATGATGTCGATGTCGCCGTCGTCGTCGGCATCCGTGATGCCGGGCACGTCGGTCGAGACGATGTACAGGTTGATGCGGCTGGAAAGTCCTTCGCCGTAGACCGGGTCGGCCACCGACTGCCACGCCAGTCGCCCGTTGGCGGCCGTATTTTTAAAGATGCGCAGTCCCGAGGGAGTGTGGGTGAAGAGGTCCTTGCGGCCGTCGCGGTCGTAATCCACCAGCAGCATCCAGTACAGAATGTCGGCCGGAAACTGGCTTTCGTACTCGGGAGCGTGCTTCCAGCGGTAGGTCGTTCCCTGCGGCTCGGCCACGAAAGCCGTAATCCGGTTGGTCTGCCGGTCGAACACGACAAGGTCTTCCACGGCATCCGGGTTCAGGTGAATGCGGGAATACTGCGCGCCGTTGAGTCCGCCCGCCCAGGGGTTGACCAGCGTGCGGTTTTCGACCCGCACCTCCGGCCCCGCAGACTGCCGGAACGCAAAGTTTCCGGCGGGCGGCTGGGCCGTTGCGGCAGAAAGTATCAGCAGGCAGAAAAAAGTAAAAAGGTTTTTCATGTATTTTTGACGGCCTCTGTGGTCCTCTGTGCTTACCTCCGTGTTCTCTGTGGTAAAAAATCAACCACAGAGTTGCACGGAGGTAAGCACAGAGAGCCACAGAGATGTAACGAACTGTACGACTTTATCGATTTACGCTCAACCCAGAAAATGAGCCTTTCTATTCAGGAAATTTACGAACGCTTCCGCGAATGCCCGAGCGTTTCGACCGATACCCGTAAAATTACTCCGGAGTGCCTGTTCGTCGCCCTCAAAGGCGATAAATTCGACGGAAACAAGTTTGCCCGACAGGCGCTGGAACAAGGCGCCCGATACGCCCTGGTCGACGATCCGGAGGTGGCTACCGACGACCGGTTTCTGCTCGTCGACGACGGCCTGACGGCTTTGCAGGAACTGGCCCGCCACCACCGGCAGACCCTGACCATTCCGGTCATCGGCCTGACGGGTTCCAACGGCAAGACCACCACCAAAGAGCTGCTGGCGGCGGTGCTGTCGCGGAAATACCGGACCTACGCCACCTTCGGCAACCTCAACAACCACATCGGCGTGCCGCTGACGCTGCTCGCCATCCGCAACGACGGACCGGAGGCTCCCTACGAAATCGCCGTTGTCGAAATGGGCGCCAATCACCAGGGCGAAATCCGGCTGCTATCGTCCATCGCCCAGCCGACGCACGGACTGATCACGAACGTCGGGAAGGCGCATCTGGAAGGGTTTGGCGGCGAAGCGGGCGTCCGGAAGGGCAAGGGCGAACTCTACGACTGGCTGGCGCACCAGCACGGCACGGTGTTCGTGCACGGCACAAATGTCACCCTGCAGGAAATGCATCTGGAACGGCAGTTTCACGAAGTGATTCATTACCTGGGGCCGAACGCGTTTTTCCACGCCACGCTCGTGCAGGAAGCGCCGGTGATCGTCTACCGCGACGAAGCCGGGCAGGAGGTCAACACCAACCTGACGGGGCACTACAACTTTGACAACATCGCGGCGGCGCTCTGCGTCGGGAAGTATTTCGGCGTTCCGGCCGAGGAGGCCAACGCGGCCATTGCGGCCTACAACCCCACCAACAACCGCTCGCAAATCATTCAGAAGGGCACAAACACCATTCTGATGGATGCCTACAACGCTAACCCGAGTTCGATGGCGGCGGCGATCGAAAACTTCACCAAGCTGGCCGCCAGGCGGAAGGTCGTGATTCTGGGCGATATGTACGAACTGGGCGACGAGAGCCCGGTCGAACACGCGGCGCTGGGCGAACGGGTGGCGCAGGGCGGTTTCGACACGGTCATTCTGGCCGGGAAAGACATGCAGTACGCGCTCGCCGCTCTGCCAAAAGCTTATTATTTCCCGGACAAATTTTCGCTGCACAACTGGATCATGGACAACCCGTTCACCGACGCGCACATTCTCATCAAAGGCTCGCGGGGCATGGGGCTGGAAACGGTCGTGCAGTTTATCAACTGAACTCGAATTTACAGTGATTTACCTGATTAACTTTGATTGGTTTCAGTTACGGCGTCTCCAACCGGACGCCGCAACTGAAACCAATCATCGCCTTTCTTCATTTGTTGTGTTCGTCGCTGCTGGAAAATCATGGAAACTCCTGCCTCCCCTATCACCTGGGATGACTTTGCCAAACTAGAGATCCGCGTCGGGACCGTTATCCGCGCCGAGGTGTTCAAGGAAGCCAGAAAACCCGCTTACAAAATCACCATCGATTTTGGCGAATACGGCATCCGGAAGACCTCCGCGCAGGTCACAAAACTGTACTCCCCCGACGACCTGATCGGGAAACAGGTTACGGCGGTCGTCAACTTCCCCCCCAGGCAGATTGCCAATTTCTACAGCGAATGCCTGCTGCTGGGTTCTATTGGAGAGGAAAACGAAATAACGTTGCTGACGACCGAACGCCCCGTCAAAAACGGCTTACGAGTAGGATAATGGTCCCGTATTGTTTATTTCCCGACAAGTTTACATCTGAATGAAACACTCCCTTCCCAAACAACTGGCCGGTTTCCTGTTTTTTCTGGTAAGTTTTTCCTGCGCAGCGCAAAACCGCCCGGCCTTTGAAGCCGAAATTCTGGCCTTTGAGGCCAAAGACAAACTCAGCCCGCCGCCTCAGAAACCGATTGTCTTTACCGGCAGCTCGTCGGTTCGCCTGTGGGCCGATCTGGAAAAAGACTTCGCGGGCAAGGCCGTCCTGAACCGGGGATTCGGCGGCTCGCAGCTGACGGACGTGATCCGCTACGCCGACCGGATCATCATCCCCTACAAGCCGAAACAGGTGGTAATCTATGCCGGCGAAAACGACATTGCTTCGGGCACCGTGACGGCGCAGCAAACGTACGACCGCTTCGTGACGCTGTTCCGGCAGATTCGGAAGGCCCTGCCCAAAACGCAGGTAACCTTTATCGCCATCAAACCCAGTCCGTCCCGGCGAAAATACCTGCCGGTCGTGGTGGAGGCAAACCGCCTGATCGAGAGCTTCCTGAAACAGCAGAAACGGACTTCGTTCGTGGATGTCTACACGCCCATGCTGACGGCTAGCGGCGGCACGCGGGGCGAGCTTTTCCGGGCCGACAGCCTGCACATGAACCGGAAAGGCTACGAAATCTGGGCAGGGCAGGTCCGGCCGTATTTGAAATGAACGGCCGGTGCGCCCGGACCCACGGTTAAAACCGTTTGGCCCCCCGGTTAAAACCGGGGGCTTAGGAACTTTGCCGGTCAATCCCTACTTTTGCATTTTAGGAAGACTACGGCCCGATAATTGATTCATCATCAGGCAGTAGTTCACAAGTAATCCGATAATCATCAATACAGTTATGTCGACTCAAACGTCAACGTACGTACCTTACAAAGTAAAGGACATTTCACTGGCCGAGTGGGGCCGCAAGGAAATCCGGCTGGCAGAGGCCGAAATGCCGGGTTTGATGGCGCTGCGTCAGGAATTCGGTCCGTCGAAGCCGCTGGCGGGTGCCCGCGTCGCCGGCTGTCTGCACATGACCATCCAGACCGCCGTGCTGATCGAAACGCTGGTGGAACTGGGTGCGGAAGTAACCTGGTCGTCCTGCAATATCTTCTCGACGCAGGACCACGCCGCCGCGGCCATCGCCGCCGCCGGTATTCAGGTGTACGCCTGGAAAGGCATGACGGAAGAAGAGTTCAACTGGTGTATCGAACAGACTTTGTTCTTCGGCGAATCCCAGCAGCCGCTGAACATGATCCTCGACGACGGCGGTGACCTGACGAACATGGTGTTCGACAACTATCCGGAACTGATCGGTGGTATCAAAGGGCTGTCGGAAGAAACGACGACGGGCGTACACCGCCTCTACGAGCGGATGAAGAACGGCACGCTGCACCTGCCTGCCATCAACGTCAACGACTCGGTAACGAAATCGAAATTCGATAACAAATACGGCTGCCGCGAGTCGCTGGTAGACGCAATCCGCCGCGCTACGGACCTCATGCTGGCCGGTAAAGTGGCCGTGGTAGCGGGTTACGGTGACGTAGGCAAAGGCTCGGCCGAATCTCTGCGGGGCGCTGGCTGCCGCGTGCTGGTAACGGAAATCGACCCGATCTGCGCCCTGCAGGCGGCGATGGACGGCTACGAAGTCGTGACGATGGATGAGGCCGCTACCCGCGCCAACATTTTCGTAACGGCCACGGGTAACGTCAACATCGTGAAGGAGCGTCACTTCCGGGCGATGAAAGACAAGGCCATCGTGTGTAACATTGGTCACTTCGACAACGAAATCGATATGGCGTGGCTGAACCAGAACTACGGCCACACGAAGTCGCAGATCAAGCCGCAGGTGGACATGTACGAAATCGACGGCAAGGAGCTTATCGTCCTGGCCGAAGGCCGTCTGGTCAACCTGGGCTGCGCGATGGGTCACCCGTCTTTCGTGATGTCGTGCTCGTTCTCGAACCAGACGCTCGCCCAGCTTGAGCTGTGGAACAACCCCGAGAAATACGAGAAGAAAGTATACATCCTGCCGAAGCACCTTGACGAGAAAGTGGCTGCCCTGCACCTCGCCCACGTCGGCGCGAAGCTGGATTCCCTGGACGAAGAACAGGCCGCTTACATCGGCGTTACGCCGCAGGGTCCGTTCAAGTCGGAGATGTACCGGTACTAATTCAGTTAAAAATTAAGAGTTAAGAATTAAAAATTGGCTTCGCCGGGGTGGGATTTCTGCTCCGGCGAAGCTTTTTTGTTTCCTCTGGGTAACGGAATCTGGTCAAGCTACCAGGAAGCGTTATGGGATTGGAGGGAGTTTTTGGAATCGCCGCATCCTCTGCTTTTCTTTAGGGCACTATTCCGCCCTTATGAAAATCAGAAAACACGCCGCTATCCTGCTGGCCTGGCTCCCGTTCGCCGCGGCGGCCCAGACACCCGCCTGCTCCTGCCCGGACGTGCTGGAGCAGACCGTCGATAAAGTCACCCGCATCTACGCCGGTTATTTCGACAAAGTCAACGACCGGACCCGCCCCCGGTACGAGCGCCTGCTGGACAGCCTCCGCCGTCAGGCACCACGGGCCAAACAGCCCGCCGCCTGCAACGCGCTGCTTCAGACCTACCAGAACTTTTTCCGGGATCGCCACGTGAAGGTGTATTTCACCCAACGGGCGGACCGCAGCCAAGTGCGCCGCCTGCCGATCACCGAAACCCGGTTAAAAGCAAACCTGCAGAATCCGGCTTACCGCGCTGATCTGGCCGAGGGCATCTGGACTACCGGCGATGGCAACAACCGCTTTCTGATTACCAAAGACCCGAAAAAGCCCGGTACCCTGGTGGCTGTCTGGCTGTCCGGCAACTACCGGAACTGGCAGCCCGGCACCGTCATGGCCGAGTTGAAGACCAACGAGGAGGTGGTGTATAACGTGACCGTTTTCAACGATGACGCCAGTAGTTACCAGCTGCCGCTGAGACTAACCGAAAACGGCCTGGTTTTCAAAGGTTTTTCCTGGAAACGGGAATATCCGCAAGCCTTTACGGCGGCTCAGCGTCAGCAACTGAAAGAGCGGGCGCCGGTTCGTCTCCGGCCCGTGAACGACGATTTCGTTTACCTCCGGCTTTCCGCCTTCAACCAGTCGGAGGTGGACGAACTGGATGGACTCATCAAGGCCAATGCCGACCTCATCAACCGGACGCCGAATCTGATTCTGGATCTCCGGGGCAACGGCGGCGGCGATGCGTCCCCGTCGTTTACGATGATGGAACTGCTGTACGACCAGCCCATGCCCATCCCGACGGACAGTTACCGGGCCTCGGCGGAGATGATGGCGCAAGCCCAGACGTACGACACCGTGCTGGCCAACCGCCTGAAAACCAACCCCGGCGGTCTGGTGCCGTATTCGCCTTTTCCGCTGCTTACGCTCGACAAAATTTCGATTTCTCCTAAACGAGTGGCGATTCTGATGGATAAAGGCTGCGCCTCCAGCACCGAATTCCTTCTTTACCTGACGCGCTACAGCCGCAAAACGACGCTGTTCGGCACCAACAGCATGGGCGTGATGGATTACGGACAGCAGAAAGATTTCCGGCTGAACTGCCCAGATTTTACGCTGTCGATTCCGGTTACGCGCTCGGGCTGGGTCGATACCGAACCCATCGACAACGTCGGTTTCAAGCCCCACGTCCGGATTCCGGCGGGCACTAAAGACTGGGTGCCGTTTGTGGTGAATCACTGGAAAACGAAGCCCGTACCGACCGCGCAGCGGTGAAGTCCGAATCTGATGAGGAAAACCGGCTTAGCGACCGGCGCTGGTGGCCTCGCAGCTTGCTGGTTCATGCGGCGTTTCTGCGGCCGGTTTTTCCTCAAAAAAATACGTCCGTTTCTCGGTCAGGTCGTCGTAGGTGTACATCGCCCGGCGGCGGGCCTTCCACCAGTGGCGGATGAGGGCGAAATCGCCCAGACAGCCGAAGGTGTGGAGCAGCAGCGTCAGCCCCAGAAGGATGCGGTATTCGGGTAAAAGGACCAGCGCCAGGGCCAGTCCAGTCGTAATTACCAGAAAAGGCATGGCGGCCACCAGCGCGTTTTCCCGCAGCGCCATGACAAACCGCTGGGAGTAAGCGTACACCATCAGCCCTTTTCGGGAATAACCAAACCCGACATCCCGCGCGCCAAGCCCCAGGAACACCAGGGCATGAATGCCTTCGTGAACGACCAGCAGCACGAGCAGCAGAGGAAGGACGGCCACAAGCTGCCAGAAGCCGGCCGCGCCACTGGTAGGTCCTTTCAGCCAGTGGCCCAGAAAATAGCCGACGATACCTCCTGCCCCCGCCATAAGCAGAAACACGATGACCGACCGCACCGTCAGCCGGGGCCGTTCCTTTGTCCCTGCCTGCGGCGGTTTCATGCCCAGTTCGCGGAAAATGAAAAGCGTCATTTCATCAATGTGAAACGATTCGAGCAGCGAGAAGCGGCCGGAGTGGTGAAGTTGGTCAACCGTCGGACGAGGCATGGGTTTCTGAAGATTGGCTTGCCGAAATATACAAAAAGTCCGGCTTTTAGACCGGACCCTGTACCCCATAGTATCCCTGGATTTCAGTCCGGGAGTTTGGAAATAGTCCTCCCGGACTGAAATCCGGGGATACCTTAAAAGGCGTAGCGCAGGCCGAGTTGCAGGCGCCAGGGCGTGCCTCCGACGGGGTTGACGCCCGTATTGCTGTTCACCCGGTAGCTGTAGCGGCGGGTGGTCTGGTTGAAGCCGGAAATGGCGAACAGCCGCTGTTCGGCACCCAGATTGCGGTTGCGGCCCCAGACCTTACCGCCGTTGCCGTTGCCGTCGTTCAGCAGGTTCGCGACGTTGAACAGGTCGGCCGTCAGTTCGAGGCTCTGGCCCCGGAAGGTCCGGAACCGCTTAATGAGGCGCAGGTCGATGGTCGCCGCGAAGGGGTTGACGCCGCCGTTGCGCGGAGCCACTTTCCCGACATTTTCGAGATAATAGTCCTTCAGCGGCTGGGCGACCTGCGGGTTATCTAGCCAGGCCTGGATGGCTTTCGCCAGCGTCGGGTCGGTCTCCGGGCTGCCGGGGTCGAAGAGGAACGCCAGGTCGTTGCGGTCGTTGAAGTCGCCGTTGACGCCGAAGCCCGCGTTGTAAGCGTGGATCGAGAACGGCGTACCGCCCACGCCCGTCACCGTTGCGCCCAGCGTAAAGCCTTTCCAGGACGGCGTCGCGCCGTTGGCCACCACCTTGTGCCGAAACTGCGTTTCCGAATAGCCGAAGTTCAGCGCCCGCGGGTCGTCTACCACCGGCAGAAAGGTCGAGGTGTTGGCAACGCAGCAGTTGTAGGTTGAGTTATCCTTCGTATCGTTGCGGGTGTAGCTCACGTTGACGTAGCCGTCCTGACCGATTTTCAGCGTCGCGTCGGCGATAACGGCCCACTGTTGCGAGTAGCCCACCGAGTTCAGTTCCAGCACGCGGCCGAGGTCCGGGGCTGCCCGCGAATCCAGCCAGTTGCTGCTGCCGTTGGCGGCGATTTTGTCCGCCGAGACAAAGACGCCCCGGTTCGCCTCGTTCGACAGGCGGAAATACGGCTGCTCGACGAGGTTGCGCTCCAGATACGCGTAGTTGTTGTGCGTGTTGCTCATCAGCACGTTCAGGCCGAGGCGCAGGCGGTCGTTCCACAAAATCTTGTTGTAGCTGACGTTGAGCTTCCACGTCATCGGCACCTGGAAGTTCGGGCCGGTGGCGTTGATGGTCGAGACGTACGAAGTGCCCGGCGGGACACCCGGAGCCGTTGACGGGTCGCGGCGGAAGGAAACGAAATCCGGCTTCGGTACGGCAGCCCCACGCACGTCGATCGAGGCGATCTGCTGACCGTCGAACAGCATGTTGTTGGCCAGGTTGTAGTACATCGCCATGGCGGTAAAGGCCCCACCCCCGATTTTGACGATATCCGTGTTCCGGCCGCCCACGTTCCAGGTCAACTGGAAGCGCGGCTGGAAGTTGTTCCAGTCGGTCGGTTTGCGGGCGGTTTTGATGCCCAGCCGCTGTTCGGCCAGCGGGTTGGCGGCCGGAGCGGTCAGAAAGCTCGTGCCGTCCCAGCGCAGGCCCGCCATCAGGTTCAGGTTCGGCATCAGGTCAGTTTCCATCTGTCCGAAAAACGCCCAGTCGATGACGTTGTACTGCACAATCGGCTGTCCCTGACCGAGGTACACCTCCCGCACGTACCGCGAGGGCCGCTGCGCCGCCAGATCGCTCAGGCTGTTGAAGAAGAAACGGCCGTTCAGCTCACTGGTAAACAGGTCTTTCAGGAAAGTGACGTAGGTATCCGTCCCGAACGTGAAATCCACTTTGCCCCGCGTCAGGTACGAGGTGTTCATGAGGTGAAACTGGTGGTATTTGGTCCATTCGGGCGTGAAGCGCTGCCCGCCGAACTGAAACGTCCGCTGCGTGGTGGCATTGGGGTTGGAAGCGGTCGGGAAAGGCGAGGTGACCGTCACGATGGCCCGCGGAATGTTCACACCCGGCAGTTCGCTGCTGGTTTCCTGCGAGGTGTACTCGTACTGGTACTGCACCTTCAGTTCGTTGGTGAACGCGGGCGAAAACGACGAGCGCAGCGACACCAGCCCCGTGTACGAGCGGGCTTTCTGGGTATTGTACGTTTCGCGCAGCACAATGTCGCTGTTGTCGCCCGAGTTGATCGGACTGTCCCAGCTTGTCAGGTTGTTGCGAAACGTCACCTTGTGTCTGTCGTTTACCGTCCAGTCGAAACGGGCAAAAAGGGTGTTGGCGGTCGTTTTGTTGTCAAACTGCCCGACCTGCGGATTCTGGCTCACGCCGTAGAGGCGGCGGGCGATGTCGATGGCTTTGGCCAGCGTATCCCGGCGGATACCGAGCCGCTGTTCATCCCCTTCGTTCTGAATGTCCGTGATGAAGGCCGGGCGGCGCTCATCCTGCCGGTCGAAGGCCGTAAAAAAGTGCAGCTTGTCCCGGATGATGGGCCCGCCGAGGCTGAAACCCCACTGGTAGCGGTCAAAGTTGGCGCTGCGCTTAACCCCGCGGATGTCGTTGGGGCTTTGCAGTTTGTCGTTCTGCGCAAAGGTAAAGGCCGAGCCCGACCAGACGTTCGTGCCGTTCTTGGTCACGGCGTTGACGGCCCCGCCCGCCTGACGCCCCTGCGTGACGGAGTATTCGTTGGTAGCTACTTCAAACTCGCGAATGGCCTCCTGCGACATGGCGTAGGGCATCGACCCCGTTACGCCGGTAGCCCCGGCCCAGAGCGGCGAGCGGGCGTTGCCGCCGTCGATGGTGATGTTCGTCGAGCCGGACCGCGCCCCGCCCAGCGCCCCATTGCCCTGCAGCGGCGAGAGGTTGACGAGGTTGTTGAAATTCCGGTTTTCGAGCGGCAGATTCTTGATTTGCAGCGCCGTGACGGCCGTCGAGGCCCCGAAGCGATTCACCTGGTCGATGATGCGGTTGGCCTTTACCGATACTTCCTGAAGATCATTGGCGGCTTCCGCGAGGCTGAATCTTACCGTAATCTGGTCGCCCTGGTTGAGCATAAAGCCCTCGCGTTTCTGCGTCCCGAAACCCACCATAGTCACCGTGACGGTATAAGGGCCGCCCAGCGGCAGCTGCCGGAGTTGAAAACGCCCGTCGGCCCCGGTTGCCGTTCCGGTCCGGAAGCCGGTGCCTTCGTTCCGAATCTGCACGGTGGCTCCGGGTAACGGCTCGTTTCGGGCGTCCATGACCTGGCCGATGAAGGAAGCGTTGGTGCTTTGCGCCCGGACAGCGCCCGCCAGCAGCAAAGACACCCCCGTCCAGAGCATCAGGCAGAAGTGCCGGAAAGACAAGGTAGATTTGTTCATAGATGTGAGGAGTTGGATTCAGGGCACGAATGTAGAGCGGGTGTGTTACGTCAGTTTTTCCGGAACGTAAAGGCTCAATAAAGAATTTGGGAGAAAGGGTCGGTCGGGTAAGGTATTGATAACACCAGCTGCCTGATTATGAAGGCGTTCATGCCGTTACCGATTTGTGAATCCGGGCATTTATGGCAGCCTGACAATAAGTTTGTACCTTTGGTAACGCTTACGCTTTCCCCATGAAACAATTGATGATGGCCCTGGCGGCCCTCTTTGCTTCCCTGTACACCGCCGCCCAGACGGCCCCGGCTCCGGCGCAACCCGAAACGTACACCCGTCAGGACACCCTGCGCGGCTCGCTCCGCCCCGAACGGACGGGTTACGACGTCACTTTTTACCACCTGAACCTGAGTGTAGACCCGGCGACCAAATCCATCAACGGTTCCAACACGATCCGGTACAAGGTCAAAGCGCCGTTTACCCGGATGCAGATCGATCTGTTCGAGAACCTGAACGTGGAGTCGATCACGCAGGGCGGCAAGCCGCTGCAGTTCCGGCGGGAAGGCAATGTGATCTGGGTCAGCATGGGCGGGCCGCAGTCGGTCGGCAAGGTGCAGGAGGTCAAAATCAATTATGGCGGCAAACCCCGGGAAGCCGTCAAACCGCCCTGGGACGGCGGTTTTGCCT
Organism: Tellurirhabdus rosea; assembly: GCF_026278345.1. NCBI lineage: Bacteria > Pseudomonadati > Bacteroidota > Cytophagia > Cytophagales > Spirosomataceae > Larkinella > Larkinella roseola. The sequence continues at coordinate 1,787,227 of NZ_CP111085.1, forward strand.
GGAAAAAAGACAGCACCGGCAAAGATTGGGTCGGCGTGTCGTGCGAAGGACTGGGCGCCAGTTCCTGGTGGCCCTGCAAGGACCATTTGTCGGACGAACCGGACTCGATGCGCATGACCTTCCGGGTCCCGCGCGGTCTCACGGCGGTCTCGAACGGGCGGATGCTCAGCAAACGGGAGGTCGGCACCAGCCAGACCGAATTCGTCTGGGCCGTGAGCTACCCGATCAATTCGTACAACGTCACCTTCAACCTCGGGGATTACGTCTATTTTACGGACACCTACAAGAGCCGGGACCACAAGCCGCTGAAGCTCAATTACTACGTCCTGAAATACAACCAGGCCCGGGCAAAGCCGCATTTTGAGCAGGTAAAGGGCATGCTGGACTGCTACGAATGGCATTTCGGCCACTACCCGTTCTGGCGCGACGGCTACGCGCTGGTCGAAACGTCGTACTGGGGCATGGAACACCAGAGCGCCATTGCCTACGGAAACAATTACAAAAACAACCCGTTCGGCTTCGACTTTATCATCATCCACGAAAGCGGCCACGAATATTTCGGCAACAGCATCTCCTGCGCCGACCATGCCGAAATGTGGATTCACGAGTCGTTTACGACGTATATGGAAACGCTGTACGTAGAATCCACGCAGGGCTACGAGCAGTCGCAGAAGTACATTACCGGACAGAAGAAATTCATCAAGAACCAGTACCCGATGCTGGGGCCACTGGGCGTGAATTACGAATTCAAGGACAACGACATCTACTACAAAGGCGCCTGGGTGCTGAATACCCTGCGGCACGTGGTGGACAACGACGACCTCTGGTTCCGCGCCCTGCGGCAGCTGCATCAGAAGAAACTGCGTTCCGTCGTGAGTTCGGACGAAGTGGTGGATCTGCTCGGCAAGGAACTGAAAATGGACCTTAAACCGATCTTCAACCAGTACCTGAACTACGCCAAACTGCCGGTGCTGGATTACCGCGTGACCGAAAAGGAAACCGAACTGGAACTGAAATACCGCTGGGATTGTGAAGGAGAAGGCTTCAACATGCCGGTCAAAGTCGGCTTCGGCTTCAACCCCAAGCACGTGATCTTCCCGACCCGCGAATGGAAAACCATGACGCTCAAAAAGCAGAACGGCTGGTTTCACGTCGCTACGGACAAATATTTGATTGGAATCAGAAAGTATGACTTGTAAAATGGCACGCGGCTCACGCGCATTGAACGGCTTTATCGGCAAAATCTGCGTCAGCCGCGTGCCATCTTCCCTATGAAATTCACCAACATTATTCTCCTCGCCGCCCTGCTAGCGGGATGCCGGACGGAATACAGTCTGACGGGCCAGCAGGCCCAGCGGTTGCCGATTGACCAGAGTGTGGCGGTCGACAGCAGCCTTGTGCGCTTCCTGCAGCCTTACAAACAGCAGCTCGACCGCACGATGACCGAAGTGCTCGTCCGCGCGACCACCCGGATTGAAAAGGGACAGCCCAACGGCCCGCTCAACGACCTGCTCACCGACGCCATGATTGCGCAGGTGCGGCAGAAAACCGGACAGACCGTGGACGTGAGCCACCTCAACTACACCGGCATCCGCAACAGCCTGCCGCTGGGAGACATCACCGTCGGCAGCATTTACGAAGTGATGCCCTTCGACAACGCCCTGACGCTGGTGACGATGAACGGCGAGGGCCTGATGCGCTTCCTCAACCACTTTGTCACGCACGACGGGACGCTGGTCGTCGGCGGCATCCGGGCGACCGTCCGCGACAAAAAAGTGGAAAGCCTGACGTTTACGAACGGCCGTACGTTCAGCCCGACGGACACGTACCTGGTCGCGATGAGCGATTACATTGCCAACGGCGGCAGCGACGTGACGTTCATGAACGAGATTCAGCGGAAACGCGAAGAGCCGAATTACCTCCTGCGCGACGCTTTTATTGATTATTTCCGGCAGCTGGGCAAATCCGGTCAGCCGCTTAAAACAACCTCCGATGGACGCATTACTTTCCAATAGACGCCAGTTTCTGAAGCTGCTGGGCGGCGTGGCCGTAGTCGGAAGCATTAGCCCAGAAGCGCTGGCCGGCCCCAAATCCAGCAGCCTGACCATCCTGCACACCAACGACGTGCACAGCCGCCTAGACCCCTTTCCGCAGGACGGCAGCCGCAACGCCGGGCGCGGAGGCGTGGCGCGGCGGGCGGCCCTGATCCAGCGCATCCGGCAGGAGCAGAAGAATGTGCTGCTGTTCGACGCGGGCGACGTTTTTCAGGGAACGCCCTACTTTAACGTCTACAAAGGCGAACCCGAAATTCTGGCCATGAACCGCATGGGCTACGATGCCGGGGCCATCGGCAACCACGACTTCGACGGAGGCATCGACAACATGCGCGACCAGTTTGCCAAGGCGAAGTTCCCGTTTCTGGTGGCTAATTACGATTTCAAAAATACCGTGATGGACGGCAAAACGGAGGCGTACAAAATCTTCACGAAAGACGGGGTGCGCGTCGGCGTGTTCGGGCTGGGCATCAGGCCGGAAGGACTGATTCCTGCGAGTCTTTATAAAGAAACGAAATACCTGGACCCGGTCGAAATCGCCAACGATACGGCGGCCCGCCTGCGCGGGGAGAAGAAATGCGATTACGTGATCTGCCTCTCGCACCTGGGCTTCGAGTACCGCGACCAGACGGTTTCTGACAAAAAGCTGGCGGCGGCCACCCGTAACATTGACCTGATTATCGGCGGCCACACGCATACTTTTCTGGATGCTCCCGTGAGCGTCAACAATCCGGACGGCAAGCCGGTCCTGATCAACCAGGTAGGCTGGGCGGGGCTCAACCTCGGCCGGATCGACCTCACGTTCCAAAGCGGCAAGCCCACCCGTTCGGCGGGTCAGGCGGTCGAAGTGAAGTAACGGACAACTCGCCCGAAAAGCGCACCTCTCTCAAAAGGGGTGCGCTTTTTTGCTTAAAGGACTGGCAGGTTAACGCAGGAATTGGCCGGTGCAGCGGCCTACGGCTAATAAGTTCCATTCGGGCAGTACACCCAGGCCCGGAAACTGTTTAAAATACAAATCGGCCGGTTGAGACCCGTTCGCCCGCCCGCTTCTCGGCGGGCTTTCTCCTTCGCTTCCGTCGCTACTTTTTGTCTGAATGGCGAAAAGCCTTTCCGTTGGAGCCTTATTTGCAAGACACAACTTCTTATTAACAGATGAGTATTTAACGAAAAAATGCTGTTTGTCTTCTTGCATTTATCAGACGCAAACAATTACCTTTGCAACGTAAATCTACTCACAGATTTCCTGCTTAATCTTCTTAGAGTAGCATTAATAATACCTAGCGAGTTATTGAAACTCGGCCACCACACTATTTTGCCAGACAATAGTACTTCTCTGCTCCGCTAAGTCGTTTCTAAACCAGTTCGCCCATCGGCAAATTTATCAGACTTGTACAAGTAATGCGATCTTTGCGTACATTCAAAAAACCCGCCGCCCTGATTGCGGCAGCTTCCTTAAGTCTCGTCTTTACGGCTTGTCAGCCCAAGATTGATGAGCAGGTAACACCGAACGTCGACCTCGACGCCATCGCCTCCCTGATTCCGGCGGGCTTTTCATTCGCCACGACCCAGCAGACGACCTTCCGGATTCAGGCGCTGGACAACCAGAACAAGGGAATGGCCGGTATCCGTCTGGACGTTTACGCCATGCCGGACAACGTACTGCTCTTCTCGGGCATCACCAACGCCAGCGGCGTTCTTCAGCTGAACCAGTCCGTGGCGGGCCACATCAGCCAGGTTGAAGTGCGCACCAACTTCCCCAGTCTGCCGGGCAAGCGGCTCCTGACCCTTTCGGGCACGACCGTCAGCACGACGCTGGGCGGCGCTCCGCAAAACAGCGGTCTGCGGATGGCCAGCGCTTCGGCCCGGATTGCGGGAAACAATTCCAAGATCAAGACCAAAGGCGGCTGGGATGCCAGCGGCCTGCCCAACTACCTGGAAGCCGGCGTGGAGCCCGTTTCGACCTCGTTTCTGAAAGACGTGCAGAAAACGCTGCCGACGGGTCAGAAAGTCAACTCCGCTTACCTGGCCGAGAACACGCCGACGACGATCATCCTGAAGCAGCGCGGCGACGTCGTCGTGCACTTCCTGCATCACAATACGGACTGGGCCAACTCGCTCGGTTACTACATCTTTGACCCGGCCAACCCGCCCCAGACGGAAGCGGATATTGCCGAACTGCAACTGATTTTCCCCAACATCAGCACCCACGGTGCGGGAGCCGGGGCGCTGGTCGCAGGTCATAAAGTGAACATCGGTAACTTCCCGGCCGGAACCGGCATCGGTTTCTTCCTCATTGCCGACGCCTTCCGCAACGGTTCGGTCACCGACGGCCAGTACACGCACTTCAGCCACAGCGCCCTGAACGGGGAAACCGATCCGAAACTGAAACGCCATTTCGTGCTGCTCAACAGTCCCAAAGCCAGCACCTATATCCTGGCCGCTGAAGACCGCCGCCGCGACGATCCGACCTGCGACGGCGATTTCAACGACGCCGTTTTCAAGATTACGACCCGTCCGGCGAAAGCTGCCCGGGAAGAAAACATGCCCGAACTGGCCGAGTCGGTAGATACGGACCAGGACGGCGTGAACGACGAGGACGACGCCTACCCGACCGATCCGGAGGCCGCCGCCAACACCTACTTCCCGTCGTTCAACACCCAGGCAACGCTGGCTTTTGAAGACATGTGGCCGAAAAAAGGCGACTACGACTTCAACGATCTGGTTCTGAACTACAACATCAAGCAGGTTCTGAACGCCAAAAACGAGGTTGTTTCCATCCAGACGACTTATAAGGTAAAAGCCATCGGCGCATCGTTCAAGAACGGCTTCGGCTTCGAACTGCCCGTGCCGGCTTCGGCCATTAAGCGGGTAACGGGTGCCACCCTGACGCAGAACTATATCACGCTGGCCCATAACGGCACGGAAGCAGGCATGAACAAGGCGCAGATTATCGTCTTCGACAACGCCGCCGACAAGATGGTTCGCCAGGGCAACGGGCAGTTCTACAACACCCGCCCCAACGAGCCGAAATCAACCAGCACGGAGTTTACCGTAACGGTGACGTTCCACTCGGGCATTTCGCAGGCAACGCTCGGCGAGGCACCGTTCAACCCGTACCTGATTGTCAACGGCGAGCGCGGTCGTGAAATCCACATGCCGGATGCCACTCCGACGCAGAAAGCCAACACCCAGCTTTTTGGCACCCTCGAAGACCGTTCGAACCCGGGCAGCGGCCTCTATTACCGCGACGTGAACAACATGCCCTGGGTGCTGAGCACGCCGGTTGATTTCGATTATCCCATCGAAACGGAACCCATCACCGGAGCGCACCTGAAGTTTGTGGAGTGGGCCAAGACGAAGGGCGGAAAAAACAAGGACTGGTATCTGGACAACACGGGTTACCGCAACAAGCAGAAGATCGTCCCGGCCTCGCTGCGGCAGTAAGATCGTTTAAAGTTTAGGGTTTATAGTTTAGGGTTGCTTCGCCTCAGTCAAAACTTTGAAAGGGCGGAGCCACTCTAAACTATAAACCCTAAACTTTAAACGACTTTTTCGTATTACCTTTGCGTAGCGGTACAGAACAACCGTCGAAGCTGTTATGAAATTTGGAGTTGTTGTTTTTCCCGGTTCCAACTGCGATCAGGACGCTGTCGATGCCCTGCGGGACCAATTAGATCAGGAAGTTGTCAAGCTCTGGCACAAAGACACGGACCTGCAAGGCTGTGATTTCATCATTCTGCCCGGCGGTTTCTCCTACGGGGATTACCTGCGGACGGGTGCCGTGGCGCGCTTCTCGCCCATCATGGACGAAGTGATCCGGCACGCCCAGCGCGGCGGGTACCTGATGGGTATCTGCAACGGTTTCCAGATTCTGGCCGAAGCCCAGCTGGTGCCGGGGGTGCTGCTGCGGAACATGAGCCAGAAGTACATCTGTAAAAACGTTCACCTGCTGCCCCAGTCGGAAAGCGCCCTGCTGACGGCGGGACTGGAAAAGCGGGCCTATAAAATTCCCATCGCCCACGGCGAAGGCCGGTATTTTGCCGACGAGGAGACGCTGAAGCGTTTGAACGACAACGACCAGGTGCTGTTCCGCTACTGCAACGAAGCCGGAGAAGTAACCGAAGCGTCCAACTGCAACGGCAGCCTGGAAAACATCGCGGGGGTCTGCAACGAAGCCAAAAACGTCTTCGGCATGATGCCCCACCCCGAGCGCGCCTCCGACCCGCTGCTGGGCAACACGGACGGGCAGATCATTCTGAGCCAACTGGTGAAAACGGTGCTGGCCTAACGCAATGGCATAACGGCAACAGGGCCGCCCGGCGGTCGTGCCGCCACTCTTTTCTGAAATAGACGAAACCCCTAAAAGGCAACCCCTTTTAGGGGTTTTTGCTTAGTGCCTATTTCGTTCTTCTTTCTTTTTCTTCCCGTTATTTCCTAATCAGCTTGCCTGAGATGGCTGGTTTTGTGTGGTCAAGAGGCCGAACCAACGCACCCTGAGGTGTTTTTTTGCTAAAGAATCAGAGATACTAAACTGTGTAGTTTAAAATTTTAATGATTTTCTAAGACGTTTTATATAAGAAATTAATTGTGCCTGGCGATATTTAAACCTTGATTCTACTAAGTAGTTTTTATAAGCACTTAGTAAGTATTCTTCCCGGTATCAGGGTCGCCTGCAGCGGCTGTCGGACCGGAAGGAATGCGGATCAAGGTCAGATACTACTCTTACATTCTGGTATGTACCCACGTAACGAGCACCCCACGAAGAAGGTGTCCCGGCAGGAGAAGTTTGTCAGTATTGTTCTGCCCGCCTACAACGAGGCAGAAAACCTTCCCATGCTGGTCCAGCGCCTGAGCCAAATCCTTAAACCGTACCCCCGTCACGAAATTCTGGTGGTTGACGACGGCAGTTCGGACGGCACCCGCCCGGTGCTTGAGCAGTTGCGGCGGCAATACCCGGCTCTTCATTTCCTGAGCTTCTCGCGCAATTTTGGGCACCAGGCGGCGCTGCGGGCGGGTTATGAACATGCCAAAGGCGACTGCGTGATCAGCCTGGATGCGGACGGCCAGCACCCCCCGGAGCTGATTCCGGCCCTGATCCGGCAGTGGCAGAACGGCTACGATGTCGTTGCGACCAAACGCCGGGAAGACCCGAATCTGCCCCTTTTCAAACGAATCACGTCCCGTTTCTTCTACAAACTGATCCGGTCGGTGTCGGAGCTGGAACTCGAAGAGGGCTCGTCGGACTTCCGGCTGCTGGACCGCAAGGTCATCGACGCCCTGAAGCAGCATAAGGAAGCCGATCTGTTTCTGCGGGGCCTTGTTTCCTGGATCGGCTTCCGGCAGTGTCGGCTCGTCTACGAACCGGCCGCCCGCCATGCCGGCAAAAGCAAATACTCGCTGCTGAAAATGCTGAAACTGGCCCTCGGCGGCATCACCTCATTCTCCATCCGGCCCCTGTTCATTTCGGTCTTTCTCGGCTTCGGCATGTCCCTGTTTGCCGGGCTGTTCGGGCTGGAGGTTTTGTACGAGAAATATTTCACCAACGCAACGGTTTCCGGCTGGACGTCCATTATCCTGCTCATGGTCATGATCGGCGGCTTTCAGTTTATCATGATCGGCATCATCGGCGTGTACCTCGGCAAAACCTTTCAGCAGGTCAAGCAGCGCCCGTCGTACCTGGTCGACAAGTCAAGTTATGTGGATGAATTAATTTACGAAGAATGGACCCCCGTACTCACCGAATCTTATTTACAGTAGACGTTGAAGAGTTCGATACCGCACTTGATTTCGACTATTCCTTATCGTTTCCCGAACAGGTAGCCGTTTCCACCCGCGGTTTGCAGTTATTGGCCGAACGAATGGAGGACGTGCAGGCCCGGGCTACGCTGTTTACGACGGCGGTGTACGCCCAGCACGAATCCGCCCTGATCCGGTCGCTGGCCGGGCGGCACGAAATCGCTTCGCACGGCTATTTTCACCTCCACAACAAACCCGGCGACGTGCTGGCCTCCCGCCAGGCACTTGAGCAGATTACGGGTACGGAGGTGGTCGGGTTTCGGCGGGCGCAGATGGGCGCCGTGAATAACGACGAACTGCGCGAGGCCGGTTTTCTCTACGATTCGTCGCTCCATCCGACGTACCTGCCCGGCCGGTACAACCACTGGGACAAACCCCGGACTCCGTTCGAGCGGGATGGCATCATCCAGATTCCGGCTTCCGTGACGCCCCGGCTGCGAATTCCGCTGTTCTGGCTGAGTCTGAAGAACTTTCCGTTTGCCATTTATAAACAGCTCTGCCGACAGACCCTGCTGGCAGACGGCCACCTGAACATCTACGTACACCCCTGGGAGTTTACGGACCTGTCGAGCTACGACCGCATTCCGCTGTACATCCGCCGCCACTCCAACGAACGGCTGCTCGACCGCGTAACGGATCTGCTGCGCTATCTGCGTCAGTACGGTGACTTTAGCACCATGCGCGAATTTGCCGAAACCTTCCAGCCTCATCATCATTAAGACGCCTGCTTTTTATGCTTTCTAAGGTCTACGCTCGGCTCACCGCTGATCGACTCACCGTACTTATCCTGGTTCTGTTCAGCGCGGTTGGTTTTCAAAAATACACGCTCAACGGCTACAACAACTTCCTGATTTTTTCGCGGCCGTTTTATAACCTGCTGCACGACACGATCATCTACGGCCCTCATCCGACTTTATACTGGGATACGTATAAATACAGTCCTACGTTTGCCTGGCTGATGGGTCCGTTCTACTACCTGCCGGTCTGGCTGGGTGTCATCCTCTGGAACGCCCTGAATGCCGGTGTGCTTCTGGCCGGTCTCCGGGCCTGGTTCGGCAACGGGCCCGACAGGGACCGTCAGTACCGGATTGCCGTGCTGATTGTGATGGCGGAGGCCCTGATTACCGCGCAGAACATTCAGAGCAACAACCTGATTGCGGGGTGCATTCTGCTGGGCCTGCGCGCTCTGCAGACCCACAAGCCCGTCCGGGCGGCGTTCTTCTTCGCCCTCATCGGCTTCATCAAATTTTACGGAGCGGCGGCGGCGATCTTCTTTCTTTTTTACCCCGGAAAATTCCGTTTTCTGGCCGCTATGGGCGTCTGGACCCTGCTCTTTGCGGCGGCCCCGCTGACGATTTTGCCCTTTCCGAGCCTGCTGGCGCAGTACCAGACATGGTTTCAGGTCGTACACGACAGCAAGCTGGGGCAACTGGTCTCTATGCTGGGCATTGCCGAATACTGGTTTGGCATGGCCAAGACCGACGCCAACCTGCGGGTGCTGGAAACCATCGGAGCCTCGTTGTTTCTGCTGCCGCTGGTCCGCTTCCGGCTGTGGAGCAGCGCACTCTACCAGCAGCGCATGGCCGCCTTTTTCCTCTTGTTCGTCATTATTTTCAACAAAATGGCCGAATCGCCGACGTATGTGCTGGCCGTAGTGGGCGTGGCCATCTGGTGGATGACGCTGGAGCAGCCCGGCCGGTACGACCGGATTCTGTTGGCGCTGGTCATTATTTTCACCTCCCTCTCGCCAACGGACCTTTTCCCCAAATTCATTCGAAATGAGTACTTCGTTCCGATGAATGTAAAAGCTATGCCCTGTGTCCTCGTCTGGCTTCGGGTCATGGCACAAATCTGGACGCAGGAAGTGGTACGGGTGACTATAAAAATCCCTGAACCGGAGTTGGTGTAAAATATTCTGTTTCGCCAAAGTTGCTACCTAACAAATATCCATGTCTGGCAACTCGCCAAAAATTATGGCACAAAAAATGTAACTTTGAAGAATATTCGCCGTTTCTGTGATGTTCTTCAAGCCCTTACGTTCACTACTCATCGTTTTCTTTGGGATCGTTTTAACCAGCGCCCAAGCTCAACAACTCCGTTTCCGCGTGCAGGAAGTCAGCCGCCAGCCCGTCGTCGGAGCTACACTTCGCCTCACCAGCCAGGCCGACAGCACCAAACGCCTTTTTGCCATCACCGACACGGCCGGTTTTGCGACGCTGGCCGCCTCGGAAGGCCAGACTTACCGGCTACTGCTCACCTCCGTCGGCTACAAACCGCTGACGAAGAACATCCGCGTTGCCGCGGCCATGCCCGTGCAGACGCTGACGCTCGAAACGGATAACATTACGCTCAAAGGCGTGACCGTGACGGCCCCTAAACCGCTCGTCCGGCAGGAAGACGACAAGACCGTCGTGGACCCCGAACCCATCGCCGCCACCAGCACCAGCGCCTACGAGATCATGGAGAAAACGCCGGGCGTTTTTCTGGACCCCGACGGCAACGTCTACCTCAGCAGCACCAGCCCGGCGACCATCTACATCAACGGCCGGGAGCAGAAAATGAGCGCCGCCGACGTGGCGTCGATGCTCAAAAGCCTGCCGCCCAACGCCATCGCCCGAATCGAAATCCTCCGCACGCCTTCGGCCCGGTACGACGCCAGCGGCAGCGGCGGGGTGGTCAATATCATCCTCAAAAAAGGCGTCAGCCTCGGCCTGACCGGCTCAGCCAATGCGGGCTTCAATCAGGGGCGCTACGGCAATCAGTTTGCGGGCGTCAACCTGAGCAAGAGCCAGGGCGGCCGCAGTTCGTACCTGAACCTGAATTACACCCGCCGCAACAACTACGAGGAAGTACAGACGAGCCGGGCCTTCTCGCCCGATACGGTGCTGAACCAGAACGCCCTGACGACCTACCCGGCCAACACCTACTACCTGGGCTACGGCCTCGGCTACGAGCTTTCGCCCAAATGGGACCTCGACTTCGACGGCCGCGTCAGCCTGAATGGGGCCAATTCGGATTCGGAGAACGAAAACATCATCCGCCAGATCAGCACAGGCAAACTGATTACCAACAACCTGAACACGGTGGATAACCGGGGCCGGAACGTATCGTTCAGTCAGGATATTTCGACGCGGTACAAAATCGACTCGCTGGGCTCGGAGGTGACTACCAACTGGTCGTACAACTACCTCGGCAACCGAACGGAGCAGGTGTTCGGAACGCAGTACCTCCTGCCGGACCGCGCGCCCACCACCGGCGAGGGCACCATCGACAACGGCCGCCACCTGCTGGCCGGTCAGGTGGATTACCGGCAGAAACTCGCCCCGCGGTTTACGCTCGAAGCGGGTCTGAAAAGCACGTACCAGACGTTTGACAGCCGGACGAACTACTTCACCGGCGCCGCGCGCACGCCCGACCGCTTCCGGACCAACACCTTTGATTACCGCGAAAACATCAACGCGGCTTACCTCCAGGGCTCGCAGACCTTCGGGTCGTTTGTGCTGAAAGCGGGCGTCCGGCTGGAAAACACGAACATGTACGGCCACCAGCGCATCCCGACCGACACGACGTTCCGGATCAACCGGACGGACCTGTTCCCGTACGTGTACCTGAGCCGCAAAATCGCCCGGATCGCCAATTTCGACCTGAAGAGTTACCTGATCTACCGCCGGTCCATCACCCGCCCGGCCTACGAGTACCTGAATCCGTCGCCGCGCTACGTGGACCAGTACCTGAACGAAATCGGGAATCCGGCCCTGCGGCCGCAGTTTACCGAAACGTTTGAGGCGAACATCAGCGTGGAAGACCGCCCGCTGTTTGCCATCGGCCGCAACAACACCCGCGATATTTTCACGAACGTCATTTACCAGAACCCCGACGACCGGCGCCTCGCTTACCGGACCTACGACAACCTGGGGTCAAATCGCGAGACGTATTTCCGCCTGCTGGCCGGGATTCCGCCGATCGGACGGTATTTTTTCGTGGTGGGTTCGCAGTACAACCATAACGAGTACGAAGGGTCTTACGAAGGCAAGCCGCTGAGCTTCAGCCGGGGAAGCTGGACATTTTTCACCTACCATTCGCTGAAGATCGACAGCCGTTCGACGTTCACGCTCAACGGGTTTATCCGCACCCGCGGCCAGTTGCAGTTTTACGAACTCAGCAATTTCGGTATGCTGAACGTCAGTCTGAACCGCAAATTCATGAAAGACAAGCTGTTGCTGACACTGACGGGCAACGATATTTTCTTCACGAACTTCTACCGTTTCAACATCCAGCAGGGCACCGTGACGGCCTCCGGGCTCCGGCGCAACGACACCCGGCGCATCGGCCTGACGCTGCGCTACAACTTCGGCATCCGGAAGCGGGAAGAGCGGGTCAATATGTTCAATGTAGATGTCCCCTAAGTATCCCCGGGCTTTAGCCCGGGAGAACGCTCTATAGAAAATTTTTCTATTCAGTCTATAAAAAAGAAGCCCGGACACAACCGGGCTTCTTTCAATTTTATCCTTTCCTGGGCTTCAGCCCGGGGATACTATCGCAGATCCACCACTTCTACGCCCGGGTACTTCGACTTGTCGAAGCTGAAATAGGCGTCGGTCACTTTCGGGTTCGGCGTAAACTTGGTGATGGTGTAGCTGGTAATCTTGCCCGCTTTGTCGGTAATCTTCCAGCTTTTCACCGATTTGTCTTTTTTGTTGACGGCAATCTGCACTTTGGCGACCTGGGTGTTCTTCTTTTCCGGGGTCAGTTCGATCACTTCGACCGGCAGTCCGCCCTGTTTCTGTTCGCCAATGTATTTGTAATTGTAGCCGTTCTTGTAGATCGTGTAGATTTTGGCCGGGTTGATGTCGCCCGAGGCGGTTTCCAGGTCCTGCACGTTGACTTCGTTGGTCTCCTTCACGTAGGTCGAAACCGTTTTGCCGTCGTTAAAAACTTCCTGTCCGGCCAGTTTCAAACGGAACTTCGGCCCTTTCACCGTCAGGTCACCTTTATAGCTGTCGGTTCCGGCGGCGTAGGTAAAGCCGGCCGTGTAGGCACTCAGACTTTTATATTTGGCACTCATGGCGTCCAGCACATCGGCCGCCTTTTTATCTTTCTGCGCCACGGTGGTCCCAACGATCCCCACAACCAAACTCAGTATTAACCCTATTTTTCTCATTTCTATTGAATTATCATTTGACGGTAAAGAAACAGCCCGCAAAATTGCGGTGTCTTTGGTTCTAAGACAATAGTTTGAGAGAAAAGTTTAAACGGAGCCGACAGCCGAACCGTGGCCCGTTCGCTCCTTTGGATTAGGCCGCGACCGGGTTTCGGGCGAATAAATTACAGGGATTTCAGCCGCTCTTCCAGCACCTGCGGGTCCTGAATGAGCACTTCGCGGGCTTTGCTGCCTTCGAATGGACCGACGATTCCGGCCGCTTCGAGCTGGTCGATGAGGCGGCCCGCGCGGTTGTAGCCCAGCTTCAGGCGGCGCTGGATGAGCGAGGTGCTCCCCTGCTGATGGATGACCACCAGCCGGGCCGCTTCGTCGAACATCGGGTCGCGGTTCGAGAGGTCCACGTCTTTTTCCTCGGCCTGTCCGCCCTCGTCGCCTTCAAACTCCGGCAGGGCGTAGGCACCGTCGTAGCCGCGCTGGTTGCCGACAAAATCACAGATTTCCTCGATTTCGGGCGTATCCACGAACGGACACTGCAGACGAACGATGTCCGAGTTGGAGGCAAAGAGCATATCCCCCATCCCCACGAGTTGTTCGGCGCCGCCCGTGTCGAGAATGGTGCGGGAGTCGATTTTCGACGTTACCTTGAACGACAGACGTGCCGGGAAGTTGGCCTTGATCAGACCGGTGATGACGTTCACCGAAGGCCGCTGCGTGGCTACCACGAGGTGAATGCCGATGGCCCGGGCGAGCTGCGCCAGCCGGGCAATGGGCTGTTCGACCTCCTTGCCCGCCGTCATCATCAGGTCGGCCAGTTCGTCGATGATCAGCACGATGTACGGCAGGTAGCGGTGGCCTTTTTCCGGACTCAGCCGCCGCTGCACAAATTTGGCGTTGTACTCCTTCAGGTTCCGGCAGCCCGCGTCTTTCAGCAGGTTGTACCGGTTGTCCATCTCGATACAAAGCGAATTGAGCGTGTTGACGACCTTTTTGGTATCGGTAATGATCGCTTCGTCGCTGCCCGGCAGCATCGCCAGGAAGTGCCGTTCCAGCTTGTTGAACAAGGTCAGTTCGACCTTTTTCGGGTCCACCAGCACCAGTTTCAGCTGCGAGGGGTGCTTTTTGTAAATCAGCGAAGTGAGCAGGACGTTCAGGCCCACCGACTTCCCCTGACCGGTTGCCCCCGCCATGAGCAGGTGCGGCATTTTGGCGAGGTCGGCCACCAGAATTTCGTTGGAAATGGTTTTTCCCATCACCACCGGCAATTCAAAGTTCGATTTGCTGAACTTCTCGCTGGTAATCATCGACCGCATCGACACCATTTCGCGGCTCTTGTTGGGCACCTCAATCCCGATGGTTCCTTTGCCCGGCATGGGGGCGATAATCCGGATGCCAAGGGCGGCGAGGCTCAGGGCAATATCGTCTTCCAGGCTTTTGATCTTGGAAATACGCACCCCGGCGGCGGGCACAATCTCGTACAGCGTCACGGTCGGACCGATGGTGGCCATGATGCGCTCGATGGTGATGCCGTAGTTCTGCAACGTTTCGACAATCCGGTCCTTGTTGGCCTCCAGTTCGTCGGCGGTTACTTTAGTTTGCTGGTTTTCCGGGTATTCCGTCAGCAGCGTCACGGTCGGGAACGAATAGCTCGGCAGGTCGAGGGTGGGGTCGTAGAGGCCGTGCGCCTTGAGCAGGTCCTCGTTGACGTCGCCCGCCACCTCGTCGGTCGGACCGGCGTACGCCTCGGCCACCGGCTCGGCGGGCTTCACAGACGTATCTTCGATGGTCAGCGTCAGGCGGGAGGCGGACCCGTTGACCGCCGTGGCCGAAGCAGACGGAGTGGCCGCCAACGTCAGCGGCTGGGCCACCGGCGGCGGCAGTTCTTCCGCTTCTTCCAGTTCCTCCGCTACCTCTTCGTCAACCGGAGTCCCGGCGACCGGCGTTCCGGCGACCGGCGTTCCGGCGACCGGCGTTCCGGCGACCGGCGCAACCGGCGTTTCAGCGGCGGCCGACTCCGGTTTGGGCGTCGGTTTTCGCCGGGGAATGTCGATATAATCTTCTTCGGCTTCTTCCTCTTCCTCCGCGTCATCGGTTGCTGCTTCGACCGGAGCTTTCCGTTCGGGCAGCTTGATCTGGGGCACCGACGTCATTCCGTAGAAGAAAATCAGGAACAGGAACAGAATAAAGACAATGACCGCAATGCCGCCCCAGCCCAGCAGGGCGTGCAGCACCACGTTGATTTCGTAGCCGACGCCGCCGCACCAGACGCCGCCCGTCTCTACGCTGTCTGTCAGCAGCACAAAATAGCCCGACAGCAGACTCAGCCAGGCCATAAAGAACAGAATCTCTTTCGTGAACCGACCCAGCGGCACTAAATCACGGCTGAAAAGCAGGCGCCAGCTCGCCAGAAATAGAATGGCGGGAATGCCCAGTGCGGCCACCCCAAACCAGCGGAAAATGAACGTATGGGCCACAAACGCGCCCATCACGCCCATCCAGTTCCGGGTTTCGGTGCCGGTCTCGGCCAGCGGGGTCCGGCCGACCGCATCCAGTACGCTCTGGTCCGAAAACCCGTAAATCAGGTACGAAATAAAGGCGAGGAGTAAGAAAACGGAGAGTAGCAGCAGCAGGCCGCCGAGCGCCAGCCCTGTTTTGCGGTCGGAGCGCCAGGAGGAACGATTAACCTTCGGTTCGGCAGGCTTGGCAGCGGCTTTCGCGCTTTCCTTCCGAATGGTGTTCTGTCGAGTAACGGGTTGAGCCATAAAATTTTAGTCGTCACGGGGCCAACCGGCGGTCCCTGCCTGCCGGTCTATCAGTTGGCCTTATCACCCACTGAGCATCCTATTCTGTCCGTAATTTATGTATTTTAATTGGGACAAAAGCCATAAGTCCGGGCACAAAAGACAACAGCAAGCCGTCTGATCCGGTAATCCTTATCCTGCGCAGAGCCCCGGCTTACCGGCCCTGCACCCGCCGAAATCCCGTTCAGACCAGCCCCTGACAGATCCGTCTGGCGATGGCCGGACCCTCATAAATGAAGCCGGTGTACACCTGCACGAGGCTGGCTCCGGCGGCGAGTTTCTCCCGGGCGTCTTCGGCCGTGTTGATGCCGCCCACGCCGATGATCGGGAACTGGGGTCCCAGCCGTTCGTGCAGGTAGCGAATCACCTCGGTTGCCCGATTTCGCAGCGGCGGACCGCTTAGGCCACCCGCTCCGATGCTTTCGATCACGGCCGGACTTGTCTGTAACGGTCGCCCCTCCGAATTCGTACGTCCGATGGTGGTGTTTGTGGCGATGACCCCGGCGATGCCCGTCGTGCGGACGATATCGATGATGTCGTCGAGCTGGCTGTTGGTTAGGTCGGGGGCGATTTTCAGCAGAATCGGCTTGGGAGCCGGTTTCTGCCGGTTTTCGGTCTGCAATTCGCGTAGCAGGGCCATCAGCGGCTCTTTTTCCTGCAATTCGCGCAGACCCGGCGTGTTGGGCGAACTGACGTTGACCACAAAGTAATCAACCACCGGAAAGAGCGTCTGAAAGCTCGACCGGTAATCGTCCAGGGCCGCTTCGTTGGGCGTCCATTTGTTTTTGCCGATGTTGCCGCCGATCAGGACCTGCTGGCCGGATGTCCGTTTGCGCAGGCGTTCGGCGGCGGCGGCGGCTCCTTCGTTGTTAAAGCCCATGCGGTTGATGAGGCCCCGGTCCGCCTTGAGGCGGAACAAGCGGGGCCGGTCGTTACCGGGCTGCGGCTGGGGCGTGACGGTGCCGATTTCGATGAAGCCGAACCCGAGGCAGGCCAGTTCGTCGACCAGGTCGGCGTTTTTGTCAAAACCAGCAGCCAGTCCGACCGGATTTTTGAAACGAAGGCCGAAAACGGTGCGCTCAAGCGCCGGATTTTCGTAGGTAAACAGCCAGCGCGTCAGGGCCGGAACGCCCGGAATGGACAGCAGAAACCGTAAAGCCGAAGTGGTGAAGTGGTGAATCTTTTCCGGATCGAAGCGGAACAGCAGAGGAAGGAGCACGCGCTTGTACATGCCGCAAAGTTACGGCAAAATAGGGTCGCCTGAACCTTTGTCGCTCTCCTTGAAAAAAAAGTTGCCAATTTGCTGTAACCTCCGGCCGTCGGCCCGGTTTCCACGTCAAATTTCCGAAAACCCTCTGACCCCTTGAATGCACACTCGGACAACGCCCTGATGCTGCAGGTAAAAGCTGGCGATCTCAACCGGATGGGGCTGCTCTTTGAGCGGTACCACCGGGAGCTGTTCGGCTTCCTGTACCACATGTGCGGCCGGTCCGACGCCAGCGAAGACATGGTTCAGACGGTGTTTTACCGGATGCTGAAATACCGGCATACATTCACGGGCGAAGGCTCTTTCCGGACCTGGATGTACCACCTGGCCCGCAACGTGCTGGTCGATTCGGCGCAGAAAAACCGGCGGTCCGCCCAGCATTACGACGTGGTGGAGTACGCCGAACGGCTGGCCGACAGCGCGGCGGCCGACGATGCCCTCCAGAAGGAACAGGAATTGGCCGCCCTCCACGATGCGCTGGCCCGGCTGAGTCCCGAAAACCGCGAGGTGCTGGTGCTGAGCCGGTTTCAGGAACTGAAATACGAGGAGATCGCCCGGATTCTGCACACGACCGAAGCCGCCGTGAAAGTGCGGGTTTACCGGGCCATGAAGGAGTTAAAAAAAAATTACTTTGAACTCGAACCCGAATCCTAAAGCCCTGAACTGCGAGGCCGTCCGGGAAAATCTGCCGGACTGGCTCAGCGACGAACTGCCCGCGGCGGAACGGACGGCCTTCGACGCGCACCTGGCCGGGTGCGCCGACTGTCGGCAGGAACTGGCCGCTACCCGCCAGCTCTGGCAGCAGATGAGCGCCGTCCGGACGCCGGAACCCAGCCCGGCGATGCGTACGCAGTTTTACGCCCTGCTGGAGACGTTCGAAGAGGCGGAGAAAAAGGCACCCAAACGGTTCCAGACCTCGATTCCCGACCGGCTGCGGCACCTCTGGACACCCGCCTTCAGCGCCCGGCTGGCCTACAGCCTCCTGCTTCTGACGATGGGAGCGGCGGCGGGACACTGGCTCAACCGTCCGCAGGCCCCCGAACGGGCCTACCAGCAGCAGATCGATTCACTCTCGGGCCAGGTGCAGGAAATGCGCCAGATGATGATGCTCACGCTGCTCGAAAACCCGTCGGCCACCGAACGGCTGCGGGCGGTGAGCTACACGAAGG
The DNA here is from genome assembly GCF_026278345.1 of Tellurirhabdus rosea. NCBI lineage: Bacteria > Pseudomonadati > Bacteroidota > Cytophagia > Cytophagales > Spirosomataceae > Larkinella > Larkinella roseola. Next base: position 1,805,472 of record NZ_CP111085.1, read on the forward strand.
AAATCAACGATGCGGACGGCCGGGTCATCGACGCCCTGCTGACGACCCTCAACAACGACCCGAACGTCAACGTCCGGCTGGTGACGCTGGAGGCGCTGGCCGACATGGCCCACGACCCGCGCGTCCGGGAAGGGCTCGTGCACGCCCTGACGCAGCAGGATTCGCCGCTGGTGCAGGTGGCCCTGGCCGACGTCATGGTGAAATTGCAGGAAAAACGCTCCCTCAAGCCGCTGCGGCAGCTGCTTCGCCGCGAGGGCATCAACGACCTCGTCAAAAGTAAAATCGAACAAACCATCCGGGACCTGTCCTGACAGTAAACAACCAATCCAACATGCCATGAAACAGCTTTTGATCTCCGTTTTCGCGGGGCTGGTGCTCTCCTGTGCCCAGTCGTCCGCCCAGTCTCCGGAATTTAAGGAGCAGATTACCAAAGACTTTACGCTCTCCGGCAACGCCAGTGCCAGCACACTGGTCATTTACAACATTCAGGGACTGATTCAGGTGGAGGCGACCTCCGGCAATACGGTCTCGTTTCGGGTGGACAAGCAAATCACGGGGAAAGAGCAGGCGGCCGTAGACCGGGGGCGGCAGGAACTGAAACTGGCCTTCGAGCAGCAGGGCGACACCATCTTTGCCTACATCGCCGAACCGTTCGACTCCCGCCCCAGCCGCGAGAACTGGCGCAAAAACAACAGCGAGGACGTTCCCTATGATTTTACGCTGGACTTCACCGTGCGGGTGCCGCGGGAAATGAACCTGCGGGTTTCGACCATCAACCGGGGCGACGTGACGGTGAACGATATGGCCGGGGCACTGCGGTTGCAAAACGTCAACGGGGCGATCCGGGTGACCAACGCCCGGGGCGTGACCCACGCGCATACCATCAACGGTAACGTGGACATGAATTACGTCAGCAATCCGCCCGAGGCTTCGTCCTACTACACCCTCAACGGCAACATTCGGGTTACTTTTCCCGACAATCTGGCCGCTGATCTACAGTTCAAAACGTTTCAGGGCGAGTTTTTCACCGATTTTCCGGAAATCAGAATTCTGCCCGTTCAGGTCGTCAAAAACCAGGAAAACCGGGGCGACAAAACCGTCTACAAGCTCAGTCAGACCACGCAGGTCCGGGTCGGCAACGGCGGCAAGGTCCACCGATTCGAAACGTTTAACGGTAATGTATACATTAAAAAACAATCCTGAATAAGATGAAATCGATCGTAACAGCTATCGCCTTGATGCTGCTGACGAGCCTGACGCCGCTCGTCGCCCAGAATGAGTCCAAAGAACAACTGGTGGTTTCGCTAACCGACCCCGGCAAACCGGGTTCGCTGGAAGTGGGACTCGTCAACGGGTTTATCCACGTGGTCGGTTCCAACAGCCGGGAGGTCGTCATCGAAGCCTCTTCGACGCCCCGCAACAGCAACCGCAACGACGACCGGGCGACGGCCAGCGGCGGCATGCGGCGCATTCCCAGCGGCAATTCGCTGGAGATTTCGGCCGAGGAGCGCGACAACAACATCCGGATTCAGACATCCTCGCACGCCCGGCCGGTCAACCTGACGATCCGGGTGCCGCAGCGTTTTTCGTTGAAAATCAGCACCGTTAACAACGGCGATATTTCGGTCGAAAACGTCAGCGGCACGCTGGAAGTCAAGAACGTCAACGGGCCCATTGAGCTCAACAACATTGGCGGCTCGGCCGTAGCCAACACCGTCAACGGCCACCTGACGGCGACCTTCCGGGAGGTCGATTCCAAAGCGCCCATGGCCTTTTCGACCCTGAACGGCCGCATCGACGTGAGCCTGCCGGCCAGCGTTAAGGCGAATCTGAAAATGAAATCGGATCAGGGCGAAATCTTCAGCGATTTTGACGTGGACATTGACAAATCGCAGCCCAAAGCCACCCGTTCCAGTCAGTCGGGCATGTACCGGGTGAGCGTCGACGACTGGGTGAACGGCCGGATCAACGGCGGCGGCCCGGAAATGATGGTGAAAAGCATGATGGGCAACATCTACATCCGGAAGGCCAAGTAAGTCTTTTGGGAACCTCCCTCACCCATTCCCGGCGCCGTATCTGCTGGCGCCGGGAATTTTATATTGCCGAAGCAACGTTCTTCCCTGCTTTTTCATCCTTGCTGAAAAGCGCCCCACCACGCCTTCCGAACTCTTTTGAAACCTATCCCCCTCACTCCATGCTACGTAATTATCTCAAAATCGCCTGGCGGAACATTCTCAAAAGCAAGACGTTTTCGTTCATCAACGTGCTGGGGCTGGCCCTGGGCATGGCGTGCAGCCTGCTCATCTGGCTCTGGGTAAAAGACGAAAAAAGCATCAACCGCTTCCACGCCAACGGCCCGCGCCTTTATCAGGTGCTGGAAAACCAGCGGTGGACCGGCAATGAGGTCAGCACGACGCCCGCCACGCCCGGCCCGCTGGCCCCGGCGCTGGTAGCCGAGGTGCCCGAGGTCGAAAAGGCCGTCAAGATTACCTGGGACGAAGAACACCTGCTGGCCGTCGGCGAGAAAGCCTACAAGGAAAAAGGCCGCTTTGCCAGCCCCGACCTGTTTCAGATTTTTTCGTTTCCGCTCCGGCACGGCAACCCTCAAACAGCCATCTCCGGCCCTACTTCCATCGTCATTTCGGAAAAAGTAGCGCAGAAACTGTTCGGCAGAACGGATGTGGTCGGGCGGATAATCCGGCTCGACAACCAGGAAGACCGGCAGATTTCGGGCGTCATGGTCGATATTCCGGAAACCTCTTCGCTGAAGTTCGACTTTGTCACGCCGCTCGCGCCTTACGAGAAGAAAAACGAATGGCTGACCAAATGGGACAACAACGGCATCCGGACCTTTGTCCTGCTTCGGGCTAAGGCGGACGTGGACCGGGTCAACCGGAAGATCGCCAATTTTATCCACCAGCACGAAAAGAATGTGACGACGATCACGACCTTTCTTTTTCCCTACGAAGACGCCTATCTCTATTCCAAGTTCACCAACGGCCTGCCCGACGGCGGGCGTATCGAGTACGTGCGGCTGTTTACGGTGGTCGCCATTTTTATCCTGCTGATTGCCTGCATTAACTTCATGAATCTGGCGACGGCCCGCTCGGCCAAACGGGCGAAGGAGGTCGGCATCCGGAAGGTCGTCGGGGCGGAACGGACGTTTCTGATCGGCCAGTTTGTGGGCGAAGCGGTGCTGACGGCCGGGATTGCGCTGCTGTTTGCCGCCCTGCTGGTGCAGTTGCTGCTGCCGCTCTTTAACCAGTTGACCGAAAAACACATCCGCATCGAATACGGCAATCCGTTTTACTGGCTGACGCTGCTGGGGCTGGCGCTGGTGACGGGCATCGTCTCGGGCAGTTACCCGGCGCTGTTCCTTTCGTCGCTCCAGCCCATCCGGATTCTGAAAGGTACGCTGCGCTTCAATGCCGGGGCCGTGCTGTTCCGGAAAGGGCTCGTCGTGTTTCAGTTTGCGCTTTCCCTCCTGCTCATCATCGGGACCATCATTGCGGGGCAGCAGATTGACTACATCCGGACCAAAAATCTGGGCCTTGACCGCGAAAATGTGGTTTACATGCCGCTGGAAGGCGATCTGGGCAAACGGTACGAAGTCTTCCGGGACGAACTGCTGCAATCGCCCGGCATCCAGTCCGTTTCGGCCTCCGGCTCCGACCCGCTGGCCATCGGCAACTCGACCATCGGCGTGGAATGGAAAGGCAAAGACCCGGCCGACAAGACGCTGTTTACCCAGATGCCGGTCAGTTATGATTTCATTCATACGATGAAAATCAAAATCCTCGACGGCCGCGATTTTTCGAAGGAGAACGTGACGGACAGCACTAATTACGTGATTAACGAGGAAGCGGCCCGCCGCATGGGCATGAAACAGCCGGTCGGTCAGGACCTGAAGTTCTGGGGAAAATCGGGTAAGATCATCGGCCTGATGAAAGATTTTCACCTTAATTCGCTCAAGGTAGCCATCGAACCGCTGATTCTGCGGCTGGACACGACCTACAACAACATGGTGCTGGTGCGCACCCGTCCCGGCCAGACCGAAAAAGCGCTGGCGAGTCTGGAGCGGCTCGCCAAAAAGCACAACCCGGCCTATCCGTTCGACTACGAATTTGCCGACGTGACCTTCGAAAAACAGTACCAGAGCGAAATGCTGATCGGGAAGCTGGCCAACACCTTCGCCATGCTGGCCATTTTCATCGCCTGCCTCGGTCTTTTCGGACTGGCTATGTTCATGGCCGAACAGCGCACCAAAGAAATTGGGGTTCGCAAAGTGCTTGGGGCGTCGGTGACCAGCATCGTCGCCCTGCTGAGCGGGGATTTTCTGCGGCTGGTCCTCATTGCCATCGTGATCGCCACGCCCCTGGCCTGGTGGGCCATGAACCGCTGGCTGCAGGATTTTGTCTACCGCATCGACATTCCCTGGTGGGTTTTCCCGGTGGCGGGCCTGCTGGCCGTCAGCATCGCCCTGCTGACGGTGAGCTTCCAGAGTGTGAAAGCGGCCCTGATGAACCCGGTCAAAAGTCTGCGGACGGAGTAGGAAAAGGCGCGAAAGCCAGTTTGGGAATCGTCGATTTTGTGTCGCGCGGCGCCCAGCTATTTTTAGCCCGTAATGCCGAAATGGGTCGCCGCCGTGTTGCGGGCAAATGATTACAGCCCTGCAAGTCTGGAGGGTCGTCCCCATCGCGTAGCGACCAAACATTTGTAGCCCTCCAGACTTGCAGGGCTACAAATGTTTGGTCGCTACGCGACGGGACGACCTTTGTTTAGACTATTTTCTTCGCTTCATTCACCACCTTGCCTTTCTTTTCCCTTCGTTCCTCACCGCCCGTCCTCTCTCATTTCTTCTAATCTCCCGTTTTCCTTTCCTGCTTTTTCCCCTAAATAGCTATCTTATGGCTTCATCAAACCGGTGAGCGCCTTACGGTTCATGGAAAACGAACAAACGTCTCTCAAAAAAGCCCTCAAACCCGTTCATCTGTGGGCCATTGGAGTCGGGCTGGTTATTTCGGGGGAATATTTCGGCTGGAATCTGGGCTGGGATGTCGCCGGGACGGTCGGGCTCCTGGTGGCGACGCTGGTGATTACGGGGCTGTACTTCACCTTTATTTTCAGCTTTACGGAGCTGACCACGGCCATTCCGCATGCCGGCGGGCCGTTTGCCTACGCCCTGAAAGCCTTCGGACCGCTGGGCGCGCTAGTGGCCGGCTATGCCACCCTGATCGAATTTCTTTTTGCCACCCCGGCCATTGCGCTGGCGCTGGGCAGTTATGTCCACTTCCTGCACCCCGACGTGCCGGTGCTGACGGCGGCCATCGTTTCGTACCTGCTGTTTACGGTCATCAACCTGCTCGGTATTGAAGAAGCGGCCTGGTTCTCGCTGGCCATGACCCTGCTGGCGATTGCCGAACTGCTCTTGTTTATCGGGGTCGTGGCGCCGCATTTCCGGCTGGAAACGTTCCTGCACAATCCGATGCCGTTCGGCTGGGCGGGCGTCTTTGCGGCCCTGCCGTTTGCCATCTGGATGTTTGTCTGTCTGGAAGGCGTGGCGATGGTGGCGGAGGAAGTGAAAGACGGGCAGAAAGCGATTGCCCGAGGCTACATCTCCGCCCTGCTGACCCTGACCGTGCTGGCACTGGCCGTCATGCTCTGCGTTGGCGGCATCGCCCGCTGGGAACAGTTCTCGAAACTGAATTACCCCCTGCCGGAAGCCATCGCCGTGGTCCTCGGCCGCGACAGTGCCCTGACCCGTCTGTTTACCAGCGTGGGCCTGTTCGGGCTGATTGCCTCTTTTCACGGCATCATCATCAGCTATTCCCGACAGATGTTCGCCCTCGCCCGGAGCGGCTACCTGCCTGGCGCACTGGCGCGGGTAAGCCCGAAGCGGAAAGTGCCGTATGTGGCCCTGCTTGTCGGGGCGGTGCTGGGTATTCTGGCGCTTACGCTGCTCGACACGGGCAAACTGGTCATTCTCTCGACCATCGGCGCGGTGGTCGTTTACGTCGTCAGCATGCTCGCTCTTTTCCGGCTTCGGCACAGCCATCCGGACCTGCCCCGGCCGTTCCGGGCGCCGCTGTACCCTCTTTTTCCGGCCGTGGCCCTGCTGTTGGCGCTCGTCTCGCTGGGCGCGATGGTTTATTTTTACGGCTGGCTGAGCCTGCTGTTTGCGGCGGGCCTCGTTCTGGTCATCGGGCTTTTCTACGCGACCGGCAGGCACCGGACCACCCGAAAAGCCCGGCTCGCGGTGTTCAAAGACAATTTCTGACAGCCTATGTACCACTGTACCCTCGGCAGCTTTACCTACCGCTTTCCGGATCTGAAAACGCTTCTGGCGAAGGCAAGTCCGCTGCGGTCAGGCGACGGGATGGCCGGACTGGCGGCGGAGAGCTACGAAGAACGGGTTGCCGCCCAGATCGCGCTGGCAGACGTGCCGCTGGCGACTTTCCTGCACGAAACGGTCGTTCCCTACGAATCGGATGAGGTGACCCGCCTCATCATCGACACCCACGATGCAGCGGCGTTTGCTCCCGTCAGCCATTTTACGGTCGGCGACCTGCGCGACTGGCTGCTCAGCGACGAAGCGGACACCGCCGTGCTGCGCGAGGTCTCCCCCGGTCTGACGCCGGAAATGGTGGCGGCGGTCTCCAAACTCATGCGGAATCAGGACCTGATTCTGGCGGCCCGCAAGTGCGAGAACATCTCGCGTTTTCGCAACACGCTGGGGCTGAAAGGCCACCTCGCCGTCCGGCTGCAACCCAATCACCCGGTAGACGATGCGCGGGGAATTGCGGCCAGCGTGCTCGACGGCCTGCTTTACGGCAGCGGCGATGCGGTCATCGGCATCAACCCCGCCACCGACAGTCCGGCGGCCACCGCCCGCCTGCTCTACCTGCTCGACGGCCTTCGGGAGCGGTTTCAGATGCCTACCCAGAGCTGCGTCCTGAGTCATATCACCACCACCATCGACCTGATCGGTCAGGGCGTCCCGGTCGATCTGGTGTTCCAGTCCATTGCCGGAACCGAGAAAGCCAACACCAGTTTTGGGGTAAACCTGGCTATTTTGCAGGAAGGGTACGAAGCTGGACTTTCCCTGCAACGCGGCACCCTCGGCACCAACCTGATGTACTTCGAAACGGGTCAGGGAAGCGCCCTGTCGGCCAACGCCCACCACGGCGTGGATCAGCAAACCTGCGAAGCCCGGGCGTATGCCGTCGCCCGCCGCTTTCGGCCGCTGCTGGTCAATTCGGTCGTGGGGTTCATCGGGCCGGAGTATCTGTTCGACGGCAAGCAGATCATCCGGGCGGGGCTGGAAGACCATTTTTGCGGAAAAATCCTGGGACTGCCGATGGGCATGGACATCTGCTACACCAACCACGCCCAGGCCGACCAGGACGATATGGATACGCTGCTGACGCTGCTCGGCGTGGCGGGCGTGAATTTCATCATGGGCGTTCCGGGGGCCGACGACATTATGCTGAACTACCAGTCAACTTCCTTTCACGATGCGCTGTACCTGCGGCGGGTTCTGGGCCTGCGCCCGGCACCGGAGTTTGAACAGTGGCTGCTCCGGCAGGGCATCATGGATGCCGACGGCAACCGGCTATTCCAGAACGCCCCGAAGCAGTTGTATGCCGGTTTGTTTGACTAAAAGAAAAATGCCACGGGATTGATGAACGACCATTTATCGACCAATAATCCGCCCCGAAACCCGGTTCAGGCGGACGACTGGCAGTCTTTGAAAGCTTTTACCAGCGCCCGGATTGCGCTGGGCAAAACGGGGGTTTCGGTGCCGCTCCGGGAGTCGCTGGCCTTTAGGCTGGCGCACGCCCACGCCAAAGACGCCGTTTATTCGGACCTCGACAAAGCCGGTTTGCAGCAGTCACTGGAAGCCGTCGGCCTTCCCGTTTACACCCTCCAAAGCCTGGCCACGAGCCGGGACCAGTACCTGCAACGCCCCGATCTGGGTCGGCGGCTCTCGGAAGAATCCACCGGGGCTCTGCGTCAACTGGACCTGCCTCCCGCCGATCTGTCGATCATTCTGGCGGATGGACTTTCGGCCACGGCGCTCAACGAAAACGCCGCGCCGGTGGTTCGGCTGCTGGCAGAACGCGCCCGGAAGGCGGGGTATTCCCTGGCGCCGCTGACGCTGGTGGAGCAGGGCCGGGTGGCCATTTCCGACGAAATCGGCAGTCTGCTTCAGGCCCGTATGGCTATCATTCTGATCGGTGAACGTCCCGGCCTGAGTGCCTTCGACAGCCTGGGTGCCTACCTCACGTTTGCGCCCCAGCCCGGCCTCACCGACGAACGGCGCAACTGCGTTTCCAACATCCGTCAGCAGGGGCTTTCCGCCGAAATGGCCGTCGAGAAAATCATGTATCTGGTCCAGGAGGCTTTCCGGCTTCAGATTTCGGGGGTGACGCTGAAGGACAACGGAGCGGAATCGTACTTACCCGTTGAACCGCCGCGAACGGGCTTTCACGGGCCAGCACCCGGCGACCCGAACTGACCTATCACCCAAACAGGTCCGACGACAGGTAGCGGTCGCCGCGGTCGCAGATGATGCAGACGACGGTGCCTTCGTCGAGTTCGTCGATCAGGCGCAGGGCCGCGGCTACGCAGCCGCCGCTGCTCATGCCGGCAAAAACCGCTTCTTCGCGGGCCAGCCGCCGGGTCATGGCCGTGGCTTCTTCCTGCGAAACGTCCAGGATGCGGTCCACGCGCTCGGGTTCGAAAATTTTGGGCAGATACTCCGTCGGCCATTTCCGGATGCCCGGAATGGATGACCCTTCGGTAGGCTGACAGCCCACGATCTGGACCGCCGGATTTTTTTCTTTCAGAAAGCGGGACGTGCCCATGATGGTGCCCGTCGTTCCCATCGAGGAGACAAAGTGCGTCACCTGACCGGCCGTATCGCGCCAGATTTCGGGGCCGGTTGTCCGGTAATGGGCCAGGTAGTTATCGGGGTTGGCAAACTGGTTGAGGAGGAGGTAACCGCCTTCCTGCACTTTCGCTTCCGCGTAGTCGCGCGCGCCTTCGATGGTTTCGGTCAGCGTCACTTTCGCCCCGAACGCCTCCATCGTCAGCACCCGCTCCCGGGTCGAATTGGCAGGGAGCACCAGCTCGATTTCGACGCCGTACAACCGGGCAATCATCGCCAGGGCGATCCCGGTATTGCCGCTCGTGGCTTCGATGAGTTTGGTGCCGGGCTGGAGGTCGCCCCGTTCCAGCGCCCCTTTGATCATACTGAGCGCCGCGCGGTCTTTCACGCTGCCGCCCGGATTATGGCCTTCCAGCTTCGCCAGCAGCCTGACGGACGATTTTTTATTGATTCGGCTCAACTCAACGAGCGGAGTATTCCCCACAAAATCAAGCAATTTGCTCATAGAAATTTTTTTTGAATCCCAATTGTCTTTAATCGGGAACGCAGCCCCAATTCACAAAGTTGCAGCCGTTTAAATTAGACTCAGCTTACCGCTTAATAAATGGGTAATTCTAACTAATTCTACCAAATTCAATTAATGAGTAACATCGGCCGCTTTTTTACCTTGCTTTGACGAGCTAAATATGTTACTTTTTCACATATTTACGTTCACTACCCCTTTACTTCCAGCCTTTTAAAGGAATCTCTACACCGGATGAAACATGAAACCATTTTTACAGGCCTCATTACCGCTTTCTTTTTCCGAAGAACAGATGAAAGTCCTGGGTATGCGTCTGACGCTCCCGGAAGTGACCCTTCCTTTCTGGGGCTACCGAAAGAAAGTACCTGCGTACCGACTGATCCGGCTGGAGGGAGAAGGTAATTACACGCGGCTGCATTTTGACGACCGCACCACTCTCGTTGTTTCTCTGACGCTCAAGAAACTCCAGGCCCGGTTATCCCCGGAAATTTTTGTCCGTCCGCACAAGAAGAACATCGTGAACCTGCTGTATATCGAGGAGATTATCCACGCCGACGGATTGATTCTGCGACTTTCCAACGGCGACGAGATTGAAGTCTCCCGACGGAAAACGGCGAAGTTTCTGAACCAGTACCGGGCTTTCCAGCAGGAATTCATGCAGCAGGAAGAACTGGCGCTGCAGGCATAAACGAACGCGCCGGCAAAAGACCCGAATCTGACAATCGGGGCCTTTTACCGGCGCGTTTCGGTTTGGTTGCGGCCGGTGTTACCGGGCTTTCCGGGCCATCTCTTCTTCCTTCAGGGCACGCCGGAGGATTTTACCGACGTTGGTTTTCGGAAGTTCCGTCCGGAATTCGATGTGCCGGGGCCGCTTGTAGTTCGTCAGATTTTCGGCGCAGTAGGCTTTCACCGACTCGGCCGTCAGAGCTTCGTCTTTCTTGACGATGAAGACTTTGACCGCCTCGGTCGATTTGTCGTCCGGCACCCCGATGCAGGCGACTTCGAGCACTCCGGGACATTTGGCCAGCACTTCCTCGATTTCGTTGGGGTACACGTTGAAGCCCGACACCAGAATCATGTCTTTCTTGCGGTCCACGATGCGGAAAAAGCCGTCCTCGTCCATCACACCCACGTCGCCCGTCTTGAACCACTCGCCCTCCATGACCTTGGCCGTTTCGTCGGGGCGGTTGTAGTAGCCGGTGAACACCTGCGGACCGCGCGCCCAGATTTCGCCCGGGGCTCCCTGCGGCGCTTCGGTGCCGTCTTCCTGCATAATTTTCAGTTCCGTACTCGGCCAGGGAACGCCGATGGTGCCGATCCGGGCCGTGCCGTCCACGGGGTTCGACGACAGAACCGGCGAGGTTTCCGAAAGCCCGTAGCCTTCCGCCGGGACGTTGCCCGTCATGGCCTTCCAGCGTTCGGCCACGGCCGTTTGCAGCGCCATGCCGCCCGCCGATGTGATTTTCAGGCGGCTCCAGTCCACTTCGCCGATGCGGGGATGGTTCAGCAGGCCGTTGTAAAGCGTGTTGAGGCCCGTGAACATGGTCACTTTGTATTTTTTCAGATCGTCGATGAAGGCGTTCAGGTCACGGGGGTTGGTGATGAGCAGGTTCATGGCCCCCGTTTTCAGCGCCGCCATAGCGTTGCAGGTCAGCGCGTACACGTGGTACAGCGGCAGGGCGGCTACGATCACGTCCTGACCGTCGGTGCTCATGCCGGGCTTCATCCACTCGTTCTGGCCCTCCAGGTTGGCGATCATGTTGCGGTGGTTCAGCATGGCTCCTTTCGAAACGCCCGTGGTGCCGCCGGTGTACTGGATGAAAGCCAGATCGTGGCCCGACAACGTGGGTTTCCGGTATTCCGAACGGCTGCCCCGGTTCAGGGCGTCCCCGAACGAAACGGCAGTCGGCAGGCTATACGCCGGCACCATTTTCTTCACATATTTCACCACCGCATTGACAATCTGCTTTTTGGGAAAGCCCAGCAAATCGCCGATCTGCGTGACGATGATGTGTTTGATATCCGTTTGCGGCAATACTTTTTCCAGATTGACCGCAAAATTTGCCAGAATGACAATCGCCTTTGCCCCCGAATCCCGGAACTGGTGCTGCATTTCACGGGGCGTGTACAGGGGGTTGGTATTCACCACCGTCAGGCCCGCCCGCAGCGCGCCAAACAGGGCGACGGGGTATTGCAGCAGGTTCGGCATCTGAATGGCAATGCGGTCGCCTTTCTGCAGGCCCAGGTCGCTTTGCAGGTAAGCGGCAAAGTTGCGGGTCATCGTATCCAGTTCCCCGTAGGTCATCTCTTTGCCCATGCAGGAATAGGCCGCCTTGCCGGAAAAATTCCGGAAACCTTCCTCCATCAGTTCGACCAGCGAAGGGTAAGCATCCGGGTTTATTTCGTAGGGTATGCCTTTGGGATAAAATTTAAGCCAAGGGTATTTCGCGGTGGACGTTTCCATGAGTGAAGTATAAAGGTTTTCGGTAAAAATAAGATTTAAACCGGAACGATATATTGTAAACGTTCTAAGGGCTTTCGATTTATGTAAAATAGCATAAAAAAGTTCTCGCAGATTTCCGCCGATTTTAGCGCTGATATTCGCAGAATTAAATCTGCGGAAATCTGCGAGCAAAATCAGCGGAAATCTGCGAGAACCGAGTTGACTACTTAAAACGCCGCCGCTTTCAGGCGCAGCGCCCGGTCTTCAGGCAGGCCAAAGAGCAAATTCAGATTCTGCACAGCCTGCCCCGAGGCACCCTTCGTCAGGTTGTCGATGGCGCTGGTAATCAGCAGCTGTCCATCGTGCTTTTCGAGGTGAATCAGGCATTTGTTGGTATTGACCACCTGTTTTAGATCGATCGGCGCGTCGCTCACGTGCGTGAACGGGTGGCCGGCATAATAGTCCTGATACAGCGCCCTGGCCTCTTCGCGGCTGCCTTCGAAAGCCGTGTAGACGTTCGCCATGATGCCGCGCGTGTAATCGCCCCGGTAGGGCACAAAATTCACCGCCTTGTCAAAACCCGGCTGAAGCGCCGTCAGGCTCTGGCGGATTTCGGTCAGGTGCTGGTGCGTGAAGGCTTTGTAAATCGATACGTTGTTGTTGCGCCAGGTGAAATGGGTCGTCGGGCTGAGGGCCTGTCCCGCGCCGGTCGAGCCGGTGATGGCGCTCACGTGCACGTCGGCGGTCAGCAGGCCCGCTTTGGCCAGCGGCAGCAGGGCCAGTTCGATGCTCGTGGCAAAGCAGCCGGGATTGGCAATCCGGGTCGCCGTCCGGATGCGGTCGCGCTGAAGCTCCGGCAGGCCGTACACGAAGCCGTTCGACTCGTCGCGGAAATCGGTACTCAGGTCGATGATTTTTACAGACTCCGGCACGTTGTTCGTTTCCAGAAATTTCGCCGACTCGCCGTGGCCCGAGCACAGAAAAAGCGCCGACAGCCCGGGCTGCTGCACCAGTTCGCTGGTTTCTTCGCCCGAAAACAGCAGGTCCGTATCGCCCAGCAGGTCGGTATGGGTGCTGTACACGGGTTTGCCCGCCTGGCTCTTGCTGTGAACGAAGGCGATGGCGACATCCGGATGGTTGACAAGGATGCGGAGCAGTTCGCCACCCGTATAGCCCGCTCCGCCGATGATTCCGATGTTTACGCTCATTTCGCCGATTCCTTCACTTTTTCGTAAATCATGACCTGGTTGGACATCACCTTCGAGAAGCCGCGCACGTCGTCGCCCGTCCAGGCGTTGTTCATCTCGCCATACGACCCGAATTTCGCCGACATCAGGTCAAACGGGGATTCGATGCCCAGCACCGTGAAGCGGTACGGAGCCAGCTGGACGTGGACTTTGCCCGTCACCTGGCTTTGGGTATCGGTCAGGAAGGTTTCGAGGTTGCGCATGGCCGGTTCGAGGAACTGGCCTTCGTGCAGCATCGTGCCGTACCAGTTGGCCAGTTGTTCTTTCCAGGTCAGCTGCCACTTGGTCAGCACGTGTTTTTCGAGCGTGTGGTGCGCTTTCAGGATAATCAGCGGGGCCGGGGCCTCGAAGCCCACGCGGCCTTTGATGCCGATGATGGTGTCGCCCACGTGAATGTCGCGGCCGATGCCGTACGGTCCGGCCAGTTCGGTCAGCTTCTGAATGGCCCCGACGGGGTTGTCAAAACGCTCCTCGCCAATCGTCGGCCCGGCAATCCCTTTCAGTTCGCCCGCCTCGAAGTGCAGCGTGATCTGCGTCGGCTCGGTCTGCGTGACCTGCGTCGGCCAGGCTTCTTCGGGCAGGTAGCCGTGGGAAGTCAGGGTTTCCTTCCCGCCGACGGACGTTCCCCAGAGGCCCTTGTTGATGGAATACGCCGCCTTGTGCCACTCCTGCTCCACGCCTTTGGATTTCAGGAATTCGATTTCGGCCTCGCGCGAAAGCCGCAGGTCGCGGATGGGCGTGATGATTTCGGCCTCCGGAATGATGATGCGGAAGGCCATGTCGAAGCGCACCTGGTCGTTGCCGGCCCCCGTCGAGCCGTGGGCGATGGCGTCGGCCCCGATGCTCTTGGCGTATTCGGCCACGGCAATGGCCTGAAAAATCCGTTCGGCGCTGACGCAGAGCGGATACGTATTGTTTTTCAGCACGTTCCCGAATACGAGGTATTTGAGGCAGTGCTGGTAGTAATCGTCGGTTTTGCTGACCGTCGCGTGGGATTTCACGCCCAGCGAATACGCCCGTTCTTCGATGGCTTTCAGCTCCACTTCGGAGAACCCACCCGTGTCAACCAGCACGGAATGAATTTCGTGGCCCAGTTCTTCGGAAAGATATTTGACACAAAACGAGGTATCCAGACCTCCGCTGAAGGCAAGTACGACTTTTTTAGACATTATTATTAGTAACTAAGCCCGTGTTTAGGCGGGCAGTAAAAGAAACGAATAAGCGTTGAAAGGCGTTGATGAAGCAATTGGCGCTGCAAAAGTACCTCTATTTCAAAGACGATGGGAATAAAGAGCGCAAAAAACCCGCTCGGGCTGCCAAGTTCCCTGAATCCAACTACCTGCTCACCAGGATTCTACTCCAGTTCGACATTCGCGTCGTCAATCGTCTCGCTCTGGTTCGTGAAACGCCACTTCTGTTTGTATACCGACCGGTAAACAATCGTCACCTTCATCCTGTCGGCGATTTTTCTTCTTAACCAGCTTCCCTCCCGGCCCCCGGCAATTTCGACCAGCCGGATGCTTTCACCCTGCGGAATGACCAGACCCTTCGACAAGGTGGACGTAGTGACATGGTTAGCGAATGCGGTGGAATCTTTGAGCTGCGGCAGTAACTTGTCGATATCGTCGTACGACTTCCCTTCATAATCGAGCGTTACCGCTTCGATAAAGGCTGGTCCCAGTCCTTTGTTGGCGACCACGAAGGCGTACCCGGTTTTGTCGTCATCGATTCCACTCGTGTTGAAGGTTTGCAGGATGGGGATGACGGATGCATACTGCTGTGTCCGTTGCAGATACGCCTGATAAAACGTAATTCCCAGGGCGCACACGCTGGTAATGACCGCAGTAATGCTTAACAGAATGTCAACAGAAACACGTTGCCGTGTCACGGCACTTTTCTCCTTTTTGTCTACCATCAGAGGGTTTGGTATTTCTTCCGTGAGTAACCGACAAAACTAAAGATCCCTTCCAACGGCAGGGTCGGAAGGGATCCATGGGGCGGCATTTTACGTGCGGGCCGAAGCCCGTGGGTGCTCTATACCGATTCCAGTTCCCGCTCCACTTTCCGCGCCCGCTGGCGATCCTGAAAACGGAGCAGAATCCGCTGTTTGATGCGCATCCAGCGTTCGTAAAGCTTCGATTCCTTGATGAAGTCCCAGGGTTCGGGCTCTTTTTCGGCCGGTTTCTGCTGCACTTTTTCGGGCTCGTAGAGCATGCCGGTGCAAAGGCAGTGCTTGCGGTTGGTCCGGCTCAGGATGTCGTAGTTGACGCAGCTCGAACAGCCTTTCCAGAACGCGTCGTCGGCGGGCAGTTCGCTGAACGTCACCGGCTCGTAACCCAGTTCCGAGTTTATTTTCATGACGGCCAGACTGGTGGTCAGACCGATGATCTTGGCATTGGGGTATTTGGTCCGCGAGAGCTTGAACGCCTCGGCCTTGATGCGCGTGGCGATGCCGCTCTTGCGGTGGTCGGGATGGACGATGAGGCCCGAGTTGGCGACAAACTTGCCGTGTTCCCACGTTTCGATGTAGCAGAATCCCACCCATTCGCCCGTGTTGGTGGTGGCGATAATGGCCTTCCCCTCTGTCATTTTCTCCATCAGATAGACGGGCGAGCGTTTGGCAATGCCGGTTCCCCGGGCCTTGGCGCTCTGTTCCATCTCCTCACAAATCGTATCGGCCAGCGTTAGATGGTTTTCGTTGGCAACCTGAACTACATAAATGTCCTGTTTCTCCTCGGGATTCATCGTCGTTAAAAACTGCACTCCTCCCCGGAGACGACCTTATCCGGATGGGAGCTGATAAAAAAATAAGAAAGAATTGGATAAAATAAGGATAGGGGCGAAAAGGCTTGCCACGTAGGCAGGCAATCAGCGTCGGGACCTTTCGGCCCTGAACCGGAATGGCGTGGTATGGTAGAAGGTCAGTATGTGATTCGTCTTACCCATTTCGGTCTGAAAAAGCGGACAATGTTAGGGAAATTGTTGGTGTCTCGCAAAAGCTATAACGGATTTTTTTACGAATGGTTCGGGGGCCGGATAAAACATTTCATACGAACACCGGGTATACCGGCTAAAACCAAAACTATACCACTCTCCTTTCGTTATGAAAACTTTCTTACCGCTCACCTCCCCCGCCCGGGTCGTCGGCGCCTCCATGCCTTTTTCTGCCGCTCCCGTCGCTTCTTTTGCCGTCGCTGTGGCCCTTCCCTGCGATCCGCAACGCCCCGGCCGCCGCTGATCTGTCCTGCATTCGTCACCCAATCCACACCTTATATGCCTTCATTTCTACGCCCGCTGGCCGTGCTGATGCTCGCCTGGCTCTGCTTTTTTCCGCTTGATGTCTTGTGGGCCCAACGCGCCACCCGCCCCGAGAACACCGGCAACGTCATAAACGGCCGTATTCTGACCGAAACCGGCGAGGCTCTGCCCGGCGTTACCGTCGTGGTCAAAGGCACCACGCGGGGCACCCAGACCGACGCCAGCGGCAACTTTCAGCTGACCGCCCCGCCGGACGGGGCACTGACCGTCAGCTTTGTCGGCTACACCACCCGGGAAGTGCCGGTTGGGGCGCAGACGAACTTCACGCTGACACTGCAGGAAGATACCCGCGCCCTGAGTGAAGTGGTGGTGGTCGGTTACGGAGCGCAGCGGCGCTCGACGCTCACCGGGGCCGTTTCCGACGTGTCGGGCAATGAACTGATCCGGAGTCCGCAGCCGAACGTCACCAACTCGCTCGTCGGCCGCACGCCCGGCCTGATCGCCGTCAACCGCTCGGGCGAGCCGGGCAACGACGCGGCCCAGCTCTTTATCCGGGGACGCGGCACGCTCGGGGACGCCTCGCCGCTCATTGTCATCGACGGGGTCGCCAATCGCCTCGGCAGTTTTGACCGTATAGACCCCACCGAAATCGAAAGCATCAGCATTCTCAAGGACGCCTCCGCGGCCATCTACGGCTCGCAGGCGGCCAACGGCGTCGTGCTGATCACCACCAAACGGGGCAAAACGGGCAAACCGACCGTCAGTTACAGCTTCAATCAGGGACTGGCCACCCCGACCCGCATTCCCGACATGGCCGACGCGGCCACCTTCGCCACTATTCAGAACGAAATCCGGTACTATCAGAACCCCACAGCCCCGCAGTACGTCTACACGCCGGACGAAATCGAAAAATTCCGCAACGGCTCCGACCCGATCAGCTATCCGAACACGAACTGGCTGCGCACGATTCTGAAACCGGTCTCGCCCCAGCACCGGCATACGCTGGGTGTCAGCGGCGGCACCGAGTCGCTTCGCTACCTCATTTCGGTCGGCAATCTGTTTCAGGACGGGTTTTACCGGAACGGTACGGCCAACTACAACCAGTACAGCGTCCGGGCGAATCTGGACGCCAGCATCGGGAAGAACCTCCGCATCGGCCTCGACCTGAACGGGCGGCAGGAAGACCGCAACGCCCCCCGCGACAGTGCTTCGCGCATTTTCCGGTACGCACTCCGGGCCTACCCCACGCTCCCGGCTTATTATCCAAATGGCCTCGCAGGCCCCGGCACCGACCAGGGCCGGAACCCCGTTTTACAGGTCACCGACGCCCTGGGCCGCCTCCGCGACCGCCGCACCTTCCTCAACGCCACGCTCCGGCTGGCCGAACAACTGCCCTTTGTGCCCGGCCTGTCGGTCGACGGGTTTGTGGCCGTGGACAAGCAGTTTCGGTTCGACCGGCAATGGGACACGCCCTGGACGGTGTACCAGTACGACGCTACGACACGGCAATACCAGCCCATTCCGAGCGGGCCGCCCACGCCCGAGCTGTCGCAGCGGCAGTGGAACGAAACCCTGCTGACGCTGAACGCCCGGCTGGCTTACGAACGAACGCTGGGTCCGCACCGCTTCGCCGGATTCGTCGCCTACGAGCAAAGCACCTACCGCCGCGATTATTTCGACGCCTTCCGGACGGGTTTCCTCAGCGACCGCATCGACCAGTTGTTTGCGGGCGACGAAACGGGCATGCGCAACTTTGGAACGGCCTTTGAATCGGCGCGGCAGAACTACTTCGGGCGGGTGCAGTACCATTTTTCCGAACGCTACTTTGCCGAGTTTCAGGCGCGGTACGACGGTTCGCAGAACTTTCCGCGGGCCCGGCGTTTTGGCTTTTTCCCGGCGGCTTCGGTCGCCTGGCGCCTGTCCGAGGAGCCGTGGTTCAAAGGAAAACTGGGGTTTGTCAACAACCTGAAACTGCGCGCTTCTTACGGCCTGATGGGCAACGACCGCATTCCGCAGTTCCAGTATCTGGCAGCGTACGGCTACGACTATTACGTCCTGGGCGATGATCCGGCACTGGTCAAAGGGCTGCGGCCGACCGGCGTACCGAATCCGAACATTACCTGGGAAGTGGCCCGCACGGCCAATGTCGCGGTGGAAGGAGCTCTTTTCGGCGGAAAACTGGACTTTACGGTCGATTACTTCCATTCGCGCCGCAACAACATCCTGACCAAACGCAATCTGTCGGTGCCGGACTACACGGGCATTATTCTGCCCGACGAAAACATTGGCATCGTGGTCAACCGGGGCGTCGATTTGCAGTTGATGCACAGCCACACCTACGGCGGCATCAATCTCTCGGCCGGGGTCAATTTCACGTTTGCCCGCAACAAAGCCGTGTACCTCGACGAACCGACCGGCCTGCCCGACTACCAGCGGCAGGAAGGCCAACCCATCTGGGCACCCATCCGCGACCTGACGACCAACGGCCTGTTTTACAACGCCATCGGCATTTTCCGCGACCAGTCGGCCGTGGACGCTTACCCGCACGTGCTGGGGGCCGGGCCGGGTGATCTGCGCTACGAAGACGTGAACGGCGACGGGCAGATTACGCCGGAAGACCGCATCCGGCCGCGTTTCAGCAACATTCCGGAAATTGTGTACGGCGTCCCGCTCACGCTGAGCTACAAGGGCTTCGACTTTAATCTGCTCGTGCAGGGACAGGCCCGCGTGTCGCAATACCTGCTGCTGGAATCCGGCTCGACGGGTAATTTCTTCGCCGAGGATGCCGCCAACCGCTGGCGTCCCGATAACCCGGACGGCACGTTCCCGCGGGTGGCCGACAAAATGTACGACGGCGTCAACGGCGCGTATCCGAACACGTTCTGGCTGAAAAATGCGGCGTTTGTCCGGCTCAAAAACGTGGAGTTCGGCTACACGATTCCGCGCTCCCTGCTCGACCGGCTGAAGATCCAGAGCCTGCGCCTCTACGCCAGCGGCTTCAACCTCCTGACGCTCGACCGGCTCAAAACCATCGACCCGGAAGGGGGCAGCGCCCTCGGCTGGTTCTACCCCCAGCAGCGGATTTTCAATGTGGGACTGAATGTGAGATTGTGAACAAACGGGTTTATGGTTTATAGTTTAGGGTTAATGGTTGTAAATCAACACCTAAGCTCTTCGCCAAACTATAAACTATAGACCCTAAACCATAAACCAGTAATGAAAAAGACAACCCTCCTCCTCTTCCTCGCCCTCACCGGCTGCCAGGACGATTTTCTTGAGAAACAGCCGATTGACCAGTTTACCGATGAGGCCGTCTGGTCGGACCCGAAGCTTGTGGTGCCCTTCGTCAATTCGAAATACAACAGCATCGGCTGGGGCTTTGACGAAGTGCTGTGGGCCTCGCTTTCCGACGAAGCCATGTTCAAGCACGATTACGGCACCCATCTCGTCAACCGGGGCGAAGTAGGCCCGTCGAACCTCGGCATCACCAATTCGTGGACCAAAAATTACGGCTACATCCGCGACGTGAACCTGTTTTTCGAGCGCATTGACGACGTGCCGATGGATGAAGCGCTTAAAAAGCGGCTGATGGGCGAAATGAAGTTTATCCGGGCGTTTCGATACTTTGATCTGATCCGGAACTACGGCGAAGTCCCGCTGATTACGAAGACGTTCGGGCTAAACGACGACTTTACGCAGGTCCGCCGGGCACCGCTGGCCGAAGGCACCGCCTTTGTGGTCAAGGAAGCCGACGAAGCCGCGGCGCTGCTGCCGCTCGCCTACGAAGGCGCCGACGTCGGGCGGGCGACCCGCGGCGCGGCCCTGGCCCTGAAAGCCCGGATGCTGCTCTACGCCGCCAGCCCGCTTTACAGCCCGTCCCGCGACGCCGCCAAATGGCAGCAGGCCGCCGATGCCGCCAAAGCCGTTCTGGATTTGGGGCAATACCAGCTTTATCCCAACTATCAGGAGTTGTTCCTGACGCCGCACAATGCGGAGGTGATTTTCGAACGGGCGCGGGTCGCCGTGGGCGACGGCTGGGTGCATCTCGAACTGTCGAACGGTCCGAACGGCTACGGCGGCTGGGGCGGAAACATGCCGCTGCAAAATCTGGTGGATGCCTACCAGACCAGTACCGGCAAGAACATCACCGACCCGACTTCGGGCTATAATCCGCAGAATCCTTACCTGAACCGCGACCCCCGTTTCTACGCCACCATTCTGTACAACGGCGCGAAATACAAAGATCGGGCGGTCGAAACCTTTGTGCCCGGCGGCAAGGATTCGCAGGACGGGCCGGAAGAATGGAACACCAGCATCACGGGGTATTACCTGCGTAAGTTCATGAACGAGCGCAAACAACTGAAAGACTTCAGCAACGGCAGCACCACGCACTGGATTCATTTCCGGCTGGGCGAAGTGCTGCTCAACTATGCCGAGGCCCGCAATGAAGCCTCCGGACCCGACGCGACGGTTTACGACGCGGTCAACCAGATTCGGGCGCGGGTCAGCATGCCGACCCTTCCGGCCGGACTGTCGCAGGCCCAGATGCGGGAGGCCATCCGCCGCGAACGGCAGGTAGAACTGGCCTTTGAAGAACATCGTTATTACGACGTGCGCCGATGGCAGATCGCCGGACAGACCGAAAGCCAGCCCGCCCGCGGCATCATCGTCACCAAAAATCCGGACGGAACGCTGAAGCACGAGGTTACGACGGTACAGGAGCGCCGCTTCGCCGACCGTAACTACTGGCTGCCGATTCCGTTCAAGGAAACGCAGGCCAATCCGGCTCTGAAGCAGAATCCGGGCTGGTGAAATTAACCAGCCGGTTACAGCGCTGCTCAGGTTCCGGTCTAAAAGCCGCTTAACGCTCGTTTTGGGGCGGCTTTTAGACCGGAAAATAATTGTTTATCTCAACCTGAATCGCCATATTTGTTACAAAACCTTCCCCACTTCATGAATCGCCTGTCTGCCGATGACCTCATCTACGGCTACATCAACGGTATATTCCCGATGGCCGATTCCGACGGTACCCTGTACTGGTACTCGCCGGACCCCCGCGCGGTGATTCCGCTGGAGACCTATCGCCCTTCCCGTTCGCTTCGCCCCATCCTGAACAAAGGAACATTTGAAATTAGGCTGAATGCCAACTTTGAACAGGTGATGCGCTACTGTGCCGAACCCCGCTACAGCGGCGACAGCACCTGGATTTCAGACGAAATCATCGAGGCTTATGTTGAACTTCACCAGCTTGGGCTTGCACACAGCGTCGAGACGTATATAGATGGACGTTTAGTTGGCGGGCTGTACGGCGTGGCGCTCGGAGCGGCTTTTTTCGGCGAATCCATGTTCTATCTGGCCCCCAACGCTTCCAAAGTTGCCTTTCATTACCTCATCGAAATTCTCCGCAGACAGCACTTCGAATTGCTCGATACCCAGTTCATCAACGACAACGTCCGGCGTTTCGGCGCCCTCGAAATTCCCCGCACCGAATACATGAAGATCCTGAAACGGGTGATCCAGAAAAAAGCCCGCTTCTCCGAGCCCGTCCTCGAACACCTCTTCCGGAATCACGCGGAGTGAAATGAATGATTGAATGGTTGAATGACTGAATGACTGATTGCAAGATATTGGGTGGCGTTGCCGCAACTCGTTACTTCACCCAATCACTCATTCACCCAATCATTCATTCACTCAATCACTCATTCACTCAATCACTCATTCACTCAATTAAAATAAATCGCCGTACTTTTGTGGCCGCTACGCTTCATCTTCCTGAAAAGCGCGGGACTTGCCGTTCTGCGCTCCATCGCGGTAAATCCATTAATCTGTGTAATCCAAGTTCAGGATGATTGTCATTAAATTCGGTACGGCCTCCATTACCCATTCGGACGGTTCGCTCAACGAAACCGCCATGGCCGACATTGCCCGGCAGGTGGCGCAGTTGCATACCCGGTATCAGGTGATTCTGGTGTCGTCGGGGGCGGTGGGCGCGGGCCGGGGGCTTATCCAGGGCTACCGGGGCGAACTCGCCCAGCGCAAGGCCGCCGCCGCCGTCGGTAATCTGCTGCTGCTCAATATTTATTCGAAATACTTTTCCCAATACAACATTCCGGTGGCCCAGGCACTCTGCGAACGGCGGCATTTTGCCAACCGGACGCAGTTTCTGCAACTACAGGAAACAGTGCAGGAACTGTGGAAAAACGGCATTATTCCGATTGCGAACGAAAACGACGTGGTCAGCGACCGCGAACTGAAGTTTTCGGATAACGACGAACTGGCTACACTCATCGCCGTCGGCTTCGGAGCCACGCACCTCATGTTGTGCACCTCCGTCGGCGGGCTGCTCGACGCGTCTGGACAAATCATTCCGACTATTCCGCAGGTCGATGAGGCGGTTTTTGGCCTCGTTCGGACCGAAAAATCGGCGCTCGGACTCGGTGGCATGGCCTCCAAACTGACCTTTGCCAAACTGGCTACCCGCATGGGTATCCGCACGACCATTTTCGGACTCAACCAGCCCGACGGTATTATCCGGGCGCTCGACGGACAAACCGGCACCACTTTTCCGCCGCAGGAAAGCGCGCTTTCGGCCCGGCGACTTCCCGCCCGGCAGCGGTGGCTCGGCAGCGGCAGCCTGACGGCCGGTCGGCTCCGCATCGATGCCGGGGCCGTGGCCGCTCTCGAACGCCGGAGCAGTCTGCTCGCCGTGGGCGTCCGGGCCGTGGAAGGCGAGTTTGCTACGGGCGAAGTGGTCGAAATCTGCGACGAGAAAGGCCGGGCGGTGGCCGTGGCCCGGGCCCGTCTGTCCTCGGACGGCATCGACCAGCAGCGCGGCCTGCCCAACGTGGAAGTGGCCCACGCCAACGACATTGTGCTGCTGTAAGCGGTCCTTCCTGAAACTGTAAAGCGTTCCTTCTAAACCTCGATGACGACGACAATCTCCATAATGCCCCTCCTGCAGCAAACCCAGACCGCCTCGGCAGCGGTCCGGCGGCTGTCGGATCAGAAAAAAGCCGATCTGCTGCTCCGCCTGGCCGATCTGGTGAACGACCACGTAGCGCTGATTCTGGCCGAAAACCGAAAAGACCTCGACGCCATGCCGGACGGCGACCCGAAAAAAGACCGACTGCTGCTGAACGAAAGCCGCATCCGGGCGCTCGCCGACAGCCTACGCGACGTGGCCGCCCTGCCCGACCCGACCGGCGAGGTGCTGCTTCAGCGGACGATTGAACAGGGACTGCAACTCCGGAAAATTGCCGTTCCGCTGGGCGTGGTGGGTGTTATCTACGAATCCCGACCCAACGTGACGCTCGATGTGGCGGCCCTCTGCCTGCGGTCGGGCAATGCCTGCGTGCTGAAAGGCGGCAAGGAGGCACACTACTCCAACACGGCGCTGGTGAGCCTCATTCACCGGGCGCTGGGCGAAGCGGGCGTTCCAGAAGCGGCGGTTACGCTGCTGCCGCCTGACCGCGCGGTGGTAAACGAACTGCTGACGGCGACCCGCTACGTCGATATCATCATTCCCCGTGGCTCCGAAGGGCTCATTCAGTTTGTCCGGAAAAACTCGCTCGTGCCGACCATCGAGACCGGCGCGGGCGTCTGCCATACGTACGTGGAAGCCTCGGCCGACCTGCTGAAAGCCCGGAACATTGTAGTCAACGCCAAAGTATCGCGGCCTTCGGTCTGCAACGCCCTCGACTGCGTGCTGGTGGATGCCGCCGTGGCTCCGGCCTTTCTGCCGATGCTCAAAGACGATTTTACGAAGTGGAACGTGGAAGTCTTTGCCGACGAAACGGCCTTTTCGATCCTGCACGAAGCGGGGTATCCCCTGCTGCAACGGGCCCAGCCGGAAGATTTTGGCCGCGAATTTCTGGATTATAAATGCGCCGTTCGGGTCGTTTCCGGCCCCGACGAGGCGCTGGCGCACATTCAGCAGTATTCGTCGCGGCACTCGGAAGCCATTATTTCGCAGAACCCGTCCGTGATCGACCGTTTCCTGACCGAAGTGGACGCCGCGGCCGTTTACGCCAACGCCTCCACCCGCTTTACCGACGGCGGCTGCTTCGGCCTGGGCGCCGAAATCGGCATTTCGACCCAGAAGCTCCACGCCCGCGGCCCCTTCGCCCTCGAAAAACTGGTCACCGAAAAATGGGTCGTGGTGGGCGATGGGCAAACAAGGTAAGAAACTACAGTTAAGAGTTAAAAATTAAAAGTTAAAAGTAAGGCTCCGCTTAATCGGGTGTCCTGACCTGGCGGAGCCTTACTTTTAACTTTTAATTTTTAACTCTTAACTTTTTGGGGGGGTCCCAGTTCTTCGATTTCCGGGATGCCTTTGCGGTAGGAGCGGTAGTGGCGGTTTGCGATGAGCGCCGGGTAGGACTCGAAGGTGAGGTAGCGCAGGGGCCATTTGCGGAGCCAGAAAGCAGCCTGGAGCATGCCCTTAAACCAGCCGGGCGGCGTTTGGTAACCGAACGCTTCCCGCAGTTTGGGACTAATGAGGGCCGCAAACGATGGCTGCACCAGCGGACGCAGCGGGGCCGGAAACCAGTTCTCGACAATGCGGACGGTGGCATCGGCGATGCGGCGGTTGCTTTCGGTGTACCGGAAATGGTTCGCTTCGTAAGTATCCGTGAAGGCCCGGAGTTCGTCCACCGTGGCGGGAATATGCTGAATGTGCATCCGGCGGCCTACTTCCATCCAGAACAGAAACAGGGCCCGCTCTTCGGCGGCGGTCAGTTTGCGCCAGCCGTACCGGGCTATCCAGTCAATTGGGTAAAACACGAACGTCGAAAGGACCAGCAGGTAATCGTCGTTGGCAATCCGGTAATGGCCGTGGATGCGGTTCATTTGCTCGATGGCGCGGCGGCCGGGTTCGCTGTCCAGCCCTTCCTGCATGAACCACGAAATCAGCATACTCGTATCGTCGTAACGCTGCTGTCCGCGGCGCTCGAATTCGCCCGTGCGGGCGAGCAGGCCCGAAATGCGCGGACTCGCGTAGGTATGAAACAGGGCCAGTTCGAGCGCCCGCGTGATGTCGAAGGAAAATTCGTAACCGACCAGCAACTGAACCATGCGCTGGTAGTCCTTCTCCGGGTCCAGACGCCGTAATTCGTCCCGAACGGCCGGATTGCGGAACAGGCCCAGCTTTTTGGCGTAAACCGGAGGATAGGGAGCGGTGGCAAGCATGCGGCGTTGAATTTTGGAAATAAACGGAAATATAGAATAATTTGCCGGAACCGATCTGACCTTTACCCTGGAAAATCTTATGGAAGAACCTCTTGTCGATCAGGACTACCGGCTCCACAAATTCCCCGGTAAAGGCGGCTGGACATACGCCGAAATCCCGGAAATCCTGCCCGACCGGAAAGCGTGGTTCGGCTGGGTGAAAGTCCGGGGCAGCATCGACGGCTACGAACTGAAACAGTACCGGCTGATGCCGATGGGCAACGGGAAACTGTTTCTGCCCGTTAAAGCCGAAATCCGGAAGCGCATCGGGAAGAAAGAAGGCGATCTGGTCCGGGTAGTTCTGTTTAAAGACGATACACCCGACGAGATTCCGCAGGAACTCATCGACTGTCTGCAGGCCGAGCCGCCCGCCTACGACCATTTTCAGCGGCTTCCCAAAGGCGAACAGAAGGTCTACGTCGACTGGATTTATTCGGCCAAAAAAGACGAAACGCGCGTGGAGCGAATCGTGAAGATGATCGATAACGTCCTGAAAGGACAGAAGCTCTGGAAAACCAACAACTAACCTCTTTTGCCGATGGCCGGATTTTTTGATACCCTGGACGTTTTTACCGCTTACAACCGGCAGGAATGGCGCGACTGGCTGGCCGCCAACCATGCGTCGTCGCCCGGCATCTGGCTCGTCAGCTATAAAAAAGGCAGCGGCAAAGCCCGCGTTTCGTACGAGGAGGCTGTGGAGGAAGCCCTTTGTTTCGGCTGGATCGACAGCAAGCCCAACAAGCTCGACGACAACCGTTACAAACAGGCGTTCACGCCCCGCAAGCCCAAAAGCGTCTGGTCGAAGCTCAACAAAACGCGTATCGAACGGCTTATTGCCGACGGGCTCATGACCCCAGCGGGCCAGCGGTGCATCGACATTGCGAAGGAAAACGGCTCGTGGACGTCGCTGGACGCCATTGAAGAACTGATCATGCCCGCCGATCTGGCCGAAGCGCTGGCTGCCAACCCGACCGCCCGGCAGTATTTCGAGGCGTTCAGCAAGTCGGTCAAAAAAGGCATTTATTACTGGATTGCAAGCGCCCGGCGGCCCGAAACCCGGCAGAAGCGCGTGGAGGAGACCGTGCGGCTGGCGGCCGAAAACGTCAAAGCGAACCAATACCGGCCTTAGGAATCGGTCGGCATCAGCAGGTAGAGCGCCACCAGGCCGAGCGCCACACCTGTCCATTCGCGGGGGGTAATGGTTTCCCGGAAGATGAACAGACCCATCAGCAGGCTCAGGGCCATGACGCCGAAAGAGTGCATGACGCTGACCGTCACCAGTTTGTAGGAACGCATCATCAGAAACCAGCCGATGGCCGTGGCCCCGTAGACGACCGCTCCCGCGGCCAGCGGCTTCCAGCCCGAAAGGCCGTTTTGTAGAGAAGCTTTTTTAATGAGGTAATCAGCTACAAGAGATACAATTTCCAGAACGATCAACAACCAAACTCCATTTATCTTAAAAAGCATACTGCCAATTAGTTACGGTAGAACTTACAAATCTACAAACTAATTGGCAGAGCGGAAAATTTATGTTTTTAATTTTCCATTAAGATGTACCTCCACCGGCTGCCGAAACGCATCGAGGCGCTCGAACAACGCGCGGTTTTCGACCGACACCACGGCCAGCAGCGGCTGCGGCAAACTCAGGATGAGGGGTGCGATTTCCTCCAGTGGAATCCGCAGGCCGGGGTCGAACGAGGCTTCCTGCGCAATCAGGTTCCGGCAGTTCGACGAGCCACACCGGCAGGTAAACGTCTCGAAATGACCGTAGTAACAATAATAATCTTCGACAATCTCCTCGTCCTGGGCAATGTCCCGCAGGGCGATACTCAGGTTATCAAACTCCAGCAGTCCCGTCGAATTGGGTTCGCAGGAGTGGTTGACGTACTTACCTTCATCCCAGGGCACAATTACGCGGTTCAGGTAGTCGAGGTAGCAGTAGATATTGATTTTATTGCGCTGGAAATCCGACAGGGCTTCGTACTCAGCCAGCGGAATCCGGGCGTCCACCTCATCGATTATCCACAAAATTTCGCCCCGGCGGAACG
Organism: Tellurirhabdus rosea; assembly: GCF_026278345.1. Taxonomy (NCBI): domain Bacteria; kingdom Pseudomonadati; phylum Bacteroidota; class Cytophagia; order Cytophagales; family Spirosomataceae; genus Larkinella; species Larkinella roseola. The sequence continues at coordinate 1,833,106 of NZ_CP111085.1, forward strand.
GGCGTTTGGCAAAGAGGCCCAGTCCTTTGGGCGTGTCCTTCACGTAAGTATCCGGATGAATCATCGAAGCGATTGGCGTTGGCTGATTTTTCTATAATGTATACCGCAAACCGTTTGAACCGGCAAACAGTTGGCCGGAAAAGCAAAGATTCGAGCGTAGAGTCTTTTCCGTTTTCCCTCACCGGGACCGGTTTTCCAGCAGCCAGGCACCCGGCAAGCGCCGCCACTGCTCGATGCGGTCGGGCGGCGTGGGCGTCACGGACATGAAAAAGGAACCCAGCAGCAGGTCGGTATCGCCATCCCGGTCCACATCGGCCGCCGCCATCGTCAGCCAGCGGCCCCGGTCGGCGGCAGAAAAAGTACGGGGCCGGAAACGCAGCTTCCCGGCGTTCTCCAGAAACACGAAGCTTTCGCCCGGCTTCCGGCCAAAATCCGGAAAATAGGCAATGGCCGCCACATCCACGTCGCCGTCGCCGTCAAAGTCGCGGGCCAGCGCCTGGGTCGCGCCATGAAGCGGATAAAACCAGCCCGGACGGAACCGAAACTGGCCGTCGTTCAGAAAAATCCGGACGCCATGGTAGGGTTTCAGCGTGTGGGAATAGTCCGCATTGTCGCCGTTGGTGTACACCAGGTCTTCGTCACCATCGCCGTCCATATCGGCCAGTTCGAGGTAACTGGACCCATATACGGACGGAAAACGCAGCAGCGTCCGGCGGGCAAAGGTGCCGTTCTTCTGATTGACAAAAACCACCACTTGCTCATCGCCCTGCGCCAGCAGCGCCACCACATCGGGCCAGCCGTCCTGGTTCACGTCGCGGATGTGGGTGATTCGTGCGCCCGGATTGCCGTCCAGCACATGTTGCCGAAAGCCGTTCGCCGTGGCTTCGTGCCAGGTCAGCAGGCCAGTCCGGTAGCCGAACTGGCTGATTACCATATCTTCGCGGCCGTCCCGGTTCAGGTCGGCATAGGCCGCATGCACCGGTCGGTGAAGACCCGTCAGCGGCCCGAGCGTGCCGGTGGAGTCGTCGTTCGGGTCCATCTTGCCCATCGTCAGCACCTGAAGCGGGGCATTTGGCCGTGGGTAAAGCCCCGCCACGGCGCTCGTCTGCCGGGACGAATCCGTTTTCTGAAACTGCCGGTTGAAGACGCTCACCTTTCCCGACCGCGTCCCGACCAGCATCGTTTGCTGCACGGAGTCAAAGCCGAAAGCCGTCACTAATGGCTCCACGCCCGGCAGGGCTCTCGGCTGAAAAAGGGTCAGATCATCCGTAACGGGTATTTTCCGGGTCTGGGCGGGTAATTCGTCGGGCGCGTTTTCGAGGTAATAGCGGACCAGTTTCAGCCAGTCGTCGCGGTGCAGAACGGGCCCGGCCGGATACACGCCCAGTTTGACGCCTTCCTGATAATCCCGGAACTCCGCTTCCTGTTTATACAAATCCAGCGTGTCGGACCGAAAGCCCAGCCGCAGGCCCATCACCGGCAGCACGCCTTCGGCCCACGATTTTTTCGGCAGCAGCGAAGGCGACGGCAACTGGTGGCAGTTTCCGCAGTGCGTTCTGGCCAGTTCGGAACCGGACAGACCTGAGGGTTCGCTGGCGGAATTTGAGGACGAGCAGCCGGCCAGAATGGCGGCAAAGAGTAGGAAGTAAACGGCAAGCGGTTTATACTGGAAGAAAATCATCCGGCGCGGCGGGCTGAATTGGGTTTATCTTCCGAAGATACAGTTTTTCCGCCAGCAAAACGCGTCCGGGGCGTCGGGCCGCCGAACGCAGAAGCACTCAGCGGGCCCGGCACATTACGCTAACCTGTTACACCGTTCATGAATTGTTTTCTCGGCGCCGACCTCGGCACGACCAACGTAAAAATTCTGGCCATGACCCCCGACGGCACCGTGGTGGCCCACGACTCGGAGTCGGTCGATACCCTTCAGCCCAAACCCGGCTGCAGCGAACAGTCACCCGTGGCCGTTCGGGCGGCGTTCTACCAAGTGCTTCGGTCGGTTTGTGAGCAGCTCGCCGCGAAGGGCCTGCGCCCCGACGTGATGACGTTCAGTACGGCCATGCACAGCCTGCTGGCGGTGGATGCGGCGGGCAAGCCCCTGACGAACGCCATTCTCTGGTCGGACAACCGGGCCGAGAAGCAGGTCGATCGGCTGAAAAAAGACTCGCCCGATTTCGTGTCCAAACTGTACCGGCAGACCACGATTCCGCTTCATCCGATGACGCCGTTCAGCAAATTGTTGTGGTTTGCCGACAATCCCCGCCGCATCCCGGCCCGCACGGACCGCTGGATTTCGCTGAAAGAGTATATCTGGCACAGCCTGACGGGCCGCTACCAGATCGATTTTTCGATGGCGGGCGCTACCGGCCTGTTCGACACGCGCCGCAAACGCTGGTACGCCCCGGCGCTCGACCGCGCCGGAATTCGCCCCGATCAGCTCTCCGAACCCGTCCCGACGACGTTTACGGTGGAATACGACGGTCGGGTGGGCGAACTTCCTGGCTTTCCGGCAGGGGTACGGCTGGTGGCGGGGGCTTCGGACGGCTGTCTGGCCAATCTGGGGGCCGCCGCGATCGAACCGGGCGTGACCACGCTGACCATCGGGACCAGCGGCGCCATCCGCCGAACGGTCGATAAACCGATGGCCGACCCGGAGCAGCGCCTTTTCTGCTACATTCTGGACGACGATGCCGACCATCCACGCTACATCGTGGGAGGCCCGACCAACAACGGCGGGAATGTCCTTCAATGGTTGACCGAAAACCTGACTTTACAAGACACGGAGGAAACTCTGAAGCAGGCCGCTTCCGTCCCGGCCGGTTCGGACGGCCTGCTGTTTCTGCCGTACCTGCAGGGCGAACGGGCGCCGCTCTGGAATGCCCACGCCCGGGGCGCGTACCTGAATGTGGCCTGGCACCACACGCAGGCGCATTTCATCCGGGCGGCGCTGGAAGGGGTGCTTTTTAATCTGTTAACGATTGAAAACCTGCTGGCCCGACGAACCGGCCCCACCCGAATCATCCACGCCAACGGCGGCTTTGCCAATTCGGACCTCTGGGTGCAGATGCTGGCCGATATTTCGGGCGTACCGGTCCGGCTCAACGACAGCAACGAAAGCGGCTCCACCGGGGCGATTCTGCTGGGCATGAAAGCGACCGGCCTGGTACCCACGCTGCAGGAGGCGAGCCGACTGGTTGGTTTCGGACGAACCTTTGAGCCGGACCCGGCCTGCCATGCCGTTTATCGGCAGGCGTTTCAGCGGTTTGCCGCCCACTGTAACGCGGAGTGGTACTCCGCGTAGAACCGATGGTTCTAATAATTTACCAGGTATTTCTTTTAAGCTTAGGTTGCGCGGAGTGATACTCCGCGTTACGGGTGCAGAACCGCGTAATCCAGAATTCTACCGGGTATTTCGTCAACCTTCGGCGGCGCGGAGTATCACTCCGCGTTACATAAAGCTGAAATCGTTACTTTTGCGCCACTTTCCTTTGTATTAACGAAAGCTCCTTATGCTACGAACCCATACCTGCGGTGAACTCCGCATGGAACACACCGGCACCGAAGTTACGCTTTGCGGCTGGGTGCAGCGCATTCGCGACAAAGGCGGTATGATCTGGATCGACCTCCGCGACCGCTATGGCCTGACACAACTCATTCTGGACGAAAGCAAAACCGCCCCCGAACTGCTTCAGACGGCCCGCACCCTGGGTCGTGAATTTGTCGTAAAAGCGACCGGCGAGGTCATCGAACGGGTTGCCAAAAACCCGAACCTGCCGACAGGCGATATCGAGATCCGGCTGACGGGCCTGGAGGTCCTGAACCCCGCCAAACTGCCGCCGTTCCTGATTGAAGACGAAACCGACGGAGGCGACGACCTCCGCATGAAATACCGCTACCTCGACCTGCGCCGGGGCAGCGTCCGCCGGAACCTCGAACTGCGGCACCGCATGGCCCAGCAGACGCGGATTTACATGGACGGACAGGACTTTATCGAAGTCGAAACGCCGGTGCTCATCAAATCCACGCCCGAAGGGGCCCGCGATTTTGTGGTGCCGAGCCGTATGAACCCAGGTGAGTTTTACGCCCTGCCGCAGTCGCCGCAGACCTTCAAGCAGCTGCTGATGGTGTCGGGCTTCGACCGGTACTACCAGATTGTGAAGTGCTTCCGGGACGAAGACCTGCGCGCCGACCGGCAGCCGGAGTTCACCCAGATCGACTGCGAAATGTCGTTCATCGAGCAGGAAGACATTCTTCAGATGTTCGAAGGGCTGATCCGGCACCTGTTCAAAAATGTGAAAGGCATCGACCTGCCCGAGGTGCCGCGGATGACCTACGCCGACGCCATGCAGTTTTACGGCTCCGACAAACCCGACACCCGCTTCGGAATGCCGTTTGTGGAACTGAAGGGTGCCTTCGACACGGTGGACCTGACGTCCGGCAAGGCCTTCCCGGTCTTCGACGCGGCGGAACTCGTCGTGGGCATCAACGCCAAAGGCTGCGCCGGGTATACCCGCAAGCAGCTCGACGAACTGACCGAATGGGTCAAACGCCCGCAGATCGGCGCGAAGGGGCTGGTGTACGTTCGTTACAACCCGGACGGCACGCTCAAATCGTCGGTCGACAAGTTCTATTCGGAAGAAGACCTGAAAGGCTGGGTGGCTCAGTTCAACACCAGCGGCGAACCCTGCGAACCGGGCGACCTGCTGCTCATCATGGCGGGCGAAACCGCGAAGGCCCGCAAGCAGCTGAACGAACTGCGTCTGGAAATGGGCACCCGCCTCGGCCTGCGCGACCCGAATAAGTTCAGCGCCCTGTGGGTCCTCGACTTCCCGCTGCTCGAATGGGGCGAGGAAGACGGCAAGCCCGAAACGGGCCGGTGGTTTGCGATGCACCACCCGTTCACGTCGCCCAAACCGGAGGACATTCCGCTGCTGGAAACGGACCCGGGTTCGGTGCGCGCCAACGCCTACGACATGGTCATCAACGGCACGGAAGTCGGCGGCGGCTCCATCCGGATCTTCCAGAAGGAACTTCAGTCGATGATGTTTGGCAAGCTGGGCTTTACGCCGGAGGAGGCCAAAGCGCAGTTCGGCTTCCTGCTCGACGCTTTCGAGTTCGGCGCGCCCCCGCATGGCGGCATTGCGTTCGGCTTCGACCGGCTGTGCTCGATCTTCGGCGGGGCCGATTCGATCCGTGACTTCATCGCATTCCCGAAAAATAACTCGGGCCGCGACGTGATGATCGACTCGCCTTCCACCATCGCCCAGGCGCAGCTGGATGAGTTGAAAATTGCGGTTAAATAAAGACGCCTTCCCCCTGCTTTCCGGTGGCCGGTGCTTTGGCATCGGCCACTTTTCTTTGTAAGTTAGTCCCTAAAAAGTAGCTTATATCTCTTCCCATGCGAGGCAGCCAACTTGACTTATACCTGAGTTACGGCTATTTCCGAATGCACCAGAATATATTTACGTGCCGGATTGTCTGCTTCGACGAGGCGTTTTATTCCGTACACTGGCTCCGGATTGTGCTGGCAGATGTTGTCTACGGAAAAAAACAGCAGCAGGTCCTGAAGGCCAACAGCCGTTTTTCGGTCCGGGTCCAGCCTTTTGTGCTTACCGACGAGATGGAGGAGTTGTACGCGCGCTACCGGGCTTCGGTCAATTTTGACGCCCCGCTTTCCGTCGAGTCCTGGCTTTACGACGGCGACCGGTACACGACCTTCGATACGCAACTGGTGGAGGTCCGCGACGGAACCCGACTCATTGCCGGGGGCATCTTCGACTGCGGCTACGACAGCATTGCGGGCATTATGAACTTCTACGACCCGGATTACCGGAAATTCAGTCTCGGAAAATACCTGATGCTCCAGAAGATCGAGTACGCCCGCCAGCAGCAGAAAGCCTACTATTACCCCGGCTACCTGATTCACCGATACCCCAAATTTGACTATAAACTATTCGCCTGCGAAGCCGCGACCGAAGTCTTCGACGAAGCCACCAACCAATGGCTCCCCTTCGACTGGGCGATCGTGGAAATGCACTCGGAAGGAATTTTGAATGATTGAATTTTGAATGATTGATAGGCGGTCCGCCGCAGTGGCTGCTTAGCGGAGCTAATCAATCATTCAAAATTCAATCATTCAACCTTCCTAAAAAAGCTTCTCATTCGGTGGCTTGACGCCTCGCATGCGGATGTAGACGGTTGCCTGGCCGCGGTGGTGCGTCTGGTGTTCGAAGGCTTTGGCGAAGGCCAGTTCTTTGGTCATGTCGCGGCCAAAAATCTTGACGCTTTCGCCCATCTGGCTGTCGTTCATGCCTTTCAGGGCGTCCATGGCGAAATCGTAGCTCTCCATCACTACTTTGGTCAGGCCCGCCTTCGTTTTCATTTCGTCCATCTTTTCCAGATTCTTGCCCTGGTACGGGTTAGCCTTTCCGCTGGCGGCGGCGGAGAAGTTGAAGTTGGCGTTGGCCAGGTGAAGCATCTGCTCGGCGAAACTGCGAACTTCGGGTGTCGGTTTGTAGCCGTAACCGTCCTCCGGCATGGCGTCGAGGTACTCCTTGGTGTAGTCCTTTGCCCGCTGCCAGTCGGCCAGCATCTGGGCCAGCGTGCCGGGGGCGTGCAACTGGAAGCTGCTCAGCGAAAACAGGCAGGTTACCAGCAAAAGGTAGAGTGGTTTTTTCATGGTTAAACGGGGTTTACAGGATGATTTTATCAAAATCATTGAAGTTTACCACTTTTCTCAATATGTAAACTAACTCATTAAATAAATTTTGAAAACGGGATGCAAATGAAGTCGAACTTTCGTTGTAAACTGTACGAGAAGAGCGCTCGGCCATTTGTGAGAAAGGAAATCAAGACAACAACCAATACTTATGTTACTGCCCGCTGAAACTGCCCGGTACCAGAAGCATCTGAATCTGCCGGAAATTGGAACCGAAGGACAACTGAAACTGAAACAGGCCCGGGTGCTGGTCGTCGGCGCGGGGGGGCTGGGCTGTCCGGTTCTGCTGTATCTGGCAGCGGCGGGGGTAGGGACGCTGGGCATTATTGATCCGGACACGGTGGACATCAGCAACCTGCAGCGGCAGGTCCTGTACACGACCGAGCAGGTCGGGCAGCCCAAAGCCGTCATGGCCGCCAATCACCTCCGGAAACTGAATCCCGAAATCCGGCTGAAAATCTACGCCCACGCGCTGGACCGCTCCAACGCCCGGACGCTCATTGATGAATACGATCTGGTGATCGACTGTACGGATAATTTTGCGGTGCGTTATCTGGTTAACGACGCCTGCGTGCTCCTCGGAAAACCGTTCATCTACGGCGCTATCCACCGCTTCGAAGGCCAGGTTGCCGTGCTGAACGCCCCGCTCTCTGCCGATGCCCTGACAGTGGGCATTGCCCCCAATTCCGTAACCCCGGACGCAGAGTCACAGAATGCCGTCCGGCGCGGACCCACCTACCGCTGCCTGTTTCCCGAACACCCGAACCAGATGGAGATTCCCAACTGCGCCGACACGGGCGTGCTGGGCGTGCTGCCGGGCGTGATCGGGACGTACCAGGCTAACGAAGCCATCAAGCTAATTACCGGCATCGGCCACCCGCTGTCGGATTCGCTGCTGATGGTCGATCTGCTGGCGATGAGTTTTCAGAAGATCAAAGTCCGTCGGCGGGCCGATGCCGATGCCGCCGCCCGCCGGGGCTGGGAAGAAGGAATCAAAGTCGGTGCCGCGGCCGCCGCCCAGCGCAAGATCACGCCGAAAGAACTGGCTGACCGGCTGAGCCAGGGCGAAGAAATTTTCCTCCTCGACGTGCGCGAACGGCCCGAATACAACATCTGCCACCTCGAAGGGGCCGTGCTGATTCCGGTCAACATCATCGCCAACAACATCAAGCGCATCCCCGCCGACCGGCCGGTGGTCGTCTACTGCCACCACGGCATCCGGAGCCAGTACGTGGTCGATTACCTCCAGACCGAACACGGCTTTACCAACCTCAAGAACCTGCAGGGCGGCATCCATGCCTGGGCCCGTGAGGTGGAGCCGGAGATGGAAGTGTACTAACCCGGAAGAGTTTTCATTTTCGCCGTTCAGGCCAGCCGTAAACTGGCACTACTTTTGCCATTATCAGACAAAACAACCAGGAAAGAGAAAGTCATTTCTCTTTCCTGGTTGTGATCTGATTATTCACTGGCAAAATTTGCCGGACAGACCAGAACCCGTTTTGGTTTGTCTAAAACGAGAGTTCTGAACGGAATGGACACGAAGCTACAGCCGGTCTTGAGTGCCGGTGCCGAGCCCCGGGAAGTATACCAGGCGCTGACCGAATACCAGCATGCCGAAGATTTCAAACGGCTGGATTTTATCGTCAAACAGGTCCAAAGTCTGCAAAAGCCCGATGTGACCATCATGGACATCGGCTGCGGCAACGGGAACATTGCCCGGGTGCTGGGCGGTTTCGGGTATTCGGTCCTGGGCGTCGACATCGACCCCGAATCCATCGCCGAAGCCCGGAAGCGCAACGCCTTCCCGAATGTCCGCTTTGAACAAATGGACGCTGAATCGCTGCCGACCGCCGGAGAATTCGACGTGCTGGTCTGCAGCGAAGTCCTCGAACACCTCGACGTACCGGGCAGCCTCGTCGAAACGGCCTACCGGCTGCTGAAACCGGGCGGGCGGCTGATCGTCACTGTTCCGAACGGCCACGGACCGCGGGAAGTGCTGATGACCAAGCCTATGCAGTGGATCAACAAGAAAGGCTACGGCGACTGGCTGGTGACCGTCAAACGGTCGCTGGGTTACGCCAACGCCACCAGCCAGAGCTCCAACCCGGACCTGACGCATATTCAGTTTTTCAGCCGGACTTCGCTGGAGGCGCTCTTGAAGAAGCATGGCTTCCGGCCCGTAACGTTCGCGAAGGCTAATTTCATCGACCGCGTTTTCCCGTACTCGCTGCTGGCCAACCGCCTGTATCCCCTGCAACGCCTGGATTGCCGCCTGGCCGACCTGTTGCCGACCAACTGCGCCAGCGGCTTCTACACCTGCTGGCAAAAGCCGGTCAGCCCGTTGTATTGATGAATTGCTGGAGCACCTGGGTTATTCGAAGCGCAGGTGCTTCACCGATTCGCCCGACGTCGCCAGTTCGCGCAGGGAATCGATGCCGATGAGCAGGTGCTTTTCCACAAACATGGACGTGACCCGTTTGTCGCTTTCTTCCGTCTTCACCCCTTCCGGAACGAGCGGGTTGTCGGAAACGAGCAGCAGCGCCCCGTGCGGGATGGAATTGGCAAAACCGACGGTAAAGACCGTGGCCGTTTCCATATCGATGGCCATCGCCCGGATTTCGCGCAGGTATTCTTTAAACTCCTCGTCGTGTTCCCAGATGCGGCGATTGGTCGTATAGACGGTACCGGTCCAGTAATCCAGTTCGTGTTTTTTGATCATGGACGACACGGCGCGCTGCAGGCGGAACGACGGCAGGGCCGGAATTTCGGGCCGCATGTAGTCGTTGCTCGTTCCGTCGCCGCGGATGGCCGCAATCGGCAGGACCAGATCGCCGATCTGGGTCTTTTTGAGGCCGCCGCATTTGCCCAGAAACAGCACCGCTTTGGGCTGGATGGCCGTCAGCAGGTCCATCACCGTGGCCGCCATGGCGCTGCCCATCCCGAAGTTGATGATGGTGATGTTGTCGGCCGTAGCCGTCTGCATGGCCCGCCCCATTCCGTAGATTTCCACGTTGAACTGCTGGGCGAACATTTCTACATAATTGATAAAATTCGTCAGCAGTATATACTCCCCGAACTGCTCGATGGGAGTTCCCGTATAGCGCGGGAGCCAGTTTTGGACGATCTCTTCTTTGGTTTTCATTGTGTCAATGACTGAATGGCTGAATGACCGAATGACTGATGGGAAAGCCGAAAGCAGATTTAATCCTTCGGTCAATCAGTCATTCGGTCATTCTCTTTTAATTTTGGCGTATGGTGTCGCTGAACTTACCGGAATTTGAGCACAAAATTAAGCAGATTGAGGGGAAAGCCTACATCTTTGATGTATTGCGGAAGAAGTACGTGCGCATTACGCCGGAGGAATGGGTTCGTCAGCACGTGGTTCATCTCCTGATTTCGCAGTATGGGTATCCCAAACCCCTGCTCCGGGCGGAGGGCGGACTGACGCTCAACAGCCTGCAGAAACGGACGGATGTGATGGCCTTCGACCGGGAGGGCAGGCCGTTTCTGCTGGTCGAATGCAAAGCGCCGCACATCCCGCTGACCCAGCAGGTCTTCGACCAGGCGGCGCGGTACAACCACGTTCACCGGGCCCCTTACCTGCTGGTCACCAATGGAATGATTCACTACTGCTGCCGCATCGATCCGGAAAGCGGCACGACCGAATTTCTGGCCGACTTCCCGAAGTTCTTTGACGCCTGACTCCGCCGGACGCCGTTATTTTTTGGCTACCAGCGTCGGGGTGGGTGCCTTGGGTTTCAGGGCCGCCACGTGACGGGCGTAGGCCAGCGCCAGCTTTTCGTCATACCTGTTTTTCTGATACATCGGCCCGTTGTAGCGTTTGGCGAATTCTTTCCAGTAATGATTCCGGAGTTCGTCGTCGAGCCGGACATGGACAATGTACTCGCAGAAGGCCAGCAAATGATTCCGGGCGCTTTCGCCCATGTCCTCCACGAACGTATCCACGCTGGTGTAGCCGCAAAGGGAGTGGTTGAAGCCCATGATCTGAAACATGCCGTAACTGGCCGAAAACAGGGCCGCCCGCTCGTTCAGCATTTTTGCCTTGATCAGCCGCGCCCACTCGCCCTGCCCGCGGGCTTCGGCATTGGGGCCTTTGGCGTATTTGGAGACGTCCCATTTGGGATAGCTGATGTCCGGATAGTTGGCGTTATAAATGCCCTTGGTATAACGGCTGAAAATGTGGCCTTCGAAGAGAATGCGCGGGCGACCGTCGGCCAGAAAGCCGCTTCCACTGCTTTCCACCTCGGCAACGGCCCGGATGGCGGGCACATCACAGCGCAGCCGCCGGGCGGCGTCCTGAAAATCCTGTTCCTGAAGCGTAACAACAGCCATATGGGTAAAAGTTAAAGGGTGAAGGATGAACCAAGTTACTGAAAATGAACACAGGTAACTCTCCGTTTACACAATTTAATGAGCACAAAAAGCCCCGACCTGGCAGGCCGGGGCTTCAAGTTACAGGGACGTACGGACGAATTACTTCTTCGCGACCACTTTCATGTCCACCGTGAAATCGTCGTTGATGGCTTTGTCGCCGATATTCGAGAAGAACGACTTCGAGCCGTAACGGATGTCGTACTTCGTGCGGTCGATGGTAGCTTTTCCGTTGGCCGTGATCGTGTTGCCGCTGGTCGTCACCGTGGCCGGGAACGTAGCCGGGGCCGTTTTGCCCTTAATGGTCAGGTCGCCGACAATGTCGTACTGGTTACCGCCTTTCGGAGTCACTTTCGTGATTTTGAAGGTAGCGGTCGGGTACTTGTCCACACCGAAGAAATCGTCGTTCTTCAGGTGTCCGATCAGCTTGTCGTGGTACTCCTTGTTGTCCTTCAGGTCCGTGGACGTGATGGTACGCAGGTCGATTTCGACGGTACCGCCGGTCAGTTTGCCGCCGTCCGCGATCAGGTTGCCCTTGCTGATGTTCACCGTTCCGTAGTGTTCGCCGGTTACTTTCTTTCCGTTCCAGTTCAGAACGCTCTGGGTGGCGTCCACGGTGTAGGTTGTTGCTTTAGCCGTGGTTTTGGCAACTTTTTTACCGGGGTTTTCAGCCATAACCGGGGCTGAAGCCAGCAGTACAGCGGCCATCAGGCCAGCGAAAAGTTGATTAACTTTCATCGTCTTAGGTTGTATTAGTTAATTAAAGTACTCTTTCTTGCTTACTCTGAGCCGCGCAGTTTGTCGAGCAGCCGACTTATCAGGCTGGCCTCTTCTTCCGTCAGCCGCTGGATTTCCGCTTCCTGTTCGTTGATGACCTTGTCCAGCTTTTTGAGCAGATCAAGGCCCTTGTCTGTAATCAGCACGTCCACGGCGCGCCGGTCGCTGGGGCATTCGGTGCGTTGGACCAGATCCTTCGCCAAAAGTTTATCCACCAGCCGCGAAGCGTTCGACATTTTGTCGAGCATCCGCTCCGTGATGTCCGCCACCTTGACCGGCTTCGGGTGCTGGCCGCGCAGAATCCTGAGGACGTTGTACTGCTGCAACGTCAGTCCGAATGGCTTGAGGACCTGCATCTGGCGGTTACACAACCAGTTGTTGGTAAACATCAGGTTGACCGTCAGCCGGTGGTAAGGCGTCCGGAAGGAGGAAGTTTGTTTGATGTCCGCTTCAATTGACATGAGAGACCTTGTTTCGTTCGTTTGTCGAATCTATGCATCCTGCATTAATTCCCCAATTTCCGTCCGACATCCAGTTAGCTAATTGTCTTGCAAATATAGTGTCGGTACATTTATTGTAACAACATCTAAATGAAAAAAGTTTTTAGCGGTACGAAATAATTTCGGGCGCCGATACGTCGAAATCCCGCAGCCGCAGGGTGGGTACGGCATCAAAGGCAAAGCGCAGCGGGCTCGGATTGGCCGGAATGTTGGGATACCAGGCCAGTCTGATCTGAAAACTGTTGAAGGTGAGGTTTTCGTTCCGGAAGCGGAACCCGAAGCCGTAACTTTGATAGAGCGGGGCTTTCCAGAGACTTCGGTTGTAGGTAATGAGGCCAAAATTGGCAAACGTGATGATGGCCACCCGAAAGCCGAGCACGTCCAGTTTCGAAAACAGCACGTTCTCGAAGTTGGTCAGCAGAAACTTGGTGCCGCGCAGGGCGTCGTTGGTCAGGCCAAAGCGGTCGCGGCCCGAAAGCGTCACAAATTCGTTGTCGAACCGGTTGAGGCCGTGCGTGTACCGGATGTTGACGAAGTGCCGCCAGTTGCCCCAGCTCGTGGTCCGCAGCGGACTGAAATAGTTGGTTTCCAGCGCAAAAACGCCCTGCTGCACGCCCCGGTCGGATTTCAGAAAACCGCCCACATTGAACAGGCCGTACAGATAGCCGACCTTCCGGATGTAGCCGCCTTTCGAGTACTTCACGCCCATGTACATCCGTTTGCCCAGTTCGGCATAATCAACGCCGCCCATGATGGAAAACTGGCTGCCGTACGGCACGTCCTCGGTGCGCCCGAAGCCGTAAATCAGCACGTCGCGGGTGTAGCGCCGCTGCGAGAGCCCGACGCTCAGCAGCACCGTCCGGCTGTTCTGGTAGAGTTGGTTTGTGTCAGAAGTCACCTCCGGCCGCCGCAGAAAGGTGTAATTGGAAATCCGGCCGGCGACCACGAGCCGCGTCCGGTCCTCGGGGTCCAGAAACCCGGTCAGGGGACGAAAGGCGTACCCGAGCCAGACGTCGCTATAGTTGTAATACAGCGGAAAAAGCCGGACGCTGTCGGTGCCGTCGTTGAGGAAAATCCGGTTGCGGGGCAGCTGGGTGTGGGTAAACTCCAGCGCCCCCGCCACCCGCGTGTCGGGGGTCAGAAAAGGCCGGTACACCCGAACGCCGAGCTGACGCCAGTCGCGCTCGTAAATCGCGTCGGCCTGGGCGCTGATCAGATTTCGGCCGATGTACGGAATAAAATAACGGCCCCGGTAGTTCAGCCGCTGGATCGGGTCGTCGCCGCGGTAGGCGATGGCGTTGGAAAACGTGTGACCGAAGCCCTGGAAATTCCGCTGTTCCAGCGAAAAATCCCAGCGGTTGAGCGCCCCGACCGAGCCGCCCGGCAGCAGCGACCACACGTCCTGGGTGATGACGTACACATCGACAAAACTGGTGCTGCCCGGACGCGGCACCAAGATGATGCGGGCGTCGTGGAAGATGTTGGAATTCCGCAGCAGACGTTCGTTGTCCCGCAACTGGTTCGGGTTGACCGCATCGCCTTTCCGGAACAGCAGAAAGGAGCGGCGGATAACGCCTTCGCGCGTATCCCGGTGCAGCCGGTTGCCGACCTTTTCCACCCAGTTGGCCGAATACCGCGTGGTATCGTAGACGGTCTGCCCGAACACTTCCAACCGGCGGATGAAAATATCGCCGATTATCTTTCCTTCGTGTTCCTGAAACGGATTGGCCTCGATGGCGCTGACTTCGCCCGATCGGACGCGGCTGTTGTACACATCGCGGAACAGCAGGTCGTACATGGCGCGGGTCACTTTGCGCTTGTACATCCGCTGCTTTAACTGAAGATAAAAAACGCTGTCCCGGTTGATGAGCACACTGTCGGCCAGCCGGTGCGAGGCCGAATCACCGCGCAGGGGCGTCTGACCCCGAACGGGTTCGGTGCTACAGAACAGGCAAAGCAGAGTCAGCCAGCCGCAGGCAAACGCCGGCCGGAAGACACACTGAAGCTCCGTCCTGATTGTACTCACGTTTCCAGTAAATTGTTGCTCATCCAGTAATCGCGCTGACGTTCCGAACCAAACTGAAAGTAATGCCAGCCAATCCGGCTGAAACCCATCTTTTTATAGAACGCAATCGCCCGTTCGTTGCGCTCCCACACGCCCAGCCAGAACACCTGAAACCCTTCTGCCCGTGCCAGCTCCCGGCAGGCATCCATGAGTCGGCGGCCGAGGCCCGTCCCCACCTGATTGTGGGCTACATATAAACGCTGAATTTCAATGGCTTGTTGCCCGCGGAGCTGGCGGGGCGGCCGCTGGCGGCGCAGTTTGGCATAGCCCACCAGTTCGCCCGCCGCCGTTTCGGCAACCAGAAACCGGGCTTTCGGATCGGCCAGTTCTTCCCGGGTCAGGTCGGGCGTCAGGGCTTCGTCCAGATAAGCCAGAACGTCCTCCGCCCGGTTGTGGGGCGGCCCAAACGCTTCCCACATGGTCTGACGGGCCAGGCGGCACAGGGCTTCGCTATCGGCGGTTACGGCCGGGCGAATGATAATATCGGCGGTACTCACAGGATAATCGTCTACTTTTGGTTTGGTTTCGCGTTCAGGGTTAACTACAACAACCCGGCCGAGACGGTAATCAACCCTAAACTTTACTCTTTAAACTAGTTCAGAACAGGTAATTTACAAAAATTATGCAGTTATCCCGCCCCCTGGTGCTGGCTTCGAATTCACCCCGCCGACAGCAGTTGCTGCGCGAAGCCGGTTTTGATTTCCGCGTCGACGTGCGGCCAACCGACGAGCTGTTTCCGGCCGACCTGCCGGTGGCCGAAGTGGCGGCTTACCTCGCCCACCACAAAGCCGAACAGTTTCGCCCGGATCTGGCCGACCAGCTGATTCTCTGCGCCGATACGATTGTGGTGGTCGACAACGACATTCTCAACAAACCCGCCGACGCCGACGAGGCCGCGCGCATGCTCCGGCAGCTATCGGGCCGGGCGCACCAGGTCATGACGGGCGTGTGTCTGCTCTCGTCGGAAGGTCCGGTTACCCTGACCGACGTCGCCACGGTGGTGTTCCGGGACCTGACCGAAAACATGATCGCCTACTACATTGACCATTACCGCCCGTTCGACAAAGCGGGGGCCTACGGCGTGCAGGAATGGATCGGGATGGTGGGCATCGAACGGATCGAGGGCTCGTTCTACACGATCATGGGCCTGCCCGTCCACCGGGTGTATGACCTGCTGAAACCGTATCTCCGCTAATCAGTCGGCGGCCAGCAACCGGCCCGTCACCCGATACCGCGACTCCCGCAGCACGACCGACTCGGCGGCCGGTTCGTTCACGACGCAGTAGGGAAAGCGCCCGCTGGCGTGGACAAACCGGAGTTCGCCCCGCTGGTGGAGCAGAAAGCCGGTATGCGTATCCAGCCCGACAAGGTAGAGTCCCGGCTCCTGCCGTTTCATTTTTTCAAGAAATTCGGGAAAGGACAAACCGCTGTAGCGCCGGATGGTTTTGGGCTTCACCAGCGCCTGAATCATGGTTTCGGACGGCAGGCGGGCCAGTTTCGTCCGTTCGCAGGCATAGCCGAGGTGCTGCACGACGGTGGTGACGAAATAGCCGCAGGCAATCCGCCCCTCCCCCGGCACGGCTGTCTGCCCGTGAAAACCATAACGGGTGCCGTACCAGAAAGGCAAAAGCTGCCGGAACTGGGCAATGCGCTCGGCTCCGGTCAGGTTGACTTCGCGCTGGGCGGCCTGCCGGCGGAGCAGTTCGGTATAGCCTCCGGGGGTGAAATACAGGGCGTGGTAGCCTGGAAGCCACGGCACCAGCCGGGCCGCGGTGGCGTAGGCCAGTGCCAGCACCAGAAAAGCCGGAAGGGTTTTTTGAAGGTGGCGGGGCATGAACAACAGGCTTCAGCGTGAAGGAGCAACCCGGTCTTTCCGGACGAACAGCCGACTGCCACCCAGCGTTCCGACGTGCCGGTACTCCGCCGCGAGCAGCTTGCGCATGAACGGATACCACTCCGGCTGAAACGAATGATAACCGGGATGGCTTGCCGTCGCATCGACGATGATCGCCGGTCGGTTGCGGACAATGTCCTGCTGGTGGAGCTTCATGAAATACGGCTGCAGTTCGCTTTCCACCACCGGATAGTAGAGCGGGATGAACCGCGAACCCATCAGCAAGCCGGTCCAGACGTGGTATTTATTCTGCCAGCCCCAGACCACCATTTTGTCATTCGGAACGGTATACTGCGCAACCGCCGCCGTCAGGCCGCTGTCTTTCAGCCGTACGCCTTCAATCAATTGCCGGATTCCGCTGTTGCGCCGACTTCCCAGAATAAGTCCCGGCCCGACCGCCAGCAGCAGCAGCCAGCCTGCCGCCAGAGGCATTCTCCACCCCGTCCGGACCGCATCCAGTCCCAGCATAATCACCAGCCCGGCGAGCCAGAAGGCCGGAATGTAACTCAGGATCTGGTAGTGATAAAAGCCGTTGCCGGGCTGGAGCACAGAATACAGCGCCGTCAGCAGCCAGAGAATAGAGAATACCAGCAGCACCCGGGGCGTCAGGGGGTTGATGCCCTCGTCGGAGGTGCCTCCGGTCCTCTTTCGCCGCCATGACGGATTGACCAGCACCAGCCCTAACGCCGCCAGCACCATTGCGGGCAGGGCAAAAAAGAACGCTTTGGTGGAGCCGAAAGCGGCAAAAATCACGGGCACCAGCACCGTGAGCTTCTCCGACCAGTTTTGTACCCCATTTCCAAAACTGCCTTTCTGCGCATAACCCAGATTCGCCAGCAGGAAGGATTTATAGAAAAACTCAAAATTGCTGGTCTGCCAGAGGTAAATTCCCAGCAGACCACTCGGCAGCAGCCCGCCGACCGTCAGGGCCAGCAGCAGGCGCCAGCGTCTTTCGGGAGGCGTCGTCAGCAGCAGTTGCAGAAAGATACCGCCCGTCAGCACCAGCGCCAGCGGAACGGCCTGCAGTTTGGTGTAGGGAATACAGCCCAGCAGAAAACCCGTCAGTACCGTCTTCCAGACCGGCTCGGGCCGCCAGAAAACGGTACTCCGCAGCCAGAGAATCGTCGCAAAAAGCAGACTGGGAAAATGTTCGCTATTGTAGGCCGGTCCGTCGCCCTGCTGCATAAAGGCGATGGCCACGGCAAACGGTAGCACGGCGATCCGCGCCCGCCGCGAACCGGCCAGGTTGGCAAAGGCGCGGTAGAGCAGCCCAACCGCCGCCGCAAACGCTAGCAGGCCGACCAGGCGAATAGTGGCGAAGTCGATACTCAGTCCGAAAAACCAGGGAAGCGTCAGCGGATACACGTTCAGCGGGCCGCTGGTAGTGCCATCGACGGAAATCCAGAAGCGCGGGTCGGCAATGAGCGTTCCCGCACTGGCGACCCACTGGCTTTCGTCGGTATTCTGTTCGTCCACCCCCAGCAGCGGCAGCCGGATAACGACAATTCCGAGCAGCAGGAGCGGCAGCCACCAGCGCACGGCCCGCTCTTTTCCCGGCAAACGCAGGGACCAGAGCGCCCAGCCACACACGAGCAGCAGCCAGCCCAGTCCGCCCGCAATCCAGACTTTGTTGACCGACGATCCCAGCGCCAGCATCAGCGCCCGGAGGCCCTGATACAGTTCACCCTGGTAGCGGATGATTGGCTCCATTAGTTCAGAATTTCGCGCAGGAAAGGCGAAGTGCCGCGCCGCAGGGCCTCATAGAGCACTTCGTTGACATTGGTACGAATGTTTAATTCACTGACTTTATTGTTGTTGCGGGTCGGATAAACGCGGTTCGTCAGGATGACGTAGTTGATGCCGTAGTCCGGGTCCGCCCAGGTGAAGGTGCCCGTAAAGCCCGAGTGGCCGAAACTCCGGGCGCTGGCCGACCGGGCCGCATTCCCCGAGAACTTGAACGTCGGCTTGTCGAAGCCCAGACCCCGGCGGCTGCCCCGCTCCGGAAACTGGTAGCGCGTAAATTCCTCCAGCGTCGCCGGCTGAATGTACTGCGTTCCGCCATAGTAGCCTTTCTGGAGATACATCTGCATCAGCTTCATCAGGTCGTTGGCCGTCCCGAACAGGCCCGCATGGCCCGACAGTCCGCCCAGCATGGCCGCGCCTTCGTCGTGAACCCGCCCGTGAATCAGCGTTTTGCGGAACAGCGAATCGTACTCCGTCTCGACAATCCGGGTCAGGTTGAAGAAACGGCGTGGGTTGAAGGTCAGCGTCGTGGCGCCCATCGGCTCGTACACGTTCTTTTTCAGGTATTCTTCGAACTCCTGGCCGGTCCGCCGCTTCACGATCTGGGGGTACAGATAGAACGACAGGTCGCTATACACGTAGTCCTTTTTCTCGCTCACCGGCGACTCTTTAATCTGCTCAAAAATCGTTTTCCGGTATCTCCGGTGCAGAAACAGGTTATCGGTCACCTCCACCGTGTAAGGTCCGCGCTTCTCGTCGCTGAAGGTCTTGTCCTTCCAGGTTCCGTCCGGATTGAGAGCGTCGCGCCAGAACGGAATCCAGGCTTTCAGCCCGGCCTGGTGGGTCAGCACGTTGCGCCAGACGAGATTGGCCTTGTTCGATTTCCGGTATTCGGGCACGTATTCGGCCATCGTTTTGTCCACGTTAAACTTCCCGGCATCGACCAGCCGCATCAGGGCCAGCGTCGAGGTCGAGATTTTGGTCACCGACGCCATGTCGAAAAGGTCCGTCAGTTTGGTCGGCGTCATGCCTTCGTAGGTATGGGTGCCGTAGGCTTTCCGGAAAATCACCTTGCCGTCTTTCGCCATCTGCACCACGCCGCCCGGAAACGCCTTGAGCCGGATGGCGCTCTGCATCATCGAATCGACTTTAACGGTCAGGAAGCGCGAATCGACGCCCACTTCCTCCGGAATGGTGTATTTGAGCCGGGCGAGCGGAGCCGTCAGAATGCCGTCGTTCAGTTTGTAGGTTTCGTTGACCGTTACCGGCAGCTTGCCTTTGGCCGGAATGGCCCCAAAAATCAACTGCGCCGACAATTCTTCCGCAAACGGCGTGAGCTGGTAGGCCATCACCAGCGCGCGGGCCTTGTCGAGCCCTTCGAGCTTACCGAGGGAATACGGGTTGCCAAACACGGTCACGACGGCCTTGCCGGTTTCGGCCAGCGTTTTGAGCTGGGCGGCCGTCTGGGGCGTGATGCCGTAGGTTCGCGGGCGGATGTTGTTCAGGTGAACGCCCACCAGCAGCAGGTTGTACTTTTTGAGATCGTTCATCACCCGCTGCACCGTGGTATCGGGCGTGGTGGCCGTCAGGTTGAAATGATCGATCGTGGTGTAGTTGCCGAGCATCGTCTGGAAAGCCGTGGTCTGCGGGGCGTCGAGCGAGACGCTGGCGATCCGCATGGTGTCGAGCTTGAACAGCGGCAGCACGTTCTGCCCATTTTTCAGGATTGTCAGCGACTCCTCAGTCAGCAGGCGGTTGATCAGGTTCGATTCCGGGTCGTTGAGGTCCTGCACGAGGTTCATCAGGTCCACGGGTTTGTAGCGGTCGAGACCGGCCCAGGCTTTGGCGGCGAGCACCTTGCGGCAGCGGGCGTCGATCTCGGCCTGCGTGATCCGGCCGGCGGCGATGGCGGCTTTCACCTCGGCAATGGCTTTGGCGACGTCTTCAGTAAATTCCAGCACGTCCATACCGGCTTCCAGACCCATGCGGTCGGCGATGCCCGAGGGGTAGTATTTCGTAACGCCCTTCATATTCATGGCGTCCGAGAAAACCAGGCCGCCGAAGCCTAGTTCGTTTTTGAGCAGGTCGGTGACCACCCGGCGGGAGAGCGTCGTGGGCAGGTTTTTGGTCGTGTCCAGCGCCGGAATGTTCAGGTGAGCCACCATTACTCCGGCGGCTCCGGCCTCAATCAGTTGCCGGAACGGATACAGTTCGAGATTGTCAATACGCTGGCGGTCGTGCGTAATCTGCGGGAGGTCGTAATGGGAGTCTGTGCCCGTGTCGCCGTGGCCGGGGAAGTGTTTGATCGACGTCAGCAGGCCGTTGTTCTGCATGCCGCGCATGTAGGCCAGCGCCTTGCGGGCCACGGATTCTTTGTCTTCGCCGAACGAGCGGAAGTTGATGACCGGGTTGTTCGGGTTGTTGTTGACGTCGGCAACGGGAGCAAAATTGACGTGAATGCCCATCCGGCGGCAGTGCCGGGCCATGGCGGCCCCCATTTTGTAAATTAAATCATCGCGCTGCTGGATGGCGCCGAGGGTCATCTGGTACGGAAAACGAACCGTGCTGTCGAGACGCATGGCCAGCCCCCACTCGCCGTCCACCGCAATCAGGAGCGGCACGCTGGCGACGGTTTGCAGGCGGTTGACCAGCCGGGCCTGCCGGATGGGTCCGCCCTGAAAAAAGACCAGTCCGCCCACTTTGTATTGCCGCACGACGTTCATCAGCGAATCTTCGTACTGGCGGGTGCGGTTGGAATACCCCGCGATCATAATCAACTGCGCGATGCGCTCATCCGGCGTCAGTTTATTGAACACCGAATCTACCCAGGCCGGGTTCGCCTTCAGAAACGACGGTACGGTCTGCGCGCGGGCATTGGTACCGGCAATAAGGAAAATGAAAACAAGACCGAGAGCGGCTAAAAAGTTGGCAAGCCGGGATGACATTTACAAAAAGGGGGTTTGTTGAACGATCGGAAGAACAAAAGTAACAAAGCGGCGGGCGAAAGCCTAATGCCGTTTTCCACGCCGCCGGTTTGCGAAACCAGAAGTTCGGCTTTATCTTGTTCTTCCTCTGCTGATCGTTCCATGTACCAACCGCCTGTCTCCGACCCCTTTTTTGCCGCTGAAGGTCAGGGTGTCTGGGCGCCCCGAGAGCACCAGCGCGTCATTGCCAGGCTGACCGGTGGTCTGGCTCCGATGTACTACCAGCAAAACCGCATCCGGCTCGAACCGCTTCCCGGTACAATGCTCGACGAGAGCAAAGCGAGCCTTGTGCCGGATTTATCGTTATACAACAACCAGACGGAGCAGACGCCGGTCATTATTGAAATCTGTCACACCAACGGCCTTCGGGAAGATTTGCAAAAGGTCATCCGGCTTATTGATGCCGATTGGTACGGCATCCGGGAAGGCTTCGTTTACAATTACCGGACGGCACAATGGTTCCGCTACCGTCAGGGAGACGGCGGATTGACCCAGCCAACTTCGTATGCCGAGGTGCTGGAACTGGATTTGAATCAATTTTTTTAATTAAGCGAGGGAATGGCTTCTGTTCCGTTATTCGATGCGCTCAAATTCGTACCCCGGCGCGTCGAAAGCCATGCCGGTATCCAGAAACAGGCGATTCCGGGCGACCTTCGCCGTCGAATTACGAACGTACCAGTTGTCGGCTTTAGGCTCCGCACTGGTTTTTAGCTCCAGATAATCGTCTTTCCGGCTTAGTTCGTACCCGACGCGGTCAATCTCTTTTCCGTCTTTAAAGACAATAATCGCTTCCTCCGAAGCCACCAGCCGCACGTTGGGAACGGGCGGATTGGGCATCATCGCGGAGACTTTCGTCAGTTTCCACTCCCCTACCAACCATCGGCGGGCTTTGGCCACGCTGGTCGTATACTTGTCATCGGGCGTCAGAAAGCCATTGCAGGCGGTGAGCGATAGGGCGATCAGCAGAACGGTGAAAAATCGGTATCTCATCAGCAGACGTAGTTTTTGTGATAGACTCCCCGGCGGCCCGAAGGGTTGTCAACGCTCCCTGCTTTATTCCAATCGATTTTTGGCTTGAGAACCCTTTCAAAAAAAGTCAAAATTTCGCTTGACTCTCCCCTTACGTCATAGCCTACCTTTGATCCGTCAATCGAATCAGTGTCAAAATGAAACCGTATTCCGTCAAAGCGCTGGCAAAGCTGGCGGGGGTCAGTGTGCGCACGCTGCACCACTACGACCGGCTGGGCCTGCTCAAACCCTCCGTCCGGACCGAGGCCAGGTACCGGCTGTACGGGAAAGATGAATTGCTGCGCCTTCAGCAGATTCTTTTTTACAGAGAACTGGATTTCTCCCTCAACGAGATTCTGGCGCTGCTGAAGGACCCGGATTTTGATCTGCTACACGCCCTGGAGAGCCATAAAAAAGGCCTTCAGCAGCGACAGGAACGTCTGACCACCCTGCTGACGACGATTGACAAAACCATTTCCACAGTAAAAGGAGAAAGAGACATGTTAACCAACGAAGAACTATACGCGGGCTTTTCGAAAGAACAAACGGAAGCCTACCGCGCGGAAGCCGTCGCCAGATACGGAGAAAACGAGGTGGCCGCCAGTGAAACCAACCTCCGCCAGCTCGGGAAAACAGGTTTCGAGCAACTGAAAACCGATGCGCAGGACATCGCCACGAAGCTGTTGTCCCTCGTCGGCCAGGACCCGGCCAGTCCGGCGGTGCAGGAGCAGATCGCCCGGCATTACGCCAACATCCGGGGCTTCTGGGGCGAAGCGGTCTGTGCCGGCAAGGACATGGCCGCCGCTTACAAAGGTCTCGCCCAACTGTACCTGGACGACCCGCGTTACACCCGTTTTGGGGGCGAACCGAACCCCGCGTACGCGGCCTTTCTGCAACAGGCGATGGTTCATTTTGCGGACACGAACCTAAGTCAATAAACGTTCAAACCGGGCCGGAGCCATCCGGCCCGGTTGTCTTTCGGATTACCCGCGGCTGAGCGCCTTTTCCATGCACACGCTATCCGGGTCGTCGGCGTAGGAGCCGTACGGTGAGATGGTCCGATAGCCGGTTTTGCGGTAGAGTTCAATCGCTTCGGGCTGTTTGTTGCCGGTTTGCAGAACGGTTGCCGGGTAGCCAAGGTCCTGCGCCCACTGTTCCAGTTCTGTCAGGAGGGCCTGGGCAATCCCCGTTCGGCGGACGGCGGACCGGACGTACATCCGCTTGATTTCGACGGCGTCGGGCCGGTTAATCCGCTTGAAACAGCCGCAGCCTGCCGGGACACCGTCCTGCAGGGCAACCACGACACAGGCATTATCCAGCCCTTTGTTCAGGGCATCGTACTGGTCCTGCTTGCCGCCGTAAATTTCGCGCAGGACAATGTCCAGTTCGGCCACCAGCGAGTGAAAATCGGGGTCAGCGGCGGTGGTTCGGCGAAGAGTAATCATTTTCAGAAAAGGATTTGATGGATAAGCCCGCTAAAGACTCACTCAACGCTTTTGTTCTTTCAGGGAATACATTTTTCCGGTGCCAGAACCGGTGTTCAAGGCCAATGCGCAGGTTCCACGCCCCGGCCTCAGGCTCCTACCCGGTACACGGCCGACTCCTCAAACCGCGAGGCTACTACCACTTCGGTGCCTTCGCTATGCGGCCGGAACAGGTCGAGCGCCCGCTGCGGACAGTTGTTGTCTTTGGAAAGGTGCGAAAGCAGCACGTGGCTCATGTAGGGCGGCCGGTGCTGCTGAAAAAGCGCCAGCGCCTGCCCGTTGGACAGGTGTCCGTCGCCGCCCCGGATGCGCTGTTTCAGAAAATACGGATAACGGCCCCGGTCCAGCATTTCCTCGTCGTAATTGGCTTCCAGAAAAGCGGCATGGCACTGGCTGAAATGGTCGATGACGTGCTGGCAGGGATGGCCGATGTCGGTAAAAACGCCCACTTTGGTCGAGTGGTAGGCGACCACGAAGCTGTGCGGGTCGCAGGCGTCGTGCCGTTTGGGGAAGGCCGTCACGCTCAGCTCGCCCACGGGAACAGGCTCGTAGGCCCGCAGCGGACGGATGGGAAAACTGGGCTCCGGCCAGCGCGTCTGCTGGTGGGTCAGCGGGGTGATGTAGACCGGCAGGTGGTACTTCCCGGCCAGGCGCGAAACGCCCCGGATATGGTCGCTGTGTTCGTGGGAAATAAAAATGGCCCGGACCTTCCGCATCGTCAGGCCCAGCCGCTCCATGCGCCGCTCGGTTTCGCGGCAGGAAATTCCCGCATCGACCAGAACGGCGTCCTGCTCGTTGCCTATGTAATAACAGTTTCCGTTGCTGCCCGAATTGAGGGAGGTAATAAAAAGTGGCCTCATACAGCAAAGAAACGGGTTTTTACGGTTTTTGGGTACATTTTTTACAAAACGAATTGAAAAAGCAGGCCGTGCGAACACGGCCCGCCGAAAAGCTACTTCTCCGGGTCGTGACCCCAGTTTTTGAGGGAATAAGCCCAGTTGCTGCCCGCCACTTCCTTCGGCCGCTGCGCCCGGTGGCGTTTGATATAGCCGACCACTTTGCGCATGTGCGCGTAATCGTCGTCGCTGAGGTCGGCCTTTTTTCTGTCCAGAATCTCGATGATGTGTTCGCCGGACTTATGGCCCACCGACTCGCCGTCACCGCTGTCCATCCCTACGTTGGAGGACTCTTCGCTTTGCAGCCACTTCTTCAGCTGCGACGCCGACATGTTGACCAGTTCGTCAAATTCGGCGTAAATCTCCTTTTTCTCGTTGTCCGTCATACCGCTTGCGGTTTGGTTTGCGGGATTAACGACTTGTGCTCCACCAGGGTTTACCGTCTCACTTAAGTTCCAGCTGCTGAATCCGGCCTGACTGGTGGTTGAGCAGATACAGTTCGCCCGCCTCATCCTCTCCAAACGACGACAGCGAGCCGATGAGCCGGGTCAGCGCCGTGTTGGTGGCCTGCCGGGTAGCCTCGTCGTAGCGCAGGGCCCAGAGGTTGCCGCTCACGTAATCGCCGTAGATGTACTGCCCCTGAAGGGTAGGCCAGCGTTTGCCGCGATATACGTAACCGCCCGTGATGGACCGCCCTTCGGAGGTGCCGTAGTCGAAGACCGGCTCTACCAGTCCGGCGCGGTTGCAGTTGCTGGACGGATTGAAGCATTCCCTGCCTTCGGTCAGGCGCCAGCCGTAGTTGCCGCCCCGTTCGAGCAGGCTGATTTCTTCGCGGGTGCTCTGCCCTACGTCGGCAATCCAGATGCGGCCCGTGGTGCGGTCGGCGGTCATTTTCCAGGGATTGCGCAGGCCGTAGGCGTAGATTTCGGGCCGGGCGCTGGTCGTGGTGCGGAACGGGTTGTCGGCCGGGATGGCATACGGCAGGTTTCCGGTGCGGCTGTTGACGTCGATGCGCAGGATTTTTCCCAGCAGCGTATTCAGGTTCTGGGAATTGTTCTGCGGGTCGCCGCCGCTGCCGCCGTCGCCGGTGGTGATGTAAAGCAGCCCGTCTTTTCCAAACAGAATCGACCCGGCGTTATGGTTGGCAAACGGCTGGTCGTAGGCCAGCAGCACTTCCTCGCTGGCGGCATCGACACGGGTCCGGTCCGACCCAAAGCGCGCGATGACCGACTGCAACTGTCCGTTCTGGCGGCGCGTGTAATGCACAAATACCTGCCCGTTGGTGCTAAAATTGGGGTGAAAGGCCATGCCGAGCAGCCCGGTTTCGCCGCCCGAGGCCACGCGGCTGCTGATGTCCAGAAAAACGTCGCTGCCCGTGGCGGCGGGGGCATTGCGGAACACCCGGACAACGCCCCGCTGTTCGAGCACAAACAGCCGGTTGGAGCCGTCGCCTGCCGCCAGCAGCTCGACGGGGCTGGCAAAGGTCAGGTTCGGAAAGGCGTCGGTCACCTGCCAGCGGGCCGCTGGATTACCCGGCGTCGGGGTAGTGGGCGTGGTGGCCGAAGGAGTTTCGCCGGAATCGCAGGCTATTAGCCAGAGAAAACTGCCGCCCAGCAGCAGTCGCATAAACCAGGTTTTCATCGGAGGAGCGGATTGTTCTATGGTAACGAAAGGGATTCTCTGACCGGTAAACCCCGCGTTCAGAAAACTTGTTGCCTTTTCTTTTTCGCCCCAAAACAGGCAGGCCCGTCCTTGCGAACGGGCCTGCGCTTTCTATAACGTTGAGAAATCAGAAGCCACTTAGCGCTTAATTACTTTCATGGATTTCAGCAGCTGGCCGTTCTGGTACAGTGATACCAGGTAAACGCCGGGCAGCAGGATGCGGTCGGTAAGAACCACGTCGATGACACCATTCTCGACCGTCGCTTTTTCTTTCAGGATGATTTCACCCGTCAGCGCGCTCATCACCACCGTCAGTTCGGCAGCAGGTACTTCGGTCGGCACTTCGATGTGGAACTCGTCCGCAATCGGGTTGGGGTACAGTTTGTAGCCGCCGTTTACCAGCTCCGACTTGCCACCGACACGGGCCTGCTGGCCGCAGCCGCTGAACTGGCGGGTGTAAGTGTTCAGGCGACGCTGTGAACCGGCGTAGAATACCTCTACCGTATGCGTTCCGGCCGTCTGGAAACGGGCAGGAATGTTGACGTGGAAGCCGTGGTTGCCGTTGTCGTTCAGGTAGCTGGCGATGTCGCCGCGGTACTGGTCGGCTTTGGCCGTTACGGCGAACTGACCGTCGATGTACACGTCTACGCTGATGGACTGGTTCAGCCGTGAGCGGTCAACCGCCCAACCGCCCAGAGACACGCAGCTTGCGTAATCCAGGTGGCCTTCGGGGCTGCCGTAGGTCGTCGCCGTGCTGGCTGCCGAAACGTTTCCGGACGTGGTCGTCGTGGGAGCCGGTGCCGGGGTGGAAGCTGCGTTGACGGTGCCTTCGACACAACCGTTGTACTGGCGGCTGTTGTTGTTCAGCGCCTGGTTGGAACCGGCGTAGCGAACCTCAACCGTATGTGTGCCGTTGCCTTTGAACTGGGCCGGAACCGAGAAGGCGAAGCCATGCAGTCCGTTGTCGTTCATCGAAGCGCCCACATCCGGACGGTGCTGGTTAGCCGGCGTTCTGCCTGCAAACTGGCCGTCGATGTACACGTCTACTTCGATCGACTGGTTCGGGCGACCGCGGTCGGCGGCCCAGCCGATGATGCTGTTGCAGCTTGATGCGTCCACAAAACCGGCCGGGTTCTGGTAGGTCGTTGAGCCGCCCGGAGCCGGTTGGGTAGCCGGAGCCGGCGTGCTGCTCGGAGCCGTGTTGCAGCTCGTGGTGAACGAACGGGAAACCGTCTGGCCACTCTGGCGGGCACGCAGGTCGAACGTCGTGCCGTTGCGCTGCCAGGCGTCAATAATGTGGGTGGCGTTGGTGGTCCAGCCGGTCAGGCCCGGAGCCATGTATTGCACTTCGGAGCCGTTGCCGCCGCTGGTGCGGAAGGTCAGCTGACCCGACTGGCAGTCGTAGGCCGGGTCCAGGATGGCGAACTCGCCGCTGCCGGTCACTGGTTGAGAAGGCTGTACGGGGGCGGGAGCCGGGGCTGGGGCAGGAGCCGGAGCCGGAGTCGGCGCTACCGGAACCGGGGCCGGAATCGGCTGTGACGGAGCGGCACCCGGAGCGGAGTTGATCAGGTCTTCGTTCAGGACGATGTTCACCGGACGCTGACCGCCGTTCCAGTAGGCGCTGCTCCACTGGCCCATGTAGCCGCTTTCGGCATAACCCTGACGAACGACCGTCGAAAGGTTGCAGTAAACCGTCTGGGAAGGCTGGATATTCGGAACCGGCTGGTTCAGCCATCCGGCGTTGCGGACGCGGGCCATCAGCTGGTTCATGCGGTCCATCTGGTAAGGCGAGTTGAAGTTCGCCAGGATAATCAGCTGGGCACCGTGTTCGTAGCTTTCGGAAACGTAGCGGTAGAAGTCATCAACCGGGAGGTTATCGTACATGCCGTCCACTTCCTGGGCAACCCAGGCACCGGGGCGGACGTTACTGCGGGCGAGGTCAATCGAGAAGCGGTGGTTGTATTCCGGGCCGTCGTTTACCTTGATACCGTCGGTGTTTTCGCACATGCCCCGGAAGGCGAACGTACCGCGCAGGCTGCTCAGGGGATCGAAGACCGAACCGAACTGGTTGACGATCGAGATCGAGCCGTTGACGCTCCGGATGGCGTTGTTCATCGACACCAGGAAGTTTTTCAGCACGTTGCTGCGGAAGACGTACCAGTCGAGGCCACGCTGGCCGCTGAAGGAATCCCAGGCGTTGCCGCGTCCGACGCGGATCGGCTCTACCTGATTCCAGTTGTTGTAGCTCGAGCCCCAGCGTGCGTTCAGCGTGTTGAGGTCGAAACGGCCCTGCAGCCACTGGCGGTAAGCGTTCAGCATCGAATCGTTATAGTCGAACGGCATGAAATATTCGCCGTTGCTGTCGGAGTTCAGAATGGAGAATTCGTTTTCCTGGATCGGGGAAGTTACCACCGACATAAACAGCAGCCGGCCTTCGCCCTGGAGAAACTGGTACCGGTTGGTCACTTCGCGGATAAAGCTGGAGGCTTTGTCGTGCCAGCTCTGGTTGACGAAGCTGCCGATGGTCAGGCGACCCCGCGACAGGCGGGAATGGTCCGCGCCCCGCTGCTCTTCGTTTTCGTTCCAGAAACCAGCCGTTTTGCCGATTTCGCGGGCGATCAGAATGCGGATACCGATTTTCAGTCCGCGCTGGCGGGCCCGTTCAATCTGGGCGTCTACGTTCTGCCAGTCGGCGGCGGCACCGGGTGAAGAATAAATTTTGTCCCAGTGTACACTCAGTTCGACCATGTTACATCCGTTGTTGGCGGCGTTGTCGACGCGGTCGAGACCAAATCCTATTCCATCATCGTAATTGTAAATGATCGGTCCAATGTAGCGTTGCTGACCGGGCAGGTTCATGGCCCGGTTCAGGGCCAGCGGAGAGGCGGGCGGGGTAATCCCCATTGCCTGTATTGCCAATAGGCAAAGTAGTGAAATAAAGGCAAAAAAGCCTCCCCCGGTCTTTGACGCCGGTCTCATTGCGTTCTTCATCACGTTACGGTGTTAAGTAAGTTACGCTGTTTTTAATATGAGTTAAGTACGTTAAACTGATGCGGCGGCTTTGTTTCGCCGGTCGTTTATCGGACACAAAACTAAAGACGAAATCTCACAATCAAATCAGCCCCAGCATTAAAATCACTATAAAAAATATATTACAAATCCTTCATGTATAGCCATTTAGGTCCATTTGCTCGCTTTAAACTTTAATTTAATCGGTTTTTACCAGACAAACCCTGTCGTTTCAATAGACATATATTGATTTAGTGCTAATCGGGTAATTTTCTAATTATCAAAGCCCTTTTTATTGATCGGTAATTATCAGACAAGAAGCGTTTTTTGCCGATTCGCTCTAATTAAGCGTTTCTGGCGACCCTCTTTTTTTTGTATGGCAAAGAACCAACCTTCTGCGCCGACCGGCCGAAAAAAAAGTCGGGAGGCCGCCAAAAAAATGTGGCTACCTCCCGACTGTCAGGACTATACCCCGGCGGTTACCGCTTCCGGCCCGCCGTTTTCTGCTTCCGCTCGGATTGCTCTTTTTCGTATTCGTCCCGGTGGCGTTTCTCCGCTACCAGGTTCCGGTACAGACCGTTAAGGACGTAGATATCCTCAATTTCATCAATCAACTGGTGCAGTTGCTCGCGAACTTCGGTGATATTCATAAGTAATTTCTGTTGTTTTATGCCAAAAACCCGGTGTTCGGCAGAACGTTTGGAAACGTTTGTTAATGAAAGAACAGATAGCCCAGCGCAATGCCCGCCAATACCCCGATCAGGTCGGCGATCAGGCCCGCCACAATCGCATAACGCGTTTTCTTGATGCCTACCGAGCCAAAATACAGGGCAACAATGTAAAAGGTGGTGTCGGCAGAACCCTGAAAAATACAAACGAGGCGGCCCACAAACGAATCGGGACCAAACTGTTTCATGGCGTCGATCATCAGCGCCCGGGCACCGCTGCCGCTCAGCGGCTTCATCAGGGCTACCGGCAGGGCATCCGTGAAATCGGTGTTCAGTCCGGTCAGGCTGAAGAGGTATTTTAATCCGCCCACCAGAAACTCCATCGCCCCGGAGTTGCGGAAGGCGCTGATGGCGACCAGCATCCCGACCAGATACGGAATGATGCGCACGGAGGTCTCAAACCCGCTTTTGGCTCCTTCGATAAAGGTGTCGAAGATGTCGATCTTTTTGCGGATGGCCCCGACCAGAAACGTGGTAATGATGCCCAGCAACAGCACGTTGCCGACCACCTTCGACACCTGTTCGACCTGTTCTTTGGGCAGGCCCGAAAGATACCAGAGCGCCAGTCCGAGGAAGGCCGTCACGCCGCCGAGCCAGCCCATCACGACGCCGTTGAACAGATTCAGCCGCTGTTTGAGGGCCACAATCAGGACGCTGGCTACCGTGGTAACGTAGGTGCCGATGACGCAGGGAATGAAAACGTCGGCCGGGTTCTGCGCCCCGACGATGGCCCGCTGCGCCATAATGCTTAACGGAATGATCTGAAGCCCCGACGTGTGCAGCACCAGAAACATGATCTGGGCGTTGGAAGCGGTGTCTTTCTGGGGATTGAGTTCCTGCAGGCTCTGCATCGCCTTCAGCCCGAAGGGAGTGGCGGCATTGTCCAGACCGAGCATGTTGGCCGAAAAGTTCATGATCATCTGCCCGTTGGCGGCGTGGTCTTTCGGCACTTCCGGAAACAGCTTGTTGAAGAAAGGGCCGATTACCCGGGCAATGACGTTGATAGCCCCGATTTTCTCCGCGATGTTGAGCAGACCCAGAAAGAACGTCATGACGCCCGCCAGCGGCAGGGCAATGTCCATCACCGCGACCTTCGACGAATCGAACAGGCCCTCCACGATGGTTTTAAAAATTTCGGTATCCCCCAGAAAAATCAGCTTGAAGAGCGCAATCAGAAAGGCAATCAGAAAAAATGCTACCCAGATGTAATTGAGGGCCATAAAGCAAGTCGGTAAGGCGGTACGTCGGCAAGTCGTCTCTCAGGAGTCGATTGTCAAGGCTAAAAATAGTAGTTTCGCCGTTCAATCCGCACGTTTCACCTTTTGCGAACCAAAATTCATGCGTTTCAGCCGCTTTCTGAGTTTAATTTTCGCCCTCCACGCCCTCGCCTTTCCGGCCCGCAGTCAGGACGTTCTGGAACAGGCGATGCTTCGTCAGGGTCTGGTGGACATCCAGAAACTGGACCCGTCCATTCTGGTCGATCTGAAGTATTCCACGCGGGATAATTTTGTCGGGAAAGACGTGTACGGCGACCTGACCCGCGCTTATCTCCAGCCGATGGCCGCCCGGAAGCTGGCGCAGGCCAGCCGGTTTCTGCAACAGGCGAAGCCGAACTACCGGCTGCTGGTGTACGACGCCGCCCGCCCGCGTACGGCCCAGTGGAATCTCTGGAAGGCGCTGCCCAACTATTCGGAGAAGGAACGGCAGAAGTACGTGGCCGACCCGCGCATCGGCTCGATTCACAACTACGGATGCGCCGTCGATTTAACCCTGGCGCTGGTCAACGGCCGCGACGGAAAACCGATGGCGCTGGACATGGGCACTCCGTTCGATTATTTCGGCCATCTGGCCTATCCCGAGAAGGAAGAACAGCTTCTAAAAGCGGGGAAACTGACCCGGCAGCAGGTCGAAAACCGCCGGCTGCTCCGGTCGGTCATGCGCCGGGCGGGTTTTTCGCCCATCGAAACCGAATGGTGGCATTTCAACGCCATTTCAAGGGCCAAAGCCAAACAGACGTATAAAATTGTAGAATAGCCTTTTGGTCGTCAGTCGCTCCGCCGGATTTAAATTAAGGCGAAGCGACTGACGACCGAAAGACTTCATTAATTGCAATACTCACTGATTACCTTATACGCCGGGGTGTAGCCCAGTTCGCCGGCTTTGCTGAGGTCGAGGCAGCCGTTGTTTTCGTCGCCGAGGCTGTGTTTGATCAGGCCGCGGACGTAGTAAGCTTCGGCATAGCGCGGGTTGATCTGAATGGCGCTGTTGCAGTCGAGAATCGCTCCTTTCTGGTCGCCCTGCTGGGACTTGATGAGGCTCCGGGTAAAATAAGCTTCCGCGTAGGACGGGTTCAGTTCGATGGCCCGGTTCAGGTCCACCAGGGCCCCTTTCACTTCGTTCACTTTGGTGCGGCTCACCGCCCGGCTGAAGTACGCCTCGGCGCGGTCGGTCGATAAGGCATTGATCTTGTTCCGCTCCTGCACCACTTCCCGCAGCTGGTCCAGCGTTGCCCGGGTCATTTTCCCGGCGTAGACGACCTTGGCTTCCGCGTTGGTGTTGTTGGTTTCAATCGCCAGATTCAGGTCCTGAATAGCGCCCCGCTGGTCGCCGAGTTTGCCTTTGCAGAAACCCCGGCCGTAATAAGCCCGGTAGTTGCTGCCGTCGAGCGCAATGGCCCGGTCGTAGTCGGCCAGGGCGCTTTTATAATCTTCCAGTTTGCTTTTGGCAAAGGCCCGGTTGAAGTGCGATTCGGCATCTTCGGCGTTCAGTTCAATGGCTTTGGTCAGATCGTCGATGGCCTTCCGGTAATCGCCAAGCTGCACCAGCGACACGCCGCGACCGGCGAAGGCCTGCGCCCGCTTCGGATTCAGTTCGATCACTTTCCCGAAATCGGCCAGACTACCGGTGTAATCGGCCAGTTTCTGCTTCGTAATTCCCCGGGCGTACAGGGCGGCCACGTTGGACGGGTCCAGTTCGATGGTTTTGCTGAAATCCTGAAGGGCGCCCCGGTTCTGATCGATCTTGGCACGGCTGATCCCCCGGTTGTAGAACGCCTGCGCGTCGTTGGGGGCCAGTTCGATGGCCCGGCTGAAATCCAGCAGCGCCGCGCGGTAATCGTCCTGCTTGCTTTTGCTCATGCCGCGGCTCAGATAGGCCAGGGCATCCTGCGGATTCAGTTCGATGGCCCGGTCATAGTCTAGAATGGCGCCCCGGTGGTCTTTGAGGTTCGCTTTGGCCAGCCCCCGGTTGTAATAGCTGACGGCGTTTTCCGGATTCAGGTTGATGGCCATGCTGAAGGATTGCAGGGCTCCGGCAAAATCGCCCGCCTTGCTTTTGGTAAGGCCCGACTCGAAGAATTCGGCGGCGTTCTGCTGGGCAAAAGCGGCGGAGCCTCCCGCCAGCAGACTGAGTATCAGTGCTGAGGATAGAATATGGTTTCTCATACGAGACGGTAGGTAGACAGAATCACTTTAGGCGGCTAAAGTTAACCGTTCCGCTCAGGCAGGGCAACAAGTTGCCTATATTAATTTATTCATGCAAACCTTATGGCAGAATAACACACTCCAGACAGGACAATTTGACAGCTAATTTTACCAAAAGAAGAATAAACAGACAAAATGTCCGCAAAAACGGCCTGGTACACAAATTGAATAAAGGGTATCCGAATTTAATTCTGAAACTTAACAAAGTAACATACCATGGCAACGCTTGTAAAATACAACCGCCTTCCCTCTCTGTTTGATCGTCTGTACACCATGCCGACAGTGCCGCAGACCCGTACCACGGCCCCGGCCGTCAACATCCGCGAGGACGAAAAGGCGTACCACCTGGAAGTAGCGGCTCCGGGTTATAAAAAAGAAGAATTCTCCATCAACGTGCTGCTGAACCGTCTGACCATCAGCGCCCGTCAGGAAGAGAAAAAAGAAGAGGCCAGCGGGACGTTCACCCGGCGCGAGTTCGGCTTCAGTTCCTTCGAAAGGAGCTTCCAGCTGCCGAAGCACGTCAACAGCGACGAAATTCAGGCCACTTACACCGACGGCATCCTGACCGTTACGGTTCCCAAAGTGGAAGTGAAGCAGCCCGAAGCGAAGCAAATCGCGATTGCGTAATATCTAATGATTGAATGAGCGGTCCGCCGCCGCGGTGATTGGCTGATTGGCTTTGCAGAGTTAAAATTTGCGAAGCTATTTAGTCAATCACCGCGGCGGCGGACCGCTCATTCAATCATTTATTTTTTCAAAAAACTCCCCGAGCTTGCGCTCATCCAGTTTTCCTTCCGACCGGACGCCGCTACAGATGTCGAGGCCGTAGGGCTGCACGTGGTCCAGCGCCTGTCTGACATTACCGGCGTTCAGGCCGCCCGCCAGAAAAACCGGGACCTTCGCCTGCTCCACAATCCGTCGGCTCAATTTCCAGTCGTGCACGCGGCCCGTTCCGCCCAGTTCCTTCACGGCCAGCTTCGGGTTGCCGGAGTCCAGCAGCAGCGCATCCACTTCTTCGGCGGCTTCCAGAGCCTCATCCACGCTCACGTCATCGAGCACATGGATCACCTGCACCAGTTTAATGTCCGGCAATGCCGCCCGCAAGGTCCGGTAACTTCCTTTGGGCAGGGCATCCACCAGTTGAATGGTGTTGGTATGGACCCGCCGCTGGTGCTCGATGGTCGCCTCGACCGTTGGCTCGCTGGTCAGCAGAAACGTCGCCACCGGCGGCGGCACCGTCCGGGCAATGGTCCGGATCAGTTCATCACCGATCACGCCGGGCCCGCTCGGCATCCTTCCGACCAGCCCCAGCGCCGATGCGCCCGCAGACACCGCCATCCGGGCTTCTTCCACGCTGCTGATGCAGCAGATTTTAACGCGTATCATTGGATTATTTTTACGTACTAAAGTCAGTCTCCCCCGCCTTTTGTCCCGCTTTCCGGGAGTCCATTTGCAAATAAAATTCTTTTGCTGCGAACCGAACGCTAAAATATCCGAGTTAATCCAATAATCAGTGTAATCCCGGTTTAAGATGAGTGACACGTACGCGGCGCTTCGTTATCCCGAATTTCGATATTTTGTCTCCAACAGCTTTTTACTTACGGCTACCCTGCTGATTCAGGAAGTGATTGTCGGCTATCAGCTTTACCTGATGACCAACGACCCGCTGGCGCTGGGCTTTGTCGGGCTGGCCGAAGCGCTGCCGTTCATCCTGCTTTCGCTCTACGGCGGCCACCTCGCCGACCGCCGCGACAAACGGACCATTCTCCAGGTCAGTCTGCTGGTCATTCTGGCCGGTTCGGTCATTCTGTACCTTGTTTTTCAGCCTTCGGTGGTCGTTCACCTTTCCCGAACGGTGCAGCTGGCGACCATCTACGGCGTGCTGATGCTCATCGGGACGGCCAAAGGGTTCTATTCTCCGGCCAGTTCGTCGCTGAAGCCGTTTCTGGTTCCGCGCGAACTGTACGGCAATTCGTCGACCTGGAGCAGTTCGTTCTGGCAGGCCGGGGCCATTGTCGGGCCGGGCATTGCGGGTTTTTTCTACCAGTGGTTCGGCTTCGACAATACGCTGCTGATCGTCATCGGGCTGTTTCTGATCTGCTTTTTCCTGCTTTCGATGATCAAGCGCAAGCCCGCTCCGCCGACCACCGGCCCGCAGGCCGGCATCTGGGAAAGTCTGCGCGAAGGCTTCCGCTTTGTCTTCAAAACCAAAATACTGCTGTACTCCATTTCGGTGGATCTGGTTGCGGTGCTGTTCGGCGGCGTCATTACCATCCTGCCCGTTTTTGCCGAAGACATTCTGAAAGTAGGTGCCGACGGACTGGGTCTGCTCAGGGCTTCGCCATCCGTCGGGGCCATCCTGACGATGCTCGTCATGGCCCGTTACCCGCCCACCTACCATGCCTGGCGAAATCTGATTATTGCCATTGCCGGCTTCGGCGTTTTCACGCTGATCTTCGCCCTTTCGACCAACTTCGCGCTGTCGCTGCTTGCCCTGTTTATGACCGGCGTTTTCGACAGCGTCAGCGTGGTGATCCGGCAGACGATCCTTCAGCTTTTCCCGCCCGACCACATGCGGGGGCGCGTAGCGGCCGTCAACGGCATTTTTGTCAGTTCTTCCAACGAAATCGGCGGCTTTGAATCCGGCGTAGCGGCTCGGCTGCTGGGAACGGTGCCGTCCGTCGTGATGGGCGGGGTTCTGACCCTGCTGGTGGCCGCTTTTGTCTACGTCCGGACGAAAGACCTGATGTCTGTCAAACTCACCTGAGCCTGAAAAGTCTGGTAAAGGCCGCTGGGTTTGTGACTAAAAACGGGGAACCGGGTCTCAAGGAGCACATCTGTCCTACCCGGGACCCTGTTCTATTGAAATCTATGTACCGGACCATTTTACGCTTATTTTTCCGGACGGCCTTTTTGCTGGCCGTCACGACTACGTTATCCTTTGGGCAGGAAACGCTGGAAGACAATAAAGTCTGCCTCGATCCGATCGTCGGCCGGGGCGTTGTGATTGATCACGAACATACCTTCAAATTCGACCTGAACGGAGCCGACCTGACCGACGGGGACCTGACCGATTACGGCATTCTGACCCTGGAGGATGGAGCGGCCCTGTCCATTGAAGATTCGCTTCATTATTACCCGGCGGGCAGCGAGGCCGGTTTTGTGGTCAGTCCCATCGGCGGACCGATTTCGTGGGACGTCCGCTGGTCTTTCGAAGTAAAAACGTACCGCAACGGCGAAATTCTGGAAGCCGGCTCCCCGGTGACCGTGCGACCGCTGGCGCTGGGTTCCGACAAATACATTCTTAGCTTCAAAACGACCCGGGACTTCGACCTCGTCAAGATTTACTACGGCGGCGGGGTCATCGAAGGGCTGGTCAAACTGAAGGTCTACTACGCCTTCGAATGCCCGCCAGCCTGCCTGGAAACCTGCGAAAACCCGGCGCTGGACACCGACCGCGACGGTTATGCCGACTGTTATGACAAATGCCCGACCGGCAGCGACGCCCAGGATGCCGACGGCGACGGAACGCCCGACGCCTGTGACCCGACCAACGACTGCTGCCCCGCCACCGTCTGCGTGCCTGTCACCATCCGGCGGGTCCGCTGAGGGGAGCGGTATAAAGGCCGACGGCGGAACTTTTTGAATTATTCCTTACTTTGGCCGAAAATCCATCACATACCTGCATGAATCGTTTACCCCTGCTGCTGATTGCCCTCCTTGCCGGTGCGCTGGCAATGACGCCCCCGAAAAAAGAAAAGAAGCTGGTTAAAGTCTGGGAAACCGATACCACCCTGCGTGTCCCGGAGTCGGCGCTGTATAACCCGAAGGACGGCTTTATTTACGTAGCCAACATCGACGGCAAACCGGACGGACTCGACGGGTCCGGGTTTATTTCCCGCGTGACGACCGAAGGTAAAATTGAGAACCTGAAATGGGTGGTCGGGCTGAATGCGCCGAAAGGCATGGGCATCCACAAAAACCGCCTGTTTGTCACGGACGTATTCCGGCTGGTAGCCATCGACCTGGCCACCGGGCAGGCCATCAAACACTGGGACGGCGTGGGAGAAAAGCCTTTTCTGAACGACGTGACGGTGGACAAGGACGGGGTTGTCTATGTTTCCGACAACCGCAACAACAAGATTTATCGCCTTCAGGACGATAAATGGGAAGTCTGGATGGAAGGCGACGCGCTCAACAACCCGAACGGCCTGCTGTCGATGGGCAAAACGCTGATGGTCGGCAGCACCAAAATCGGGGCGCTGCGGGCGCTGAACACCGAAACCAAAACGATGCAGACCATCGCCGACGGCATGGCCGCAACGGACGGCATTGTGCCCGACGGCAAGAAGAATTTCTTCGTTTCCGACTGGAACGGGCAGGTTTTCTTCGTCGGACAGGATGGTCAGAAACAGCAATTACTCGACACCCGGCCGGACAAAATCCACGCGGCTGACATCGATTATATTCCCGGCAAAAAGCTGGTCCTCGTTCCTACTTTTTACAAAAATACGCTGACGGCGTACCGGGTCGATTGAGGTTCAGCAAAAATATGTTACAAAAAAACTTCATTTAAGAACTTTTTAATCACTAGATTCGTATTGTAAACATAACACCCTAAGTCTGCTGTTACTCAGTAGCTTTGGGAAAGAGTTAAGTACAAGTTACGGTGGGTACTGAAAGCTCCGACTCCATGAGGCGGAGCTTTTTTTGTGCCTTTCTGGCGCAGAAGCAGTAATTTCGGAACATTCGCCCGCAGAACTGTATGCAGAAAAAATTTACCCTTTTTTACTTTCTTGAAGTCATTTCGCAGCCTTAACTGAGTACACCGAATGCGCCTTATTCGCTGTATTGCCGGACTGCTGCTGCTGGCCGCGTTACCGGCATTGAGTCAATCCCTGTCCCAGACGGTGCGCGGCCGGGTCACCGACAAAGCGACCCGGCTCGGGCTGCCGGGGGCTACCGTGCAGGTTGCTGGGCTGCCGGGCGGAACGACCGCCAACGCCCAGGGCTATTTCCGCCTGCCCGACATTCCCGTAGGCCGTCATTCCCTCCGCATCACGTTTGTCGGCTACCGCCCGGTGGTGCTCAACAACCTCATCCTCGATTCGGCCAAGGAACTGGTCGTGCAGGCCGAACTGGAGGAAAGTGTGGTGCAGGCCGCCGAAGTGGTCGTCAAAGCCCATGCCGGCAAGGACAGGCCGCTGAACGAGCTGGCGGGCGTCAGCGCCCGGATGTTTACGGTGGAGGAAACGAGCCGGTACGCCGGGGCGTTTATGGACCCCGCCCGGCTGGCGACCAATTTTGCGGGCGTACTCAGCCCGCGCAACGACCGCAACGATGTCGTTGTCCGCGGCAACTCGCCCCTTGGGGTGTTGTGGCGGCTCGAAGGCGTCGATATTCCCAATCCTACCCATTTCGCTTTTCTGGGAGCTTCGGGCGGCATCAGCATGCTCAACACCAATACCCTCGCCAACTCCGACTTTCTGACGGGCGCTTTTCCGGCCGAATACGGCAACCGCACGGCCGCCGTCTTTGACCTCAACCTCCGCAACGGCAACAGCGCCCGAACCGAATACACCGGGCAGCTTGGCATCAGCGGGCTCGAACTTGGCCTTGAAGGCCCCATACAGGCCGGAAAACACAGTTCGTTTCTCCTCAACGCGCGCAGTTTCTCGCTGAAAGCCTTGCAGGGCGTCGGCATTGATTTGGCCGTAGACAGCGGGCTGCCGACCTTTCAGGACGCTACGTTCAAGATTCATCTGCCCTCCGAAAAATGGGGTACGCTGGTCCTTTTCGGACTCGGCGGCCGGGGACGCTACCGGGACGAAAGTGCCTCCGGAAACAGCTCGCACCTGCGCTCGGGCATGGGCGTCGGCGGGCTGGTCCACACGCATCATTTTTCAAACAAGACGTATGGCAAGCTGGCGCTTTCGGTTTCCGGGGCGTTCAGCGACGAGAATGACTTCAACCGCATGGGCCAGCTCCGGCGGGTGCTCGAAACGACCAACGGGCAATGGCAGTTGCGTTATGAAGCTGTTCACCGGCCCGGCAGCCGCAACCTGCTGAAAACGGGTTTGGTCTGGAACGGCATCGGCTTCCGCTTTCTGGAGCAGAACCGGCAGAACAACGCGCTCCAGACCCGGTCGCAGGACGACAGCCGGACGGACCTCTGGCAGGCGTTCGGGCACTGGCAGCACCGGTTCAGCGACCGTTTTTCGATCAACAACGGCCTTTACTATCAGTTTTTCGGGCTGAACAGGACCCAGCGGCTGGAGCCGAGAAGCTCCCTGCAATGGCAGGTGTCCGCCAGCCACCGGCTCTCGGCGGGCTTCGGCCTGCACAGCCAGACGCAGCCGCTGGCGCACTACACCCGCCAGTACACGTACGCCAGCCAGCCGCCCCGACAGAACAACCGCCACCTCGGGCCTACCCGCAGCCGCCATTTCGTTCTGGCCCACGACTGGGCGTTTCTGCCCAACTGGCGGCTGAAGACCGAGCTTTACGACCAGGCGCTTTCAGCCGTTCCGGTGTCGCGCCAGTCTCGATCCACGTTTTCGTCTCTCAATACCGGCTCGGTGGAGCAGGGCATTCTGGCCGTTCCGGATAGCCTTGTCAATGCCGGAACCGGCCGGAACCGGGGAGTAGAGCTGACGCTCGAAAAGTTTTTTTCGGGGAATTCGTACCTGCTGACGACGCTGTCGCTGTTTGAGTCCACCTACCGGGGTGCCGACGGGGTGCGGCGTCATACCGCGTTTGGCAACCAGTATGTCTTCAACGTGCTGGGGGGCTGTGAATGGCGCATTGGCCGCCAGAAGAACAGCGCTTTCCTGTTTGATCTGCGCTACTCAGCCACGGGCGGCAAGCCGTTTATTCCGGTTCATTTTGCCGCTTCGGTCCGGGCGGGTCGCGAGGTGCGCGATTCGGAGCGGGCTTACCTGTCCCGCCTTGCCCCGTTCGACCGGACGGATGTCAAGATTTCGTTCCGGGTAAATCGCCCGGCCGTTACGCACTATGTTTTTGCGGATATAACCAACCTGTTCAGCAAGCAGGTCGCCCTCAACGAGCGTTACGAAGCCTCCACCCGTCTGCTGACAAACGACTATTACGGATTCCGCCTGCTCCCCATCGCCGGCTACCGCATCACCTGGGGAAAACGAGGGAAACAGGTATGAGGTGGCTCCGCCGGGCAGCTGACTTTTGGGCGAAGCCACCTCATACCTCATACCTATCATCTCACGCCTCCTCTTCTCTGGTTATCACTTTCAGTTTTCCCGGCAGCATTTCGGCGGTGACCTGGCGGATGCGGCCGCGGTATTCGCCGTCGATCTGGAAATAGGCCCGTTTGCGGGTGGTGATGTCGAGGGAGCTGGCTTTCAGAATTTCGATCTTGGTCGGGTCGAACGGCCGGAAGCGCCAGAACATTTTCAGGAATTCGAAATAGGAGACTTCGCGCATGACGACCACTTCAAACTGACCGTCGGTGAGTTCTCCTTCGGGGTTGATGATGGCGCCCGTGCCGTACATGCGCGCGTTGGCCAGCACCACCATGACGGCTTCACGGTGCAGCACCCGTTCGTCGGTAATGAGCCGGACGTGCAGCGACCGGCGGTTCAGCAGCACCCGCAGGATACCCCGGGCGTAGCCCAGCTTGCCGCGCCAGTTGTTGTCTTTGTAGTACTTTACGAGCTGCGCATTGAGGCCAATGTCGCTCAGGTGCAGGCAAATGTCTTTTTTGTTGATCAGAATGACGTCCAGGGGCTGTATATGTCCGCTGGCGATGACCTCCAGGGCCTCTTCCAGTGCGGAGGGCAGACCCAGTTCCCGGGCCATTCCGTTGGCCGAGCCGGCGGGCAGGATTCCGAGCGGAATCTCCGGTTCGAGCAGCTGCTCGGCCACAAGCTTGATGGTTCCGTCTCCGCCAACGGCCACGACGCGGTCGGGCTTGAGCGATTCCACCGCTTTTCGTACCGATTCCTCGTCATTTTGACCATTCAGGACCAGGAAATCAGGTGAAAATGGTTTATTCCGAAAAAAATCCCTGATTTGTTCTTCCCAGTCGTCCTTGGCCCGGCCACCCGATACCGGATTGATGACAAACAGGAGTTTGAGCATCCCTTCGGGGGGCACCGATTGGTTATGGGGTATCGAACGTTGGGAGTGCATTGGTGCAATCTAGTGAATGTATGGGTCGAAAAACATCCTTAAGACGAAAAATCTGGAAAAGGCTCGGTATCGCAGACCGGCCCGTTGTCAAAGTTTACCGGGGGTACGGCAGCGAAAATCAGGTCCTGATTTACGGGCACGTGTTTAGACTGAGCCCGCTGCCGCGGCGCAAGTACCGCCAGACGGTGCTTTCCAACACCCTGGCGCTGCTCCGTTTATTTATGGTACGGCCGGTGGGCAATGTCACCGTCCGGCTGGAGGGGGATGCGGCGTCGCCTCAGACCATTACCGACCGCAACGGTTTTTTCCGGCTGGAATGGGTGCCCGAACAGCCGCTGCCGCCGGGCTGGCATCCCGTCCGGGTAAGCCTCATCACCACCTACACCAGCCGGAAGGAAACCTTCGCGACGGGAGAGGGCGAAGTCTTTATCCCTCACCGGACCCATCTGGGCTGCATTTCGGATATCGACGACACGTTTCTGGTCTCCCACTCGTCCAACCTCCGCAAGCGGCTGCACGTTCTGCTGACCGAAAACGCGCTGAGCCGCGATCCGTTCGAAGGCGTGGTGGAACATTACCAGCTGCTGGCGCAACTGGGCACGGACGCCGAGCATCCAAACCCGTTTTTCTACGTTTCCAGCAGCGAATGGAACCTCTACGATTACATCTGCGACTTTTCGCAGAAAAACAAAATGCCGAAAGGGGTGTATCTGCTGAGCGAACTCAAGCGGCTGCGGCAGGTCGCCCGGACCGGGCAGGGCAAACACATGACCAAGTTTTCCCGGATTGTGCGGATTCTGGAGGCTTATCCTTTGCTGAAGTTTATTCTGCTGGGCGACGATACGCAGGAGGACCCCGCGATTTATGCCTCCCTGGCGGAGCATTTTCCCGGGCAGATCATCTGCGTCTACCTTCGGCAGGTGGAGGAGAAAAACCGGGAGCAGACCTGGCAACAGGTCGAACAGATCAGGGCGGCGGGGGTTGACTGTTGTTATTTCAAAAACAGCGGCGAGGCCCGGGCGCACTCCCAAACGCTGCGGCTACCGGGGGCCGACTCTGTTCATAATCAGCCAGCAACCTGACAGTCATCATACAGCGCGGAGGGCCGGGGCGGTAATTTTGTTCTGTTCAAAACAAATCACCAAACACTCTAAAGTTATGGCAACCCTCTCGCCGTCAACGACATCGTATAACGAATCTGCTACCTTAACTGAAAAATACAACCAGTTTGCCGAAGCGGCCGAATTTAACCGCGTAGGCTGGACCGCAACGGCCATGATGATTCAGGGCTGTCTGCTGTCACCCGTCCTGCTGCTGACCATGATGTATTTTGGCGGTGGCGACTGGCAGTTTCTGACCGGGATGCTCACCTTCCTGCTGGTGATCGTGCCGATTCTGGGCGCCCAGAAAATGAAGTACGTCTTCGGCGGCTTCCTCATCAGCCTGGTTGTCAACCTGGCTATGATTGCCCTGAACGTGCTGAGTACGTTATAATTAACCAGAACTAACGATAAAAGCCCGGCCAGCGATGGTCCGGGCTTTGTTTTTTACGGCTTTCGGCAAACGAAACAGGGTCGCCGGTCAGGCCAGCAAGTTGGCCACTGCCTCGTCTACCCGCTGCCGCCCGAATCCGGCAGTCGCGGCCTCCATCTGGGCGATGATTTCCCCGGTCCCCAGGTTGCCGATGCTTCCCTCGTGGGTGTGGTTCAGCTGCCGCGGAGCCCGGTAGCTGCCTTCGTTGATTTCCTTGCCGACGATCCGGTACGCCTCCCGGAACGGGACACCCTGCAAGACCAGTTCGTTCACCCGTTCGACCGAAAAGAGCAGGTCATACCTGTCGTCGTCCAGCAGATTGGGTTTCACCTGGAGCTGTTCGAGCATAAACGCGCAGATGTTCAGGCAGTCGAGCAGCTCGTCGAAAGCGGGCATCAGCACTTCTTTCAGAATCTGCATGTCGCGGTGGTAGCCCGACGGCAGGTTGCTCAGCACCAGCGTCACTTCCATCGGCAGGGCTTTGAGGCGATTGGTTTTGGCCCGAAGCAGCTCGGCTACGTCCGGATTTTTCTTGTGCGGCATGATGCTGGAGCCGGTCGTCAGAGCGTCGGGAAGCGTCAGGAAGCCGAAATTTTGCGAATTATACAGGCAGATATCCATCGCCATCCGCGAGAGCGTGGCGGCAACGGTTGCCAGGGCCGAAAGGGCGGTTTGTTCGGTTTTGCCGCGGCTCATCTGCGCGTACACGACATTGACGTGCATGCCTTCGAAGCCCAGCAGTTCGGTAGTAAGGCGGCGGTTGAGCGGGAACGACGAGCCGTAGCCCGCCCCGGAGCCAAGCGGATTGCGGTTGGCCAGCCGGTAGGCGGTCTGCAGGGT
The DNA here is from genome assembly GCF_026278345.1 of Tellurirhabdus rosea. Classification (NCBI taxonomy): domain Bacteria; kingdom Pseudomonadati; phylum Bacteroidota; class Cytophagia; order Cytophagales; family Spirosomataceae; genus Larkinella; species Larkinella roseola. The sequence goes on from NZ_CP111085.1 coordinate 1,876,987, forward strand.
CAGCATGTCGTCGGCCAGCGCCTCGGCATAGGCCCCAAACCACAGCCCGAACGACGAGGGCATGGCAATCTGGAGATGCGTGTAGCCCGGCAGCAGATCGTCTTTGTGCTGCTCCGAACGCTCCACCAGCCGGTCGAATACGCGGCGGGTTGCTTCGGCCACCGCCCAGAGCCGGTCGCGGGTGAAAAGCTTCAGGTCCACCAGCACCTGGTCGTTGCGGGAGCGGCCTGAGTGAATCTTTTTCCCGACATCCCCGAGTTTGCGCGTCAGCAGCAGTTCAACCTGCGAATGCACGTCCTCCACCCCGTCTTCGATCACAAACTGCCCCGCCCCAATCTGGGCATAAATGGCCCGCAGTTCGGCATTGAGCAAGTCCAGTTCGGCTTTACTGAGCAGGCCGATCGTTTCCAGCATCCGAGCATGGGCCAGGTTGCCCAGAACATCAAACGGCGCCAGATACAGGTCCATTTCACGGTCGCGCCCCACCGTAAACCGTTCAATATTTTCGGCCGTAACCGTGCCTTCTTTTTGCCAGAGCTTCAAAATGGAATGATTGAATGTTGAATGACCGAATGACTGAATGCCCGAATGACTGAACGGATTTGCTCATTCGGTCATTCGGTCATTCACTCATTCAGTCACTTTCTGCAAAGGTAGAACAATTACCGATTACACCTTCACCCGGACGGATTCGTTCAGCAGGCGAAAGTCCACTTTGCCGCCGGTGATTTTGAGGTGGTCCACGACGGCGAGGGCCCGGCTGATGCGGCGATCCATGCTTTTGACGCTGCCGATGAAGTACAGGAGCGTCCGCTGCTTGCCGGGCGTCAGGGCGTGAAAGAGGCGGTGGCCTTCGTCGTCCATCTGCAGCAGTTCGTGCATTTCTTCGGGCATGGGCAGGCCGTACTCGCTCTCGTCTTTTTTAAGGGTAAACTGCACCTCACTGCCAATAGCCAGGCCCAGCGAATCCCGAATCTTTTTGTTGACATTGATAAAAAAGCCACCCCCGCTCAGCGGCATCAGGGCGCATTGAAATTCGGCCCGGCCGTTGAGGGTGCAGACCACGCGGCGGTCGTTGCCGGAGATGAACGGCCCGGCGACGTCGGCCGGCACGACAAAATGAAAGCCCCAGAGCGGGGAGTCGAATTTCTGGATTCGGGAGGAAAAGACGGGCTGGGTTTGCATGTCTGGTAGCAGATTTCGGGAGTAGAAATGCAGAAAGTCTGCCAATATACTGGTTTTACGACACAGAAACCTCCCTGGACACACCCGTCCGCACCTGCCCACTGAGCCACCAGAATCCGGCCGCCGACAACGCACATATCCCGGCCGCCGCCACCCAGAGCGTCAGGAAGCCCGCCCGCTCCACAATCTGCGAACCGAGGGCCGGGGCCGCGATCTGGGCGATGGCGTAGGCCATCGAGTACACCGCCAGGTATTGCCCCCGGCTCCGCTCGTCGGAGCGCTCCACCGAGAAGGCCTGCATGAAAGGCATCGACATCATTTCGCCGAACGTATTGAGCAGCACCATCACCACGGCCACTCCCGGCCAGTTGCCCGTCAGCAGCAGCAGGTACGACAGGCCGATGGCCGCCACGCCGCCGCTGATCAGCCGGACCTTACCGGCCGGATACCGCCGCTCCACGGCGTACACAAACGCCATTTCGACGGCCACGATCAGCAGCCCGTTCATCGTCATCAGGAGGCCGATCTGGGTTTCCTTCAGCAGCAGCACCTGTTTGAAATACAGCGGCACCAGGCTGAACAACTGCATGAACACGACCGCGTTGAGCATGGTAAAGAAGGCAAAAGCCAGGTACAGCCCGTCGCGGTACGGCGAACGAATGGGCGGCACGTCTTCCGCCAATGGGTCCCGGGAAAGCACCGGAGCCGCCGGTTTGGGGAGATACAGGCGCAGCACGGCCGCCGCCGCCACACAGGTCAGCCCATCGACCCAGAACAGCAGGCTGTAATCGATGCCCGCCAGTAAGCCGCCCAGTCCGCCACCCACCGACCAGCCTAGGTTGATGGCCAGCCGGTTCATCGAATACGCCCGCGTGCGGTTTTCGGCCGTGCTGTAATGGGCCACCGCCGCCGAGTTGGCCGGCCGAAAGGCATCGCCGACCAGCGTGTAGACAAAAACCGTGGCGCAGATGACGTAGAAATCGTGCAGAAACTGAAGCCCGATGAGGAAGAACCCGGCCGTGAGCAGACTCAGAAACTGAACCGGATAGAAGCCCAGCCGGTCGGTGAGCCGCCCGCCGAGGAAGGTTCCGCAGAAAGCCCCGGCTCCGTAAACGGCCATAACAATGCCCGCGTCGGTCACGCTGAAATGCAGGTGCTGGGTGAGGTAAAGCGTCAGATAAGGCAGCACCATCGTGCCGCTGCGGTTGATGAGCATCACCCCCGCCAGCAGCCAGACAGAAGGCGACAGTCCCCGGAAGGCATTGCGATAGGTACGTAAAAAAGGGCCAATCATGCCGCAAAGGAAGGGAAAAGGCGGAAAGTTTAACGTTAAAGGGTGAAGGTTTATAGTTTATAGTTTAGGGTTTATAGTTGCTTCGCAAATTCTGTAGACCGGCGGAGCCACTATAAACTCTAAACCTTCAACTTTCAACCTTCAACCCTCTTCTTCCCCTTCACCCCGGCAGGTAGATCTGGAACGTGGCGCCTTGTCCGGGCTGGCTGTGGGCGGTGATCTGGCCGCCGTGGTTTTCGACTACTTTTTTGCAGATCGCCAGTCCGATCCCGGTTCCTTCGTACTGACTTTTGCCGTGCAGCCGCTGGAAAAGCTCGAAAATGCGCTCGATGTACTTCGCATCGAAGCCAATGCCGTTGTCTTTTACTTCAATGAGGTGCCACTGCCGGTTTTCGGTGGTCGGCTCGGGCAGTTCCGCGCTGGCCACTTTCCGGGAAGAAACCCGGACGTGGGGCGTTTGGCCGGGCTGCGTGAATTTGATGGCGTTGGTCAGCAGGTTCTGAAAAAGCTGCCGGAGCTGGGTGCGGTTGCCGGTCAGGACGGGCAGCGAACAGACGGTCACTTCGGCGCTGGTCTGCTGAAGGGTCGTTTCCAGATCGCCGAGCACTTCCCCGATCAGTTCCTGCAACGGCACCTGCTGCGACGGCTCCTGCCGCGTGGTGAGCCGGGAAAAGGACAGCAGATCCCGGACGAGGCTGTTCATCCGCTGGGCCGACTTGCGCATCCGGTTCAGAATATCGTACGCGCCGGGCGGCAGATGGGCGGCGTATTCCTGCTCCAGCACGTCGCTGAACGCCTGAATCTTGCGCAGCGGCTCCTGCAGGTCGTGGGAGGCCACGTAGGCAAACTGCTGAAGCGAATAATTGGACCGTTCGAGGTTGGTGTTGGCCTCCTGAAGTTCGCGCGTCCGCTCGGCCACGTGCTGCTCCAGTTCCTCGCCTTTGGCTTTCACTTCGGTGATGTCGAGTACCGTCCCGATAAAGCGGTGGGCGATAGGCGCGCCGTCTTCGTGCAGGGCCCGGCCTTTGGCTTTCACCCAGCGCAGTTTGTTGTCCACCAGACCAACCGTCCGGTATTCAATATCGTAAAGGCCGTCGCTACCGGGGCGCAGCACGGTTTGCACAATGTCGTCGGTGCGCTGGCGGTCTTCGGGATGAAGTCCGGCCAGAAAAAGATTATAATCGACCGGGGAGCCCGCCGGGAGGCCGAAAAGCTCCCGGCAGCGGTCCGACCAGGTGAGTTCTCCGGTCAGCGGATTCAAATCCCAGGTGCCCAGTTCGGCCGATTCGACGGCGAGCCGGAGGCGTTCTTCGCTTTCCTGCTGACGGGATTCGGCCAGTTTGCGGTCGTGAATATCAATTACGGTTCCGGCAAAGCCTTCGTACTGGCCTTCGGAATCAAATTTGGGCGAACCGGCATCCAGCATCCAGCGGTAATTGCCGAAGCGGTCCCGGAGGCGGTATTCGGAGCGAAACGTCTTCTGCGCGCTAATGGCCTCCTGGAAGATGTCGCCCGTTCGGCTCAGATCTTCCGGATGCACCGAATTAAGCCAGCCCCGTCCGACAGCTTCTTCTATCGACTGGCCGGTGTATTCATACCATTTCTCATTCAGATACACACAATACCCATCGGGATTTGTGATCCAGAGAATAACAGGTGCGTGATCGATAAACGTTTTGACATAAGCAGCATCCAGCGCAATTCCCTGTCGAATGTCTCGTTCACCGGCCTGTTTCTCACTCGATTGTAAATGCTTGCTTGACATTATTTTGTTGCTGGTACTGTCCGGTACGTCCGTACGTTTGTTGACGGCCCATTGCCTAATTTACCCTGATTACTTATTGAACCCTAAACAGTTGTCTCCTGTTTATACGTTCCTCTATTTTTTCGTTTAAACTTCTTTTCCGTTTTGCGTTTGAGCCCCTTTTTTGACGCTTTAGTGGCCCCGTACTGTCGTTTTTCCGGGAATTGTCCGGGCGGCACCAGACAAGGCCTTAACCTTCAAACTGCTCGTCGGTCAGAGCGCCAGAACCGGTTAACGCAACCCTGTGTACGTCGATCGGGCGGCGGTATTCGGTCGTTTCTTCCTCTCCTGTCTGCTGCCCCGGCTCCCTGCATCAAAAACCCGGTTACCCGTTCAACCCGACCTCTGCCGATGACTTTCGGCGGGCAGGCTTTCCCGGTCCTGGGCTTTTAGCGCTTTATACTTAGTACTTTAAGTGAGTGCTAAATTAGCCATTACATGAAATAAGTAACCTATTGGCATGGAATTATTTACAAAGCAGGCGTTTTTCAATTTTTTAAAAATAGGCTTATGAGATGCAGCGTCTGTTATCGTTCTTTGTCTTAGAAGTAATTTTACTTACCCATTGTTAATTTTTTAACCTATGTGCAAACATCTCTATCAGAACGTACGACCAGCGGGGTGGTTACTCGCCCTCAGTCTGTTCCTGCTCCTGGCCGGACAAGCCTGGGCGCAAGGCCAGCGCTACAGCGTTCGCGGCCGCGTCACCGACCCCTCCGGGCAGGGACTTCCGGGTGTAACGGTCCTGCTGCGCGGCACCCAGCTGGGCACGGCAACGAATGCCGACGGCGGCTATACCCTCACCGCTACCACGGCCCCGGGCTCCTACACACTGGCCTTTTCTTCCATCGGCTATGCCGGGCAGGAGAAAGCCATAACGCTTGGCAACCAGGAGACCCTTTCCGTTGACGCCACACTTTCGGAAGAAAACCAGACCCTCGATGAAGTGGTCGTAGCCGCGGCCACATTGTCAGGACCGCGCCGTCAGTTCGGTAACGCCATCAATACCATCAAAGGCCAGGAACTGACTCAGGCGGGCACCGGCGGGTTGATCAATGCCCTGCAGGGCAAGGTGCCGGGTGCGCAGATCACCCAGAACTCCGGCGACCCGGCGGGCGGCATCAGCGTCCGGTTGCGGGGCGTCAAATCGCTTTCGGGTTCGTCGGACCCGCTGTATGTCATCGACGGAGTGATTGTCAGCAACGCCAGCGACAACGTTTCGCAGCTGGCCGTAGGCAACCAGATCGGCGGAGCCAATGCGGGCCAGAACCGCCTCGCTGACCTCAACCCGAACGACATCGCCACCATCAACGTCGTCAACGGCGCGGCGGCAGCGGCGCAGTACGGGTCGCGGGCGGCCAACGGCGTGGTGCTCATCACGACCAAACGCGGACAAACGGGCGCCCCCCGAATTTCGTTTACGACCAGCTTCAACGTCAACGAACTGCGCAAATCCGTACCGCTGGGAACGCTCAACAAGCAGTTTGGCTTTGCCGGTCTGCGGCTGCACCCCATCGGTGCCATATCGGCCGCGCAGATTGCCGCCAACCCCGGCACCACCACGACGGGCATTGTCCGGGATGGCGTCACCTCGCAGTTAGCCACCAACCTAGTGGACGTAACCCGGTACAACTACTTTGACGAAATCTTCCGGACGGGCCTTGGTACGGACAATTCCCTGGCGGTTTCGGGCGGCACCAACAACACGACGTATTTCGTTTCCTTTGGCTACCTCAAAAATCAGGGCATCATCAAAGACACGGATTTCACGCGCTACAACTTCCGGGCGCGGCTGGACCAGCGGCTGAATAACTGGGCCAAAGTGTCGGCAGGTCTGAGCTACTCGAATAGCTTCTCGAACGAAAAGGCCAACGGCAACGTGTTCTACAGCCCGATCAACTCGGTCAACATCACCAACAACATCTGGAACATCACGCAACGCGATGCCGCCGGTAACCTGCAGGCCGTAGAGCCCACCCGGGTAAACCCGCTGTCGACCATCGAAGACATGAAGTTTACGCAGTCGGTCAACCGGACCATCAGCGATCTGCAACTGAATCTGACGCCGTTCAAAGGCTTCAGCTTCGACTGGATTCTGGGCGTGGATACCTACAGCCAGCTGGGCAAGAACTACATCCGGCCTTATCCCTATCAGGCAACGGCCGGTCTGCCGCTGGAACGGTATCCGTTCGGCTACGCGGCGACGGCCACCAACCAGGTTTTCCTGCTGAACTCCGACATCACGGCGGGCTACGAGCGCAACCTGACCAACGACCTGAAGATGAACCTGATCGCGGGTTTCAACTACCAGTTCAGCCAGCAGGATTTCAACCGGAACGAAGGGCAGAACCTCGCGCCGTTCATCGAAACGGTCAGCGGAGCGGCCAACACCACCTACGCGCTGGGTTACGGCCTCGACCGCTTCAACCTGAGCGGTTATTTTGGTCAGGCCACGTTCTCGTTCCGCAATTACGCGTTTGTGACGGCGGCCCTGCGCCGCGACGCCTCGTCGAAGTTCTCGCCTTCCGAAACCAACCAGCTGTATCCCAAATTCAGCGGTTCGTTCGTCCTGTCGGACCTGGATTTCTGGAAGCAGTCGGGCATCAACCGGTTCTGGAACGACGTAAAACTGCGCGCCAGCTACGGCGAATCGGGTAACCTGTCGGGGATTGGTTCGTACAGCCGCTTCTGGCAGTTCCAGCCGATTGCGTTCCTGGGCCGCAACACAATCATTCCGTCGTCGACGCTGGCGAACCCCGCCGTGCGGCCCGAGCGGATGGCCGAACTGGAAGGCGGCGTGGACCTGTCGTTCCTCAACAACCGCCTCAGCCTGAGCGCCACGGCCTACAACCAGCAGATTACAGACCTCGTCGTCAACCGGACAACGGCTCCGTCGAGCGGCGGTACGGGCATTATCACCAACGTAGGCAGCATGGAAAACCGGGGAGTCGAACTGATGCTCGACGCAACGCCGGTCAAAACGAAGGATTTTTCCTGGAACGTGACGCTGATCTTCAACCGCAACCGCAACAAAATCCTGAAGCTGGGCAGCCCGCGGATCGAAATCTCGACCGTATCGGGTGCTCCGGTGTTCCTGCTGGAAGGCGAACCGGCTTCTGTGTTCTACGAATTCCCGTATGCCCGCAACCCGGACGGCTCGCTGCTGCTGACGCCGCAGGGCCTGCCGCAGCGCGAGCGGGGTACGCAGGTGGGCAACTCCTACGAAATTCGTCCCGAAAACCGGGCAAATGGGCAGCCGGCCGGGGCTTTCGTCCGGAGCATCATCGGCGACCCGAATCCGAAATGGACCGGCTCGTTTGCCTCTAACCTGAGTTACAAAAAGCTGTCGTTCCGCTTCCTGCTCGACGCCGTGCAGGGCAATCAGGTGTTCAACGCCGACAAGCGGACGCGCGAAAACGTGGGTATCGGCCGACTGGCGGAAGCCGAAATGCGGGGCGACCTGCCCCGGGGCTATATCTTCGCCATTGGCCCGATCGGTGAGTTCCGGGTAGACGACGGCTCGTTTGTGAAGCTGCGCGAAGTGGGACTGAGCTACCAGCTGCCGCGTTTTGTGAAAGGCCTCAACAACCTGAACATTTCCCTGATTGGCCGCAACCTGATCTCATGGGATAATTACAACGGCTTCGATCCGGAAACCAACTCCGGCGGCAACGCTGACCTCGTGCGGGGCGTCGATTTCGGTAACGTCCCCATCCCGCGTACGTACCAGGTGCAGTTGACGGCAAGCTTCTAAAACAGGATTTGATCATGAAAAAATACATTGTTCCGATTTTACTGACTTCCCTGTTGCTGACGCAGAACGCCTGCAACCAGGAATATCTGAACCCGAGTGCCGCCAGCGAACAGCAGGTCGTTAACTCGCCCGACGGGCTGGTGACACTGGTGAACGGGCTGCAATACCGCTACACCTTCGGGCGGACGGGTGTTATTTACAATGCCGTGGCCGCCAGTGGCCTGGCAACGCGGGAACTGCGCGTTCTGAACGCCGGTAATACCGACGAGCTCTTTCTGGAACAGGGCTTTGCCAGTGTGCAGGGCAGCAATGTCGTGGTGCGTAACCTCTGGACCAGCGCCCAGCTTACCCGCGCCACGGCCGACATCGTGCTGGCCAACGCCGACCGGGTGATTACCGATCCGGGTCTGAAAAGCGGCGTGGTGGCCTACGCGGCTATCTTCCGGGCACTCTCGCTGGGTACGCTGGCCCAGTTTTTCGAGCAGGCCCCGATCACATCGGGCACCAACGCGGCCTTTGTTCCGCGGGCGCAATTGCTGGCGGCGGCCATTCAGCAACTGGAAGCGGCCGCGACGCTGGTAGCGGCCACCCCGCCTTCCGCCGCCTTCACGGCGCGGGTGCCGGCCGGTATCGACATTCCGAACACGATTCAGGCCCTGATTGCCCGGTATGCCCTCTTTGCGGGTGATAACGACAAGGCGATTGCCGCCGCCGGACGGGTCAATCTGGCCGTGCGTTCGTCGTTCGCCTTTGACGACAATACCCGGAACCCGGTATTCGAGACGGCGTTCAGCAACGTGAACGTCTTTGCCCCGACCAACGCCAGTCTGGGTCTGGCGGGTGCTCTGATACCGGACCCCGCCGACCGGCGTCTGGCGTTCTACCTGCGCAGCAACGCCACGGCCCAGCAGAACCTGGGCACGGGCTTTTACACGGCCAACAACGCCGCCGTTCCGGTTTATCTGCCCGGCGAAATGCTGCTGATCCGCGCGGAAGCCTACGCCCGCAAAAACGACCTGGCCAACGCCGTGACCGAACTGAACCGCGTGCTGACCAAAACGCCCGCTCAGGATGCCTGGGGCGTGGGGGCTGGTCTGGCGGCCTATAGCGGCCCGGTGACCCAGCAGGCGGTTTTGCAGGAAATCTTCCGGCAGCGGCAGATCGAACTGGCCTATCAGGGTTTCCGGCTGGAAGACAGCCGCCGATTCGGACGGCCCGGCCCGGATACGACGCCCCAGGCCAATGCCGAGCGGACGCGGAATTTTCTGCCGTATCCGTTTACGGAGCGTGACAACAACACGTCTACCCCGCCTACCGATCCGAGCTAAGGCGTCGCTAACCGGATAAGCAAAAGGGCCCACCGATATTCGGCTGGGCCCTTTTGCTTATTTCCGCCGTGCGTCCGGATCGTCATTCGCCCCGATGAAAATCTTTTTGTCCGTGATCCGTTCCCGGTGTTCTTCCAGAAACTGCTTGAACAGCCGGATTTCTTCCAGCTGTTTATCAATGGGATGGGTGAGCGGGTAGCTTTCGACGTAGACCTCCCGAAAATCGGTAATCAGGTACTCCATCAGCCGGATGCCGCGTTTTTTGAGGGCGTGGAGGTACAGGTTCTGGTGGTTGTGCACGTAGCGGCCGGGGCGGTACGAAGCCGTCGTCTTGATGTCTACAGCCTTGAATTTGCCGATCAGATCGACATAGCCGTAAAACAGCACGTCGTCGATCTGGTACTGGCAGTAAACCTGCGTTTCGACAATCGGGCGGGGCAGGTATTTGCGGAATTTTTCGAGAATATCGTTCTGGAAGCGCTCCTCTCCTTCGCCTTTCACCACCGCTTCTTCAAAGGTCGTTCCCCGCTCCTGCGCTTCGGTCGTCGGGACGGGCACGCGGTTGATGGTGTCGATGAGTTGCTGCACGGAGATATTTGCGCCGCCAAGGTAGCGGGAAAAGGTGTTCAGCAGGGTCGGGTAAAAGCGGTAGCGGATCATGGATGAATGAATAATGCATAATGAACAATGAATATGGGCGAGTGGTTATTCCTCGTTCATTATTCATTCCTCATCAATTCTTCACCACCATCACTACTCCGACGATCATCAGGATAACGCCCAGAATCCGCCAGCCATTGGCCGGGTGAACGGCAAAGCCCAGCAGCCCGTAGTGGTCGTAGAGAACCGCCGCCAGCAACTGTCCGGCAATGCTCAGGCTAAGCAGACTCGCCGCCCCGATGCGCGGCACGGTCAGGATAACCGTGGTCACGTAAAAGGCGCCGAGCAGACCGCCGATCCACTTGTACCAGCTGATCTGCCGGATCACTTCCAGCGGCGGAGCCGGTTGGCCGATGACCAGCTGAATCCCGATCAGGGTCAGGAAACCAATGCCAAACGAGCACACGGCCGCCAGAATGGGATTGGCCAGCCCCTGCCGCAACTGCGAGTTCACCCCCGACTGCGTACTGTTGGCAATGCCGGTGAGAAAGGCGAGGAAGTAGTAGAGCATATTGGAGTTAAGAGTTATGAGTTAAGAATTAAAAGTTTTGAGCGGTCCCCACAGTCAACCAACTCATAACTCTTAATTCTTAACTCATAATTGATTTAGGGTACATACGTCTCCAGCAGCGTCATTTCTCCGTCCGGAATCAGCGAAACCTGCTTGAGGGCGGCGGGGATGAGAGCGGTTTCACCCATTTTGAGCGTGGTCTGGTAGCTGTCGGCCTGAATCGTGACGCCGCCGTCCACGCAGATCAGAATCACGAAGGAATCGATATGGGCGAAATCGTGCATCACCTCCTGATCGAAGTGCAGGACGTTGGTCGTAAAATACGGACAGGCCACGGCGTTGACGCTCTGGTTCAGTTTCCGCTCGTACGGCGTTTTGTACTCGTCGTGGAACGTGTAGTCGATGGCATCGACGGCCAGTTCGGTATGCAGTTCGCGCTTCTGGCCCTTGTCGTCCGTCCGGTCGAAGTCGTAAATCCGGTACGTGAGGTCGGACGTTTGCTGGATTTCGGCCAGCAGACAGCCTTTCCCGATGTAATGAACCCGTCCGGCAGGCAGGAAAAACACGTCGCCGGGCTGCACCGCCTCCATATTCAGAATCTCGCCGAGCGTGTTGTTTTCGACAGCCTTCAGGTATTCGTCTTTGGTGACGGGGCGATTGAAGCCGGAGTTGAGCTTCGCGCCTTCGTCGGCCTGGAGGATGTACCACATTTCGGTTTTTCCAAAGCCGTTATGCCGTTCCTGAGCCAGTTCGTCGTTCGGGTGAACCTGAATCGAGAGGTCGTCGGCCGCATCCAGAAATTTGATCAGCAGCGGAAACTGGTCGCCGAACTGCTCGTAGACGTGCTGGCCGACCAGATCGCCTTTGTATTCGCGCAGCAGGTCTTCCAGCGAACGCCCCGCCAGCGCCCCTTCCTTCACGATGGAGACGTTGCCTTCGACGCCGGAGATTTCCCAGGTTTCACCGCAGTTGGGCAGGGGCGAAAAATCCTTGCCCAGGATGTTTTTCATTTTCTGACCACCCCAGATCTTATCCTTGAAGATGGTGTTGAACGTGAGAGGATATAGCATAGTATCCACGGACTTCAGCCCGTGACTGTTTGATTGTATTATCGACGACGGCACACTACACCGGCTTAGCCCTGTATTTTCCCGGGCTAAAGCCCAATTCTGCCTTACAGAACCTGTTCCAGCATCCGGATATATAACTCGATTCCCTGCTCGATTTCCTGCAGGTAAATGTATTCGTCGGCCGTATGCGACCGCTCCGAATGACCGGGACCGCACTTGAGCGAGGGGCAGTTCAGCAGGGCCTGGTCGGAGGTGGTGGGCGAGCCGTACGTCTGGCGACCCAGAGACAGCCCGGCCTGCACAATCGGGTGGTCCTCCGGAATGCTCGACGGCTTCAGCCGGATCGAGCGGGGCGTCACCTCCGACTGAACATGGGCGCGGATGATCTCCACAATTTCCTCCAGCGAATACTGCTCCGTAGCGCGGACATCCACCGTGAACGTGCAGGCATCCGGCACCACATTGTGCTGCGAACCCGCATTGATCACCGTGACGGACATCTTGATCGGCCCGAGCGTCGGCGACACCTTCGGGAACTGGTAGCTGGTCAGCCACTCAATGTCCCGGATGGCTTTGTAAATGGCGTTTTCGCCCTCGTTCCGGGCGGCGTGCCCGGCTTTTCCGTGCGCGGTGCAATCCAGCACGAGCAGCCCTTTTTCGGCAATCGCCAGATGCATCTGGGTCGGCTCCCCGACGATGGCGAAACTGATCGGCGGCAGCTCGGGCAGGATCAGTTCCAGCCCGTCGCGGCCCGAAATTTCCTCTTCGGCGGTGGCGGCCATGACGATGTTGTAGGCCATGCCCGGCTTGTCGTAAAAATGGCAGAAGGTCGCCATCAGCGACACCAGGCAGCCGCCCGCGTCGTTGCTGCCCAGCCCGAAGAGTTTGCCGTCGCGTTCGAGCGGGTGAAACGGATTCAGCGTCCACTTCGGATTCGGCTTCACCGTGTCGTGGTGCGAGTTCAGCAGCAGCGTCGGCTTGGCCGGGTCGAAATAGCGGTTATGCGTCCAGATGTTGTTTTTCGTCCGACGAAACGGAATGTTGCGCTCTCTGAAAAAGTCTTCGATCAGCAGGGCCGTTTTATCCTCTTCCCGACTGAACGAGGGCGTCGCAATCAGCCGTTTGAGCAGGTAAATGGCTGATTCGGAAAGTGTCTCCAAGGAATAAGCCGTTAATTGTGAAACCATGTCAAGTTACAGTGTACGTCAGCGGAGCGTAATCCGTCGTGGTAAGTGGTTCGTGAATAGTGGTTAGTGACTCGCCGTCATTTTACGACCGGCAGAGCCACTAACCACTGTCTACTATCCATTGACCACTACTTACTCTCCCCTGCTCTATTCTTCATAATACTTAATTCCCAACTCCCGCAAAAATTGTTTGATGACATCGACGTGGACGCAATCGCCCACGTTGAGGAAGGGATGGTTGGATACTTTGGTGCGGCGGCCGTTGACCACCACTTCCCGGTCGACTACATCAAACCCGAGGTGCAGATGCCGGGTAATGGACTGCATCCCGTAAATTATTCCATTGGTATCAAAAAGCGGGCCACCACTTTGGCCCAGCAGACCGGGCGTACTCATCTCGACCGCCACAATCTGCCCGTTTTCGGCCCGCAGCCGCGTCACGATGCCGTCGATGGGAAACCGGGGCGTATCGGCCCGGCCGTCATTCGTCCATTCGATGTCGTCCAGATCCGTATTGTACCGGTAATTCCGAAACTCCGGAAACGGGTAACCCAGACGGCAAAGATACTTTCCCTGTTTGATTTTAGAGCTATCCCGCAGAAAAACAGCGTACGAACTGTACAGCGTCTTCCGGTACCCGAGGAAGCGGATAACGGCCAGGTCCTGCGTCGGATGAAAGTGAAAGACCACCTGCGCGGGCTGCTCGACGGCTTGCATAAACTGGTGGCGAATCCGGATCACGGTTTCGGGCTTCAGGCCGTACTTCTGTTCCAGCTGCGCCAGCTTCTGAAGGTAATTCCGGTCGCGCTGGTGCAGTTTGCGCTCTCCCTGAAAACCCAGAAAATTCTGATAGATGGCATCCGCATTCTGGAGACTTTCGGCGACGTGCCGACAGGTGACCGCGCACCCCTGCTCGTTGACGAAAAACATGGTCGAACAGGCCGGAATGATCTCGCTCCCACCGTACGTCCGCATAATGGACAGAATGGGCCGGACAAACGGATCTACGCGCTCAATCGCTTCAACAAACATAGCTACGTGGGTAAGAACGAAGGCGCAAGATAGGCAATGATTGAATGACTGAATGGCTGAATGACTGATTTTTGAATGATTCGTGCAATGCCCGAACGGCTCATCAGTCATTCAGTCACTCACTCATTCAGTCATTCTTCATCGAGTCCGCTTCCTGCTTCATCTTCTCCGGGACGTTGGTGCCCGAGGCGGGGGTTTCGTAATCGCCGGAGCGCTGCGGGTCTACGGCCGTGGTGTCGGTATAGCCCCCGGTGCCCGACTGCGGTTCGCGGCATTTCTGAATCAGCATCAGCACGATGAGGGCGGCCACGGCCGCCAGCACGTACCGCTGCCAGTTGTTCTCGCGCTGCTGATCGACTTCGGGCGTTTTCGGAATGTTGGGATTGACGGGCGTACTGCTGAAATTATTCGTTCCCTGGGCCTCCATCTCGCCGCCGGTTGGATCGCCCAGCTGGTCGAAATCCAGGCGGTCGCCCAGCGAAGCCAGTTGCGGCGGCAGGGCCGTCCGGATCGAATTGGCCTGTCCGGCCAGCAGCGTACGCAGGTTGTCGGCCGACAGCGCCTTGTCGGCATGCAGGCGTCCGAGCATTCCCATCAGGACCGAACCGGCCAGCCCCATCAGGGTCAGGGTCGATTGCTGGGCCAGGCCGCTGTAGGCGGAAATGCTGCTGGCTACGGTGCCCGCATCCCGGTCCAGCACCTCGTCGAGCAGTCCGCTGCCCGAAGCAATGGCGCTGTTGACCGCCTGCGGATTGTCGGCCACCTGACTGATTTCGTAAGGAATATCGCGCAATTTTTCGTCTTCCAGTACACTCAGAACATCCGAGGCCCCGCCCGATTCGTGGGCGCGGCGGGCCAGACCACCCACCACGGCGGGCACGACTGCCTCTACCGCCTGTTTCAGGTCGTCCGGATTTTCGTTGAGCTGACTGCTTAATTGGTCTACCACCCGCGGCGTAAACTGTTCGTGCAGGTAGTTTATCAGATTGATAGCCATAAACGTCGAGTAATCATCTTGTTTACTCAACCGGAGGAGCGGGGGTTTGTTTGGCTATCTTAGGGAATGACTGAATGACTGAATGACTGAATGGTTGGATGGCTAGATGGTTGCTCCGCTGAGTAGCCATCCAACCATTCAGTCATTCAGTCATTCAACAATTCATTTACACTGCGCCAGCAGCTTCTGATGATTCTTGATGTACGCGTCGTCGCCGGCTTGTTTGGCCAGTTCGAGGCCGGTGGTGGCGTCGGCTTTGGCGGTCTGGCAGTCGCCCATCTTGGCGGCGATTTTGCCCCGGAGGTAGTAAGTCCAGTATTTTTTGTCGTTATCGACCACCTTGTTGGCCCACGCCATGGCCTGTTTCAGGTCGCGGTTCGTTTCGTAGTAATAATCGGCGGCCGCGAAGTAGGTACCCGGCTTGACGTCCGGTTTGGCGAGTTCCTCTTTAATCTGCGCCATGATTTTTTCGTCCGGATTATGCTCGATCGGGAAGCTCACCTCTACATTTTCCCAGCGCATGACCAGGTTCGTTCTGGTCGGCGTGAAGTCCGTGAACTCGACCGTAAAGTACTCCGACGGCGTTTTCAGTTTGACGGGCTTTACCGTAAAACGCAGCAGGTCGTCCGAGGGCTTGTACTCAAAAGACCCGAAGGTATTGGCGTTCTTGCTCAGGATGACGGTCCACTCGCTGGCGTTGGGAATGGTAAAAATGGCGTAGCTGCCCGCCGGGACCTTCTGGCCGCTGATGAGCACCTCTTCCGACAGGGTCAGCTTCGTCGCCATGTTAGCCCCCGTGCGCCATACTTTGCCGTAGGGAATCTGGTCGCCGAACATCTTCCGGCCTTTCAGCGCGGGGCGGCTGTAGGTCACCGATACTTTCGCCAGCCCTACCGACTGCCCCACCGAGGCTGCCGGGCTGGCCTGCGGGGTTTGAATCTGGGCATAGGACAGGGAGCCGAGGCAAAGCGCCAGGGCGAAGGTTAGCACTGTTTTCTTCATAAAGAGGATGATGTTAAAATTTCCGGCAAGGTACGGAATCGGGGCGGTTTCCGCGGAAAAGGTTGGGACAAGCGGTTGGCAGGCCGCCGGAACGCGGCACAGCGAAAAGCCCCGGAGCGGGAACGAGGAGAGGCTGTCGGACCGCTAGTTGAGGGTAAAAACCGGCGCAGATTCCAGCGCCTCACGGGGCCGGAAATCCGGGTGCGCCGCCCGGATCATTTCCTGCAACCGCCGCCGCGCCCGCATGAACTGGGAACGGATGGTCGCCTCGTTGCTCTCCAGCATATCGGCAATTTCGCGGAGGCTGTAGCCATCGACCACATGCAGCGAAAACACCGTGCGGTGGGAAGGCGGCAACTGCTGGACCATCGCCAGAATCTCCTCGGCGGCAATGCGATCGACCACACTCTCGTCGAAGGTCGCGTCCATGCCCGCCTCCAGACCCGCCACCG
The DNA here is from genome assembly GCF_026278345.1 of Tellurirhabdus rosea. Taxonomy (NCBI): domain Bacteria; kingdom Pseudomonadati; phylum Bacteroidota; class Cytophagia; order Cytophagales; family Spirosomataceae; genus Larkinella; species Larkinella roseola. The sequence continues at coordinate 1,893,263 of NZ_CP111085.1, forward strand.
TGTCCAGCTTGTGGTATTTTCGGTGATAACTGATGGCCGTGTTGATAACGATGGCCCGCAGCCAGCCCTTGAAGGCGTATGCGCGGTCGTACTGGTGCAGCCGCTGGAAGACTTTCAGGAAGCTGTCGTTGAGAACTTCTTCGGCCTCTTCGGCGGAAGCGGCATAGCGCAGGCAGACGCTCTTGGCGTAGCTGTAGAACTGCCGGAAGAGGGTACGCTGGGCCTGCGCTTCCCCCGCCAGGCAAGCCGTCAGGACGCTGTCCAGGTCCTGTTCCGAGAAAGAAGAGCGTTTGCGGAAGAACACAGGCGAGGCTGCTAAAAGTGAAACAATCGGGCTGACATCCAGCAGATTTTATTGAAGTAACGCCTTTTTGTCCAATACCTGTTGTCGGCTTTCCGCTTGTGTAGACGAACGGAGCAGATGTGCAGACGAAGCCTGTCGGTAGTGCCCGCCGCCTTACCGCAGCAGCGTCACCGTACCCCGCTGCTGCACCACCTGCCCGTTGACAAACTCGACGGCAACGCGGTAAGCGTAGACGCCCGCCTCCGCTAAGGCTTCCTTGTACAGCCCGTTCCAGCCGGAGTCAGGCTGCGAAGGTGGCAGGTTCTTCCGATGATAAATCACTTCGCCCCAGCGGTCGTAAATAATCAGCTCCCGAATCTGGCGGACGCAGGCCGTTCCCTGGATGAAAAACTGGTCGTTGGTCCCGTCGCCGTTCGGCGTAAACGCGTCGGGCGCGAAGAAAACGCAATGCCCAACCGTCAGCACCACAGACGCCGTCCGGACGCAGCCGAGTTCGGTATCCTCCACCGTGACAGTATAGCGGGTGGTCGAGTCGGGCGCGGCCCAGGTGACGGGGCAGGTGGGACAGGACAAACCCGACTCGGGCGACCAGGTGTAACGGTACGGCCCGCCGGAAGGGCCACCGGCCTGAAGCAGCGTCCGGGTGCCCGGCCGGATGAGGGTGTCCCGGCTGACCGCGAGATTCAAAGGCCGCACGGTCAGCTCGGTCGTGACGAGGCTGTCGCATTTTCCGGTCCGGGCAAACCGCGTCGTGTACGTGCCGCTGCTTCGGTATTCGGCGCTGCCGATCCGGTAGCTCTGGCCTTCGCAAATGGTGATTTTTTCGGAAAAACGCCCCAGAGGCCGGACACTCAGCGTAAGCCGGACCAGGCTGTCGCAGCGGCCTGCACCGCGCCGGACCCGGGTCAGGTATGTGCCGGCCCGGGTGTAGGTGGAATCGCCGAGCCGGAAGGCGTCGCCCTCGCAGATGGCCGCCGCATGAGGCGTGGGCGCTTCGGCAGGCGGCACGCTCACCACATGGTCGAACTGAAACTCACAGGAGGCGTTCAGGCTGGAATACGGCTTTACTTTCACCCAGTAACGAGCCCCCTGGCTGGGTGGCACCTGAATGGTGGCCGTGGTAGCTCCGTTGCTCCACTGGTAGCTGGCAAAGCCATCGGGTGCTTTCAGCGTGACGGTCTGGTCGTAGGCGGGACAGAAAAGCCCCTGGGTGATTTCCGCCTTGAGGCACTGCGCGTCGAAGTAAGCGTAGCCGAAATGGCCGCGCTCGGTACAGCCGTGAGCCGTGGCCTCAATGGTGATGGTTTGCCCAATAAAATCCCGCAGGTCTACGGCCCCGGTGGTCCAGTTGCGGTAACGCAGATCGCCCTGGTTGCGGAAGCCGTCGATGCTGCCGGAAGCCGTTACGTTGTAGAAACTACAGGCGATGGTGCTGCCGCTTTTGTCGGTAATGCGCAGGCTGAAACCCGGCTGCTGGTACGGCTCGTGATTGGGATTTTGCAGAATGACCGCAAATTTATACTGAAGCAGCGTGTTGTCGGGCGTGATGAGCATCGACGTCCGGATGCGGTCGTACCGGGTGCCGCGCGTGACGTTGCCGATGCGGATGGCGTAGTTCGATCCGGGCGGCACCACGGGGATGGCCTCGGCCGTGATTTTGGGGTCGTTGCCCTCGCCGGGCTGCATCAGACGGTGGCCGTTCTCGAACGTCCCGGCATTTTCGGAACCAAACACGGCCTGCGTTCCCACGTCCGACACGACGCCGTTGGTGAGCACCCAGCCCCGGGTCGTGCCTTCCTCAAAACCCAGATTGCCGCAATCGACGGTCTGGCCCAAGGCCGGAATCATTCCGGCCAGCAGACCCGCGAACAGGTAAAGTAGCTTTCTTGTCAAAACCGTATCTGTTTTCCGAGACGTCGTCGAATCAACTTCCCTAACCTTAAATACGACTTTGTTTTTCAACGCGTTGCGCTCCGTTGCCGAAGTGTCGACAAACGGACCGTTTGTGCCGTCAAAAGTGATTGAACGGTCCAGTCGGGCACAAAAAATGGTGGCACGACCGGAGTCATGCCACCATTTTTTGTGCGCCGATTATTTGCCGGCGGCCACGGCATCCTGCCGGGCAAACTCGCCGTTGATCTTCAGTTCCACTTCGTCGCTGACCGGGCTCATGCCGCCCGTCGAGCCGACGCCGAAATCCGACCGCTTCAGTTGTCCGGACGCCCGAAAACCGACCTTGGTTTGTTTGCCGCGCTGGTTTTCCATCGTCACCGGGCCGTTCATGGTCACGTCCAGCGTGACGGGTTTGGTCACGCCATGCATCGTCAGGTTGCCCGACAGCTTGTACTTTTTGCCTTCCACTTTCTGGAACGAGGTGCTTTTGAAGGCCAGAGACGGAAACTTGGCCGCATCGAAGAAGTCGGGGCTTTTCAGGTGGCCGTCGCGCCGCTCGTTGTCGGTGTTGATGCTGTTGACATCCGCCGTCAGTTCAAAGACGGCATCCGTAAGGTCCGGCTTGGCGGCCGTCAGCGAAGCCTCGAAGTTCTTGAAATTGCCGTCCACATCGGTCAGCATCATGTGCGTTACGGTGAAGCCTACCCGGCTGTGCGCCTTGTCGGTGGTCCAGGTTTGGGCGTACAGGCCCATGGAGGTAGCCGCCAGGGCAAGGGTCAGAAACAGACGTTTCATATGGTTAAAGAAAAGGTGAATAATCGTTTTAAATGTATCTACAATAATCCGGAATTCACATTAAATTCTTCGAATTCTGTCAGCCCTCACTCTTCACGTCGTCGTTGCTGACCGATTTGGCCCGTTTGCGGGGCGGCTCGAAGGTCATTTTGCCGAGGCGGTACGTAAATGTCAGCTTCACGTTCTGGTTGTAGAGGTTCATCACGCTGACCTGCGAGAGCGTCGGCGAATTCAGTACCGTCTGCATCCGGACGCCGTTGCCGAGGAAGTTTTCGGCCGCGAGTCCGATGCTGCCCCGCTTCTGGGCCACGTCTTTCCGGATGCCCACCGAGTACATGTACATGCCGCCCATCCGACCCTGTAGCTGCGGCGTGCCGCCCCGGAAGAACGTGAAGCCCTGAATACTCCAGTTTTTGGGCAACTGAACCTGCGTCATCAGCCGACCGCCGATGCTCACCCCGTCGTTGCTGATGGTAACTGATTTCCCGTCAACGCCCTGCGTCATGCCCTGCATGTATACGTAGTAGCCGTCCAGACCGCCGTTGAGCGTCCATCGGGACGTCAGGGTCGCGTTGAAGAACAGGTTGGCGCCGTAAGTCCGCTGCACGCCGATGTTCTGGAAAGTCGAGATGATACCGCCCGCCAGCGTGTCCGACGGCAGACGAACCATCGTGATGGCGTTGTTGGTAAACCGCCCGAACAGGGCCGCGTTCAGGTATACTCTCCGGATGTTTTTGCTCAGGCTCAGCTCCACATTGTCGGTCAGTTCCGGGCTCAGTGTGGGATTCCCGACGGAAATCTGCTGCGGGTTGGCCGCGTTGACGTTCGGGTTGAGCTGCTGCAGACCGGGGCGCTGAATCCGCCGGTTGTAAGCGGCTTTCAGCGTCGTGCCCTTGATGGTCTTCGAGATGTTTACGCTCGGCACCAGATTGCTGTAATCCGGAATGTTCAGCGTAACATTCTCGTTTGTCCGGGCCGTGATGCCCGTGTGTTCGTAGCGCGTGCCGATTTTAAAGGTGTATTTCGAAGGCGTTACGTAGGTGTACGAAAGGTAGCCCGCCTCGATGGTCTGCTGGTAGTTGAGCGAGCCGGACGGATTCGTCAGGTCCGGAAAGTAGTTGCCGTCGCCGAGGGCCGTCTGGTATTCATACCGGCTATCCACCTGGCGGCGAATGACTTTCGCCCCCACCTCGAAAAGCTGATTGGTTTTCAGCGGTGTCTGGTAATCGGTCTGGAAGGTCAGTTCGCCGTTGATGTTGTGGTTGATGTTCCGCTGGTGGCGGGTCGGGTCGCCGAACGCACCCAGCATGTCGGCGTCGAAGTTGTTGACCAGCCCCGTGCGGCTGTATTGGGTCGAAATGGTCCATTCCTGCTGGGGTTTGAACGTCCGGATGTAGTCTACGTTGATGTCTACCGAGTTCGACAGGTCTTTCCGGTCCACGTCGCGGCTGGTGGTATCGAGCGGAACGAATCCGGCATTCAGGCCCGCATAGTTGTAGGTCAGCTGGTTCTGCTCCTGGCGGAAGTTGCGGGTGCCGAACCGGACGTTGGCCGTCAGCGACTGATTTTTCGCCAGATCATAATCCAGCCCAAGCGAATACTGCCCGAACAGCGGCTTGTCGAAGGCCGTGCCTTGCTGCACCGACCGCAGCGACTCTCCGTTGCGGAAGGTCGTCTGGTCGAGGCTCGACGAGGCCCGGTTGTACATCGCCCGGCCAAAACCGCCCAGCGTAATGCCCAGTTTGCCCTGCCGGTACGAGCCGTTCAGGCCGAGGTTGGAAGCCCGCAGGCCCACGCCCGCGTCCACGTTCAGCGTCAGGCCGTGCAGGGTGTTCTTTTTGGTCACAATGTTGATGATTCCCGCCGCGCCTTCCGCATCGTATTTGGCCGACGGACTGGTGATGACCTCGACCGATTTGATCATATCGGCCGGAAGCTGCTTAAGGGCATCGGCCACGCTGGCGGCGACAATGGTGCTGGGTTTGTTGTTGATCAGCACCCGGATGTTCTGGCTGCCGCGCAGGCTGACGTTGCCGTCCAGATCGACCGAAAGCATGGGCACTTTCCGCAGAATGTCGCTGGCATCGCCGCCTTTCGCCGTCAGGTCTTTTTCGGCATTGTACACCAGCCGGTCCACTTTTTCCTCGATCATGGCCCGCTGGCCCGTCACGGACACTTCGCCCAGCACCCGCACGTCGGGCGGCAGACTGACCGAACCCACGTTGAGATCGGTAGCCTTGTCGAGCCTGAGCACCTTCGACTCGACCGTTTTGTAACCGATAAACGAATACTGGAGCCGGTATTCACCCGGGGCGAGCTTCGTCAACGCGAATTTGCCCTTCGCGTCGGAGGTGGTACCGTCGATGGGTTTGCCGGTTTTAGGGTTCAGCAACGCGACGGTGGCGTATTCGACAGGTTTACCGGTGGTCGAATCGGTCAGGAGGCCGGAGATTCGGGCGTTCCCTTTCGGGGTTTCGTCCGTCAGGCCGGGCACGAATTCCTTTTTCCGCCGGTCGTCGGAGCCGCTGAAGCCGCCCGGAGGGCCACCGGGACCGCCCCCGCCGGGCGGAGGTCCGAACTGTGCCCGGGCGGGCGGCGCCAACAGGCTGAAAAAGACGAGGATAATACTGACGAAGGGTTTCATATCAAGTGCGTTCATCGAATTGTTGACTCAAAGAACGCGGGCGTTATACGAAACAAAAAACGAGTGCCGCAATAGAACCGGAATGTGCCGACCAACCCACCGAACACCACGATTTCCCGCCAGACGAGGCCGGAACCGGGACCGCCGACCCGCTCGTTTTACGGCCAAACGGCAGGATTTCAAGGTTCGTGAACGACAGAAAAATCCGCTTCGTCTTCGGAAAAGCGCTCCTCGTCGGCAGACGATCGCCTACCGGCACCGAAAGCCCGTCCGGTTCGTAACTTGCATTCATGAAATTTCTGCAACGCTACGGAACTTGGCTGCACGTCATTGGCTGGGCAGTATTCATCAGCCTGCCGCTGCTGACGCTGCCGCCTTTTTTGTGGAACCCGAAGGACCTTTACAGTATCGGCATGGCCCAGCTGGTGACCAGCATCCTGATCATGGTCTGTTTCTACCAGAACCTGAACCGCCTGACGCCTGGTCTGTTGCAGGGCGGCTCCCCAAACCGGTTCTGGCTGACGATGCTCGCGATGCTGGTGGCAGTGGTAGCCGTGAAAATGGCGTGCTTTTATATTTTCCCGCCGGCCTTCGAGAATCGCCCGCCAACTCCGTCGGGCGGCCTGACATCCCCCAGACGCGGGCCGCACAGCCCCTGGCCGGGGGCGCCGGGTGCCGCCATTTCGTTCATTTTTGCCATGCTGGTCGCCTCGCTGATGGCCCTGTTCCGGCAGAATGTCCGTTCGGAAGAAATCCGGCAGCAGATGGCCCTGGAAAAAGTATCGACCGAGCTGGCCATGCTCAAGCTCCAGGTCAGCCCGCATTTTCTGTTCAATACGCTCAACAACATCCGCTGGCTGGCCCGCAAAAAGTCCGAACAGACCGAATCGGCGGTCGTTACGCTGGCGCAGTTGCTCCGGTACATGATCTACCAGGCGCAGCAGGAACAGGTGGCGCTCCGGCAGGAGGTCGAGCATTTGCAGCACTATATCGAATTGCAGAAAATGCGGCTGACCGACCGTCACCCGGTTACTTTCACGGTGGTAGGCGACGTGAGCGCCTACCGCATTGAACCGCTTCTTTTCATACCTTTCGTGGAAAATGCGTTCAAGTACGGCCCGGCCGTGCGCGAAGGCGGTCCCATCGTCATCCGGCTGACCGTCTCGGACGAAAAACTGGTTTTTGAAACCACCAACCCGAACCCGGAAACGGCCGTGGCCGAAAACCCCGAAGATTCGGGCATCGGCATCACCAACGTGCGGAAACGGCTGGCGCTGCATTACCCGCACCGGCATCTGCTGGATATTCGGGAAGACAAAACGATTTTCCGGGTGACGCTCACCCTGCTGCTTCACCATGAACAAACTGCGCTGCATCGCCATTGACGACGAGCCTTTTGCGCTCGAAATCCTGGCCGACGATATTGCCAAAGTCCCTTTTCTGGAGCTGGTCGGAACCTTCAGCAGTCCGCTGGATGCGGTCAGCACGCTGCAAAACGAGGCCGTAGACCTGCTTTTTCTGGATATTCAGATGCCGACGCTGACGGGCATGCAGTTTTTGCGGACGCTCGACCGGCCGCCGATGGTGATTCTGACCACGGCTTTTGAACAATACGCCCTCGAAGGTTATGAACTGTCCGTAGTCGATTACCTGCTCAAACCGATTCCCTTCGACCGTTTCCTGAAAGCCGTCACTAAGGCTCTTTCCCTGTACCAGCTGCGCCATGCGGCCGTTCCGGGCCATCCGGAAGTCGCCGCTCCGGCCGAGACGGCGGAAGCTCCGACTGGCCCGACCACCGACCATTTTTTCATTTTTACGGAATACCGCGAGGTGAAAATCTATTTCAGCGAAGTGCTGTACGTCGAAGGGCTGAAGGATTACGTCAAAATCTTTACCACGCAGCAAAGCCTGCCCTTTCTGAGCCGGTTGAGTCTGAAAGCGGTCGAAAGTCGCCTGCCCGCCCGGGATTTCTGCCGCGTACACCGTTCGTTCATCGTGGCCCTGAACAAAATCACCTCGTTTCAGCGGACGCGGCTGTTCATCGGCAAACAGGAAATTCCGGTCGGCAGCAACTACTACGACGAATTCAGCCTACGCTACCGGGCCTGAATCCCGCCCCTTTTCGGCCCTGCGACCGACGAATTACCGGCGGCCGGTTCAAACAACCGTCTTTTCACGGGGTTATAGTTGAAAAACCACACAACGTTATGACGGAGGAAGAAGAATCAAAACAGAACCAGCAGGCAGCCAAACAGGCCATTGCGCCGAATGCGCTGCGCGATATGTCAGCCGAAGGCGAATCCGGCGGACCGGGCGCGAAGTTTCCGGACGAAGACGTGATTCCGCAGGATGATACCGACGACATGCCGACGGTGCTGAAGGAACAGTCCTTCGACTCGACCGGCCACCCCGACCCGACCATCAAACGCAACGACACCAACCGCAACGTGGACAAGCCGCAGTTGGACAAGCCGTCGTACGGAGGCGGGCATTAAGGGCATTTTTCCGCTTGCTAAAAGAGGAGCGTTGTTTGGCCATCCGGCCGGGCAGCGCTCTTTTTTTGGCCCTATCTTTGTCTGATAATTAAGAAAAATCACCGTAACGAATGAAGAAATGGATGGCGGGTCTCTGGCTCACCGGGCTGGGCATCTGCCCGGCCGCGTTTGCCCAACAGGTACAGGAAGGATACGCAGTCACCAGCCAGGGCGATACGCTGAGGGGACAGATTGAGTACGGGGACTGGAAAGTAAGTCCTTCCAAAATATCGTTTAAACCGGCTGGAAAGAGCGAATTCAGCACTTATTCCGTTAACGAGCTTACTAGTTTTTACATCTCCGCCGCCAACGAACTCTACGTCACCCGGCAGGCGAGGCTGACCCGGATGTCGACGGGCGCGTACCAGTTGGGTCCGCAGGAGAAAGACCGCTTTTCGGTCACGGTGTTCATGCAGGTGGTTCTGGCCGGAAAGGGGGCGGCGCTCTACCGCATGAAGGACATGTTCGATAAAACCCATTTTTTTGTCGAGAAAAACGGGGATTTCGCCGAACTGGTGTACCAGCGTTTTCTGCGTGTACGTGGCGAACGGACCTATATCGTGGCCGACGATTCCTACCGGCAGCAGTTGCAGACCTTGTGCAGCGACGCCCCGACTTTTCGGGCAACGGCGCCGGAGTATACCGAAAGTTCGCTGAAAAAATACCTGCTGGCCTACAACCGATGTTTCTCGGCCGAAACCATTACGTACGAATCCAAAGCGCCCCGTCACCTGTTCGACCTGTCCGTCAGTGCGGGCGTGGAAACCAACGTTCGGTTGCTGATTTCTGAACCGGCTGCCCGGCGGGTGTATCCGAGCTACGGCCTCGGTCTGCGGGTCAGTCTGCCGCGCCACTTTCACAACCAGTTTCTGCGGTTCAATGCCAGTATCACGCCCAACATCCGGTTCAACTACGATTACGGGACCTACGAACAGGGGGGCCGGAGTTCACTGCAGATCGTCGAGTTCAGCGGCGGGAGTTATTTCGGCAAAGGCGCTCTCCGGCCCTACGTCTACCTGTCGGGAACCCTCTTCAACTTTTACCATGCCACCGGGGCGCTGCTTTTCATCAACGGCGGACTCAGCTACAGGCGCAAACTGGACCTCGACCTGGGGCACCTGCTCCAGATGCCGTTGAACAAACTCCTGAACAGGGAAATGACGCTCGTTCCGGGGCCGCGCGTGTCTTTGCACTACTACCTGAATCCGTTTGCCAAAAAACAGAAATGAGGAAACCTTATACGTACCTGAAGCTGGTCGCCCTGCTGCTGCTTTTCGGCGGAGCGCTGGCCCAGAAAGGTCAGAATGCAACTACGCCCGCCGGGTATATTGTCACTCAGGCCGGAGACACCCTCCGGGGTTCCATCGATTTTCTGGATTGGGATAAGATGCCCACCTCCATCCGCTTCAGGGCCGACACGGCGGCGGATTTTCGTAAAATGTCGGTTCATGAAATCCGCAGTTTTGGTATTCCGGCGGTCAATCAGGTGTATGTTTCAAGAAAAGTGACTATCCTGGAAGTTACAGACCGCGACTATCACATCGCCCCGAATACACTGCTCAATCTGCACGTGTTCATGCAGGTTTTGCTGACCGGGCCGAAAGCTTCCGTGTACCAGATGCGGGACGGCAGCCAGAACGGACGTTTTTTCATCGAAAAAGACGGCGACCTGCTGGAACTGATCAACCAGCCTTTTTACCGGGCCAATGACCAGGGCAGGTTCTACGTTCCGGGCGATCTTTACCGGGAGCAGTTGCCTCTGCTGTGCAGTGATGCGGCTTCCTTCCGGGCCAGCAATCTGCCGCAATACAACGAAACGTCCATGCGCCGCTATTTTCAGCGCTACAACGCCTGTTTTGTCGGTGAAACGGTAACCTACACCTCCACCGAGCAGCGCGCTCAGGCTCATGTCGGCTTTTTGGGCGGTGCCGAAACCCTGTCTCCCAGCTTTTCTGACGAAGACAAGTTCGAGCGGGTCCGTCCGACGTTCGGCGTTTCGTTGCGCCTGAGCCAGCCGCGGCGGAATTACAACCGCTTCATCAAACTGACGTGGATCGTCACACCGGGTTTCCCGATTGAAGTCCAGTCGCTTTACTCATCCCGGACCGCGCACCGCCCCTTACACTTTCTGGAATTTGCGGGCGGCTCCTACTTCGGTCGGCGGGCGCTGCGTCCTTTTGTTTACGCGACCAGCACCCTCCTCACAATCCGGGGCGGCAAGGCAGACATAGGCTTTTTCATAGGAACCGGACTGAGCTACAAACGCCAGTGGGAGCTGGAAATCGGTCATCCGATGCTGATGCCACTGATTCCGCTCCTTTTTGCCCCTGGAAACCCCCTGAAATACATGTTCGCGCCCCCCCGCGTAGCGGTGCATTACTACCTGAAGATGAGGAAGGATTGAATGAATTTTGAATGTTGAATGATTGATAGATTGAATGGCGGTCTGCCGGAGCGGCAAATGATTGAATGGCTGAATGACTGAATGGTTCAATGGCTCCGCAATGCCAAAATTTACAAGACCAATCAATCAGTCATTCAAAATTCAGTCATTCCCCTACTCGTCCATCCGCACGATCTTCGGCTGGAAGGTGCCGACGACTTCGACCAGGTCCTGCTGGAAGCTCATCACCTGGTGGATGTCTTTGTAGGCCATGGGCGCTTCGTCGAGGCCGCCGCCGAGGAGGGTAATGCCGTTGTCTTTCAGCACCTGGTTCAGCTGCGAGTGGGTGATGCTGTTTTTGGCCTGCGACCGCGACATCCGGCGTCCGGCCCCGTGGGAGGCCGAGTCCAGGGCCGTCGCCTCGCCCCGACCGCGCACCACAAAACCGGGCTGCGTCATGGAGCCGGGAATGATGCCCAGCACGCCCTTTCCGGCCGGGGTCGCCCCTTTGCGGTGGACGATCAGTTCCCGGCCCTCGTGCGCCTCTTTCCAGGCAAAATTGTGGTGGTTTTCGACCATCGCCAGTGGCTTTTCGCCGAGCGCTTTGGCTACTTTGTGGTGAATCTGGTGGTGGCAGGCCGAGGCATAATCCCCCGCCAGGTTCATCGAAAGCCAGTACTGCTGCCCTTCTTCGGTATCCAGAGACAGCCAGGCGAGGTGCTTCGCCTCCCGGGGCAGCGGCGTTTTGTGCATGGCGAGCTTGGTGAAATGATCGGCAATGCTGGCCCCCAGTCCGCGCGAACCCGAGTGCGACAGCAGCGCCAGATACCGGCCCGGCGGCACGTCCAGTTCTTTGTCCTCCGCCGAAATGTCGACCACACCAAATTCGACAAAATGGTTGCCGGAGCCCGAGGAGCCAATCTGCCGGACGGCCTTGCTGTGCAGCCCTTTCAGGATGGGAATTTCCCTGAACTCTTTCCGGCTCAGCACTTCGTCGTCCATCGGCTTGGCGAATTCGCGGCCCGCCCCGAACAGCGTTTCCCGCTGGAGGATGTTCTTGAGTTTGCTGGCTTCGCCGTAAAGAGTGTGTTCGGGCAGATCGAACAGGCTCAGGCACATCCGGCAACCGATATCGACACCCACGCCGAACGGAATGACCGCGTTCTCGACCGCCAGCACCCCGCCGATGGGCAGACCGTAGCCCTGGTGAGCATCGGGCATGAGCGCCCCGGCCACCGACACCGGCAGCCGCATGGCAACCTCCATCTGGTTGATGGCCCCCGGTTCAATATGCTCCATGCCGAAGATGGCGTACTCCTTTCGTTCCTCGCGGAGCGGAATTTCGACGTACTCCTCCACCGCCTTCGGCTCCTCGACCAGGTGTTTGGCAATCTTGTTCAGCGAAGCATTGTGCAGATAATCTTTCGGACTTTTGAGCACTTTTTCCAGCAGATCCAGCACTTCCGACTGTTTGGAATGCCGGAAATCCCGCTGCATCACTTCCAGCGCGATGCTGATAATTTTTCCCTCCGGATAGCCCAGTCGCCGCAGGTCTTTTCCGGTTAATGAATGCTTTTTTGCCATATATCAAAGCCGCTCGGGCTGATTGTCGATCCGGGTTTGGGCTTATCGAATGAGCCCTATACGTCATTAACCGGGGACGTTCGACAAAGTTTTTTGGTAGAAATCGGCCCGTGTTCCCAGCACATCGCAGTACGTAATGGACCCCGACTCGTCGCCCACGGTCGTGATCGACGGCACGGGCGTATGTCCGACCACCTGGTGCAGGCCGGGCAGAAAGTCGTTCTCCGTTTCCCGCCGGTCGGCCCAGGCCGGACCGCCGAACGGCTCCTCCCCGCCCCGCAACGGACTGACGGCGAACAGGTACTCCTGAAACTCCTCTTCGGCCGCGTGCAGCAGGTTCAGTCCTTCGGCCAGTCGGCCGGGGTCCGTCAGTTGATCGTAGAAAGGAGCCTCCTGAACGGCTTTCATCTCCGTCACCCACCGGAGCCAGCTTTGCGAGACACCGGCATGCGTAAACAGGTAAGGGCCTTCCTGATGAGCCATTTGAAACAGGGCCCGGTGCCGCTGAAAAAGTTCGGACAGCATCAGCCGCATCATTGGCCGAAAGCCCGAACAGGGGTAGTTGGGATAATGCAGGTACTGGGCGTCGTGGTTGCCGATGAGCAGAACGACCTTGTCAGAATATCGCCTTTTGAGCTTGATAATGCGCTGAAAATTAGCGAGGATTTCCGAATCAGAAAGCGAATGGCTGTCTACAAAATCACCCAGAAAAATGATGCGGTCGTAATCGTCAGGGTTGATCTGCGTCCAGGCAGTGCGGCCGTGGATATCACCGATGGCGAGGAGGTTCATAGGCAACGGGGTCAGTAAGGCGGATGATCGCCTAAACGCCCCGAAGATAAAACGGTTTGCCGGGACCCACCGTCCGGAGACGGCAGGCCCCTGACAAAATTATTTTTTGGCGGTCGGGCTGGCCTTGTCGTAGCTCAGTCCGTCGCCGAACCGGAACAGCGCGTAGCCTTTGGGCTTCAGATGGCCCGGCACGTCCGACAGGTTGTCGAGCACCGCCTGCCGCGACACCGGCGTCGTGAACGGCATTTTACCCGTCGGATTGAAGGCCCCGCTGACGATGTCCAGCAGCGCATCGGGCGTGGTGCCGAAGGTCGCCAGAACCGTTTTGACGGCCGGATTGTCGATCTCGTCGATGATCCACGGACTGGTGTAGTTGATGGCGACGATCGTGGGTTTGGCGGCCGTAGCGGCGTTGACGCGGGCTACGTCGATCTTGTTTTTGGAAAGCTGGAGTTCGATCGGGGCGTCGGTGGCCGAAAACAGCCCGCCCATCGTCGGCATGAGCCACAGCAGCACCACGTCCGCCTCTTCTTTGCTGTCGACAAAGGTCAGGTTCCACGGGTTGCTGGCGGGCTTGTAGACCGTGGCCGGTGATTTGGTGCGGCCGTTGTCGAGGTAGGTTTCGACGTAAATCTTCGTTTTGGGAGCCAGCGGCAGCAGTCCGGCCCCGTTGCGGAGCAGCACAACGGACTTGCGCATGGCGAGGTCGGCCGACGCCTGAAACGTCGCGTTGCCGACCGTTTTTTCGGCGAGTTCTACGTCCACGTACGGATTTTCGAAAAGGCCCAGTTCAAATTTTTCCCGTAACAGTCGCGCCACGGATTCGTCAATGCGTTTCTCGGATACCATGCCTTTCTTAACCGTTTCCAGCAGCAGCGTGGGGTCCGCCGAGCCGGAGAACAGGTCCACGCCGCAGTCGATGGCTTTCTGATAGCGCTCCAGAATAGACAGGTTTTCGACGCCCCAAGGCATCATTTCGATCGGTCCGGTGTCGGAATTGATGATGCCGCGAAAGCCCATTTTGTCGCGCAGCAGGTCTTTGATAATGCCTTTGTTGTAGGCGAAGGCCACCGCTTCGTACTGCGTACCGATGGGTTTGGCGTAATACGGCATGATCGACGAGGTTCCCGCTTCGATGGCCGCCCGGAACGGCTTCAGGTGGTAGTCGAACATTTTGCCGGGGTAGTGCTGGTCTTGCCCCCAGACGAAATGCGGATCGTGCCCGTCCACCTGCGGCCCACCACCGGGGAAATGTTTGGTCGTGAGCGCCACCGAACCCGGACCGAGCTTTCTGCCCTGAAATCCGAGCACCACTTCGCGCATCATGTCGGCGGCCAGATCGGCGTCTTCGCCAAAGGTGCCTTCAATCCGCTGCCAGCGGGGTTCGGTTGCGATATCGGCCATGTACTGATAACCTTTGCGGAGGCCCACGGCGGCCCACTCCTGCCGGGCGATGTCGGCAAACTTGCGGGTCAGGCTGAGGTCGCGCATGGCCGCCAGTCCCAGTTCACCGGGCCATTTGGAGAAGGCGGTCGTGCCCACGCTGAGGCCGATGGAGGCATCCATCGTGATGTGGTTGCGGGGGTTGGACGCCACGATAGCCGGAATTCCCAGCCGCTGGGCTTCGCAGAGCGCCTGCAGGTTGTTGGCCCATTCGGCCATGATGCGCGCGGAGGTGTTGGCCCGTAGAATAAAATGCCGCAGGTTCGACTTGGTGACCGCCTTGGTGGTCCCGGCCGCGGTCATCAGCGGATAGGGCAGCGGTTTTCGGGTGAACATATTCATTTCCTGCATCAGGTCCTCCTCGTTGAACCCGCTGCTGATCTGGCCTCTCGGGGCTCCCGGCTGAAACGAATTGTCGCCGGCCAGCCGGGTAGTGCTGATAAGCATAAAACCGACCTTTTCCTCCAGGGTCATTTGCCCGAGCAAGTCCTGCACGCGCGCTTCGACGGGGAGCCGCCAGTCTTCGTAGCGATCCAGTTTCCCGTTTTTGTTCAGATCCTTGAAAGTAAGATTCTGCTGAACAACGGTTTTGACCGAGCGGTAACCCAGGGCGGGCTGCGCCGGTTTCTGGGCAAGTGCGACCGGGATAGTCAGCAACAAACCGGGCAGTAATCCTCCCTTGATCAGCCGTTGTATTCCGTCGAATGTCATGCGTATTTCTGATTAAGTATTGCCTACGGAAGGCGGACGGGCCGGAATTATACTTTTAAGCCTCCATTAAAAAGCCCGGCGGGGTTAGGATTCGATACGGCGTAAACCAAAACACCCCCGCCGACCTGCGCCGACGGGGGTGTTTTCTGTTCTTTATCCGGACTCTTGCGACCGTGCCTTACAGCGTCCGCTTCACCTCTTTCAGCTCGAAGCTTTCGATGGTGTCGCCGACCTGAAGATCGTTGAAGTTCTTGATACTCATGCCACATTCGTAGCCGTTCCGAACCTCGTTGACGTCGTCCTTGAAACGCTTGAGGGCGCTGATCTCGCCGGTATGCACCACGATGAAGTCGCGGATAACCCGGATCTTGTTGTTCCGTTTGATGAGACCATCCGTGACGTAACAACCGGCCACCGTACCGATCTTGCTGATCTTGAACACCTCGCGCACTTCGATATTGCCCACGATGACTTCTTCCGTCGTCGGCGCCAGGAGGCCTTCCATAGCGTCGCGGACTTCGTTGATGGCGTCGTAGATAATCGAGTACAGACGGATTTCGATCTGCTCCTGCTCGGCCAGCTTGCGGGCGTTGGCCGACGGACGAACCTGGAAGCCCAGCACGATAGCATCCGAAGCCGAAGCCAGCAGCACGTCCGATTCGGAAATCTGACCCACCGCCTTGTGGATGATGTTCACCTGTACTTCTTCGGTCGACAGCTTCAGCAGCGAATCCGACAGGGCTTCTACCGAACCGTCCACGTCGCCTTTCACAATCACGTTCAGCTCCTTGAAGCTTCCGATAGCCTTCCGGCGACCGATCTCTTCCAGCGTAATGTGCTTGCGGGTACGCAGGCTCTGTTCGCGCAGCAGCTGTTCGCGTTTGTTGGCGATTTCGCGGGCTTCACGCTCCGTTTCCATCACGTTAAAGCGGTCACCTGCCTGCGGAGCACCCGGCAGACCGAGCACCTGCACCGGCGTTGACGGACCGGCTTCTTTCAGGCGCTTGCCGAAACTGTCGGTCATGGCCCGGATGCGGCCAAAGTGGGCACCCACCAGCACGACGTCCGAAATTCGGAGCGTACCGCTCTGTACGAGCATGGTCGTCACGTAGCCGCGACCTTTATCGAGGGAGGCTTCGATGACCGTACCCACGGCCCGCTTGTTCGGGTTGGCTTTCAGATCGAGCAGTTCGGCTTCGAGCAGTACCTTGTCGAGGAGGTCGTTGATACCCAGACCGGATTTCGACGAGATTTCCTGCGTCTGGTACTTACCGCCCCACTCTTCCACGAGCATATTCATCTGCGCGAGTTCCTGACGGATTCGCTCCGTATCGGCACCCGGCTTATCGACTTTCGAGAACGCAAAGACAATGGGTACGCCCGCTACCTGTGCGTGGTTGATGGCCTCGCGGGTCTGCGGCATGACACTGTCGTCGGCGGCAATCACGATGATAACCACGTCCGTCACTTTCGCACCGCGGGCACGCATGGCCGTAAAGGCTTCGTGACCCGGCGTATCGAGGAAGGTGATGGGTCGGCCGTCGTCGGTCTGTACGCTGTACGCGCCAATGTGCTGCGTGATACCCCCGGCTTCACCGGCCGCAACTTTCGTCCGGCGGATGTAGTCAAGCAGTGACGTTTTACCGTGGTCAACGTGACCCATGATCGTGACGATCGGAGCGCGCAGCAGGAGGTCTTCCGGTGCGTCTTCGGTCTCAACCAGGCCAGCTTCGATTTCTTCTTCCGCCGACACAAACTGCACGTCGTAGCCAAATTCATCGGCAATCACCGTGATGGCTTCGGCGTCCAGGCGCTGGTTGATCGACACGAACATCCCGAGGCTCATACAGGTCGCAATGACCTCGTTGATCGAAACGTCCATGAGCGACGCCAGGTCGTTGGCCGAGACGAACTCGGTCACCTTCAGTACTTTTGCGTCTTCCTGTTCCAGTTCAAGGCGTTCGCGCTCGCGGTCAGCCCGTTCGGCCCGGCGGTCGCGGCGGCGGTCAGCACCCCGGTTGGACTTCCCACCGGCCATGCGGAGGTTGGTCGCCTTGATCTGGTCCCGTACTTCGCGCTCGGTCGGTTCCTCGCGGCGTTCGCGGCGTTCACCCCCTTTGCGGTTGTTGTTATTGCTGGTGCTTCCGGTACCGGCTGGCCGGTTACCTGCATTGTTTCCCTGTCCCTGCGGACCACCGGGGCGGTTCTGTGCCGGACGGTTGCCGCCCTGTCCCTGACCGGGCTGTCCGCCCGGCTGGTTCCGGTTGTCGCGCTGGCCATCACGGGGTCCGGTATTCCGCTGACCATCGCGTTGTCCGCCGTCGCGGTTGTCGGGGCTGCGCTGACCTTCGCGGGGTCCGCCGTCGCGTTGTCCGCCGCCCTGGCGTTCACCCTGCGGGCCTCCCTGTCCGGGAGTGCCGGGCTGGCCGGTTGCGGGCACACGCATCCGTTTGCGTTTGCGTTTCTCGCGGTTGTCGTTGGAGCCACCGCCGTTGTTTTTGCGTTCGACCGGCAGTTCGATTTTTCCAAGAACCCGAAGGCCCTGCAGCTTTTCGCCCTGAGCGCGAACCAGTTCCGGTTCAATGGCTTCCGGCGTGGGTGCGGGCGGAGTTACCGGCGGCTGGGCAGCGGTCGGCTGCGGTGCCGGACGGTTTTCGGGCTGGCGTTCGGGACGCGGTCCCTGATTCTGGCCTTCCGGACGGTTTTGCTGCGGACGATTTTCGTTCGGCCGCTGACCAAAGTTCCGCTGGCCGCCGTCGCGCGATCCGCCGTCGCGGTTATCACCGCCACGGGGTCCGTTTTCGCGCGGGCCGCCGTTGCGGTCGTTGCGCGGGCCGTTGTCCCGGCCACCCTGCGGCCGTTGCTGCTCGGGGCGGCGCTGGTCCGACGGACGGTTCTGACTCAGGTCGATTTTTCCGAGAATTTTCAATCCCGGCACCGTTGGGCGAGACGTATCACCCGACTCCGTTTCCTGCGGTTTCGGCGCGGGGGCTTCCGTTTTGGCAACGGGTGCCGGGGCGGGCGTTTCCGCGGGTTTGGGTGCAGGCGGGGTCACCGGCGGCTGGGCAGCGGTCGGCTGCGGTGCCGGACGGTTTTCGGGCTGCGGAGCCGGTGTCGGACGGGCGGCTTCAGCTTCGACCGGCCGGGGAGCCGGGGCGGGAGCTGGAGCAGGCTCGGCTTTTACCTCCGGAGCCGGACGGGCCTCAACAGGCCGGGCCTCGGCGGGTGGCGTTGCAACGGGCTGCGGTGCAGCGGGTTGAGTGGCCGCGGGCCGGGGCGCTTCTGTTTTTACGGGTTCAGCCGGGCGCGGAGCGGGCTGAACCGCCTGGGGCTGTGGAGCCGGAGCCGGACGGACCTCGGCAGGCCGCGTTTCGGCGGGCCGGGCCTCGGAAGGCTTCGGCGGCTCAACCACAGCAATAGCCGGCTCCGGCCGCGGGGGCGGCGGAGTAGCGGCTTTCGTCAGCAGTTCCGTGTTTTTATAGTCCTTTGCCAGGATTTCCAGCTGATTGAAGGAAATCTTGGCATTGGGATTCATATCAACCTTAAACCCTTTGGCAGAAAGATCTTTTACAACGCTGCCGATTCCAACGTTAAGAATTTTTGCCACTTGGCTCAGGCGCATGGATTTATCTTCTGCCATATTAATGGATTAGAGTAATCAATTGCTTTTTTGGTTAATGCTGAATTGCTTCACAGCATTCTAATTCAACCTCATCATTCAAATTCCTGACGCAGAACCGCCAGTATCTCCTCGATTGTGTCCTCTTCCAGATCGGTCATCCGGACGAGTTCTTCCTTCGAACGAGCCAGCACACTCTTGGCCGTATCGAGACCCACCTTGCGGAGTTCGTCAATCATCCAGTCTTCGATCTCGTCATTGAATTCTGACAGATCGATGTCTTCATCGTCCTCCTGACCTTCCACATCGCGGAAGACGTCGATTTCCATCCCGACTAACCGCCCGGCCAGTTTGATATTCTGGCCGCCTTTACCGATGGCCAGGGAAACCTGGTCCGGCTTGAGGAACACCGAAACGCGCTTGGCGTCGCGGTCGATCTGCATCGAGCTGATCTTGGCCGGGCTCAGGGCCCGCGAGATCAGCAGTTCGAGGTTTTCGGTGTAGTTAATGACGTCGATGTTCTCGTTGTTCAGTTCGCGCACAATGCTGTGAATGCGGGAACCCTTCATCCCGACGCACGCGCCTACGGGGTCGATCCGGTCGTCGTACGACTCTACGGCCACTTTTGCGCGTTCGCCCGGCTCACGGACAATTTTACGGATTGAGATCAGCCCGTCATAAATTTCGGGAATCTCGTTTTCAAACAGGCGTTCCAGGAAAACCGGTGAGGTGCGCGAGAGGACGATCTTCGGCGTGCCGTTGTTCATCTCTACGCGGTGAATCACCGCCTTAATGGTTTCGCCCTTGCGGTAACGGTCTTTTGATATCTGTTCGGTTTTCGGCAGACTTAACTCGTTTTCCTCCTGATCATGCAGGATCACTTCACTCTTGAGAATCTGATAAACTTCCGCGTTAATCAGGTCGCCAACCTGATTCTTGTATTTTTCGTACAGAAGCTCCTTCTCCAGGTCCTTAATTTTCTGAATCAGCGTCTGGCGGGCCGTCTGCACGATCCGCCGCCCGAAGTCTTCCAGCTTCACCAGTTCGGCCACCTGTTCGCCCACTTCAAAGTCCGGCTGGATTCGCCGGGCTTCGGCCAGGGGAATTTTGTCAAAATCCCAGATGTCCTCCGAGTTATCATCGACGATCTCGCGGGTGCGCCACATTTCGAGGTCTCCGCTTTCGGCGTTGATGATCACATCGAAGTTTTCGTCCGTTCCAAATTTCTTGCGAATCATCGTCCGGAAGACATCTTCCAGAATCTTGATCATCGTGGGCCGGTCAATATTTTTCGAACGGGCAAAGTCGGAAAACGACTCTATCAATACTCCGCTGTCCATAACTTTTCAGTCTTCAAGTCGTAAGTCATAAGTCGTAAGCCGTTTTGCTCCTGAAGACCTACGACTTACGACTCACAACTTAATTGACTATTTAAATGATACTTGTATCGTGGTTTTTTTAATGTCCGCAAACGGTATTTCGACGGGGCCGGCGGGCGGGTCGTTTTTCTTCGGCTTGCGGGCGGGCGTTTCGCTGATGACGATCCGCTCTTCATTGACATCTTCCAGTACACCTTTGCGAATTTCGCCACCGTGGAGCATCACGGCGACTTCCCGCCCGATGTTCTTCCGGTACTGCCGGTTGAGCGTCAGCGGTTCGCCGATGCCCGGCGAGGACACTTCGAGAATAAAAGCGGCCCCGTTGAACAGGTCTATTTCTTCCAGCTGGTTACCCAGTTTACGACTGATCGCAGCGCATTCCTCGATGGAGATACCGGTATCACTATCCAGCAAAATGGCAATTTTTGAGCGGTTACGGGAGGGAGATACCTGTATATCAACGATAAAATACTGATCTTCGTTCAGATATGGCTGAAGTAACTCAGTGACTTTTTCTTTAACTTCCATACCGTATAGTAACAAAAAAGGGGAACGAACTTCCCCCTTTTCCAAGCAACGAATTGTTGGTAAGTCGTGCAAATATAGACGCTTTTTCGTTGTTTTACAACCGGGTTGGCCGCCCCGCAAGTTTTTTTTAGCGTCTGCCAGGCCCGGGGCCGGAGCCGCATTCCGTTATTTTTTCCGGACTTATCCACCCGCCGGCCGCCTGACATGGCCGGCATTCCGGTAATGAATACAACCTATGAATATCGTTTTTCGACTCCTGAATTTGCTGACGCGGTTTCTGGGTTCCATTTTATGGTCATTGAATCTGCTCCTTTTTCTATACACCCTGCTGGTTTACTACCTCTGTTATTCGCTCCAGACCGAACACTGGGTGGCGGGAATTATGATGATGTCGCTGCCGGTGGCCTGGGCGCTTAACGTGCTCTGCATCTTTTTCTGGCTGCTGGTCCGGCGGCCCTACCGCAGTCTGCTCTCGCTGGTCACGATGGTCGCCGGTTTGCCTTTCTGGCCCCGCACCTTTGCCTTTCACCAGCCCGAAAACCCGCCGGCCGCCCAGCCGGTGCTGCGCGTGATGAGCTACAATGTATCGGGGTTCAACAAATACGACGTCAACATGACGCAGCACCCGGACCAGGCCCGCCCGATGATCGAATGGATTGTGAACGATACCTCGGATGTGAAGTGCTTTCAGGAGTATTACAACCAGAGCGAGTCCGTGCTCTTCAGCGTCACGCGGAAGCTCGAACGGGCCGGTTACCGCTACTATTCGTTTCTGGAGCAGAAAAACACGCCCTACGGCGAAAAATTTGTCGGCTGCGCGCTTTTCTCCCGTCTCCCGATTCTGGACCGGGGAAGCCTCAGCTTCGATCCAAAGCACAACGGCTTCAACGGGTTTGTCTGGGCCGACGTAAAGACCCGGACCGACACCGTGCGGGTTTTCAGCGTCCACCTCGAATCGATGGGCATCCGGGTCAAGCGCATCACCGAGGCGGAGGGCGCCTCTACGGCCAAAAAGGAAGCGCGGGGCATTATCCGGAGTCTGCGGGAAGGATTTACGCTGCGCCGGGATCAGGTGCGGATTCTGGAGGAACACATCGGCCGGAGCCCGCATCCGGTCATTGTCTGCGGCGATTTCAACGATACGCCCTACAGCGTGGTGTACGGCCGGCTGCGGCGGCAGCTCAGCAATGCCTTCGAATCGGCGGGCTGGGGCGTTGATTTTTCGTACCACAAGCCGCCCGGCTTTATTCGTATCGACAACCAGTTCTACGATTCCCGGAGTCTGAACGCCCTTTCGTTTGCCACGCTGAAAGAATATAACTTCTCCGACCACTACCCCATCATCGGTGCCTATGCGGTGAAGAACGAAGGCGATTCCGGGAGCCGCCAGACCGGGTCATTGTCGAGCCGCCCGTAAAACAAAAACTCCGGCCGGTTTACACCCGCCGGAGTTCGATTCCTAACCCTTTTTCAGACTTAATTCGGATAGCCCGGATTCTGGGTTTTCAGATTCGGGTTGTTGAGCATTTCCGGACGGGGCAGGGGCAGCAGCAGGTGCTTGGCCTCCAGCGCCTTGTTGGTGCTCAGGTTGACGTGACCCACAAAGTTGTCAAACCCTTTGGTGGTTTCGTTGAACACTTTCCGCAGGCGAACCATGTCGAACCAGGTGATCTGCTCGTAGCAGAACTCGTACCAGCGCTCACGCCAAACGGCCTCACGGAAGCTGTTCTGCGTAAAGGTGCCGAGGGCAGGGGTCGTCAGTTGTGCCCGGTCGCGAATGCGCTTCAGGGCCTGAACCGCTTCGGCCGTCGGGCCGCCGACTTCATTTTGCGCTTCGGCAAAAATCAGCAGCGTTTCGGCATAGCGGATCTGCGGCACGTTGAGGTTGTTGTTACGCGTTCCGGCAACACCCTGCGTTCCGTTTGAAGTCCGGTTGAAGTGCTTGAACACGTACGGACGGCCCAACTCAAACCGGGCTCCGGTTCCGTTGGTGAAGTAGGTCGTGTAGAAGTATCCATCCTGGTCCTTCGCCCGGAGGTCGCCGGGTTCGTACGAGTTATAGAACGACAGCGTCGGAATCGAGCTACCCGTACCCGTAGGGCCGTTGAAGTTGATGGGTTTAAAGTTTCCGTAGAAGTTATCCATCGGGTTACCCGCTACCACGGCGTTGTACTGAAGCTGGAACAGGTGCTCCGTCCGGTTTTTCAGGCTTTCGCGGTGTACGTCCTCGTAGGTCGGGAAGAGGTTGATCGAAGCGGGGTTGGCGTTGGCGTAGGTGATTACCTCCAGTGCCTTGTCGGCTGCCAGCTTGTAGTGCGAGGCACCTTTGCTCAGGGGGAAGCCCGCCATGGTCAGGTACACCTTGGCCAGCTGGGTTTTCACCGCCGCCAGGTTTACGCGTCCGCTTGCATCCATCCACGGCAGACCGGCCGCTTCTGCCGCTTTCAGGTCTTCCACGATCAGGTTGTACACCTGTTCCTGCGGCGTGCGCGGGGGCAGGAAGTCCTCCGACGTAGCCGTTTGGGGCTTCGTGATCAGAGGAATATCGCCCCACAAACGTACCGCTGTGAAGTAAGCCCATGCCCGCAGGAAGCGAGCTTCACCCAGAATTTTGGTTTTCTGCGCTTCGGGCATCGGCGTGATTGCCGGCACGCGGTCGAGTACGAGGTTGGCGTTGGCAATAACCCGATACAGGCCGTTCCAGTAGTTCACAATATGCGCCGTATTGCCATCGTGCGAGAGGCTATACAGGTTATTGAGGTCCGAGTTCTGCGCCGTTTCGGTGGTCGATGTTCCCGTCATGGCTTCGAGCAACTGCCAGTTCGACGAGAAGATACCGGCCCCACCGCCGAAGAAACGGGTGTCGGCGTAAACGGCGGCCAGTCCTGCTTCGGCATGGTCAGGAATGGTAAAGAAATCGTTAGGCTGCAGGTTCGAGGGCGGCTGTTCGTCCAGGAAGTCCGAACAACCAACGGGACCGAGCAGAACGGTTCCGCACAGCAACGCCTTGGTTATAGTTTTTGCAATGTTGGATCGCATAATAGCTTCAAGATTTTAATAAGATTTAGAAACCAACCTGCAGGCCGAGCATGTAGGTTGTTGGCTTCGGATAATTGTGCCAGATCATACCCTGCGAGAAGGCACTGTTACCACCACCCTGGTTGGTCGGCGTCACTTCAGGATCACCAACGATGGGATCATCAACCAACAGGAAGAAGTTCTGAACCGTACCGTAGAAGCGCAGACGGTTTACTTTCAGGCGGCTCGCCAGCTGCGAGGGCAGCGTGTAACCCAACAGAATGTTGCGGCCCCGCAGGAAGGATCCGTCTTTGATCCACTGGGTATCTACGTTGGTTACGTAACCAGCACGCGTTTCCCGGATTTCGGCAATCATCGTATTCTGGTTCTGCGGTGTCCAGGCGTTCAGGACCGAGGTGTAGCTGTTAGCCAGTGCCTGACGGTCTTCGCTGGGGTGCAGGTTCATCAGCATCACATCGTTGCCGTACATGAACTGAAGTTCGAGCGTGGCGTCGAAGTTGCCAAAACGCAGGTTGTTGGTCAGGGCACCCCAGCCTTTCGGGCTACCGTTACCGATAATGCTGCGGTCAGCGTCGTTGATTACCTTGTCACCGTTCACGTCGAGGTACTTGATGTCGCCCGGCAGAATCGTCAGGTTGTTGCGGTAGCTGGTAAACTTGGCCGCTTCTTCGCGCTCGGCTTCGCTCCACACACCCAGACGGGTCAGGCCCCAGAACGAACCAACCGGCTCGCCCACCCGGATGATGTTGGTCGGGTTGGTGAAGTTCGGACCACCTACGTTGAAGATGTCAGCCGGCGTTGCCAGGGTCAACACCTTGTTGCGGTTGAGCGACAGGTTGAACGACGTATTCCACGAGAAACCGTTGCGGTTGACGTTCACCGTGTTCACACCAAACTCAAACCCTTTGTTTTCCATTGAACCGACGTTCCGGCGGATGGTAGCATAGCCGCTTGACTGCGGTACGGGCGCATCGAGGAGCATGTCGGTGGTCTTGCGGTAGTAGTAATCTGCTTCCAGATTAACACGGCCCTGGAACAGGCTAACTTCGAGACCGATGTCCGACTGAGCCGTTTTTTCCCAACGCAGGTCGGGGTTAGCCAGACGGTTGATACCCGTTCCGCTCACCCGCGTATCGTTGTAAACGGCTGCGTAGGTAGAGCTTAGCGTTGCCAGTGACTGGTAGGTCGGAATTTCGGAGTTACCCGTCAGACCGTAGCTGGCCCGCAGTTTCAGGTTCGAGATGAGCGAGTTGGATTTCAGGAAATCCTCTTCGGATACCCGCCATGCCAAAGCCGCTGATGGGAAGAAGGCAAACTTGTGGTTATCCCCGAATCGTGACGATCCGTCAGCCCGGCCTGTTACCGTAACGAGGTACTTGTCTTTATAGCCATAGTTGGCCCGACCGAAGTACGAGTTAAAGGCAAACCGCGATGCGTTTGAACCAACTTGTGGGTTAGTGGCACCCGCTCCCAGGTTGTTGAAGCCGAAGTAGTCTGTCGCAAAGTTGTTAACCTGAGCATTCATCGAGAAGAAATCATTCTCCTGCCATGAAACCCCTAACAAGCCCTGGATCGAGTGGTCGGTGCCAATCTGACGGTTATAGGTCAACAGGTTTTCCAGCGACCAGAACGTTTCTTTCTGGTTGTACGTCCGGGCGTTACCGTTGCCACCAATGTTCAGCGTCCGCGTCTGCGATTCGTTGTTCTCCTGGGTTACGATGTTGGTACCCACGATGGTCTTGAACTCCAGACCTTTAGCCAGATTGATGTTGGCGTACAGGCTACCCAGCAGGGTCTGCGTGTTCAGGATATACCGGCGACCCATCAGACGGTGTACAGAACTCATCGTTCCTTCGGCGCTGGGGTAGTCGCGGTTGTTGGCGTACTGACCGTTGGCGTACTTCACCGGCAGGAACGGGAAGTCTTCTACAATCTGCCGGGCTACGGCGTCATTGATGTCGACCAGGTTCTCCGACTGGGTGTTGTAGCTCAACGTACCACCGATTTTGAGCCATTTTTTCACCTGATCGTCAATGGTGAAACGACCCGAGTAACGCTTCAGGTACGACGTCTTGATCAGACCCTGATCGTCGCGATAACCCAGTGACAGCGAATACTGGGTGCGATCACTACCGCCGCTGAAGTTCAACTGGTGGTTCTGCGACAGTTTGTTCTGGGTCGATTCCTTAAACCAGTCGGTATCGTGCAGCGGGTTCAGGTTAGCATCGAACACGCCGGGGAAGTTGGCACTGAAGGTTTTCCGGCGGGCAATGGGGTCAAGGTAGGTGTACTGACCAGCCGCCCAGCCTTTGGGGTCATACTTGGCGATGTTTTTGTACGCCAGTTCTTCCGTAGCCAGATATTCGCGGGCGTTGAGCACCCGCGGACGGTTGGGGCCGATGGTGTTTACGCTGAAGTCGGCATTGTACGTTACCGTACCCTCGCCGGCCTTACCTTTTTTGGTCGTTACGAGAATAACCCCGTTGGCACCCCGTGCTCCGTAAATAGCCGTTGACGATGCATCTTTCAAAACCTCAATGGACACGATGTCGTTGGGGTTGATGTAGTCAATCGCCGAGCTGAACTGGTTTTGGTTACCCTGCGGCAAGAGTACCCCATCCACTACGTAAAGCGGGTTGTTGGACGAGTTGATGGAGCTGAAACCCCGGATACGCACCGTGGTACGGCCACCCGGACGACCCGAGTTGGTATTGACCTGTACCCCCGGCATGCGGCCCGCCAGTGCCTGGTTGAGCGACGGCGCCGGGCGTTCCATGATCTGGTCCGCCTTCACGCTGGCTACCGAGCCGGTCAGGTCCGACTTGCGGGCGGTACCGTAACCGATCACGACCACTTCCGTCAACTGCTTATTGTCGGCTTCCATGGAAATATCAATGCTGCTCTGCGTGCCGACCGCCACTTCTTTGGTGAGGTAGCCGACAAACGAGAACACGAGCGTAGCGCCTTCATCGGGCACGTCAAGCCGGTAACGACCGGTCGCGTCCGTAACCGAACCGCGGGTGGTCCCTTTGACCACGACACTGACGCCCGGCAGAGGTTCGTTCTTTTCATCCGCCACCCGACCGGTGATAGTTCTGATGGCCGGCTGCGTTTCGCCCGTCAAAGCGGAGCGGAAAAGCGGGGGATCGATGGCAGAGAAAGCCTGTGTAGGTTGAATAAGACAGGCCAGTAAGATAGGCGTAAGCAACAGGCCCCGGACACGGCCAGGCCCGGCCGAAGGAGGTAGAGAATGTTTCATAAAAACAGCCACCATCGCGGCTAGTCTAGGTAGATTGAGGATCTAATCGGCAGCAAGCCTATCCGAGAAAATTAACTATTGGTGGATTCTACTGTATTATTTTACCAAAAAGGCCGGAATCGGGCCGAAACCGTCGTTCAGTTGCAAAATCTTAATAAGTATAAATACTTATATAAATCATTGAAATTTAATTCTTATAAATCATTAATAATCAGATAACTATAGTTGTTTAATTGAGAGAATGTAAAGCTGAGTCTTAGTTACTTATACACTTTTGCAATTTTTTTAAAAAATTTTCCTGGGGTAAACCCTAGCAAAGCATTTCCGCTCATCGTTGGCGCTCCTTTTCGGTCCGCTTTGCCCTGGCGGCCGGGGCACCGTCAACCGATCAGTAAAGCGTTTTCAGCGGCCGACAGGTGTATACAAAAAAATAGTAGTTTTGGCCAAACCACCTTATCCATCAGAAACGATGAACGGTTATAAACCGGGGACCCACCTGCTCTCATCCTTTAGTGCCTCAGGCCAAAAATTAAACGATCTGGAAGGCTGCCGCGCCCATTTCGACCGCCTGATTCCGGCCCAGCAGCTCCAGAAAGTAGGCGAGGTCTACCACGCCTTTCCCAACGGCGGCTTTACGGCCGTCATCGCCCTTTCCGAATCGCATATTTCCATCCATACCTGGCCGGAGTTCGGCATGGCTACGTTTGACATTTTTCTGTCCAATTTCAAACGCGACAACGCCGAACGGACGCGGGTCATTTTTGAGGAAACCATCCAGTTTTTCGAGGCTAAAGTGAAGAACCGCGCCTCCATTTCGCGCTAATTCATGCCCGGAAGTCCGTCGTCTGTCCAGGCCCCGGCGCAGCTGGACTGCCCGAAATGTCACGCCTCCGTGCCGTATTACGACGTAACGGGCAGTTCGTTTTACGCCTGCCCGGCCTGCCATGCTTTTTTTGAATACGAAAACGAAGGCCCGCCAAACCCCATCCTGACCTTTTCGGCTCCGGCCACGCCCCTGCTGCTGCCCATCGGCACGACCGGCACGCTGGAGGGGCAGCCGGTTCGGGTAGTCGGGCACATCCGCCGGAAAGAAGCGCAGTACAGCGAGGAATGGAGCGAGTACATGCTGCTGCTCAGCCCCGGTGTTTACTGGCAGCTGGCCGAGTTTGAAGGCCACTGGACCCTGATTACACCCGCCGAAACGACCTTCAGCGAGGTGCGCATCAACCCCAAAGTCGGGTACGTGGACGCCGACGACCGGCGCTACGAGCTTTACAACCGCTATACGCCCCAGACCCTGCACGCCGTGGGCGAATTCGACTGGAACATTCTGCTGGACGACAAAATGAGGGTTTCGGAGTACATCGCGCCGCCGCACGGGCTGGTCCGCGAAAAAGTCCGGCAGGAAGAGACCTGGTATCGCTCCGTGCACAAAAGCCGCCGCGACATCGAGCAGGCTTTCGGCATTGCGGACCTGCCCGCCCGGTACGGCGTTGGCGCG
Source organism: Tellurirhabdus rosea (assembly GCF_026278345.1). Classification (NCBI taxonomy): domain Bacteria; kingdom Pseudomonadati; phylum Bacteroidota; class Cytophagia; order Cytophagales; family Spirosomataceae; genus Larkinella; species Larkinella roseola. Next base: position 1,921,671 of record NZ_CP111085.1, read on the forward strand.
CTGCAACCTTCGGGCCAGGATGAGGTCTGGAAGCCCCTGCAGCTTTTTACGATGGTGATGGCGGGGCTGCTTCTGGTCGGGCAGGTTATTCTGATTGGACTCAAACCCGAACGAACGCTCGTCCGTTCATCCCTCGTTGTCGGCCTGGATTCGGCGTCTTTCCGGTTTCAGCCGTTTGTAACGGGTTCCTTTGCGGTCGACGGCCCGGCAGCTATCGAGATCGGGCTGGAAGCCCTGCTGGACAACAATTGGGTCGAACTGCCCCTGTCGCTCATCAACGAACAAACCGGCAAATCCTACAACCTGACGAAGGTTCTGGAATATTATTCGGGCTACGAAGACGGCGAAAGCTGGTCGGAAGGCAGCCGGCAGGACGAGGCTGTTCTGTCGCGCATTCCGTCGGGACGTTACCACCTGAATCTGTACCCGACCACCGACCCTGGCAAAACCGTGAAACTGGAGGTAAAGGTGGTGCAGAATCCGTCGCTGCTGTCCAATTTTCTTCTGTTTGCCCTGCTGCTGCTGATTTACCCCGTGTATCAGTTTTTTCATACCAAACACATCGAACAGAAACGGTGGGCCAACAGTGATTACGGCCCCGAAAACCAGTAACCGATGCTCAGACCGTTCCGCACGATTCGCTTTTACATCGCTTTCATCCTCCTGCTTTTTGTGGGCTTTCTCTGGGCGGGGCTGAACGGCGTCCGGCTGATAGGCAACGACGAAGAGCGCACGGAAAACGTCAACGGACAGGGCGGCTCGCACCGTTCGGGTGGCCGTACGTCCCGGTTTTATCATAAATAATGTCCTCCGTCGCCGGGCCGTTCCGAAACCCGGCTGGCGACACTTAACCGTCAAACGAACATGGAATACCTCGAAGCCAAGTACCTGATTGCCTCCGTCGTTTACTCCCTGCTGGGGGTTGTTGTGCTGGTGGTCTGCTTTGTGATTATCGAAAAAATTGCGCCGGAAAATCTCTGGAAAGAGATCGTGGACAAGCAGAACGTGGCGCTGGCGATTCTGGCGGCGGGCTTCATGCTGTCGCTGGCACTGATTATCAGTTCCGCGATTCATGGTTAACGAAAAAGAGCCGAAGGCGGCGGAGACGAGGCGAGTGAACTCCCGTCAGATGCTCCTGCTGCTGTCGGTATTTGTGATTGCCACCTGCGGCCTGATTTACGAACTGATCGCCGGAACGCTGGCGTCGTATCTGCTGGGCGATTCGGTGACGCAGTTTTCGACCATCATCGGGGTCTATCTTTTTTCGATGGGCATCGGCTCCTGGCTGTCGCGCTACCTCGACGGTAATCTGCTGCGCTGGTTTATCCGGATCGAAATTCTGGTCGGGCTGGTCGGCGGACTCAGCGCGCCGCTGCTGTTTCTGCTGTTCGAATACGCCGCTTCGTTCCGGCTCATGCTGTACGCCCTGGTGAGTCTGACGGGTGTGCTGGTGGGCCTCGAAATTCCGCTGCTGATGCGGATTCTGGAAAACCAGTTGTCGTTTCGGGACCTCGTTTCGCGGGTTTTCACCTTCGACTACATCGGGGCGCTGCTGGCTTCGCTCATCTTCCCGCTGGTGCTGGTGCCTTATCTCGGCCTCGTCCGGACCTCGCTTTTTTTCGGCATGCTCAACATCGGGGTGGCGGCCTTTCTACTGTATCCTTTTCCCGAAACACGCCCTTTCCGCCGCCCGTTTCTGTGGACCATCGGCCTGAGTCTGCTGCTGCTGGCGGCGGGTTTTGCCGGCTCCGACCGGCTGATGACCTTTACCGAAAGTCTGGCTTTGCAGGACAACGTCATTTACAGCAAAACTACGGCCTACCAGCGAATTGTCCTGACCCGCAACCCGCGCGAATTCCGCCTGTTTCTGAACGGAAACCTTCAGTTCAGTTCGGCCGACGAATACCGCTACCACGAGGCGCTGGTGCATCCGGCGCTGCAGGCTCTGCCCCACGCCCGGCGGGTGCTGGTGCTCGGCGGCGGCGACGGGCTGGCCGTCCGCGAAATCCTCCGCTATCCGCACATCCGGTCCGTGACGCTGGTGGACCTGGACCCCGGCATGACGGACCTTTTCCGGACCAACCCGATGCTGACCCGGCTGAACGGCGGCTCCCTGCAATCCCCGAAAGTGCATGTCATCAATGCAGACGCGTTTGGCTTCGTGCGGCAGGATTCCACCCGGTACGACCTGATCGTCATCGACTTCCCCGACCCGTCCAATTTTTCGATTGGGAAGCTCTACAGCACGGCTTTCTACGGCGAACTGGATAAGCTACTGGCTCCTGACGGGCGGATTGTCGTACAGGCGACCTCGCCGTACGTGGCTCGAAATGCGTTCTGGTGCATCCGGCACACACTGGCCGCGGCCGGGTTTCATACCCTTCCGTACCACGTCTACGTGCCGTCGTTCGGCGAGTGGGGCTTCGTGCTGGCCGGACGCAACGGCCACTGGCGCGGGGACGGTGCTCTGCCCGCCGGACTGCGGTTTGTCACGCCGCAAATCATCCGCCAGATGCTGCATTTTCCGCCCGATATGGCCGAGGTGCCGACCGACACCAACCGGCTGAACAACCAGGCGCTGGTTCGTTATTTTGAAGAAGACTGGGCTCCGTATGCACGCTAACGACAAACCGTCCCTGGTATCGGGGGAAATGCCATATCTCGCAGATATGGCATTTCCCCCGATACCGCGTCGTTTTTTTCTTAAACAGGCGGCACTGGCCGCGGGGGTGCTGCTGGCCGGTCCGGCCGGACTGTCTTCCTGCCAGCCCGCGACGGCCCACATCCGGGGCGGCCTGAAAGGCCCCAGCCACGCGGCCGGCCACCTGCTCCGGAACATCGCCCGCCTGCCTGTGCCCGACGGGTTCTCAGACACGCATGTCCTCATTATCGGCGGCGGAATCGCGGGGTTGTCGGCCCGGCGCTGGCTTCACCGGCAGGGCGTTCGGGATGTGCTGCTGGTTGAACTCGAAGAGGCCGTGGGCGGAAATTCCCGGGGCGACGAAACACCCACGGCCGCTCATCCCTGGGGTGCGCACTACCTTCCCGTTCTGGACCTGCGCAACCGGGAACTGCTTCAGTTTCTGGAAGAATGCGGAAGCCTCACAGGCTTTGATCCGGACCAAAAACCCATTTACAACGAATACCACCTGTGCCACGACCCGGAAGAGCGGCTGTTTATCAACGGCTTCTGGCAGGAAGGGCTGGTTCCGGAAACCGGCCTTTCCGAAGACGAAAAAGCCCAGATTCTCCGCTTTGACCGGCTGATGGAAGGTTACCGGCAGGCACGGGGAGCGGACGGGAAAGACGCCTTCGCCATCCCGCTGGTCCATTCTTCGGCCGATGCCCGGTTTCGGGAACTGGACAGACTTTCGTTCGCGGATTTTCTGGATAGCCACGGTTTCACTTCGCCGCATCTGCGCTGGTATCTGGACTATTGCTGCCGGGACGATTACGGCGCCACAACCGGGCAGACTTCCGCCTGGGCGGGCATTCATTATTTTGCCGCCCGGAAAGGACAGGCCGCCAACGCCGACGCCTCTGCCGTGCTCACCTGGCCGGAGGGCAACCAGTTTCTGGTCAGTCAGCTGCGCCAGCAGGCCGACTCGGCGATACGGAGCAAGCTGATGGCTTTTGACGTACGGCTCGACGGCAAAAAGGTGCTGGTATCGGCGTACGATACCGAAACGCAGAAAACCGCCGGGATTCGGGCGGATTTCGTCATCATGGCGACCCCTCAGTTTGTGAACCGCCCGCTGCTCCGGAATCTTCCGGCGTATACCCCGCCTGACCTGCACTACGCCCCCTGGCTAATCGCCAATCTGACCATCGACGGACTGCCGCAGGACAGGGGCGCCCCGCTTTGCTGGGATAATGTGCTGTACGGAACCCGCTCGGTCGGGTACATTACGGCCAGTCACCAGCACCTCCACCAGACGCAGCGGAAGGTGATCACTTACTACCGCCCGCTGACGGAAGAGGCTCCCGACGAGGCCCGCCGTCGCGCCTACCAGACAACGTATGGGGACTGGCTGCAGGCGGTGCTGGCGGAACTGGAAACGGCCCACCCCGGCATTACCCCGCGCATTTCGGAGGCCGACATCTGGATCTGGGGCCACGGCATGGTCGCTCCGACGCCCGGTTTTCTGCAACGCCCGCCCGTTTTGCCCGTTGCCGACCGGCTTTTTTTCGCCCACTCCGACCTCAGCGGCATTTCCATTTTTGAAGAAGCTTTTTATCAGGGCATCCGGGCGGCGCAGGCCATTCTGGACCGGACCAGCTAAAAACAGAAAAGCCGGAAGGGCGACCACCCATCCGGCTTTTAAGTACCCTCCGCGGGTTATTTGATCGGCACGCGGATGCGCCGGGCGATGGGGTCGGGCGAGCCGTCCACGTCGTTGATCATGTAGCCATCCGTCCCGATTTGGGTTCCGCTCAGCAGCAATCCGGCCACGTGCGGGGCGGCCATCGACGTTCCGCTGGTGGAAGCGTAGCCACCGAACTGCGTGAACAGATTCAGGGGAATGGTCGAAGAGACGCTGACGCCGGGAGCGGCAAAATCGATGGGCGGGTTGCCCCAGTTCGAGAAACCGGCCTTCCGGTCGGCAATGTCGATGGCCGAGATGGTGTAGATGTACCGGCCGTTGAGCATAGCGGGCGAAAACAACGCGGCATTCAGGTTTGAGTTGCCCGCCGACAGCACGAACCGCAGGGCTTTCCGGTCGGAGGCATTGAGGATGACACTGTTGTAGGTTCTGGTCCCAAAACCGCCAAAACTACAGTTCACGACGTCGCCGGGTCTGGCCCGTACGGCCACATAATCCACGGCCGCCAGAATATCGGAGGTAAATCCCGCACCGCCGCTGTTGAACGCCTTGATCGGCACCACCGGAGCACCCGCCGCTACACCGACCACGCCGAAACTGTTGTTTTTCGCGGCAATCGTCCCAGCCACGTGGGTTCCGTGGAAATTATCATCGTCGAACGAGGTCGTATAGGACACGAAGGATCGGCCGTTGGCGACGTCCACGTTCAGGTCCGGGTGCTCCAGATCGATCCCCGAGTCGATAACCCAGGCGCGGCGGTTGGGATTTTCCATCATCACAAACCCGCCGACCCGCCGAATACCCCAGGGCGTAATCTGGGTACTCATCGGCTGCACCGGCTGGCTGTCTTCCAGCTTTTCTTCGAGGGCAATCACCTCGTCGGGCAGCACGGAGGCCACCAGCGGCGAAGCCAGCAGCACCTCGCGCTCCTCCTCGGTCAGCGGGGCGGCAAATCCATGCGCCGCAAAGGTGTATACCTGCGCGGCCCGGTCAGCGAGCTGATCGCCCAGTCGCTGGCTCACAAAAGCGCGCATTACATCGACCCGTTTACCGTAATCTTCCTCGTCCTCGGGCAGCAACCGGGCAATCTCCGGCAAATCTTCTTTGAACAGAACCACATAACGGGTTTCGGAAGCGTCCGTGCGGGCGGCGCTGTGTGCTTTCGGGGCCCCGGGCGCAGTAACGTCCTGGGGTTGACAGGCCGCCAGAACGCCCGTCAGGGCGCCCAGCAAAAGCAGATGTCTGTTAAGATAAGGCATGGATAAAAGCGTTAAGAGGTGATTAGTACGACTAGAGAAAAAAAGAACGGCCAAACGAATGCCGCCGAAGTAAATGTAAACTTCCGTCAACTTCATTCAAAGCCGTAACCCATTATCAGCCAAACGTTTATACCCTGTTTTTATTAAACGTAACTTACCGTATCTATCCTTATGATGAATAAGAATTTCAGAAAATTCATTGTATTTTTCAGGTCAATTGCGTTATTATATCATGAGTTTCCTCTATCCCTCCTTTTTGTTTGGCATGCTGGCGCTGTCGGTGCCGGTAGCGATCCATCTTTTCAACTTTCGCCGGACGCGCCGGGTGTTTTTCACCAACGTCGCCCTGCTGAAGACGGTACAGACCGAAACCAAATCGTTCAGGCGGCTGAAACACCTGCTGATTCTGGCGTGTCGCTGTCTGGCAATCGCCTGTCTGGTGCTGGCGTTTGCGCAGCCGTTCATTCCCAGCAAAAGCCGACTGGGCGTCTCGCGGCAGGGTTTTACGAGCCTTTATCTGGATAATTCCTATTCGATGCAGAACGAGGAAAACGAAAAACGTTACCTCGACATCGCCACCGGCAAGCTGGACGAACTGCTCGGCCTCTTCCGCAACGCCAGCTCCCTGCAACTGGTTACCAACGATTTCAGCGCCCAGGAACAGACCGTCAGCACGGCCGAAGCCCTGCGCGACCGCGTTACGACCGTCCGGTTTGCCCACACGCCCCGGACGCTTGCCGAGGTTTATCGCCGTCAGAAAAACCTGCTGGCGACCCAGAACCCGGCCGGAGGCAGCCAGTTTTTCTGGTTTTCCGACTTTCAGAAAAGCACCGTCGGCGACCTGTCGCGGCTGAAAATCGATACGGCCCAGCGGGTTTTTCTGGTTCCGATGGAAGCCCGGCCGACCCGCAATGTGTACGTGGATTCGGTCTGGCTGAGCACACCGTTTGTCCGGGAACTGCAGAACAACACGCTGAATGTACGGGTCCGCAACAGTGGCACGGAATCGGTCCGGAACCTGCCGCTGCGGCTCTTTATCGACCAGGCGCAGGTCTCCACCGCGGCAGTGTCGCTGCCCGGCCAGGGCGCGGCGACGGCGGTGCTGAATTTCAACGTGACCCAGAAAGGCTTCCGCCGCGGACGCATTGCCTTTGAAGACTACCCGATTACGTTCGATAACGAATATTTCTTTACCCTTCAGGCTTCGCCGGCGATCCGGGTGCTGCACCTGTACGACCAGAAAAGCGGGCCGGGTTACATCGAAAATGTGTACGGCAACGACAGCCTGTTTATCACCCGCAGTTTCAGCGCCCAGAACGTGGATGTCGGGCAGCTTCGGAGCGCGGACCTGGTGGTGCTGGAAGGCATTCCGACCATCGGCGGCACCCTGCAGGCGGACCTCCAGCGCTTTGTCCGGCAGGGCGGCAGTGTGGCCATTTTCCCGGCAACGGCTCCCAGCGCGGCGGCCTGGGCGGGTTTTCTGGGCGGCCTGGGCATCAACGGTCTGCAGGTAACGGCGGCCCCCGGCAGCACCCCGGTTCCGCCCCAGCCGCTGGCGGCCCCGGCTCGGCAAAGTCCGTTTTTCCGGGATATTTTCGAACAGAGCGACCGGCAGGAACTGCTCAATCTGCCCGATGCAACGCCCGTCTGGCAGTGGCGGGCGGTCGGCGAACGCCTTCTCAGCCTCCGCAACGGCACTCCCCTGCTCACCCAGTCGCGGGTAGGTACGGGGCAGGTGTATGTCTTTGCCAGCCCGCTTCAGGCCGATTACGGGACGCTACCGATGCACGCCCTGTTTGTGCCGGTGATGTATCAGATAGCGGCGCTCAGCGCCCGGCCGCAGCGCATGGCGTACTCTTTTGACGAAAACACCATTGAAATGACCGTCAACGACGCTACGCCGAACACGGTTTACAAACTCAAACGCGGCGACGTGGAACTGATTCCGGTGCAGCGGCTGAACGGCAACCAGTTGTTGCTCGAAATGCCCAAAAGCAACCAGCTCAGCGCCGGACAGGAGCTGGAATCGGGGTATTATGAATTACAGAAAAACAGCACGGTCGGGCCGGCGCAAACAGAAAAGCTGCTGGCGCTCAACCACGGCAACCGGGAATCGGCGATGGATTACTACACGCCCGACGAACTGCGCCGCGCCTTTGCCGGACAATCCAACGTGCAGGTCTTCGACAGCATCCGCGACGGTGATTTTGTGGACGAAATCCGCGAACAGAACCTCGGCACCAACCTGTGGAAATACTTCATCCTCGCCGCGCTGGGCTTTCTGCTGGCGGAAATCGGCGTGATTCGGTTTATGAGGGGGTAGCGGAGTTTCTCGCAGATGTTCGCGGATTTTAAGCGCAGATTTTACAGATTTTTCTGCGGGAATCTGCGTTTGAAATCTGCGAGCATCTGCGAGAAACCTACGCCTCCATCGCTGTCCGGTTGTGTACGAAAAGTTGTCCGCAACCGGACATTTCCTTTTTCAGCCCCAAACTTAATTCCTGACAATCAACTAGATAGTTACACTGGCACATAGCTTGAACAGCATAAGGCACAAAGCCAACCGGTTATGTTCAAGAACTACCTCAAGATTGCTTTTCGTTCGCTCTGGAAAAACAAGACGCAGAGCCTGATCAACATCGTCGGGCTGTCGGTTGCGTTCGGGACCTGCCTCCTACTGTTTCTGGCCGCGGCATTTCAGCTTTCGTTCGACAGTTTCCATAAAGATTCCGGCCGGATTTACCGGACTTACTTCCTTTCGCTGTACCCGGACGGTTCGCCGGACCCCAATCCAACGATGCCCTTTCCGCTGGTGCCTGCGCTGAAGGCTGAATATCCGGAGGTGGAAAAAGCCACCCGGATCATCTGGGGCGGGGGCGGCGTTCGCTACGGCGATAAGGTATTCAACAAACAGGTGCGCGCCTGCGACGCGGATTTTCTCGAAATTTTCACGTTCCCGCTCCTCAAAGGCGAGACCCAAACGGCGCTGGCCGACCTGAGCAGCATCGTCATCAGCGAAAACATGGCGAAGGACGTTTTCGGAGCGGGCATCAACCCCGTTGGAAAGTCGCTGCAGGTGAAGACGGGCCGAGACTGGCGGAATTTTGTCGTCAGCGCCGTTATCAGCGATGCGCCCGGCAACTCGACCATCGAATACGACGCCTTTATCCGGATTGAAAACGTCCCGGACTACAGCGCCAACAAGGACCGCTGGGACAACCAGACGCACGAAGTCTACGTCAAGCTGGCCGCCAACGCCCAGCAGATGGCTACGCAGAAACGCTTTTCCGGCCTCATGCAGAAGTACATGAAGGACGTCATCGATTATCAGATTCGTCAGGGCCGGGGCAAAAACGAGATGGGCGAATACTACAGCCTGATGCTCCAGCCGCTCAACGAAGTCCACTTCGACGACATCAGCCGGGAAGCGATTTACACCATCATCGCCATCGGTATTTTCATTCTGGTCATTGCCTGCATCAACTTCATCAACCTGACCATCGCCCGCGCCCTGACCCGTGCCCGCGAGGTGGGCGTCCGGAAGTCGCTGGGGGCCAAACGCTGGCAGCTGTTCACGCAGATCTGGGGCGAAACGGTGCTGATCTGTCTGGTTGCGCTGGGATTGGGCGTGCTGCTCGCCAACGTGGTGATGCCGCAGTTCAACCAGCTTTTCAACGCCCGGCTGAGCCTGATGCAACTGCTGACGCCGATGGCCGCGGGGCTTACGGTGGCGGGCTTCCTGCTGGTGACGTTCGTAGCGGGCGGGTATCCGTCCTGGATCATCAGCCGGTTCAACACGGTTCAGGTGCTGAAGGGCCGAATCACGATGAAGCGCCCCGGCATGCTCCGTAATTCGCTGATCGTAACGCAGTTTTCCATTGCCTGTCTGCTCATTGGCTGCACGCTCGTCATGCTGCAGCAGATCAATTACCTCCGCGAACGGCCGCTGGGCCTGACGCAGGAGCAGGTCATCAGCGTGCCCGTCGGCGGCGAGCTGGACGGCAAAGTTGCCCTGCAGCGCCTGCGCCAGCGACTCGGCTCCGAAAGCCGGGTGGTGGCCGTTACGGGCACCAACGTCAACATCGGTTACGGACTGGACGGCAGCTCGTCCCGCAGCCGGATGGGTTTTCAGTACAATAAAAAAGACGTGACGACCGACTGGCTCCGGGTTGACTTCGACTACCTCAAGACCTTGAATATTAAACTTTTGCAGGGCCGAGACTTCTCACCGGAATACAGCCAGGACTCGGTTTCCTCGGTCATGATTACCGAAAAATTTGCCCGGCAGCTCGGGGAGAAAACCCCCGTCGGGAAGTTTCTCCAGCCCGATTCGGCGGGCCAGAAATACCAGATTGTGGGCGTCGTGTCGGACTTTAACCTGTATTCGCTTCGGGAAGATGTCTCAGCAATTACCCTTCAAATGAGCCAGACCTATCCCATCAATTACATCTTTGTGCGGGTACAGCCGCAAAATGTGGCGGGCTCGATGGACATGGTGAAGGCGGCCTGGAAAGAAATCGCTCCGCAGACCGAATTCAAAGGGTCGTTCATGGACGAGAACACGGACCGCTGGTATCGCAAGGAACAGAAACTTTCGACCATCCTGACGGCGGCGGCCATCATTACCGTGGTGCTTTCCTGCATGGGTCTGTTTGCCGTGGCGCTGATGACCATCGAGCAGCGGACCAAGGAAATCGGCATCCGGAAGGTGCTGGGCGCGTCGGTCGGCGGACTGGTGGCCCTGCTGTCCAAAGATTTCCTGAAGCTGGTTTTTCTGGCTATCCTGATTGCCACCCCGCTCGCCTGGTACGCCATGCAGAAGTGGCTGCAGGACTTCGCCTACCGCATTCCGACTCCCTGGGCTGTATTTGCCCTGGCCGGTCTGGTGGCGGTTCTGATTGCGTTCCTGACCGTCAGTTACCACAGCATCCGGGCAGCGCTGATGAATCCGGTCAAAAGTCTTAAAACGGAGTGAGAGGAGGAAGGGAAGAAAGGAGAAAAGGGAAGCGATTCATCTACCCGTCCTCCCCTTCCTCCTTTCCTCTTCCTCCCTTTCCCCCTACAACGATGCTATCCAACTACCTCAAAATCGCCCTTCGCAACCTCTGGAAACACAAGCTGTTTTCGGTCATCAACGTGGTCGGCCTGGCGTCGGGCATGATGGTCTGTCTGCTGGCCATAACCCACATCAAGGGGACGTTTGAGGTGGATAACTTTCATCCCAACCGGGAGCGCATTTACCGGGTCCTGACCGATGTAACGGGCCGGAACAACGACGTGAGGCCCTATGCCACCTCGCCGATGCCGCTGGCCGAGACCCTGAAAAAAGACTATGAGTTTGTGGAAGAAACCGCCCGGGTGGTGCGAGCCTACGGCGCGTTTTCGTTCGGCGAAAAACAGCTTGACGTGCTTTCGTTTGCCGTGGACCCCGGTTTCTTCTCTGTTTTTGGATATCCACTCGAAAAAGGCCGCCCCGCCACCGAGCCGGGCACGGTGGTGCTGACGCGGAAAACGGCCGAGCGCTTCTTCGGTACGGCCAGCCCGCTGGGCCAGGTTCTGACGCACAAGGATTTCGGACCCATGACCGTGACGGGTGTTCTGGCCGATATGCCTTCCCGCTCGCACCTCCGCTTTGACCTGTTGTTTTCCCTGCGAACGCCCGTCCAATCGGCCGAAGCCGTTATCTTTCAAAACTGGAAATACTACCACAACGGCTACACCTACGTCCTGCTGAAACCGAAAGCGGCTCCTGACGCCCTCGAAAAAGCCCTCCCGACCATCGGCACCCGCGCCCTCCGCGGTCTGCGGTTCGACGAGGGGGAGAAGGGCTACCGCCTGCGTGTGCAACCCCTCACGGCCATTTCGCCCGCCCGGCAGGAACTGGCTTTTGGCACCTACGAAAAGCAGGTGGGCGGGCTGCTGGTCGAAATGGGCGTCGGCCTGCTGACGCTGCTGCTGGCGACGTTCAATTACATCAATCTGACGCTGGCCCGTTCGCTGAGCCGCGCCCGGGAGGTGGGCATCCGGAAGGTGGTCGGGGCGCTGCGCTGGCAGGTAATGGGCCAGTTTATGGCCGAATCGGTGGTGCTTTCCCTTATTTCGCTGGTGGTGGCCTACGCCTTTTACACCCTGGTAGAACCCATGGCCTTTGTGCAGCAATGGCTGAATGAAGGCGTGGAAAAAGACGGCCTGCTCTGGCTGCTGTTCATCGGCTTTAGTCTGCTGGCCGGTCTGCTGGCGGGACTCATTCCGGCGCGGGTGCTTTCGGGCTTCGAGGCGGCGCAGGTGCTCCGGAGCCGGACGGGGCTACGGGTCATCCGGGGAATCAGCCTGCGCAAGTCCCTGATTGTCGCCCAATTTGCCATTTCGCTCGTCGCCATGATTACGCTTCTGGTGATGGCCCGGCAGCAGGAGTACATGGCGACGGGCGATTACGGCTTTCGCAAAGAAAATATCCTCACGATTCCGGTAACGCAGCGGTCTTATACACCTCTCACCCAAGAGTTAAGCAAACTGGCAGGTGTCGAACAGCTTGCGGCTACCTCCGAACTGTTCGGTTCATTTGGCGAAAGTCAGGTGTTACGGCGTGAACGCTTCGCTAAAGATTCGGCGATGGCTTTTATGTGGTCGGTCGATTATTCGTTTGTCCGTACGCTGGGCTTAACGATGCTGGCGGGAGAAGGCTTACCGGCCGCTTCATCGGACTCAACGGGGCACAGAATACTGATAAACGAAGAAGCTGCCCGGGTGTTCCGGCTCGGCAACGCCCGCGAGGCGGTCGGAAAAACGCTCTGGCTTAACGACAGCACGGAGGTTCAGATTTCGGGCGTTCTGAAGGATTTCCGGTTTACCACTTTTGCCTGGTCCGTAAAGCCGCTGGTAATGCGTTATCAGCCCGCTCAATTTCGGTATCTGAACATACAGATAACAGATGGCCGGGAAACGACGACAGTTGCAGACATCCAACAGGTATGGAAGAAACTGTTTCCGTACCAATCCTTTGACGGACAATGGTACGACGATTACCTTTACCAGCGCCACAGCCACCAGGACGACCTCGAATTTATGGGCCTGCTGGCGGCGCTGGCCTTTTCCATTGCGACCCTCGGGCTGCTCGGAATCGTCACCTACTCGACCCAAACGCGGACGAAGGAAGTGGGCATCCGCAAAGTCATGGGAGCCGGCGTGGGGCAGGTCATCTTCCTGCTGTCGTGGGATTTTGTCAAATTGCTCCTGATGGCGGGAGCCATCGCCATTCCGCTGGGGTATCTGACGGGGAGCCTGTTCCTGATGAACTTTGCCTACAACGTGGGCGTGGGTATCGGTGTCCCGGGGCTTTGTCTGGGTGCCATGCTGCTCGTCGGCGGCCTGACCATCGGTTTTCAAACCTACCGGGCGGCCATCGCCAACCCGACAGACAGCTTGCGGAATGAATGAGCTTACTTACCTTATCAACTATAAAGCATTATGATTCAACTTAATAACGTCTCCAAGTACTATCCCGCCGGGTTCGGCAAGACCTATGTGCTGCGCAATGTAAGTCTGGAAATCGGCCAGGGCGAGTTCGTCAGCATCATGGGCCCCAGCGGGTCGGGCAAGTCCACGCTGCTGCACATCCTCGGGCTGCTGGAAGAGCCGTCGGAGGGCGAATACCTGTTTCTGGAACAGCCCGTGCAGAAGCTGTCCGAAAAGCGGCGGACGGACCTGCACCGCAACCACATCGGGTTCGTTTTCCAGGCGTACCACCTCATCGACGAACTGACGGTGTACGAAAACATCGAAACGCCGCTGCTGTACAAAGGCATGTCGTCGTCGGAGCGCAAAAGCCGCGTGGCTGACCTGCTCGACCGCTTCAATATCGTCGGCAAGAAAGACCTGTTTCCGAACCAGCTTTCCGGCGGGCAGCAGCAGCTGGTCGGGATCGCCCGCGCCGTTGCGGCCAGTCCACGGGTCATCTTCGCCGATGAACCCACCGGCAACCTGCACTCCGACCAGGCCCGCGAAATCATGGAGCTGTTCAAACGCTTGAACCAGGAAGACGGCGTCACCATCGTGCAGGTGACGCACTCGGACATCAACGCCGCCTACGGCAACCGGGTGCTGCATCTGAAGGACGGCTGGCTGGAACCGGCCGAAACGGCAACGACCCGCGGATAACGCGGCCGGAGCGGATTGACACGGATTCAAGCTGCGAAAATCCGCTCCAGTCCCGTCACCCACGGGCTGTTCAGGCCCCGGTACACCTGAATCCCGGCCACATTGCCGCAAAAGAGGCAATCGGCTTTTTCCAGAGTATCCGGAAAAAAGAGCCCTTCCTGCGCGGGGAAGTGGCGGAGCAGCTGACGCCGCAGAACGCCGCCCAGACAGCCCGTTTCGAGCGAAGGGGTGAACAGCGTTTCGCCGACGAACCAGAACAGGTTGGAGGCCATGCATTCGGCCAGGTGCCCGTGCGTGTCGAGCAGCATCACGTCGTCAAAGCCGTGTTCCTGCCGGTAAAGTCCCGCCAGCACGTAGGGCAGTGCGTTGCAGGTTTTGTAGGCCGAAACCGGCGAGGGCGACAGCCGGAAATCCGGATAAATGCCCAGGTTTGTTTTTTCGGTAACGGCAAACGGCTGGCCGGGTTTGACGGTAATCAGGTAATCGACCTCGTTGGTAGCGGGCGTATAAAGCCCACCGGGACGGCGCCAGACCTGAATTTTCACCCGGACCGGCTCGGCCGACAGCTGGTTGCGGGCAATCAGGTCGAGGACCTGTATTTGTAGCTCCTGTTTGGTAAAAACAGGATTTGGAAGCATTTTTAAGGCCATCATGCCAGCCCGAAGGCGCTCAACATGATCGGAAAAGAACCACAACTGTCCCTTTTCGTACCGGATCGTTTCAAACAGGCCGTCGCCGTACTGAAACACCCGGTTGTCGGCGGTGAAAAGCCCCCCATTCTGCGGGATGACATCCCCGTTAAAAACCGCGCTGGTTTGAATATTCACCGTTTATCCAAAAATTAGTGCCAGAACTGCAAGATACTGCGTAACATTAAACACAAAATGAAGGCGAACACAATTATGACCAATCATTTACGGACACATCTGGGAAAAGGGCTGGTAGCGGCGCTGCTGACCGTAAATGTTGCGTTTGCACAAACGACGGTCCAGGCTCCGGCCGCAACGCGCTACTCCCTGCGGCAGTGTATCGATGTGGCATTGCAGAACAACCTGACCATTAAGCAGGGGCAACTCGACGTTCAGGGAGCCGATCTGCAACTGCGGCAGGCCAAGTTCAACCGCTATCCGTCAGTTACCGGCTTTGCCAACCAGAATTTAAGCTCGGGCCGGACGATCAATCCCTTCAGTAACTCGTTCGTTACGCGTTCGATCAGCTCAAACAACTACCAGCTTTCGGCCAACGCCACCCTGTTCAACGGCTTTGCGCTGCAAAACACGATCAAACAGAACGACCTGTTTCTGCAATCAAGCGAACAAAGCCTGCGGGCCACCCAGAATAACGTAGCGCTGACCGTGGTGCAGAACTACCTGAACGTTCTTACCAATACCGAACAGCTCGACATTGCCCGGCGGCAGGTAGAAACGAGCCGGACGCAGGTGGATCGGACGCAGCGACTGGTCAACGCCGGGACCTTACCGGAGGCCAATCTGTACGACATCCGGGCGCAGCTGGCCAACGACGAACTGGCCGTTGTGAACGCCCTCAACAACGTTGATCTGGCCAAACTGGCCCTGCTGCAGACCATGAACGTGTCGGGTCTGGGCAACACCAGCACGTTTGACGTGGAGCGCTTCGACCTGCCCGACCCCACGCTGGAACCCTACAGCGCCTCGGTGCAGCAGATTTATGAGATAGCCCAGCAGAATATGCCCGAAGTCCGGGCGGCCGAACTCCGGGTGAAAAGTGATGCCCTGGGCGTCAACGTTGCCAAGGCCGCTCTGATGCCGGTCCTGTCCCTGAGTGGTGCCGTCAACACGCTGTATTCCAGTGTGGGTGCCCAGAAGCAATTTGAAAACGGTACGGAGCGGGTCGGCCAGACCATCTTCATCCAGGGAATTCCGCAGGAGGTCTTTATCGAACAACCGACCTTCCGCTATGAAGATTACGGCTACGGCGAACAGCTGCGCAATAACCTGAACCGTTCGGTGTCGCTGAATCTGCAAATTCCTATCTTTAACCGTTTGCAGGGCAGAAATAGAATCACGAGCGCTACCATTACTCAGAAAACTTCCGAAATTGCGGCAGACAACGTCCGATTGACGCTCCGGCAGAATATCGAACAGGCGTACACCAACATGGTAGCGGCCAACAACCGCTTCAAAGCCACCCAGGTGCAGGTGCAGTCGCTGGAACTGGCCTTCCGGGCCGCCGAAAGCCGACTGAACGCCGGAGCCATCAACACGGTCGATTACAACATTGCCAAAAATAACCTCGACCGCGCCCGGGCCAATCTGGTACAGGCGAAGTACGATTATATTTTCCGGACAAAGATTTTAGACTTTTATCAGAATAAACCCCTAAGTTTCCAATAGTGGATTTGTGAATAGCGAATAGCGAATAGCGTTGCCCTCTCATTCACCATTCACTATTCACTATTCGCTATTCACTATTTTGTCATGAAAAAGAAGTCAAATCGAATCTGGTGGATTCTGGGCGGCGTGGTCGTCCTGCTGATCGGTGGTCTGGTAGCTGCCAAACAGACCGGCCTGATCGGACAAACCAAACCTACCGAAGTTGATTTTACCGCCGTAAAACGTCTGGACATCGTCGAACGCGTCAGCGCCTCCGGACGTGTGCAGCCCGAAGTAGAAGTAAAAATCAGCCCGGACGTTTCGGGAGAAATCATCGGCCTCTACGTTGCGGAAGGCGATTCCGTGAAACAGGGCCAGCTGCTGGTTAAAATCCGCCCCGACAACTACGAGTCGCTGCTGGCCCGCGCCCGGGCCACGGTCAATTCGAGCCGGGCCCAGTACGAACAGTCGAAAGCCGTCGTGGCCCAGGCCGAAGCCCGTCTTATCCGGGCCAAAGCGGATTACGACCGCCAGAAAAAACTGCTGGCCGACAAGGTTATCTCCACCGCTGATTTTGAACAGATTGAGGCCAATTACAACGTAGCCCGGCAGGACGTAGAGTCGGCCCAGGCCAACGTAAGGGCCGCTCAGTTCAACGTGCAGGGAGCCGAAGCCGGTCTGCGCGACGCCAACGAAAACCTCCGGAAAACGACCATCTACGCCCCCGTCAGCGGCACCGTTTCCAAACTGAACGTAGAACTGGGCGAACGCGTGGTCGGTACCTCGCAGATGGCCGGTACAGAAATCATGCGGATTGCCAACCTCAACAACATGGAGGTTCGGGTGAATGTCAACGAAAACGACATCGTGCGCGTCAACCTCGGCGACTCGGTCGAAATCGACGTGGACGCCTACACCACCACCGGCCGTAAGTTCAAAGGTCTGGTGACCGAAATTGCCAACACGGCCAACGGCCTCACGAGCGCATCCGGCGCCGCCGCCGCTGCCTCGACCGACGCCGTAACCGAATTTGAAGTTCGCATCAAGGTTCTGAACAGTTCGTTCCGGGACCTGATCGCCCAGAAGGGCCGCAAAAGCTACCCGCTCAAGCCCGGTATGACCGCTTCCGTCGAGGTCATTACGGACAAGAAAACTGGTGTTATGGCCATTCCCATCGCCGCCGTCACAACTCGCGGGGCCGCTCAGGAAGCCATGAACCGCGACCCGAACGCGGAAGACGACGAGGACGACAAAAAGGACGAAGCGGCCAAGGCCAATCCGGCCAAAAAAGACGAGATCAAGGAAATCGTCTTTGTGAACCAGGCCGGAAAAGCGGTGCAGCGAGAAGTGAAGACCGGTATCAGCGATTTCGAAAACATCGAAATCAAATCGGGCCTGAAAGAAGGCGACCAGATCATCTCCGGGCCGTTCGTGGCCGTTTCGAAGCGGCTCAAAAACGGCGATGTGATCGTCAAACGGGACCCGAACAAGGAGAAGAAAGAAAAGAAGGAAGAGGAATAGGCTAACCCGCCTCAACCAGCTATTGACAAAGCCCCGGGCGGTGAGAATCGTCCGGGGTTTTGCTTTGTTGGATACCAACCAACCGCAGGCCCGCACGACCTATGCCCACCTACCGAGCCGCCATTATCGGCGGCGGCAGCATCGCCGACAAAAACCACATTCCGGCCCTCAAAGCCCTGTCCGACCGCGTCGAGGTGGTGGCGGTCGTCAGCCGGGATGCCGCCAAAGCCCGCACCCTGGCCGATAGCCACGGTATCCCGCACGCCTTCGACCAGGCCGACGCCCTGTTTCGGGAGTGCCAGCCGAACGTCGTCGTCATCTGCACGCCCAACAAGCTCCACTTTCCTTTCGCGATGCAGGCGCTGGAGAACGGCTGTCATGTTTTTTGCGAAAAGCCACCGGCCATTACCGCCGGACAAGCCCGCGAGATGGCCGAACTGGCCGACCGGAAAGGGCTGGCCCTCGGCTATAATTTCCAGCTTCGGCAAACGTCCGAATGGCAGTTGTTCGAACGATGCCGGTCGGAAGGCCGCCTCGGCGAAATTTACCACATTAAAGCCCGTTTTCTACGGCGACGGGGCATTCCGGGCTGGGGCTATTTCACCAGCAAAGACATGCAGGGCGGCGGAGCACTGATGGATTTAGGCGTACACGTACTCGATCTGGCCCTGCTGGCGCTGGATTATGACCTGCCTACCGCCGTGCTGGGCAACACCTTCGACCACATTGGCCGGGCGGGTGGCAAGGGCCTGATGGGCGGCTGGAATCCCGAAACTTTTGAGGTGGAGGATGCCGCAATGGCCTATCTTCAATACGCCGACAGGGGCTCCGTGATGCTTTCCTCCTCGTTTGCGCTCAACACCGGAGCCAACATCGACCGGAATCTGGAAATCTTCGGCACCCAGGGCGGCGGCGTGCTTTTTCCGTTTGTGCTGCATACCGAGGTGGCCGGAGAACTGGCCGACATTCACTTTCCCTTTCTGGAAAATGTGGATATCCAGTTGAAAAACACCGCCGCTTTTCTGGATGCCTGCGACGGCAAGCCTTCCAACGTCTGCACCGGCGAACAGGGCGCGCGACTGATGCAGGTGGTAGAGTCAATTTACCAATCCGCCGGAACCTATCAGGCAACCTGACGTATGAAACAGCCTTATTCTGCCCGGAAAATTGACGAAAGTCTGCCGATAAACGGGGATTTGGACAAGCCCGTCTGGCAGCAGGCGGCCTGGAGTCCCCGGTTTGTGGATATGGTCACGGGCGCGCCCGGCCTGTACAACACCCAGTCGGCCATTCTCTGGAACCAAACCCATCTGTACGTCGCCTTCCGGGCCGAAGAGCCATTTGTGGAAGCGCATCAGACCGAGCGGGATTCGATTATCTTTCTCGAAAACGACCTCGAACTGTTTATCGACGGCGGCGACTGCTATTACGAACTGGAAGTAAACGCCCGAAATACCGTCTACGAAGTCTTTTTCATCTGGAAAGACGCCTACCAGCGCGGCGGCCGCTTCGATGTGCCGGAGTTCGACGTTTTTCACCCGCAGGCCGTCACCTTCGGCGGCGATTATGACCGCAGCGGCGCTTCGTTCTGGTACGGAACGCATCCGCGTGGCCTCCGCTGGGCTTTTCTGAACTACGACCTGCCGGGTCTGCAAACCGCCGTCCAAATCGACGGAACGCTCAATGACAACCGCGACATCGACCTCGGCTGGACGCTTGAAATCGGGATTCCCTGGGCGAGTCTGACGCATCTGGCCAACGGACGGTCGCTGCCGCCGCAGCCGGGAGACCGCTGGCGGATGTTCCTGGGCCGATTTCAGAAGCTGGTCGTTTCCGGAAAAGAGGTGCAGCCGCATCCGGCGATGGTGCTCAGTCCGCACGGCATTTACGACACGCACCTGCCGGAGCGGTGGACCGAAGTTGTGTTCACGTCCTGAACATCCCAGTAGCCGGGCCTGTCATACCGCGAGGTGCTCCGAAATCAGCCGATACGCTTCGTCGTTGCCAATCCTGGCGGCCATTTCCAGCGCCGTCTGGCCTCTGGCGTCCCGGATGGTGGTGTCGGCACCGGCCTTCAGCATCACCTTGACCAGTTCATGGCGGCCGAACATGGTGGCAAACATCAGGGCCGTGCCGCCGCTGCCGTTCTGGATATTCAGGTCGGCCCCCTGGTCGATCAGCAGCTGCGCAATCTCCGGATACCCTTTGAAGCAGACCCCCATCAGGGCCGTGTTCCCGGCAAAATCCTGGTGGTTCACGACCGCTCCGGCCGAAAGCAGGGCCCTGGCTGTTTCGAGGTGACCGTCGTAGGCGGCGATGATGAGCGGCGTAAAGCCCCGGGCATCCTGTACGTTGACGGACATTCCCTGCTGGAGGCATTGCTGTACGTAAGCGGTATCACCTTTGCGGGCGGCATCAAAAAAAAGGGCTTCCGGGCTGATCGAGGAAAATTCCATACGGAGGTTGAAGTTGAAGACTGCTTATTCCGAATAACCCGAATCAGCCGGGAGTGTTGGGACACTAAAACAGGAAATTCCCGGCCAAGCTGTAATTTTACCACAAATCCGCTTTTTATGCTCATCCGCTTCCTGCTCTGGACCCTCCCTTTTTTCTGTAGTATCCTGACAACCAACGCCCGCGTCATCCGCGTGGACATTCAGTCGCGAACGCCCGTCCTCAACGGCAAAGCGTTCGGAGCGGCCGGGCCTTACGAACGACTGATCGGGAAGGTGTATTTTGCCGTAAAGCCCGAAAACAACCACAACCGCCTGATCGCCGACCTCGACAAAGCTCCCCGCAACGCCAATGGAGAAGTCGAATTTTCGTCGGATGTGTACCTGCTGAGGCCCGTTTCCACCGGGCGGGGCAACGGCACGGCGCTGGTCGAAATCTCAAACCGGGGCGGAAAAGGCATGGTTTCCTTTTTCAATAGGGCCGCCGGTTTCCGCAATCCGGAAGCCGAAGCCGACTTTGGCGACGGTTTTCTGATGCAGCAGGGCTTTACGCTGGTCTGGATCGGCTGGCAGTACGACGTGCCCGACGCAGAATTCAATCTGAAGCTCCTGGCCCCCGTTGCCACCGACGCCGGAAAGACGATCACCGGGCTGGCCCGCACCGACTTCAACGTGACCGAACGGACGTTTTTCACCTCGCTGGGCCACCGCGGCCAGAAAGCGCAGCCCGTCGCCGAACCCGACAGCCCCGACAACGTCATGACCGTCCGGTCTTCTGTGCTGGGGGAACGCACCGTGATTCCGCGCAGTGAATGGGGTTTTGGTCAACTGGAGGCCGGCACGGTGAAACCCGACCCGACCTCCGTTTACCTCAAGTCGGGCTACGAACCGGGCAAACTTTACGAAGTTGTCTGGCGCGTGGCCAATCCGGTCGTGGCGGGATTAGGGCTGGCCGCCGTCCGGGATTTTGTGTCGTATCTGAAATACGAAACCTCCGACCCGAAGGTAGCCCGGGCCATCGGCTTCGGCATTTCGCAGTCGGGACGGTTTCTTCGGCATTTTCTCTACGAAGGCTTTAATGCCGACGAGCAGGGCCGAAAAGTCTTCGACGGGGTCAACAACCACGTCGGCGGGGCCGGGATGGGCACCTTTAACCACCGCTTTGCCGAGCCTTCCCGCGACGGTACGCCGTTCTACACGCTGTTTTTTCCGGTGGACGTCTTTCCTTTTACCGATAATGACCAAACAGACGCGGAAACCGGCAAAACGGACGGTTTGCTGAAGCGTGCCCGGGCGGAAGGGGTCGAGCCGAAGCTGTTCCATACCTACACTTCTTACGAGTATTATGGCCGGGTGGCCTCGCTGCTGCATACGTCGCCCGATGGCAGCCGGGACGCGGCGCTTCCCGACCCTGTACGGATTTATTTCTTCGCCGGAAGCCAGCACTTTCCGACGCCCAATCTGCCGGACAAAAAAGCGCGGGTGACCAACCCTGCCCTGACGCACCAGCCGACGCCCAACGACCTTCGCTACGGGATGCGGGCGTTGCTTCTGGCGCTGAACAACTGGATAACGACCGGCGCGAATCCCCCCGCCAGCCGTTATCCGCGCATCGACAAGGGAACGCTGGTGGCCGCCGAAAGCGTAAAATTTCCGGCTATTCCGGGCGTGAAGCACCCGACGAGCATGCGGCAGACATACCGCGTGGAGTACGGTCCGGACTACGCGGCGAAGAAAATCATCAGCTTTCAGCCGCCGAAAGTGGGCAGGCCCTACGTGGCAAAAGTGCCGCAGGTGGACGCCGATGGCAACGAACAGGACGGCCTGCGGATGCCGGAAATTGCCGTTCCCCTGGGCACCTACACCGGCTGGAATCCGCGGAACCCCGCCACCGGCGCCCCCGACCAGCTGGTCGATTTTTTCGGCTCCTATTTCCCTTTTGCCAAAACCGAAGCCGACCAAAAAGCCGCGAACGACCCGCGACGCCCAATTTCCGCACGGTACAAAAACCAGGAAGATTACGTACGTCAGGTGGAAAAAGCGGCCCAAACGCTCGTCAGCGGCGGTTACCTGCTGCCGCAGGACCTTCCGGCCCTTCGGAAGCGGGCAGAGCAGCACTGGGCCTGGCATATGGAGTAGACCGTTAGGACCCGACTGGCGACTGGCCCGCCGCGGCTTTGAGCGAAAATTTTTGCTATTTCGCGGGGCAAAACGGGCTGAAGTCCGTTGGTACACCTTTATGAATCAACCCGCACGAATTACCGTTGTCGGCGGTGGCAGCTGGGCCACGGCAATCATTAAAATGCTTTCCGAAGGTAACGCGCACATCCGCTGGTGGATGCGCAGCAAAACCGACGCCGACCACATCAAGAAATATCACCATAATCCGAGCTATCTCAGCGACGTGCAGATCAGTCCGCGCAAAGTCCGGGTTTGCACCCGAATAAAAGACGCCCTGCGCGACAGCGAATACGTGATTCTGGCCGTTCCGGCGGCGTTTGTGAGCGATGCCCTGCAAGGTCTGCAAGCCGACAGTTTTACCGGCAAATGCGTTATTTCGGCCATTAAAGGCATGATTCCGGGCGATAACTGCCTCGTGACCGACTGGATGGAACAGAAATTCGGCGTTCCGGCGAGGAATCTGGCCGTTATCGCGGGGCCGTGCCATGCCGAGGAGGTGGCGCTGGAGAAACAGTCGTACCTGACCATCGCCGGGCAGGACATCGAGTGCGCCGCCCGGGTTGCCGAACTTCTGAGCTGCCGCTTCGTGATGGCCTCCCCCATCGACGACATTTACGGGGTCGAATACTGCTCCGTCATGAAGAACATTATCGCTCTGGCCTGCGGCATCACGCATGGACTGGGTTACGGCGACAACTTCCAGGCCGTGCTGGTCTCGAACGCCATGCAGGAGATCAGGCGCTTTGTAGACGCTATTTATCCCAAGCACCGCGACCTGAGCGGCTCAGCCTACCTCGGCGATTTGCTCGTAACGGCCTATTCGCCGTTCAGCCGCAACCGGACCTTCGGCAGCCTGATTGGCCGCGGCTACTCCATCCAGGCAGCGCAGACCGAAATGAAAATGATCGCAGAAGGCTACTATGCCGTGAAAAGTATCCATGCCGTCAACCGAAAATACGGCGTGGTGATGCCGATTACGGACATGGTGTACAACGTGCTGTACGAAAAAGCCTCGCCGGTGAGCGAGGCCAATGCGCTAAAAGGAAAATTATCCTGAACTTGGATTACGCAGATGGAAGGATTTACCTTGATGGTTCGTCTTCCTAATTATATCAGGGTAAATCCTTCCATCTGCGTAATCCCGGTTCAAGACAAGTGCGACCGGATGGCCTCGGCCGTTTCGGCCAGCTCCTCCGGACTCATTTTCAGCTTATTGTTAAAATTCATGTCCGACATGCTGTTCATCGGAATCAGGTGAACGTGGGCGTGCGGCACTTCGAGACCGATCACGGCCACGCCGATCCGCTTGCAGGGCACGGCAGCTTTCAGGGCCGGGGCGAGGCTTTTGGCAAACTGCATCAGCCCGGTGTACAGTTCATCGTCAAGGTCGAACAGGTAGTCGATTTCCTGCTTCGGAATAACCAGCGTATGCCCTTTGGCGCAGGGGAAAACGTCCAGGAAAGCGAGGTATTGATCGGTTTCGGCAATCTTGTGAGCCGGAATTTCGCCGTTGACGATGCGGGAGAAGATAGAAGCCATAAGGCAGTTAAAAATTAAAAGTTAAAAATTAAAAATAGTCAAAATGCAGCGAGAGCGTGGCCAGCAGCGCTTTACTTTTAATTTTTAACTTTTAATTCTTCATTGATTATCGTCCGATTTCCAGTACTTCAAATTCCAGCAGGCCGGCGGGGACGCGGATTTCGGTGGTGTCGCCTACTTTTTTACCCAGCAGTCCTTTGCCGATGGGCGAACCGACGGAGATTTTTCCCTGCTTCAGATCGGCTTCTTCTTCCGACACCAGCGTATAGGTCACTTCCATGCCGTTTTTCCGGTTCTTGATCTTGACCGTCGACAGCACCGAGACCTGGGACGTATCGATGGATGACTCGTCCAGGAGGCGGGCATTGGAAACGATTTCTTCGAGCTTGGAGATTTTCATTTCCAGCAGGCCCTGCGCGTCTTTAGCGGCGTCGTATTCGGCGTTTTCGCTCAGGTCACCTTTGTCGCGGGCCTCGGCAATCTGGCGGGCAATGTCGGCCCGTCCTTTAGTTTTCAGGTCATTCAGCTCAGCTTTCAGCCGGTTGAGCCCTTCTTCCGTGTAATACGAGATTTTTCCCATATTGGTCTAATTGCTTAAATTCTGTACTTCAAAGTTTTGCTTCCCGAAACGCCAAACGTTCCCGCCAGGGAGAGCTACCCTGTAAAAAGAAAAGAACGGTGCACCGACCGTTCTCCGTACAAAAATTGGTTTCTTTGCAGCGAAGCGTCAGGGCCCTGTGAGCGGAAATGTATGGAAAAGCCGTTTGCTCATTGTGTGATTCGGGTGAGCAAAAGTAACAATTCCCCGCAAATCCGGCAACGCAACGGGGCTGATTATAGCAAGCGGCACCAAACGCATTTACTGTTTGCTGTTTTCCGTTTTCTGTTTTCCGTTGCTTCGCCGAAACCAGCATTTTGTGTTAAGGTAAGACAACTGAAAACTGGAAACACAAAACTGAAAACTGAAAAAATGGATTTACGCCTTATCTTCATGGGTACGCCCGATTTCGCCGTGGCCAGCCTTCAGACACTGCTGAACGACGGGCGGAATGTGGTGGCGGTCGTCACGGCGCCGGACCGGCCTTCGGGTCGGGGCCTCCAGCTGACGCCCTCGCCAGTGAAAAAAGCCGCTGAAGCGGCTGGGATACCCGTTTTACAACCGGAAAAGCTCCGCGACCCGGCCTTTCTGGAAGAACTCCAGGGCTACCGGGCCGATCTGCAGGTCGTCGTCGCCTTCCGGATGCTGCCCGAAGTCGTCTGGGCCATGCCCACCATCGGGACCTTCAACCTGCACGGCTCGCTGCTGCCGCAATACCGGGGGGCCGCCCCCATCAACTGGGCCATCATCAACGGCGAACGCGAAACCGGCGTGACGACGTTTTTCATCGAAAAAGAGATCGATACCGGCCAGATGATTTTCCAGGAAACCGAACCGATACACCCCGGCGATACCGCGGGCAGCCTGCACGACCGGCTGATGGTGCGCGGCGCGAATCTGGTGGTCAGAACGGTCCGGGCCATCGAAGCGGGCGAGTACCCGCGCATTCCGCAGCCGCCGGTGGAGGACCTGAAAATGGCGCCGAAGATTCACCGCGAAACCTGCGAAATCGATTGGTACCAGCCCGCCGAAACCGTCCGGAACTTCGTGCGGGGCCTGTCGCCCTATCCGGCCGCCTGGACGAAAATCAACGGCAAAACGTTCAAGATTTACGCCGTCTCGCACGCCGACGCCTCCGACTTCCGGGCCGAACCCGGCGAGGCCCATACCGACAACAAGCGGTTTCTGCACATCAAGACGCAGGACGGCTGGCTGGTGGTGGAGGAACTTCAGGCCGAAGGCAAGCGAAAAATGACGGTAGAGGAATATTTTAGGGGAAATAAACTGTAACCTGTGATTATCAGCCTTATTGCCGCTATCTCGGAAAATAAAGTCATCGGCAAGGACAACGACCTGGTCTGGAGTCTGCCCGACGATTTCAGGTATTTCAAGCAAACCACGTCCGGCCACCCGATTCTGATGGGGCGGAAGACGTGGGAATCGCTGGGCAGGCCGCTGCCCAACCGCCTGCACATTATCATCACCCGCCAGCCGGATTTTGAAGCACCGGCGGAATGCATTATCGTCGATTCACTGGAAAAAGCCCTCGACGAAGCCCGAAAAACCGGCGACGGGGAAGCGTTTGTGATCGGCGGCGCGGAAATTTACCGGCAAGCCCTGCCCCTGGCCGACCGCCTGTACCTGACGGAAGTCAAAGGAACCTTCGAGGGCGATACGTTTTTTCCGGAAGTCAATCAATCGGAGTGGCAGGAAGTCAGCCGCAGGCCGCACGAAGCCGATGCCCGGCACGCCGTACCGTTCGATTTTGTGGTCTGGGAACGGACCTAGCGCCCACACAGACCCATCGGGGCGAACAAAACAGCCCCCCGTTTCAACGGGGGGCTGTTAGCATTTATAATCTTTGAGTAAATGAAAACGGGCGAACTTAATTCTGATTCAGATACACGCTGCCGCTGTTGGCCGAAATCTGGACCGGGATGCCGCCGCCGTTCAATTGGCCTTTGACCCGGTCGCGTTCCATCGAGCCGTCAAATTTCGACAGCGAGCCGGTGGACACCCGGTTGCCGCTGAGGTCGAGATTCATGCCTTTGTTCATCGGCATCCGGACGCGGACGCTGCCCGCCGAGGTCGAGAGCCGGACGTATTCGCCCAGTTGGGTAATGTCGGCCTCGATGCCGCCGCCGCTGGTTTCGGCCCGGATGCTGCCCGCAATGTCTCGCAGGCGGATGCTGCCGCCGCTGGTACCCGTATTCAGCGTGCCGTTGATGTTTTCGGCCGTGATGCTGCCGCCGCTCGTCCGGGCTTCAATCTGCCCTTTCAGGTCATCCAGTTTGATGCTGCCGCCCGAAGTCCGCAGCCGCAGGTCGCCGCTGGAGTTGCGGGCCGTGATGCTGCCGCCGCTGGTGGTCAGTTCGATGTTTTTGCGGCAGTCTTCGGCGGTGATGCTGCCGCCGCTGGTGCGGCCTTTTACCGTGCCCTCGACATCCGTCAGGTGGAGGCTGCCGCCGCTGGTGGAGAAGTTCTGCTGGCCGTTCAGGTGGGCAATGTGGATGCTGCCGCCGCTCGTTTTGAGGTCGGTCGTGACGGCTTTCGGGCTGTAGACCTTGAACGAAATGCTCAGGCTGCGCTTCCAGTCGTTCTGGTCGCGAACCCGTTTGGCCGAGGCCACCACCGTGTTGCCTTCGGTGGCGATCGTCACTTCGTAATCTTTCAGCCGGTCCTCGATTTCGGCCTTGTCGAGTTTGTCGTTCCAGTTGTTGGCCCGCACAAACATTTCGACTTTGGCCCCGCTGCCCTGGCCCCCTTCGACGGTAATGCTGCCGCCGGAAGTCTGGACGCGCACGGTGTTGATGTTTCCCGAGAAATTCTGGGTCCTGTAGGGTTGGTCGCGGTCGTTCTGGGCGAAGACGGTCGAGGAGAACAGAAGGGCAACGAGCGTGGTTTGGAAGTGTTTCATTGTATTTGGCTGTTAGTTGGTGGAAAGATGCGGAAAGTAACCTGGATGTTGCTTACCGTAAAAAAAATGTTCCTCCTCCATCGCCACCCTCCCAAAACGCCCGAACAAACCCCTCATCACCGGACTGTTCACTTCGCCCGGATGGACAGCACTTCGGCCTCGTCCAGGGTCTGTTTTGAGCCCCATCCGCAGATGATGTCGCGCTTGCGGCTGGTCGGCTGCAGATTCACCACGACCGGGGTGCGGCTGGTCCCGTCCGGTCCCAGGCCATTTTTCTCGACAAAATCAACAAGCTTCTTTTCCGACGCTTCTGTGGCGGCAAACAGGCGGGACTGCTCGCCCTCCTGAATCCGGAGGTGCCACGAACAGCCGTCGGCCGGAAGTTGGTAGATCACGGTGGCGGTGTATTCGCCGGCCGCCTGGGATTCGGGCTCACCCGCCTCCGGCTGCTGGCATCCGATGAGGGCAAAGAGGCCCATCAGCACGCGGTACGAAAACTTTTTCATGGTTCTGATGTCTTTTTCTGCTGGACACCTTTCCGGGCGTTTGGGTTGGAATGCCCGGCTTTATTTAACCGTAAATTCCACCCGGCGATTCTGCGCCCGCCCGCTTTCGGTCCCGTTATCCGCGACCGGCTGCGCCCCGCCGAGGCCCGCCGCCTCCAGCCGGTCCGCCGCGATGCCGTGCTGAACGAGGTAATTCATGACCACTTTGGCCCGATTCTCCGAAAGTGCCCGGTTCAGGCGGGCGTCGCCGATGTTATCCGTATGCCCGGTGATGCGGATGCTGAGATCCGGATTTTTCGCCAGCGTCCGGACCAGCTTATCCAGTTCCTCGTACGAACCCGACAGCAGCCGGTAGCTGCTCTGGTCGAACAGGACGCTTTTAAGAACCAGCGTACTGCCGGGATTGAGGCTGGTAAAAACGTCCGGTGCTTTGGGCGGGGCCATCGCCGGGGTGTTGGCGACCGCTTTTGCCACCACCGGCTGCGCCGCCCGGATCGGAGAACGGGATTCGCGGCCCGCAACAGCCGGGGCGCCCGCTATCGTCGGAGGTTTGGGAGCCGGAGCGGCGGCGGCTACCGCTTTTCTGGCCGGTCTGGGCGCGGCCTTGACCGGGAGCCGCGCGGCCGAACTGAACAGGTATTGCGAGGGGATGGGCTTGTCGGGTCGGCTGTTGCTGAAAAACGAACGGGCCTTGCGGTCCTCGGGCGTTTCCCAGAATAGGTAAATTACGCTGCCTTTCCAGTCGTTGTAATATTCCACCCGCAAATCGTACGCTTTTCCGGCGGTGAGAACTATTTCGCCCACGAATTCGGTATCGTCCTGTTTGCGCCATTCATCGATGACCTTCCGGCCGCCGACCCAGACGCGGATGCCGTCGTCCACAAGGGCGCTGAAGCGGTAGGCGCCGGTCGTTGGGGCGTAGAGTTTGCCCGTCCAGCGCACCGAGAAGTACTCCCGGGGCACGCCGGGGCCGGGGCTTTGCCAGTTCCAGTTGAAATTGACGGAGGGGTCGGTCCGGGTCAGGACCTTCCGTTCAAAGTTGGGCCCGGCGAAATACTCCGCTTTCAGGCCGTCGCCGCTGACTTTGGGGGCCGGAGTCTGCGCCAGGGCCGTTCTCGCCAGCCACCCGATTCCTACCACCAGACCAAGTACCGCTTTCATAACGTTGTGGATTAGGTTTAAAACAAAAATCCACAAAATCAAGGAATTATGTAGGCCGGTAAGTAGGGACGCGGGCGCGTCCGGAGGAAGAAACGTAAAAATTCTGCGCCTTTACGAGGCGGCCACCTCGAACCGGTAACCGACTCCGTGTACGGCCTTGATTTGCAGGGACGAATCGTGCTGCATCAGTTTGCGCAGGCGCGACACAAACACGTCCACGCTGCGGCCTACGGTCACGCCTTCGTCCTCCCAGACGGCCTTCAGAATCGCTTCCCGCCCCACTACCTGGTTGGGATGATCGAGAAAGAACCCGAGCAGCTTGGCTTCGCGGTACGTCAGGGTGTGCGCCTGCGCGCCGACATACAGCGTCTGGGTGGTGGCATCAAAACTGGACTGGCCGAACTGAACGGACTTCTTCGCCTCCCCGGCCGGGGCTGTTTTCTCTTTATTCACCTGGCCTCCCGAACGGTTCCGGAGGCTGTAAACGCCCACGCCCAGCAGAAAAACACCGGCCAGCCCCCACCACAAACCGGCGGACCGGACCGGCGAACCGGCAGGTTCAAAGCTTATTTTGAGCACATAACAGCCCGGTTGGTGGTAGCGGTCGACGCAGGGCACCGGCTTTCCACTCAGCAGGTCCAGCGAACTATAGCCCAGTTGCAGCTGATTCCGCCCGCAGTCAAGCAAGGACACATCGTATTTCTGCCGGATGTCGTGGCGTTTCAGCGATTCCTGGAGCAGGTTTGGCAGGCGGTTGTAGTCCAGGGAACGGTCTATCCGGATGGTAAACGTCCGGGGTTCGGGCTCCTGAACCGGCGGAATCCGGGAAGTGGAGTCGCCTGCGGCCACCAGCAGGTGATGCGCGGTGCGCCGCAGGGCCAGATTGACTTTTTCGGCAAAACGAACGTCGGCTTCCGGCGTCTGCCAGGTGTTTCCGACCGCCAGCAGGCTGATAATCCCCAATACCGAAAAAGTCAGTAATCTGCTCATAGATTCTCAAAGGCTATTCGACCAGAATTTCGTTATGCGGCAGAGCGTATTGCCGGTCCAGCGTCAGAAGCACAATGCGGTCGCCTTTCCGGCATTTGGTCAGCACGTTGCGGATATTCACCTGCCGGAAACTGTCGTTCGAAAACAGCAGCAGCGTTTGGGTGTCCTTGTCGCGGATGGCCACCTTGAACGGAATTCGGCTCACGGCTTTGGTCTCTTTGTCGGTGGCGTTGATCGTCCAGACGCTCAGTTCGCCGTTGGCTTTCGTGTTCAACCGGCAGGTCCCTTTGGGCGAGTACTGGTCAACCAGCATCCGCCCGCTCACAAAGGCCGCAGAACAATGCTGGAACGATGACTGAGCGAGCGAAACCGTGCTCAGCAGCGTTCCCAGCAAAAGGAGTGTCAGGCGTGTGTTCATTCGTCTTTTCAACTTAACAGCCATCGTTATTTCTGAACGTCTGAGAGCGCTTTTTGAAAGGCAGCGAAAGCCAGTCGTAGTAATAAATCACGTTGAGGACCCGTTTGGCCCGGAGGTGGTTTTGTCCCACGGGTTCGATGGTGAGCTGGTCTCCCGGTACCGCCAGCTGGAGCACCGTCGATACCTCGACATCAGTCACCGGTTGGGTCGGGTTCGAAGCCCCCGAGGCAATGACCGAACCCTGCCGCTGAAGGTAGATTCGGAACGGAATCCGGCTGATTTCGGACGAGCCGGAACTGCCGGAGATAATACTCAGCCGACCCCGGCTTCTGATGGAAAAAGACGCATCGTTCAGCGGTCTCCCGTCCAGCAGCACGGTCGTCGGGCTGGACTCCGTCACCTCCCTCGCTTCACCCGTCGGCGTCAGCCAGGCACTGAGGGCGACCAGGAGCAGGCATACCTGTGTTTTCATCGTAGTCAACGTTTAGTGATGTAACAAAAGTACAAGCCCGGCCCTAAGCCGTTGGCTACCAATTGTAAAAGAATGTAAAGGAAGTGTAAAAGTTTGGAAGTAACAACGGTTCTGCACCCCGGGGGCGCAGAACCGTTGTTCCGCCTCAGCCTGCCGGGAAATTCATTCCGTCCGCAGGGATTTCACCGGATTCACCAGCGCGGCCTTGATCGCCTGGAAGCTCACCGTCAGCAGCGCAATCAGCACGGCCAGCCCACCGGCAGCGGCAAAAATCCAGCCGTTCAGGTCGGTCCTGAAGGCGAAGTCCTGCAGCCAGCGCTGGGCCGCCCACCACGCCAGCGGCGAGGCGATGATGATGGCGATGAGCACCAGTTTCAGGAAATCCCGGGCCAGCAGCGTCACGATGCTTGTGCCCGAGGCTCCCAGCACTTTGCGGATGCCGATTTCCTTCGTCCGCTGCTCGGCCATGAAAGTCGCCAGCCCGAACAGGCCCAGACAGGCGATGAAAATGGCCAGGGCGGATGCGGCCGTGAAGACGATGCTGTACTGCTGTTCGCTCCGATACTGCCGGATGTAATTTTCTTCCAGAAAAAACGCTTCAAACGGGTTGCCCGGAAAAGCCGCCCGGTACAGTTGCTCCAGCTGGGCCAGGTTTTCCTTCCGGTCGGTCGTCAGTTCCACGATCAGATCTCCGGCATAGGTCCGGGGCAGCAGAATCATCGGCTCAATCGGTTGCCGCAGGCCCTGGTGGTGGTAGTTTTTGATGACCCCGACGATTTCGTACGCTTGTCCCCAGTTGATGAATTGCCCCGTCGCCGCTTCGGCCGAGGCAAAGCCCAGCTGCCGGGCGGCGGCTTCGTTGATGACTACCTTGGCGCTGGTTTCCCATTCTTTTTCACATTCGCCATCCGTAAAATTGCGCCCCGCCGCCAGAGCGATGCCCATCGTCTGCAGGTATCGGTTGTCCACGATGCCCATCGAGTACACTTTCTTCTCGTCGCCGGGACGCGGATTGGGCCGCGTGATTCCGTTGGTCGAGAAGTTGTAATAGGCGCCGGGGGTAATGCCCGTCCGGGCGTAGCTCCGGACAAACGGCCGCTGTTCGAGCTGTTGCCCGAGCGCCGCCCAGCGGGTGTTCAGGATTTCGCTCGACCCAACCTGCGGCGACCGGATGACCACCCGATTTTTCGGATCGAAGCCCAACTCCTGCGTCTGCATGAACTGCAACTGCCGGTAAAGCACCAGCGTCCCGATGATGAGTGCGACCGAAATCCCAAACTGAAACACCACCAGCGATTTTCGCAGCAGCGCCCCGCGCCCCACTCCGCCGTACAGCCCCTTCAGCGTCTGCACCGGATTGAACGACGACAGGGCCAGAGCCGTATAAATGCCGGAACCCACCGCCCCGCCCAGCACCAGCGCCAGTCCCGCCAGCCAGAGCGAATCGTGCCGGAGCGTAGCGAGCGACAGGTCTTTCTCGATCAGAAGGTTGTAGACGTTCTGAAGCGAAATCACCAGGGCCAGCCCCAAGAGCAGACCCACTCCGTTCAGCAGCAGCGATTCGCCCATAAACTGCACGACAAGCTGACTGCGCTCTGCCCCGATGGCTTTCCGCACGCCCACTTCCCGCGCCCGTTTCAGGGCCGTGGCCGTCGACAGGTTGATGTAATTGAACCAGGCAATGACCAGAATCAGGACGGCAATGCCCGTCAGGAGGTAGACAAAGGCCAGGCTACCCGTGGTGGGGTACGTCTCACCGAGCGAAGCCGCCAGGTGGATGTGAGCGGCGGGTTGCAGCCCAAAAACGCTGTCGTCAGAGGCATTGCGCTGCTTTTTCAGTTCGTTGAATTTCCCGGCCAGTACGTCGGAGTCGGCCGTTTCGGTCAGTTGCAGGAAGGTAGTCAGGTAGGCTCCGTCGAAGCCGTCGAGGCGGGCCCAGCCGTTACCGTTCAGGTTGGCAGGGTTAGCCAGCGTTTGCAGCGACAGCACCATCTGGAACTGGTAATCCGAAGCCGCGGGCATATCGGCATACACCGCCGTGACCGTATAGGTCGTTTTTCCGAACTGATTGTTCAGAACGAGCGTCCGGCCCAGTGCCCGGTCGTTGCCGAAATACTTGCGGGCCTGCGATTCGGAGAGGGCCACCGTATTGGGCTGCACCAGCGCCGCCGAAGCCTCGCCCTGCCGCAGCGGGAAGGAAAACAGCGTAAAGAAGCTGGCGTCGGCATACACAATATCCGTTTCCCGGAAAGAGCGCAAAGGCTGGCCCCGTTCGCCCTCCAGCGAAACGATGCCTTTGGCCGCGCTTTCGGCAATCCGGCAGAAAGCGCGCACCTCCGGAAACGTCTGCCGGGCCAGCGGCGCCACGGCCGGAGCCATGTCGGTCCAGGTCTCTCCTTCCGGATTCTGGCCGGTCAGGCGGTAGAGCGTCGGCAGGTTGGTATGGAACTGGTTGACGCTCCGTTCGAAGGCCACGTATTCGAGAATGAGCACGAAAGCCGCGATGCCCAGCGCCAGTCCGCCCGCGTTGACGAACGTAAAGACGCGGTTTTTCCACAGGTTGCGGAAGGCGATTTTCAGGTAGTTGTAAAGCATAATGCTTTTGGATTTTAAACTAAAGTCAAGGCATTGTTCCGTAAGCTTTTCAGGAGGACTACGCCTTTACCTGCCGAGTTCGCTCATGCTCAGATCCTTGTCGCCCGTCACCACAAGCAGCAGGCGGGCCGGTTTGGAAGCCGTATTATCGATCAAAGCCGCCGACCCGGCAGCGAAGCGGATTGTTTTCTGATCGCCGGGGCCGAACGTCCCCAGGGACACGCGCCGGCCGTCGGCCAGCCGCTCCGTCACCTGCACGGCCACCGAACCGACGTTTCGGACCTGGGCCGTAAAGGCTCCGTTGCGGTTTCCGCCCAGTTCGAATTGTTTGCCGGGCCGAACGGTCAGGTCCGACTTCAGGGCGCTGCAGGCTGTCGCGGCGATGGTCAGCAGGGCGGCACAAATGAGGGTTAAAAGCTTATTCATAGTCAGTATAGAAGTATGGGTCCGTTATTCCGCCCGCAAAGATTTCACCGGATTCATCAGCGCCGCCTTCACCGCATGGAAACTCACCGTCAGCAGCGCGACAACGACAGCCAGCACACCCGCCAGCGCAAACATCCACCAGGCAAGGTCGATCCGGTAGGCAAAGTCCTGCAGCCAGCGAGTCATGCCGTACCACGCTATGGGGCAGGCAATGACAACGGCGATAACGACCAGCGTGAGAAAGTCTTTACTGAGCATGACCACGATGCTGGTCACCGACGCACCCAGCACCTTGCGGACGCCAATTTCTTTCGTCCGCTGCTCGGCCGTGAAGGCCGCCAGCCCGAACAGGCCCAGACAGGCGATGAAAATGGCCAAGGCCGTCAGCACCTGGAGCAACCGGCCCTGCTTCTGTTCCGTCGAATACTGCCGGGCAAAATTCTGGTTCAGGAACTGATAGTTGAACACCCCGCCCGGCTCAAACTGGTGGTAAGTCTTTTCGATGACGGCCAGAGCCGCCTCGGCCTGCCCCGCCCGAATCCGGATGTACAGGTTGTCCTGCTCGTTATCGCTGGCCGGAAGTTGCAGCAGGAGCGGCTCGATTTTGTGCTGCAGGGAATTGAGGTGAAAATCCTGCACGACCCCCACCACCCGGCGCTCGATCAGCGTATCCTGCCGAAAAGAGCGCACGCGCCGCCCGATGGGATTTGTCCAGCCCATCGCCTTCGCCAGCGTCTGGTTGACGAGCACGGCATTCTGGCGGTCAGCCGGGGTTTTGTCCGAAAGGTTGCGGCCCTGCAACAGCCGGATGTCCATCGTGTTCAGAAAATCGCCGTCCACCTGCAGGTCGTTGGCAATGCGCGTAGACTCGCTCATTTTGCCGCCAATCTCGAAATAATGACCGTTTCCGCCCAGAAAATTCCTCCCGATCGAATTACTGGCTACCGACACGCCCTCGACGAGTGAACTGCCCAGGAGATGCGCCTTGATGGCCGGAATCTGCGTCCGGGTGCGCTCTTCGTTCAGGTGGACCGTCAGCACCTGATCTTTGTTGAAGCCGAGGTTCTTGGTCAGGGTAAATCGCAGTTGCTGGTAAATAATGCCCGACGCCGCCATGAGCGCAACGGTAATCACGAACTGGAACGTCACCAGCGCTTTCCGAAACACCAGCTTACCGGCCTGACTTCCCAACTGTCCGCGCAGGGCGATCACCGGACGCGCCCCCGACAGAAACAGCGCCGGGTAGGCTCCGCTGAGGATTCCCGCCACGACGGCAAAGCCGGTTAAGGCCAGCAGGCTGTAGCCAACCCCAAACCGCCAGATGGACAGCGACTTACCGGTCAGCTCATTGAACAGGGGCAGGCTCATTTCGGCCAGCACGACGCCCAGTCCCGTGGCCAGTACGACCAGCAGCCCGGTTTCGGTCAGGAACAGTTCGGCCAGCTGACGCCGGGCCGAACCGACGGCTTTTCGGACGCCCACTTCCCGAACGCGGATAATCGAGCGAGCCATCGCCAGGTTGGTGTAATTGATGCCCGCCAGCAGCAGGATCAGCGCGCCGATGAGGCTGAAAATAGCTACCGTCTGGCTGTTACCGTTCGGGCCGTATTCAAAATCAAGGTTGGAATGAAGGTGAATGGCTGTCAGGGGCTGCAATTCCATCCGGTAGTTGACGTCCCCCATTTCGGGCTTGATGAAACGCTCGAAGAACGCCGGAAATCTGGCCGCCAGCTTCGGCGCATCGGCGCCGGGTTTGAGCAGCAGGTAGGTGTATAGGCTGAAATTCTGCCAGTCGTCGGTGAAGCCGGTCGGCAGGGAGCGGACGCCGCTGAAAACCAGATGCGAATTCTGGGGCACGTCTTCGATCACCCCCGTCACAAGGTTCGGAAAGTTGTTTTCAAACAGCACGGTCTGGCCCACGGCTTTGCCTGCATCCGCAAACAGGCGGGTGGCCAAACTTTTCGTCAGCACAATCGACTGCGGTTTGGCGAGGGCCGTCGCCGGGTCGCCGTACAGAAACGGATGACTGAATACCTGAAAAAGGCTGGCATCGGCAAACACAATGTCATCGGACTCCACTTTGGTTTCACCGTGCTGCAGCACGCCGCCGCCTTCGGTAAGAATGCGTACGGTCTTTTCGATCTCCGGAAACGTCTGCTGGAGAGCCGGGGCATAAGGAGCGGACGTAACGGCCAGATTCAGGTCCCGCCCGCTCCAGGATGCGTGATGCACGACGCGGTAGATGCGGTCCGACCGTTCGTGGTGGCGGTCGAAGCTGAGTTCGTCGGCCACGTAGAGGGTAATCAAGGCGCAGACCGCCAGCCCAACGGCCAGCCCCAGCACATTGATGCCACTGTAAACGCGGTTCTTCCACAGATTCCGCCAGGCAATTTTGAGGTAGCTCTGAAACATGGTTGTCGGGTTTTATTCCTTCCGCAACGAACTGGCCGGATTCACCAGCGCCGCTTTGAGGCTTTGAAAACTGATGGTCAGCAGGGCAATGGCAATAGCCAGCAGTCCGGCCAGCGCAAAGACCCACCATTCGGTGTCGATCCGGTAGGCAAAATTCTGGAGCCAGCGGTTCACGGCCCACCAGGCCACCGGCGAGGCCAGCCCAAAGGCAATGAGCACCAGTTTCAGAAAATCCTTCGACAGCAGTGCCACCACACTCGCCACGCTCGCGCCGAGCACCTTCCGGATACCGATTTCTTTCGTCCGCTGCTCGGCCGTGAAGGTCGACAGCCCGAACAGACCCAGGCACGAAACAAAGATGGCCAGCCCGGCAAAATACTTCATGATCTGCCCCGTGCGCTCCTCGGCCCGGTACTGCCGGTCGAGTTCTTCGTTGACAAAGCCGTAGGAAAGCGGGGCGTCTTTTTCAAACCGGGCGTACAGGGCCTGAATCTGCGCCAGCGCCTCCGGCGTGCGTCCCGGGCGGGTGCGGACCAGCAGCTGAAAATACGGCTCGGCCGGGGCGTATCGTAAAATGAACGGAGCAATCGGGACGTTCAGCGGCCGGAAATGGAAATCCCGCACCACGCCGACAATGCGCCCTTTGGTTCCCCAGAATTCGACGCGTTTGTTGAGGGCCGTACGGGCCGTCAAGCCCATCCGGCGGGCGGCGGTCTCGTTGACGAGAAAGGAAGGCTCGGCACCCGCCGCCTGAATCCGGAAGTTGCGGCCGGAAGCCAGCTTCATACCCACGGTCGGCAGAAAATCAGGGTCCACATTCATCTGCGTCACCAGAAAATCGACCTCCGCCGGTCCGCCCTCCCAGGCGATGTTCGATTCGTTGGCCACATCCACCAGCGTCGATGTCGTCGTGGTGGCCGCCTGGATGCTGCTCTGGCGAAGAAGTTCCTCTTTGAAACGGGCGGCCTGCTGTCTGAGGTTACCGCCCATCCGCACGTACAGCAGCTGGGATTTTTCGAAACCCAGACTTTTCTGCTGCATGTACCGCAACTGATTGAAAATGAAGACCGTTCCGATAATCAGCACCAGCGAAAGACCAAACTGCCCCACGACCAGCATCTGCCGCAGCCCGAAGCTCCTCCGGCTCCGCACGGACTGACCCAAAGCCAGCAGCCCGCCGCCTTTCAGGACTTCCGCAGGCCGGTATCCGGACAGAAATACGGCCGGGTACAGCCCCGCCAGCACGCTGACCGCCACCGTCAGGACGCCCAGTGACAGCCAGAACGGTCCGCCGACGTAATTCAGCGACAGTTGTTTACCCGTCAGTTCGTTGAAAAGCGGCAGCAGGGCCGAAGCCAGCAGCACCGCGGCAGCCACGGCGGCGACCGTCAGCAGGGCCGATTCGCCCAGAAACTGGAGCACCAGATGCCAGCGAAACGCCCCGATGGTTTTCCGGACGCCCACCTCCCGCGCCCGTCGCGCCGACCGGGCCGTCGAGAGGTTGATGAAGTTGACGCAGGCGATCAGCAGCACGATCAGGCCCACGGTGGCAAAAAGCCGGACGTAGAAAATATCGCCCCGCGGCGTCCAGTTGTCCGTGTTGAAGGCAAACCGGGAGTGCAGGTGAATGTCCGTCATGCGCTGGAGCGCCAGCTTCGTTTCGGTTTTGGGATTGTAGCGAATGAGCTGGCCTTTGAGTTTTTCGCGGAAGGCCGCCGCGTCGGTGCCCGGCCGCAACTGAACGTACGTGTGAAAATTGTTGCTGCCCCAGGCGTAGTTCCAGGGGTCGGCGGCGGCGTACTCAAACGACAGCAGGATGCCAAACTGGAGGTGCGAGTTGGCCGGTACGTCTTTGAGAATGCCGACCACGCGGAAGTTCTGCTGGTCGTTCATCCGTAGCACCGAGCCGA
Source organism: Tellurirhabdus rosea (assembly GCF_026278345.1). Taxonomy (NCBI): domain Bacteria; kingdom Pseudomonadati; phylum Bacteroidota; class Cytophagia; order Cytophagales; family Spirosomataceae; genus Larkinella; species Larkinella roseola. Next base: position 1,959,865 of record NZ_CP111085.1, read on the forward strand.
TAACGGACGGATTCTGCTGCCAGCCCTCCCCGAAGTACTTCCGGGCGGCGGTTTCGGTCATCACCAGTTCGTCGGGGCGGGTCAGGACCGTCCGCAGGTTTCCTTTGACGAGCGGGAAATCGAACATCCGCAGCAGGCTGTTGTCGGCAAAATAGAGCGCCGGTTCTTCAAAAACCTGTTTGCCGTATTTCATCAGTCCGCTCCAGCGGCCGTAGCGGGCCACTTCCACCACCTCGGGAAAATCGCTTTTGATCGTCGGGGCCAGCGGACCGGGCGTCACGGCTACCTCGTACTCGCCATCGGCCTGCTGCTGGGTTTCCACCACCCGGTAAATCTGGTCGGCATGCCGGTGGAAGCGGTCGTAGCTCCACTCGTCGTACACGTACAGGGCGATCAGCAGGCAGCAGGCAATGCCCAGCGCCAGCCCCGTCATGTTCAGCAGGCTGTAGAGCGGACTGCGCCAGAGCGTGCGGAGGGCGATTTTGAGGTAGTTGGTCAGCATGGTCGTTTCGTCTTGAACTTGGATTACGCAGATTTAGGGATTTACTATGATGGATAGTACTCCTCGCAGCATCCGGGTCAATCCCCGAATCTGCGTCATCCCGACGGTCCGCCGCGCGGTTCAGATTACTCCGCCCGCAGTGATTTCACCGGGTCCATCAGGGCGGCTTTCATGCTCTGGAAGCTCACGGTCAGCAGGGCGATGCCCACCGCCAGGACGCCGGCCAGCAGAAAGACCCACCACTCAATGTCGATTTTGTAGGCAAAGTTGGTCAGCCAGCGGCTCATGACCCACCACGCCAGCGGGGAGGCGATCACGATGGCGATGGCCACCAGTTTCAGGAAATCTTTGGAAAGCAGGGCCACGATGCCCGTTACACTCGCGCCGAGCACCTTGCGGATGCCGATTTCCTTCGTCCGCTGCTGGGCCGTGAAGGTCGCCAGCCCGAACAGACCCAGGCACGAAACCAGAATGGCAATGCCCGCAAAAAAGTTGAACAGCTGCCCCGTCCGCTGCTCGGCCTTGTAGAGGTTGTTGTACTGCTCGTCCATAAACTTGTAGTCGAACGGATAGTCCGGGCTGTACCGTTTCCAGAGCCGTTCAGCGGCGGCAATGGCTTTGGAGGCGTCGCGGCCCGTGGTCTTGACGTACACGCGTCCGTAGCCGGGGTCGGGCCGGTAGTAGAAGATAGCCGGAGCCACTTTCTGCCGCATGGACGCAAAGTGAAAATCTTTCACGACCCCGATGATGGTTCCCTCCGTCTGCCAGAGCTTGAACCGTTTGCCGATCGGGTTCACAATGCCGGCCTGCTTCACGGCAGTTTCGTTCAGGATGTAATGCGTCGAGTCGGCTCTGGAGCCGGTGAACGGCGCGCCGGACGCCAGTTTCAGCCGGAAGGTTCGGATAAAATCTTCCTCCACGGCCATCGGCGCAATGATGAACAGGCTGTTTTTGGGCTTGCCGTCCCAGTCCGTATCGCCCGTCGAGTTGCCGTTGCTGATGAGGTTGCTGGTCGCCGAGGTCACGGCCAGCACGCCCGGCTCGCGCTGGAGTTCGGCCTTGATGGCTTTGTAGTGCCTGGCCACTTCGTCGGTCATCCAGAAAGCAAAGACGTTCTCGCGGTCATAGCCGAGGTTGCGCTCCCGGACAAACCGAAGCTGGTTGCCGATGATGATTGTGCCGACGATAAGGGCCGTCGAAAAGGCGAACTGCGTCACCACCAGCACCTTGCGGAACACGCCCCCGCTCCCGCTGATGACGCCTTTGCCGCGCAGCACTTTCAGCGGCTCGAACGACGACAACACAAAGGCCGGATACAGGCCCGCCACCAGCAGCGTGAAGGCAATCGAGCCGCCCAGCACCGCCCAGACCTGCGGGTCCGTCAGCGAGAAAGGCCGGGCCTTGCCCGTCAGTTCGTGGTAATACGGTTCGACGCCCTTGATGAGGCCCACCGCCAGCACCAGTGCCACCAGAAAAATCAGAAGCGATTCGGCTACGAACTGGGCGATCAGGTGCCGCCGCCCCGCCCCTACGACCTTGCGCACGCTCACCTCTTTTGCCCGCTGGGCCGCCCGGGCCGTGGCCAGATTGACGTAATTGATGCAGCCGATAGCCAGCAGAATGAGCGCCACAATGCCCATCATCCGGATTTCCTGCAGGCCCGAAGGCTGCCCGTTGGCGTTGTAGAGGTGAATGTCGCGCAGCGGTTGCAGTTTGTAGAAAGTGGTCTGATCAAAGCGGTTGCTGGCGTGGTGCAGCTCGGTCAGCGTTTTTTCGATCCGTTCCAGCGGCGTCTGCGGCGACACTTTCAGGAAGGTCACGGCCAGCCAGTTGCCCCAGTCGCTTTCCATCGTTTTCCAGTAATCATTCGCCTGGTACCCTTTGACGAGGATGTCGAACGGGAAAAGCATCTCGGCTTTGATGCTGGAATTGTCCGGGAAGTCGCGGAGGACGCCGCTGACGACGAAGGTCTGTTTTTTGGGAACCGAATAAAGCGTCCTGCCGAGCGCCTCGGTGCTTCCAAAATACCGCAGGGCGGCCTTTTCGGTCAGCACCACCGACTGGAGGTCCGGGAAAGGCCGCGTCCGGCTTCCCTGCGCCCATTCAAAATCAAAAAGCGTAAATACGGCCGGGTCCACATACGCGGCATTGTCTTCCATCAGGGTTTTGCTGCCGACCTTGAACGGCGACGAGTCGTAGTTGCCCGCCAGCCGCACCGCTTCCTCCACACCCGGCACCTGCCGTTTGGCGTAGGCGGCCACGGGCGCGACGATGTTGGCAGACATCGACATGGTGCTTCCCGTTCCGAAGCCGCCGTTGACCCGGTAAATGCGGGCGCCCTGCGTGTGGAAGCGGTCGTAGCTTAATTCGTCCTGAACCCACCAGAGCAGCAGGATGCCGATGCCGAGGGCCAGCGCCAGTCCACCGATGTTGATGGCCGAGTAACCTCTGTTGTTCAGCAAACTGCGCCAGGCAATTTTGAAGTAATTACGAAGCATACGGTTTTGGAAGATAGGATTGCCTGACCCGTTGCGAAATGCATGCCACACAAGGCAAACGACTGTTTTACAACGCATTAACGCACAACCCTGTCGTCCAACTGTCCGTATGCGGACAACCGGTGTCCGGCTTCAGGCACCGACCATGAGTTTGCGCTGCTTGGCAAGGTCCTCCCGGCGCACAAACGTAATCGGCACAAATTCCTCCGTCGGGGTGCCGATGTAGTACAGCGTCCAGTCCTGGTCGTAGTGCGCCAGCATCTGCCGGATGCACTCCACGCGGTCAATGCTCGGGACGGGGCAATCTTCCCAGTAAAACAGTTCGATGCGGTAATGCAGCTCCTGTTTTTTCCCGTTGATGGTAACTTCAATTTCGATCTCCTGCTTGCCCGGCAGGGTCGGAATCGGAACGGCGATGTGTGCCATAAGGGTTGGGTTTTAGGTTAACGATATGCCAGGATGGAGACACAAAAGCTCGGTAATTTACCGGACGGCCACGACGGATTTCGGCGGCGACTGCCAGAGAACATTGACAATCATCCACTTCCCGTCTTCCCTGACCAGGTGCAGATAATCAATGCCCCAGACGGCGGTCACTTTGGCCATAGCGGTTTTGTCGGCTACTTCAAACACGTCCACAACCCGCGGCGACTGGGCGTTGGCCCGTTTGCCGTCCCGGTTCCAGACTTTTGCCAGCCGCACCAGCGCCGGAAAGGGCATCTCCAGCTGTTTGGAATAAGCGTTCGTCTTTTCGTCGAACGCAAATCCACGCTTCTGCAAAGTCGGATGCACACTCGCGTAGGCAAGCGTGGTGTCGGCTTTGTAAAAAGCATCGATGTAATTAAAACACGCCTGCCGGACGCCCGCGACCTCATCCGTAGAAGCCGTCTGGGCGTAGCCCGTCAACGCCAAAGCACTCAAGAAAGCAGTTGCCACAATCGTTTTCATCATCAATCAGTTAATCGGTTCGTAACGTATTTGCTGGATTCATCAGCGCCGCCCTGACGGCCTGGTAACTCACCGTCAGCAGGGCAATGCCGACCGTCAGCAGACCGGCCAGCGCAAACATCCACCATTCCAGCTGAATCTTGTGGGCAAAATCCTGCAGCCAGCGGTTCATGGCCCACGCTGCCAGCGGCGTGGCCACCACAACGGCCAGAAGCACCAGTTTCAAAAAGTCTCTGGACAGCAGCACCACCAGCCCGGCCACCGAAGCCCCGAGGACTTTGCGCACGCCGATTTCCTTCCGCCGCTGTTCGGCCGAAAACGCGGCCAGCCCGAACAGCCCGAGACAGGCCACCACGATGGCCAGCCCCGTAAACAGCCCGAACAACTGGCCGAACCGACGCTCGGCGCGGTACTGCTCGTCGAATTTCTGATCCAGAAAAAAGTACTCGAACGGACTTTCGGGGTAGAGCCGCTGCCACAAAGCGCCCAGTTCTTCCGTACTGCTTCGAATGCGCCGGGCATCCAGTTTAAAGGAGAAATACGCCATCCGGCTGACCGGAGCGCAGTAGTACAGCGTCGGGCGGGTCGGCATTTTCAGGGATTCGATGTGAAAATCGTCGATGACGCCCACGATGCGCAGATCCGCCTGCTGCCGCTCTTCGCCGCCAAACACCAGCGATTCGTTCACGGCGGCTTCGGCCGACGGAAAACCGAGTGCCTTCAGGGCCGCCCGGTTGATGAGGCAGTAGCGCCGCCAGTCTGCCTCCTGCGTCCGGAAACCCGGCCCGGCCAGCCGACGAACGCCGTAGGTGTCCAGAAAATGTTCGTCCACGTTGACGAAATAAAATGTCTCTTTCTCACCCGTCAGGCGTTTTTTCCAGTAAACGCCGCTGCTGCTGCCGCCGATTGCGTTGATGCCGTCGCCGGGCACGACCGAGGAAGCCGTCATTTTCTGCACCCCGGTCAGCCGCCCCGCTTCGGTCCGGAAAACGTCCGCTTTGGTGCCGTAAAGCGAATCCTGAGTGTAGTCGTGCAGCGGCGCTTTGACCACCAGCATCTGGTTGATGGCCAGACCGAGGTCATGGTGCTGCATGAATTGCAGTTGCCGGTAAATCGTAAAAGTCGCCACCAGCATCACCACCATGCCGACCAGCTGGCCGACGACCAGCGTTTTCCGGAGCGCCAGCCCTTTCTGCGAACGGCCAAACGTGCCGCGCAGCATCCAGGCGGGCTTGTAGCCCGAGAGCACCAGGGCCGGATACAGTCCGGAGCCCAGCACGCTGGTCAGAAACAGGGCGAAAAGCGTTCCGTAAAAGGCGGTGCTTTGATTGAAACCGCTGCTGCTGAGCGGGCGGGCCGTCAGCGTGTCGAACAGCGGAGCCGCCAGCTGGACCAGCAGCAGCGCCAGCCCCAGTGCCAGCAGATTCATCAGTATGGCCTCTCCCAGAAACTGGGCGACCAGCTGCCGGCGACCAGCGCCGATGGTTTTCCGCAGCCCCACCTCTTTGGCGCGGGTCAGGGACCGGACCGTGGTGAGGTTGCTGTAGTTCACCCACGCAATAGCCAGAATCAGCAGCCCGACCAGCAGCAGAAACTGGACGATCCGGGCGCTGCCGTTCGGTTCGTGTTCGTAGGTCAGGTCCGACTTCAGGTGAATATCCGTCAGCGGCTGCATCCGCAGTTGCAGGTTGCTTTTGCTGAGAAAGCGGCGGCTGAGGTCCGACAGTCGGGCGGACACCCGTGCAGGGTCCGCATCCGGGCGAAGCTGGATGTAGTTGTAATCCCAGTAATTCTCCCAGTTATCCTCATGCCCCCGGCTGTAGAGCGTTTGGTAGGACAGCAGCATCTCAAACCGGAAATGCGTGTTCGGCGGCACATCGTCCACCACGGCCGTGACCGTATGCAGCCCCGTAAACCAGCCTCCCACCAGCCGCAGCGTCTGCCCGACGGGGTTTCGGTCGCCAAAATAGCGCCGGGCGGTCGAGGCCGTCAGGACCACCGTATTCGGCTGGCTGAGCGCCTGGCGGGTCTGCCCGTGCCGGACGCGGTGCGGGAACAGCCGCAGAAAACTTTCGTCCACGGCATAGGCCCGCTGCTGGAGCTGGGGCTTCCGGCCGCGGAAGGCCGTCAGGTCGCGGGCGCTGTAGATGCGGGTGTAATCGACCACTTCGGGCAGTTCGGCCTTCAGCGTGGGGCCGATGGCGCTGTGCGAGTTGGCATCGCGGGTTTCCAGCGCCCCGTTGACGTAGTTTTCGGTATACACCCGCCAGATGTAGGGCGCGTGCGGACTTTGCCGGTCGAAACTCCGCTCAAACCAGACGTACTGCGCAATGAGCAGAAAGCACGCCAGTCCAATCGCCAGCCCCCCGATGTTGATCAGGCTGAACAACGGATTGCGCCAGAGCTGCCGGAAGGCGATTTTGAGGTGATTGGAAAGCATACGTTCAAATGAATAATGAATGATGAACCGCGGTGGCGGACCACAAGGACCTACGGCGATGGATCGCACTCAACCCGATTTAGTCTTAGTTGTCTCCTCAGCATAGCACACTACCGTTAAGGATTCATTATTCATTCTTAACTCATAACTCTCCTATTCCGCCCGCAGCGAAGTCACCGGGTTGGTCAGCGCGGCTTTGAGGCTTTGGTAGGAGACGGTGAGGAAGGCGATGGCCACGGCCACCACTCCGGCGAGGGCGAAAACCCACCAGGGCAGGTCGCTTTTGTAGGCAAAATCCTGCAGCCAGCGGCTCATGGCGTACCAGGCCAGCGGCGTGGCGATCACAATCGAGATGCCCACCAGTTTCAGAAAGTCTTTGGACAACAGCCCTACGATGCTCGGCACGCTGGCGCCCATCACTTTGCGGATGCCGATTTCCTTTGTCCGCTGCTCGGCCATGAACGCCGCCAGGCCAAACAGACCCAGGCAGGCGATCAGGATGGACAGGCCGGAGAAAATGAGCACGATCTGGCTGACCCGCTGTTCGGCCCGGTACATGGCATTGAAGCTGTCTTCCAGAAAGAAGTATTCGAAGGGCTGACCGGGTGCCAGTTGTTTCCATTTGGCCTCAATCTGAGCCGCCAGCGCCGTCACGTTTCCGCTGGCGGTCCGGAACGAAACGGCTCCGGCATCCGGCTCCAGCGTCAGGGCCACCGACCCGATCGAGCGCCGCAGGGATTCGTAATGGAAGTTTTTCACCACCCCGATGACCGTAAACGTCTTAAACCGCTTGCCTTCGTTATCCAGCATCCGGGATACCCGTTTGCCGATGGGGTCTTTGAAGCCGAAAACCTTGACGGCCGCTTCGTTCAGAATCATGGCCGAAGAATCGGCCCCGAACTCGCGGGAGAAATTCCGGCCCTGCACCAGCTCCATGCCCATCGTCTTCAGGTAGTCGTAATCAACGCCCCAGTTCTGGGAAGAAACCGCCCGGTTCTGGTTGATTTCGCCTTCCGGAAACAGCGGACTGTCGCTGCGGCTGGAAGGCACGGGCAGAAAGCCGGAAATGGCCCCGCTGCTCACCCCCGGCAGGCGCAGCACCTCGTCCCGGAACGTCTGCACCTGATTGCCCAGCGCGTAGGCCCCGTCCACCACCAGCACCTGCTCGCGGTTGAAACCGAGCCGGGTCGTCTGGATGAAATTGAGCTGCCGGTACACGACCAAAGTGCCCGCAATCAGCACCACCGACATCATGAACTGAAACACCACCAGCCCGCTCCGCAACCCGGTGCTTTTCAGCCCGAGGCTCATCCGGCCTTTCAGGACGTTGACCGGGCGGAAAGACGACAGGAAAAAGGCCGGGTAGCTCCCCGCCAGCAGCCCGACTCCCAGCGGCAGCGCCACCAGAAACGGCAGAAAATCCGGCATCAGCAGCCGGTTTGCGGTCAGTTGTTTGGACGAAATGTCGTTGAAAAACGGCAGGCAGACCACCACCAGAAGCAGCGCCAGGATCATGGCCAGCGCCGCCATCAGCACCGACTCGGCAATGAACTGCGCCACCAGCTGCGCTTTCAGGGAGCCGAGTACCTTCCGGACGCCCACCTCCCGCGCCCGGTTGGCCGAACGGGCCGTCGCCAGGTTCATGAAATTGATGCAGGCAATCAGCAGAATAAACAGGGCAACGGCCGAGAAGGTGTACACGTACTGGATGTCGCTGTTGGGCGTCAGCTCAATTGTCTGCCTGGAGCGGAGGTGAATGTCGGTCAGCGGAAAAAGGGAATAGCTGATGCGGTTGCCCGCCTTCCGCAGCTGGTCGAGTGTTGCCCCGACGGCCAGCAGCGCCTGCGGACCCACGTATTTTTCGATCACCGTGTCGAAGACTTTTGGAAAATCCTCCGGTCGGCTGCCTTCCCGCAGCAGCAGGTACGTATGGTGGTTGTTGCTGAGCCAGTCGCCCCAGTTGTACTCGTCGTTCACCATGCTGACGAAGATGTCCGTCCGGAAATGCGAGTTTTTCGGAATGTTCCGCATCACGCCCGTCACCCGGAAGGGCAGGTTGTCGCGGCTCAGCAGCAGCGTTTTGCCGAGGGCGTCGGTGGTGCCGAAATGCCGCAGGGCCGCCGCTTCGCTAATGACAACGCTGCCCGGCTCTTTCAGGGCCGTTTTGGGGTCACCGCTCAGCAGAGGTAGCGTAAAGACGTCGAAAAGGGTGGAATCCGCAAACATGATGTCCGGCTCCCGGGTCGTTTCGGCCTTCCCGGCGGCCTTCACGAGCCAGGTGCCCCGGTGGTGCAGCCGAACGAAGTTTTCGACCTGCGGATAATCTTTCAGCAGCGTCGGGCCCATCGGGGCGGGCGAAACGGCCATGTGCATGTCGTTGCCGCCGAACTTGATGTCCGAATTGATGCGGTAAATCCGGTCGGCCTTCTCGTGGAAGCGGTCGAAGCTCCGTTCGTCCACCACGTAAAGCGCAATCAGCAGGCAGCAGGCAATGCCCACCGCCAGCCCGAAGACGTTGATAAACGTAAATCCGGTATGTTTCCGGAGATTACGAAGAGCGATTTTGACGTAGTTGGTTAGCATAGTTGGTCCTGAACTTGGATTCCGCAGATTTATAGATTTCCCAGGATGAATCGAGACCGGCGCAGCATCCGGGTCAATCCCTGAATCTGCGTACGCCCGACGGTCCGCCGCGCGGTTCGGATTATTCCGCCCGCAGCGAGGTCACCGGATTCATGAAGGCCGCTTTTACGCTCTGGAAAGACACCGTCAGGAAGGCTACCAGCACGGCCACAACGCCGGCGAGGGCAAAAACCCACCATTGGATGGCAACGCGGTATTCGAAATCCTGGAGCCAGCGGTTCATGGCGTACCAGGCCAGCGGCGAAGCAATCACGATGGCCACGCCGACCAGCTTCAGGAAGTCTTTCGCCAGCAGCAGCACGAGGCTGGGTACGGAGGCGCCGAGCACTTTCCGGACCCCAATCTCTTTGGTCCGCCGCGCCACGGCCAGCGTCGCCAGTCCAAACAGGCCCAGGCAGGCAATCAGGATGGACAGGCCCGAAGCAATCGTGACAATACGGCCCAGGCGCTGTTCGGCCCGGTACTGCCGCTGCAGGTCTTCGTCCAGAAAGGTGTAGCTGAACGGCTCGTTGGGGGCTACCCGCTTCCAGAGGCGGCCGAGCAGGGCGGTCCGGTCGGCCAGCGACCCGGCGGCTACCCTGATGGACAAGTCCGGGCTGGGCGACGACATGAACATCAGGTTTTCGATGTGCTCGTACACCGAATCGGGGCGAACCATCAGCAGCAGCGGCTCGACTTTGCTGTGCAGGGAGGCGTAATGAAAATCCTCCGTCACGCCGATAATGCGGTGGTTATGCCAGCGCTGCGACACGCGCTGGTTGAGCGGGTCTTTCAGCCCGAAGGTTTTCAGGAAGGCTTCGTTGACGATGATGCCGCCGAAGTGGTCCGCCGTGTTTTTCGGGTCAAAATTGCGTCCGGCCTTCAGCTTGATGCCGTAGGCGGGCAGAAAATACGGGTCCACAATGTTGAAGCGGGCGTTGCGGTACACCTTGTTGTCGTCCGTAAACCCGACTTCGCCCCATTCGCCCGAAGCAAACGGGAAGGCCGAGGCCGCCACGCTCAGAATCTCTTTGTGCCCGGCCGCTTCGTTGCGGAACCGCTCGACCAGCTGCCGCCCCTCTTCGCCCGATTGTCCCACCGGCACCACAATCGTCTGTTCTTTCTGATAACCCAGCGACTTGCTCTGGAGGTAGTTCAGTTGCTGGTTCAGAACGATGGTGCTACCGATGAGCATCACCGACAGGCAGAACTGCACCACCACCAGCCCCCGCCGGAACAGGCTTCCGTCCCCTTTGACCGAAATCCGGCCTTTCAGCACCTCCACCGGCCGGAAGCCCGACAGTACCAGCGCCGGGTAGCTGCCCGCCACCAGCCCGATGACCAGCACCAGACCCGCCAGCAGGCCGATGGTCGTTCCGTCCAGCTGAAACGTCAGTTGCTGATTGGCCAGCGTCCCGAACCAGGGCAGCAGCACGACCGCCAGTCCCAGACCAAGCAGCACGGCGGCGGCCGTCATCAGCAGGGCTTCGCTCCAGAACTGGTTCATCAGTTGCGAACGCAGCGCGCCCATCGCCTTGCGGACGCCCACCTCCTGCGCCCGGCTCACCGACCGACCCAGCGAAAGCGTCATGAAATTGATGCAGGCGATCAGCAGCAGAAACACCGACAAGGCCGACAGAATGTAGACATACATCGGGTTGCTGACCGGCTCGAAGCCGCCCGCCAGTTCGGGATTCAGGTGAATGTCCGTCAGCGGTTGCAGATGAACAGCGTAATTGTCGCCCTTGTATTTATCGCCCAGGGCCGTTTTGAGCATGGCCGGGAATTTAGCCGCCAGCGGGTCCGGGGCACTTCCTTCGCGCAGCAGGACGTAGGTTTCGGGCTCCACCATAAACCAGCTTTTCAGCGTCCGGTCCGAACGCAGGTCTTTGATGTGCTCCATCGAAACGGCCATGCCGAACCGCACGCTCGAAGCGGTCGGGAGGTTGCGGGCCACGGCGGTCACCGTAAAATCCTGCATGACGCTGTCCAGTTGCATCGTCAGCGTCTTTCCCACCGGATTTTGTGCGCCGAAATACTTTCGGGCCACCTCTTCGGTCAGGACAACCGAGTACAGTTCCCGCAGCGGATTGTCCGCCACGCTGTTCAGCAGCGGGAAGTCGAACATGCGGAACAGGTCCGGCTCGACCATGTGCACATTTTCGTTGAACACCTCCGCCCCTTTGCGTACTTTAAGTTCCGACACCCGCACGCGGGCCATGGCCTCCACTTCCGGAAAGGTTTCTTTCAGCGTCGGGCCGAGCACGAACGGCGTGGTCACGTTCCGAAACCGGTCGCCTTTGTATTCTTCCTCCGTCCAGGCCCGGTACAGCCGGTCCGCTTTGGTGTTGAACCGGTCGAAGCTCAGCTCGTGCCGCACGAACAGACCCAGCAGCAGACAGCAGGCCACGGCGATGGTCAGCCCCCCGAGGTTAATGATTGAATATATCTTGTGGCGGGCAAAATTGCGCAGGGCCACGGTGAGGTAGTTGCGGAACATACGAATGTTGAATTTTGAATGCTGAATGTTGAATGATTGGCTCCGCCGTGCTAAGAATAGCGGAGCCAATCATTCAACATTCAATCATTCAATCATTGATTTACTCCCAGCCCGAGGCTGCGTTCGGTTTCTTCGATGAGGCGTTTCTTTTCCCGGTCGGTTTTGCCTTCGGTGTTGATGGTGCGTTCGAAGACGTGTTCTTCGCCGTCGAGCCGGTATTCAAAATGCATCCAGAGGCGGCCGTTTTCGCGGTCTTCGCGGATCAGTTTCTGGTAAGGCACCCGTCCGGCCACCTGCTCCATGCCTTCTCTGGACGAAGCGTAGCCCGGCTGGGCCGTTCGCGCCTCGGTCCGGGCGGCCACGCGGGCTTCCTGCTCACAGTCCGACGAGGCAGCTACCGCGGAGGCAGTCCGGCTTTTCGGTCTGGCGGCGGCAACCCGTTTCGGAGCGGGCGTTTCGGCCACGCCCAGCGAGTCCATGAGGCGGCTCACCAGTTGGTCCTTCTCTTCCTGGCTCAGGCCGGTGGCGTCGAAATCCCGTTTGAAGTGCACCTTGCGGCCTTCCTTTTCGGCATCGACGCGGATGCGCAGGCGTTTGCCGTTGTCTTCAATTTCCTTGCTCACGTAGGCCCGCTGGGCAACGGCCCCGAAGCTCAATACCGCCAGCAACAGCGTGAATAGTGTTTTCATGTTGGTTTGTAGATTAAGGTAAATGACGCATTATTCTGTTCGTAAGGATTTGACCGGGTTCATCAGCGCCGCTTTCAGACTTTGCGAGCTGACCGTCAGCAGGGCAATACCGACCGCCAGAAGACCGGCTCCGGCAAACATCCACCATTCGATGGCAATCTTGTAGGCGAAACTTTGCAGCCAGCGGTTCATGGCCCACCAGGCCACCGGCGAGGCGATGACGAGAGCGATGACCACCAGCTTCAGAAAATCCTTCGACAGCAGCACGACGATGTCGCCCACCGAGGCACCGAGCACCTTCCGGACGCCGATTTCCTTCGTCCGCTGCTGGGCGGCAAAGGCGGCCAGGCCGAACAGACCCAGACACGAAATGAGAATGGAAATGATCGTGAAATAGGTCACGATGCGCGAGGTACGGGCTTCGGCCTGAAAATTCTTCCGGAAATCCTCGTTCAGGAAGGTGTATTCAAACGGCTCGTCCGGGCTGAGCGCCTTCCACTTGCCTTCGAGGAAGTTCAGCACGCCGGTCATGTTGGCGGCGTTGACGTGGACGACCATGTAGTTGAAATCCGGGCGACTGTTGAGCATAAAGGCATACGGCTCGATGGTTTTGTGCAGGTCCTCGTAATGAAAATCCCGCACTACGCCCACGATTTCGAACTGGTGGGCCGTGCCCTGCCATTCGAACGTCAGCTTTTGCCCGAGCGCCTTGCTGGCCGGAATCTGGAACTTCCGCAGGGTCGCCTCGTTGACCACCATCCGGTTATTGGTATCGCCCGGGAACTGCCGCGAGAAGCCGCGTCCCTGCTTCAGCTGAAAGCCCATCGTTTGCAGGTATTCAAAATCCACCCAGTTGGTTTTCACGCTCTGGCCCTGCTCAACGGTCTGTTCCGGCAGGTGCAGCATGAAGTCGCTGGCGTTGGCGATGCCGGGGTAATACTGCGTTCCGGCCGCCGACACCACCTGGCTGTTGCGCAGGATTTCGTTCCGGAAGGCGGTGTACGTGCCGCGTGCCTCCGAACTGCGGAACGGAACAATCACCTGCTGGTCCTGCGTGAAGCCCAGCGATTTGTTCCGCATGTAGTCCATCTGTTCTTCAATGACAAACGTCGCCAGCACCAGTCCGACCGACACCACAAACTGAAACACGACCAGTCCGCGCCGCAGGGCGATGGCCGAGAGCGAATTGCTGATCTTGCCTTTCAGCACCCGCGCCGGGTTGAACCAGGAAAGGTAAAAAGCCGGGTAGCTGCCCGCCACCAGCCCCGTCAGCGCCGCCAGCGCCAGAAACGCCAGGACAATCTGCGGCTCCAGCAGCGCCAGTCCGGAGAGCGACCGGCTGGTCAGCTGGTTGAAAATGGGCAGGAAAATAAGGACCAGCCCCACGGCAATCGCCAGAGCGAGGAACGTCAGCAGCATGGATTCGCCCAGAAACTGCCACACCAGCGAATTCTGCTCGGCCCCCATTACCTTCCGAACGCCCACTTCCGCCGCCCGTTTTGCCGACTGCGCCGTGGACAGGTTCATGAAGTTGACGCAGGCAATCAGCAGCGTGAACAGCGCAATGGAGCCCAGAATGTAGAGGTAGGTCGTGCTGTTGGTCGGCGTGATGACCGTCTGAAAACGGTTGTAAAGGTGAATGTCCGGTACGCCGACCAGAAACAGTTTCTTGTCCACCCCAAACGTCTTGAGGTCGTTGCGGGCGTATTTTTCCACGAACGCCGGCAGTTTCTTTTCCAGCTGGCGGGGGTCCGTACCGGGCCGGAGCTTCAGGTACGTGTGGAACATGTTGTTGTTGGCAAAATCAAGCGGACCGCTGCGCAGGAACCGGCCCACCCAGCCCGACGAAATGGGCACGAAAAAGCGGGCGTCGATGTGCGAACGGGCGCTTTCGTCCCGGAAAACGCCGGTCACTTTAAACTCTTCCCCCGAGCCCGTTGTGCCGCCGATGCGGATGATCTGGTCGAGGGCGGGTTTGCTGCCGAACAGCTTCCGGGCCACCTGTTCGGACAGCACCACCGAGTTCGGATCGGTCAGCGCCGACCGCGGACTGCCTTCCGTAAACTGGTAGGTAAACAGGTCAAAAAACGTCGAATCGACCAGGTAGCCTTTATTTTCGTAGAACGACTGCACCCGTTTGCCCGGCTCCCGGACCTGCAGCAGGGCTTTCTCGTCGATGAGATTCACCCACAGCCGCCCGGCCTGCTCGATTTCCGGAAACTCCGATTTGAGGGCGAAGGCGTAGGGGGCCGAAATATGGCTGCTCTCCTCCTCGCCGCTGTTGCTGCTGCGCCCGCCATTGCTGACCTTCTGGCCCAGAATGAACAGTTCGGAAGCGGCCTCCTGGTGTTTGTCGAACGACAGTTCGCTCCGGATGTACAGCCACAGCAGCATGCAGCAGGTCATCCCCACCGACAGCCCAAGGATGTTGATGGCCGAAAAGGTCTTGTTGCGGAGCAAATTCCGCCAGGCGATTTTGAGGTAGTTCGTTAGCATCGTTGTTTGTGTCTTGAACCGCGCGGCGGACCGTCTGGATTACGCAGATTTAGGGATTGACTATGATGGATTGAGACTCGCGAAGCATCATAGTCAATCCCTAAATCTGCGTAATCCAGACGGTCCGCCGCGCGGTTCGGATTATTCCGTCCGCAGCGATTTCACGGGATTCATCAAGGCCGCTTTTATGCTTTGAAAGCTCACGGTCAGCAGGGCGATGGCGACAGCCAGTAATCCGGCGACGACGAAGACCCACCATTCGATGTTGATTTTGTAGGCAAAATCCTGCAGCCACCAGTTCATGGCGTACCAGGCCACCGGCGAGGCGATGACGATGGCGACCAGCACCAGTTTCAGGAAGTCGCGCGAGAGCAGGGCGACCACGCCGGTGACCGACGCGCCCAGCACTTTGCGCACGCCGATCTCTTTCCGCCGCTGTTCGGCGGTGAAGGTTGCCAGTCCGAACAGGCCCAGACAGGCGACCAGAATCGTCAGTCCGGCGAAAACGCCCAGAATCGTTCCGGTCTGCTGCTCGGCCACGTAGGTAGCCTGGAAGCTTTCGTCCAGAAAGGCGTATTCCAGCGGCGCGTCGATTCCGAAAGCGGCCCATTGCTTCTGCAGATCAGCCAGTAAACCCGCCATCTCCGGGGTTTTGACCTTCACAATGACGGAGCCGGAATTGCCGCCCAGCGTCATCACCAGCGGCGCAATGCGCTCGTGCAGCGATTTGAAATGAAAATCCTCGACGATGCCGATCACGCGGTAGGTTGCCGTGCGGCCTTCGTTATCCGACCGGCTCAGCGTGTGGCCGAGCGCCCTGGAACCCCAGCCGAACGCCCGGGCCGCCGATTCGTTGATGATGACCGCGCTCGAATCGGTGGGAAACGCGGCCGAAAAATTCCGCCCGAGCTTCATCCGCATGCCCAGCGTGGGAATGTAGTACGGGTCCACTTCGTAACGCAGCGTCTTGACCAGCTGCGAGGCGTTGTTGTCGGCATACGCCATGAAATTATTGCCGTTGGACGGTCCGGCGGGCAGATAACCCGACACGGTGGCGTTCGTCACGCGGGAATCTTCCAGCAGCCGCTCGCGGAACCCGGTTTCCCGCTGGCCCAGCCGCCACGTTTCGCGCACCACCAGCACCTGCTCCTTGTCGTAGCCCAGTTTTTTGTTCTGGATGTATTGCAGCTGCCGGTACACCACGACCGTGCCGACAATGAGCGTGAACGAGATGAAAAACTGGAACACCACCAGTCCGCTGCGCAGGCTGAAGCCTTTTCGCCCCGCCCGGCCCGCCAGCGGCCCCGGTCCTTTGAGCACCGATACGGGTTTGAAGGACGACAGGAAAAAGGCCGGATAACTGCCCGCCAGCACGCTCACCAGCACCGTAAACAGAAGCAGGCCCGGCAGCAGCCAGGGGTTCTGCATCACATTCACTGTCAGTTCTTTTCCGGCCAGCTGGTTGAAATACGGCAGCATCAGCCAGACCAGCCCCAGAGACAGCACCAGCGCCAGCCCGCTCAGGAGCAGGGATTCGAGCAGAAACTGGGTAACCAGACTTTGTTTGAGCGAGCCCATCACTTTCCGGATGCCCACTTCCCGGCCGCGTTTGGACGCGCCCGCCGTGGACAGGTTCATGAAATTGATGCAGGCAATCAGCAGCATAAAGACCGCGATGGCACCGAACAGGTAGAGGTAACGGATGTCGCCGCCCGGTTCAAAATCATACAGGACATCGGAGTGCAGGTGAATGGCCGTCAGCGGTTGCAGGAAGAGGCCGAGGTCATTGCCTTTCTGGCGAAACTCGGCGAGGCTCATGCCCATCGCCTGCTTCAGCTGCGGACTGATGTATTTCCCGGCCACCTGCGGCAGTTTGACCTCCAGCTGTCGGTAATCGTAGCCTTCGGGCAGTAGCAGATAGGTGTAGTACCCGGACGTCATCCACGAGCCGGACTGCGCATCCCGTTCACCGGCCATCGACAGCAGGAGGTCGAAATGAAAGTGCGACTGGGCGGGCAGGTTCTCCATGACGCCCGTCACCGTAAACGGCGCCTTCCAGTCGCGGAGGGTCAGCACTTTGCCCAGCGGGTCTTCTTTTCCAAAATATTTTTCTGCCGTTTTCCGCGAAATCACCACCGTGTTGGGCTGACTCAGGGCGGTCCGGGCATTGCCCGCCAGCAGGGGCAGCGTAAACACGTCGAACACGTTGGAATCCGCAAAAGCGACGCCCGTCTCCTTGAACGATTTGTCCTTATACGTCACGATAGGCAGGCCCGCCTCCCGAAGCCGCGTGGCTCCCAGCACTTCCGGATAATCGGCTTTGAGCGTCTGCGCGACGGGCGGCATGACGCTCGCCTCCCGGATTTTGCCTCCGTTCATGGACGCTTTGAAAACCACCCGCACGATGCGGTCGGCCTTCTGGTGAAAGCGGTCGTAGCTCAGCTCCTGCTGCACAAACAGCAGAATGAGCAGGCAGGTCGCCATGCCCAGGGACAGTCCGGCGATGTTGATCGCCGAGAATGCCTTGTTGCGAACCAGATTCCGCCAGGCGATTTTGAGGTAGTTCGTTAGCATCGTTGTTTGTGTCTTGAACCGCGCGGCGGACCGTCTGGATTACGCAGATTCAGGGATTTACCCGGATGCTCTGCTGATCTCTTTTCATCATAGTCAATCCATAAATCCGTGTAATCCCGACGGTCCGCCGCGCGGTTCTGATTATTCCGTCCGCAGCGATTTCACGGGATTCATCAAGGCCGCTTTCACGCTCTGGAAGCTCACCGTCAGGAAAGCCACGGCCAGCACGCCTGCCAGCCCGAAGGTCCACCAGGGCATGTCCACGCGGTAGGCGAAATCCTGGAGCCACGTTTTCATTGCCCACCACGCCAGCGGCGAGGCAATGAGCAGCCCGACCAGCACCAGCAGCAGGAAGTCCTTTGCCAATAGTCCCACCAGACTCGCCACCGAGGCACCCATGACCTTTCGGATGCCGATTTCCCGGGTACGGCGGGCGGTCGTGTAGGCCGACAGACCAAAGAGACCAAGACAGGCCAAAAGAATCGACAGACTGGCAAAAACCGTGAAAATCCGGCCCGTACGGGCTTCGGCGTGGTAGAGCCGGTTGAATTGTTCGTCCAGAAACTGGTATTCGAAAGGCAGGTTGGGCGCGAGTGTCCGCCACGTGGCTTCAATGGATTGGAGCGTAGCCGCGACATCGCCGCCTGCCAGCCGAACCAGAACCGTCCGGTTGAAATCGACCTCCGGAAGCAGCACGAGCGGTTTGATGGTCTGCCGCAGGGAAGCAAAATGAAAGTCTTCGACCACCGCCACCACTTCGCCGGGGCGCTGCTTGCCCATGTCCATCTTCTGCCCGATGGCCTCCTGCGGACTCCGCCAGCCCATTTCTTTCACCGCCGATTCGTTCAGGATGAAATGCAGGTACCGGAGCGTATCCTTCGTGGCGAGTTGCAGGTCGTTTTCGTTCAGGTCGCGGCCGGCGATGATTTTCAGGCCGGTCGTTTTGACAAAATCCTCATCAATGGGCAGTCCGGCGACCATTTTATACTGTTCGTCGGGCTGGTCGGCGCGGTGCATCGAGAAACCACCCTGCACAAAAGCGGGCGTTTCGTTGGCCAGCGATACGGCCTGAATCCCGGCGTCGCGGCGCAGTTCGTTTTTCACCGCCTTCATCTTCCGGGCGAGCGCGCCGTCGGCTTCCAGCACCAGAATCTGGTCTTTGTCGTAGCCCAGTTTCTTGCTCTGGATGTACGACAATTGCGTCTGCACCACCAGCGTGCTGATGAGCAGAAAGGCCGTAATGGAAAACTGGACCACAATCAGCGTCCGGCGGAAATAACCCGCTCCGCTTGTCCCCACATGGCCTTTCAGCACCCGGACGGGCTGGAAGCGCGTCAGGACCAGCGCCGGATAGCTGCCCGCCGTCAGGGCGACAAAGAGGCCGAGTCCCAGCAGCACCAGCATATTCTGCGGTTTCAACCAGGCGGCAAAGCTGAAAGTGCGGTCCGACAATTCGTTGAAAAGCGGCAGAAGAACGTAGCCCAGCCCGAGGCCGATGAGGAGCGCGGTGGCCGTCACCAGCAGCGATTCGCCGATAAACTGGCCGAACAACTGAACCGGCAACGCGCCCATCACCTTCCGGACACCCACCTCCTGCGCCCGCTCGACCGCCCGGGCCGTCGCCAGATTGACGTAATTGACGCAGGCAATCAGCAGAATCAGGACAGCAATCGAACCGAAGATGTAGATGTACGTCAGGTCGCCGTTGGGTTCAAAAATGCCTTCTACATCCGAATGCAGGTGCACGCGCCGCAGCGGTTCGAGGTTGAACGTCAGGTAATTCTTCCCCGTCATTTCCGTCTCGGCGGACTGGTTGCGCATGTGGGCCGGAATCTTCGCCTGTAACCCCGGCAGCGAAGCGGCATTTTTCAACAGAAAATAAGTGGCATAATTGGCCGACCACCACTGAATCGTACGGGCCGGACCGAAGGAGGAAAACGAGGCCAGCAGATCGTACTTGATCTGCGAGTTCGACGGGGCATCTTCCACGACGCCCGTCACGGTATAATTCTCAACGCCGCCTCCGGTATTGACGTTCAGCACCTTGCCAACCGGCGATTCCGCCCCGAAGTATTTTCTGGCCGTAGATTCCGACAGCACGATCTGATTGACGCCCGTCAGCGCCTGCGCCGGATTGCCTTTCAGCAGCCGGAACGAGAAAATCGAGAAGAAGGTCGAATCGGCATACACGAAGCGGTTTTCGGTAAACTGCCGGTCGCCGTAACGGACCACATGGCTGCCGCGAAACAGCCGCACGCCGGTTTCGATTTCCGGGAAATTCCGCACAAAATCCGGCAGCAGTTTAGTCCCCGTTTGAGCTACTTTGCCCACCTGTCCGTCCATGCTGTATTCCATTGTCGCTCGGACGATGCGGTCGCCTTTCGCGTGGAAATTGTCGTAGCTGAGTTCGTGCGACAGGTACAGAAACAGCAGCAGGCAGGACGCAATCCCCACGGCCAGCCCCACAATGTTGATCGAGGAGTAAGCTTTCTGCCGCCAGAGGCTGCGGAAGGCGATTTTGAGGTAGTTCGTTAGCATCGTTATAAGAAATAAGGAGGAAGGGGAGAAAAGGGAGGAGGAGGTTGGGAGCATCTTCCCTTTCCTTCTCTCCTCCCCTTCTTCCCTTTACTCCGTTCTTAAACTTTTAACCGGGTTCATCAGAGCCGCTTTCACGCTCTGGAAGCTCACCGTCAGGAAAGCCACCGTGACTGCCAGCGCTCCTGCCAGTCCGAAAGCCCACCAGGGAACGTCGATTTTGTAGGCAAATTCGGCCAGCCAGCGGTCCATCAGGTAGTACGCCAGCGGCGAGGCCAGCACCAGGGCTACCAGAACCAGCTTCAGAAAATCCTTGCAAAGCAGGGCCACGATGCTGGCCACCGACGCGCCCAGCACTTTGCGCACGCCGATTTCCTTCGTCCGCTGCTCGATGGTGAAGGTCGCCAGACCCCACAATCCCAGACAGCAGATGACCAGCGCCAGCCCGGCAAATACGCGCAGCAGCGTAAACTGCCGGATTTCTTCGTCGTAGAGCTTTTGCAGGGCCTTGTCCAGAAACTCGGCTTCGTACAGGGTGTTCGGGTTGTGCCGCTTCCAGACCTCCTCGATGGCCGCCAGCGTCGCCGGGTAATTGCCGGTCCGGAGCTTCAGCCCAACAGACTGGTACAGGCCCGAATAGTTCATCATGACCATCGGCATCAGTTCCTCATGCAGGGAACTGGTGTGAAAGTCGCGAACGACCCCGACGATTTCCGCCCGGATGTCGTTCAGCCCAATTTCAATCGTGCGGCCCAGCGCCTGTTCGGGGCGGGTGCAGCCCAGCGCGCGGGTCGTTTTTTCGCTGACCACGTAGACGTACCGCCGCTGTTCCCGCGGCAGACGGCCCGAAATAGCGAGGGTATCGGCATCGGTGAAGAAGCGCCCGGCCACCAGTTTAAGCCCGTACGTGCTGAGGTAATGAGCGTCGGCCAGTTTCACGTTTACGGTCACCCGCCGGTCGCGGTTCGCCGGGTCCGCGATCATGCCCGTCGTAAAATTGTTTGCGGCCGTCGGAGCGCCGAGCGCAAAGGAAACGTCCTCCACGCCCGCAATCCGGCCCAGCGCCTGCCGCAGCACGTCCGCTTTCTGTCCGGCCGACGGCGTGTTGATGGTCAGAATGGCGTCGCGGCGGAAACCGAGGTCTTTTTCCCGGAACAGCTTCATCTGCTGATAAATGACCATCACGCCCACGGCCAGCACCAGCGATACGCCAAACTGAAAGACGACCAGCGATTGCCGGAGCATGCCCTGTCCCTGCGGACCGCGGGCCGCTTTCAGCGCCATGATGGGCCGGAGCCGCGCCATGAACAGGGCCGGATACAGTCCCGCCGCCAGCGTGGTCAGCACGCTCAGCAGGGTCAGAAAAGCCAGGGCTTCGTCCCAGCGGAAAGGGATTTCTTTTTGCAAAAAGCTGTTTACTGCCGGCAGGAGACTATACGTAAGCGCCAGCGCCAGCACGGACGAAAAGGCCGTCAGCCAAAGCGCCTCGCTCAGAAACTGGGCGACCAGCTGGCTGCCCGTGGCCCCGATGCACTTGCGGACGCCCACCTCCCGGGCGCGCGTGGTGGCCCGGGCCGTAGACAGGTTGACGAAATTGACGCAGGCGATCAGCAGCACGAAGCCGCCCACCGCCAGAAAAACCCAGAGGTAGGTCGGGGCCAGCGAAGGCACAAAACCCCCACCGTTGAAGGTCGGGTTGAAGTGAATATCGTTCAGGGGTTGCAGCAGAAACTCGCGCGTCGCCGACCTGTCCCGGTTGTCGTAGTACTTGTCGTCTATCCTGCCGAGCCGGGCCGTGTATGCTTCCGGGGACGCGCCTTTCGGCAGCAGCACATAGACGCTGCCCGCCGAGCGCATTCCCCACTGGTCGAGCGGGAAGCCGAAATACTTCTTCAGGGTTTTGTACGACACGATCACCGGGGCGCTCAGGTGCGACTGAGCGGGCATGTCGGGCATGATGCCGCCGACTTGCACCACCGTTTCGCTGCCGATGCGCAGCGTTTTGCCCAGGGGCGACTGGCTGCCGAAGTATTTCCGGGCCGCCGATTCGGAAAGAATGGCCTGGTTGGGCCGACTCAGAATAGCCCGGGCGTCGCCTTCTTTCATGCCGAAACTGAACAGGTCGAACAGCTGCGGCTCGGCGAACAGAACCCGCTTTTCCGGGAAGATTTTCTCCGGAGAAACGACCACCGACGAATTTTCCTCCGCGTGGATCGAGGCCACGGTCGGCCATTCCGGAAAGTCGTTGCGCAGGGCCGCCCCTAGCGGGTAGGGCGTGACGGCCGATTTTTCGACTTCGCTGCCCGTCGTCTGGATGAGGTTCACGCGGTAAATCCGCTCCCCCTGCGCGTGGAAGCGGTCGAAGCCCCATTCGTACCGAACCACCATCAGGATGAGCAGACAGGTCGTCAGCCCAACCGTCAGTCCGAGCAGGTGGATCGCCGTCGTAGCGGGGGCCTTCCACAGGTTACGGAAAGCAATTTTCAGGTAGTTCGTCAGCATTTGTTGTTTGGGTAAAGGAGGAGGTGCCTAGCTGCCCAGTATGCGTTTTGCCACCACAAGGACGGGTGCCTCCCGCTGGCAAAGCAGCGGTTTCTTGGCCAGACGGCTGACCTTGCGGTGCGCCGAAAACAGGTTGTGCGGGTGCCCGATGGCCGAAGCCGAAAGGCTGACGCACAACAGGAGGAGAATGAGCAGCGGCTTCATGCGTTATACGTGGAAGTTTTCGGTCACCACTTTTCCGTCGAACAGGTTCACAATCCGGTGGGCAAAACCGGCGTCGTAGGGCGAGTGCGTCACCATGATGATCGTGGTGCCTTCTTCGTTGAGCTGCGTCAGGAGCTTCATCACCTCTTCGCCGTTGGCCGAATCGAGGTTCCCCGTCGGTTCGTCAGCCAGGATCAGTTTGGGCTTGGCGACCACGGCGCGGGCGATGGCCGTCCGCTGCTGCTGACCGCCGGAGAGCTGCTGCGGGAAGTGGTTGCGCCGGTGCATGATGTTCATCCGTTCGAGGGTCTGCTCCACGCGCTGCTTGCGCTCGTCGGCGGGGACTTTCAGGTACAGCAGCGGCAGTTCGACGTTTTCAAATACCGTCAGTTCGTCGATCAGGTTGAAGCTCTGGAACACAAACCCGATGGAGCCTTTGCGGAGCTGCGCCCGCTGCCGTTCGGTCATGCCGGCCACTTCGGTACCGTAAAAATGGTACTGCCCTTCCGAGGGGTTGTCGAGCAGGCCGATGATGTTGAGCAGCGTCGATTTACCGCAGCCGGACGGGCCCATGATGGCGACAAACTCGCCGTCCCGGACTTCCATGTTGATGCCATTCAGGGCGGTGGTTTCGACTTCCTCGGTCGAGAAGATCTTCTGTAGATTGACGGTACGTATCATGGACCAGTGATTTATGCTGATTTTATTATTTAAAACTCCAATACTTCGTTATCCCCAAAGTTCTCGTAGCTGCTCGTAATGACCTGCTCACCCGGACGCACGCCTTCCAGCACTTCAAAGAATTCCGGATTTTTACGGCCCAGCGTGATGCTGCGTTTGGTAGCCCGCTTGCCGGACTCTTCCACCACGTACACCCAGTTGCCGCCCGTGTCGGAGAAGAATCCGCCGACCGGCAAAAGGGTAGCCTGGGCGGCTTTGCCCAGTTCCAGCCGAATCGGCGACGACTGTCCGCGCTTGATGCCTTTCGGGGCGCCATTGGCAAAAATCATGTCCACTTCAAACCGGCCGTTGCGTACCTCGGGATACACGCGGCTGATCTGCAGCCGGTGCTGGTCGCCGTTGAAGTCGAACGAACCTTGCAGGCCGGCAAAGATGCGGCTGATGTAGTGTTCGTCGATGCCCACCCGCATTTTGAAGCCGTCGAGGTCGTCGATCTGGCCGATGTTCTGGCCCTGGTTGATGTTCGATCCGACCTCGACATCCATCGTCGAAAGCTGACCCGACACCGGGGCCTTCACCACCAGGTTGTTCAGCGTCTGCTGCCACAGCGCCACGTTCTTCTGGGTCTGGGCCAGCGTTTTTTCCAGTTGCTTGATCTGCGTCTGGGCGTTTTCTTCCTGATATTTCTGGGATTCAATCTCGATTTTCCGCTGTTCCACCAACCGTTCGTAGTCCAGTTTGGCTTTGATGTAGTCCTGTTGCGGAATCACTTTTTCGCGAAAAAGCTTTTCCTGACGCTCCCAGACATCTTTGGCCTGGGCAATCTGGAAGTCGAGGTCGTTCAGCGTCCGGCGCAGGGCGTAGCGTTCGACGCGCAGACGCTGGCGGGTATTCTGGAGTTCGTTGACGAGCCGGTTGGCTTCCGTTTCCGACTGCAGGAAGCTCAGGCGCAGGTTCTGGTTTTCGAGGCGCAGCAGCACGTCCCCTTCCCTTACCATCGCCCCGCCTTCTACCAGTTTCTCGGTGACGTACCCTCCGGCGATGGCGTCGAGGCGAATCGTTTTCAGCGGCTGCACGACGCCCGTTACGGCGATAAATTCTTCAAAAGGACCGCTTGAGACGGTCGAAATCGTGATTTTGTCTTTCTCAACGTTCAGCTTCGAGCGGTGGTCCGCCAGAATAAAGCTGTAAATCAGCAGCGACGACAGAACCAGCCCTCCTACGGCGAACGCAATACGCTGACTTGTCCAGAACTTCTTGGGTAATACGCGATCCATGAATAATAGCGAATGAGCGAATTTGTGAATGGGCAAAAGGCCGACGCTCGTTCGGACACTTTAAGCCAATTGCTGTGCCACCCCGAACAATGCTCTATGAATCAGATACTTACTCCGGAAACCTGTCGAAATTCTGTCCGCATCTGGACAAAAATCCGTCCGAAAACGGACACGGCGGAAAATGTGCTAATTTGCAGCCGACTATTCACCGATTTATGTCCAAAATTCTAATTATTGACGACGATGTCGACGTGCTCAGCGCGGCCAAACTGCTGCTCAAACGGCACTTCGGACAGGTTGATATTGAGAAAAACCCCGAGCGAATTCCGTTTCTGGTGACCAATGGCAAGTACGACGTTATTCTGCTCGATATGAATTTCCAGCGGGACGTCAGCAGCGGACGCGAGGGATTTCTCTGGCTCGACCGGATTCTGGACATTGATCCCCAGGCGGCCGTTATTCTGATTACGGCCTACGGCGACGTGGGCATGGCCGTGCGCGCCATCAAGGTCGGGGCGCTCGATTTTGTGCTGAAGCCCTGGGAAAACGACAAACTGCTCGCCACCATCGAGGCCGCTCTCCAGACCCGGCAGAGCCAGACCGGCAGTGCCGGAGCCACCGGCAAACGCGGCAGCCAACCAGTCATTCAGTCATCCAATCATTCAATCATCGGCAACAGCCCCGCCATGCGTCAGGTGTTCGACACCATCGAGCGCGTGGCCGAAACGGACGCCAACGTTCTGATTCTGGGCGAAAACGGCACCGGCAAAGACCTGATTGCCCGCGAGCTGCACGGACGTTCGCACCGCCGCGACAAGCCGTTCGTCAGCGTGGACCTGGGCGCCCTGAGCGAAACCCTGTTTGAAAGTGAGCTTTTCGGTCACGTCAAAGGCGCCTTTACCGACGCCCGCGACGACCGCGCCGGGCGCTTTGAGGAAGCCGGGGGCGGAACGATTTTTCTGGACGAAATCGGCAACATCACCCTGCCGCAGCAGGCCCGTCTGCTGACGGTATTGCAGCAGCGGCAGGTCACGCGGCTGGGTTCCAATAAGCCCAAAGCGGTCGATGTCCGGCTGATCTGCGCCACCAACGCGCCGATCTACCAGCACGTCGCCGACCGTTCGTTCCGGCAGGATTTGCTCTACCGCATCAACACCATCGAACTGCACCTACCCGCCCTGCGCGAACGTCCGGACGATATTGGTCCGCTGGCCGAGCATTTTCTGAAGATTTACCGGAAGCAGTACAACCGGAAGGTGAGCAGCATCAGTCCGGCGCTGCTACGGCAGTTGCAGCAATACCGCTGGCCGGGTAACGTCCGCGAGTTGCAGCACGCCCTCGAACGGGCCGTCATCCTGGCCCAGGGCACGATGCTGGAGCCGAGTGATTTCTATTTTGGCACCACCCCCGCCTTTGGCATGGTCCCGCCCTCGCCCGAAACGGCCCTGCGCGAATCCATGCAGCTGGAAGATATGGAGAAAAAGCTCATCCAGCAGGCCATGCAGAAGCACCACGGCAACATCACCGAGATCGCCCGCGAACTTGGCCTGTCAAGGCAGGCCCTGTACCGGCGGCTGGAGAAGTATGGACTTTAAATTTAGTTATGAATTATGAGTTAAGAGTTAAGCTTCGCCATTTACAAGGCAAACAGCGAAGCTTAACTCATAACTCATAATTCATAACTCTTAACTCCCCTTATGGCTTCTTCCGCCCGCTTCACCACTTCCTCGATGGGCTGGTCGGCGGGCTCGATGGGGCTGAGGACGGTGAAGGTCATGCGGGTGAAGGAACGGAGCGGGAAAACGCCTTTGGGGTTGAAGCGGCCGGTACCGTCGATGGCGATAGGCACGACCAGCGCCTTGGGGGCCCGTTTGAGCAGGGTACTGACGCCGCCGACGGCGAATGGCCTCATCGTTCCCGTGGCCGAACGGGTTCCTTCGGGGAAGATGACGGCCGAGTGGTTTTCGCTCTGAATCAGCTTCGCCAGGCGGGCAATTTCGACCACGGCCTGCTTGCCGTCCTTACGGTTGATGAGCGCCGCGCCACTTTTGCGGAGGTTATACGAAATGCTCGGAATGCCTTTTGCCAGTTCGATCTTGGAAACAAACGTCGGCCAGTGGCGGCGCAGAAACCAGATGATGGGCGGAATGTCGAACATGCTCTGGTGGTTGGCAACGAAGATAATGGGCCGGTCGGTGGGCAGATGGTGCCTATTCCGGAAGCGGACGGTGCTGCCCGTCAGCAGCCAGCCGAAGGTGATGCTCGCGTTCAGCCAGTCGACCACCGTTTTCTGGGCTTTTCGGCCGAAAACGTTGTAAGCCACTACCTGACCGAGGTGGAAAATGACCAGAATCAAACCGAAGTAAAGCAGGTAAACTGCACTCAGAAGATAATCGAAGATTTTTTTCATAAGGGGTCCGCGGAGAACCGCTGGTGGCGGTTTCGACCGACAAAAGTACGAATTGCCGGGATTTGCGGCGTAAAGAAAAGCGGTAGAATGCGGCGACAGCGGGTTTTAGGCGTATATTGCCGTTTGTTGCCCGTCCCGCCGCCCGGGACAAAACCACAGGTTTTCGTGTTTCAGAACGGAACAGAAGGTGAGAGCTACCCTTTGCGCAAGGCCCGTCGATGGTAAGGGATCGGCTGAACGCACGTAATTCGGCAGTTTTAATTTGTAATCCATAAAAATTCAAGCGGAGCGGCGCTCCACTTTACAGTCTTATGATTTTAACCGGAAGTCGTCTGGAAGTAATGCATTTTGTTGGCGAGAAGGTCGAGGGGTACATGAAGGAGTTTCTGAAGCCTGTCGAAACGTACTGGCAGCCTGCAGATCTGCTGCCGGACCCCACGCAGGAGAATTTCCTGGAAGAGGTGAAATTGCTGCGCGAAAGCGCCCGTGAACTGTCTTATGATTACATGGCCGTGCTCATCGGCGATACGATTACCGAAGAAGCGCTGCCGACCTACGAATCCTGGCTCATGGAGGTCGAAGGCGTCAACCAGGCCGACTACGACCAGGGCTGGAGCAAGTGGGTGCGCGCCTGGACGGCCGAAGAAAACCGCCACGGCGATCTGCTGAACAAGTTTCTGTACCTCTCGGGCCGGGTGAACATGCGGGCGATGGAACAATCGACGCAGTACCTGATTTCCGACGGTTTTGACATCGGCACCGGCCGCGACCCGTACCGCAACTTCGTGTACACCTCGTTTCAGGAGCTGGCGACCAACATTTCGCACCGCCGCACGGCCACGCTGGCCAAACAGGCGGGCTGCCCGCAGCTTTCCAAAATCTGCGGCGTCATCGCCTCCGACGAAATGCGCCACGCTAAGGCATACAGCGCCTTTATCCGCGAAGTTTTTGCGGTGGACCCTTCGGAGATGATGCTTGCCTTTGAAGACATGATGCGCAAAAAGATCGTTATGCCCGCCCACTTCCTGCGCGAAACGGGGACCAAGATCGGCGAAACGTTCAGTCACTTTTCGGATGCCGCCCAGCGGCTCGGCGTTTACACGACCATCGACTACATCGAAATCATGGAGTCGCTGCTGAACGAATGGCAGATTGAAACGGTCACCGATCTCAACGATGCCGGACAACGCGCCCGCGACTACCTGGTGGCCCTGCCCGCCCGTCTGCGCCGCATTGCCGACCGCACGCGGATTCCGACCCTGGAATACCCATTCAGCTGGATTGCCTGAATCCGATGAACCGTTTCGTCCTTGGCATCGGCTGGCGTCTGGTATTGCTTACCCTGCTGTCGTGGGCAATGGGGTACGTCTGGCTTTCCCTGCACCAGCCGTTGCCGGCGTTCGTGCTGTTCATTATTCACTGTACCTTATTCATTAATCTTTACAAATACGTCACCGGCCTGAACCGCAAACTGACGCGGTTTCTGGAATCGGTCCGGTATTCGGACTTTGCGGTGACGTTCAAGGCCGACAATCCGCTCGGCGACAGCTTTGCCGGTCTCAACACGCAGTTCAACGAAGTCCTGGAAGCGTTCCGGCAGGCGCGGGCCGAGCGCGAGGCGAACCTGCACTACCTCAACACCATCGTTCAGCACGTGGGCGTCGGGCTGGTTTCCTTCGACGGCTCGGGCAACGTGGAACTCATCAACCAGGCCGCCCTCCGCCAGCTGGGCATTTACCGCCTCCGGACGCTGGGCGAGCTGGAAGGAGTTCATCCCGGTCTGGCCGAGCTGATGAAAACGGCCAAACCCGGCACGCCGACCGTTTACCAGACCAAAAGCGAGCAGGAACTGTCCGTTCGCCGCTCGACGGTCAGCCTCCGCGGCCGCCCGGTCACGGTGGCGTCGTTGCAGAACATCCGTTCGGAACTGCAGCAGAAAGAGCTGGATGCGTGGCAAAACCTGACCAAGGTGCTTCGCCACGAGATCATGAACTCGATCACGCCGATTGTCTCGCTGGTCGGCACGATGCAGCAGATTGCCGAACACGAACTGGCCGACGCGCCCACCGAATCCGTCGATGACCTCAAGGAGGCCCTGCGCACGATTGAACACCGCGGCCGGGGCATCATGCGCTTTGTGGAGGCGTACCGGAGTTTTACGGCGATTCCGCAGCCGCGCATCGCCGAAGTGTCCGTCATGCAGTTGCTGAACCACATTGTGCAGTTGGTCCAGTACGATCTGCAGCACCGCCGCATCACGCTGCTGACGCCCCCGGCACCCGCCTACCTGACCATTTTTGCCGATGCCGGTCAGATCGAAATGGTGCTGATCAACCTTATCAAAAACGCCGCCGAGAGCTTGGAAGACCATGAGCATCCGGTAATCCGCCTCGAAGCCGAAACCGCCGACGGCCGGACGGGCATCCGCGTGGCCGACAATGGCCCCGGCATCGAGCCTGAGGCGCTGGAACGGATTTTTATCCCGTTTTTCACCACCAAAAAAACCGGCTCTGGCATCGGCCTGAGTCTCTCCCGCCAGATCATGCAGCTCCACGGCGGCAGCCTGAAAGTCACCTCCACGCCGGGTCAGGGGAGTGTGTTTACGTTGTGGTTTTAAGCGGTATCTTTGTTTTTTCTCGCAGTTGTTTTATTTCTCGCAGATTTGCGCGGATTTTAAGCGCAGACTGACGCAGATTAATATTGAAAAATTGCGGTAATCTGCGCTTAAAATCTGCGAGAAATATTTCAAACATCAACCAGCACTCATGGCTGAATTCTCTCATCTGGATTCCGAAAACAACCCGTCGATGGTCGATGTGGGCGCCAAAACCGTCACCCGCCGAACCGCCACGGCCCAGAGCATTGTTGTCCTGACCGACGAGATCATGCAGCAGATGAGCGGCGGCGACATTCAGACCAAAAAAGGGGCCGTTTTCCAGACAGCCCTGATTGCCGGGACGATGGCCGCCAAACGGACCTCGGACCTGATTCCGCTCTGCCATCCGCTGGGCCTGGACAGCTGCAAATTCTCTTTCCGAACGGAAGGGAAAGAAGTCATTATCGAATGCACGACGAGTCTGGAAGCGAAAACGGGCGTGGAAATGGAGGCGCTCGTCGGGGCTTCCGTGGCGGCTCTGACGGTGTACGACATGTGTAAAGCTTTTTCGCACGATCTGGTAATCCGGGAAACACGCCTGCTGGAAAAGACCGGCGGCAAACGTGACGTTCAACGGCATGGATAAGCACGAAAAACACGGAAAAATCACCCGCCCCGACCTCGGGACCTTCGCCCGGACCGAGCTCGCCCTGCTCGGTACGCCCTGCGGCCAGATCAAAACCCTTGCCTACGCGCTGATTTCGGCCCTGAAAGACCAGGTCACGGTTGCCTACGTGGATGCCGATCACAAGGGCGAAGACACGCCCGAGACCATCCCCGCCCTCCACGCCGGGGCCGCGCAGGTGTATACCGACAAAATTTCCTTTCAGCGTTTCGACACCGTCCGGCCGCTCAACGATTTCCAGCGCAGGCCCGCCTTTCAGGATTACGACCTCGTGCTGGTCAACGGCAACCACTTTGCGGCCAAAGCGCAGATCGTGGTGGTGGACCCGGCCAAGTCACTGGAGAAAAAACTCGACCGGCTGACCAGTGTCAGGCTCATTCTGCTAAAAGACACCGACACCCTTCCGGATTCTCTGAAGAACCATCTCGGCGAGCAGCTGGCCACCGTTCCCGTTTTCCGGTTTGAGGAGACCGACCGCGTGGTTTCTTTTGTCCGGGAATTTGTCGAAAACGCCCGGCCGCCGGTCTATGGACTGGTGCTGGCGGGCGGGCAAAGCAGCCGGATGGGGACCGACAAAGGCCGCCTCGATTACCACGGCAAACCGCAGCGCGAGTACGCGCTGGACCTCCTCCGTCCGCTTTGCGAAAAGGTGTTTTTATCGGTCAACGAAAAGCAGAGGGCCGAACTGGCCGACAGCCCGCTGAACCTTGTTCCGGACACGTTTCTGGACCTAGGGCCGTTGGGCGGCATTCTTTCGGCCTTCCGCCAACAGCCCGACGCCGCCTGGCTGGTGGTGGCCTGCGATTTGCCGCTTCTGTCCGAAAAAACGCTGCGCGTTCTGGTCGAAAAGCGAAATCCGTCCAAAATGGCGACGGCGTTTTACGACAGCGACCACCGGTTTCCGGAGCCGCTCATCAGTCTGTGGGAGCCCCGCGCCTACCCTACCCTGCTGCAATTTCTGGCGATGGGCTTCTCCTGCCCGCGAAAAGCGCTCATCAACTCGGACGTGCAGCTACTCGACGCGCCCGATGTCCGGGAGTTCGCCAATGCCAACGACCCGGCCGAGCGGGAACGGATTCTGAGCCGACTGTAATTTTTTTTTCGTCCGGCTTGTAAGTAATTTTTAAGGCGTACTTGTCTGTGCTGTTAGCGATTAAATCTAACTTATTACGATTTAATTCCTAAAACAGGCAGGCATGAAGCAGGTATACCCTATCCCGCCGGAGGCTCCGGCCCCCCGCATTTGCCTTGACTCGCCGGAGGTGTCCGGGCCACCGCCCACCGCCTCCGACGACGAGCTTTTCATCCGAACGGCCCTGCTCGATACGCCCGAACTGGGCGTAGAACTGCTGTACCGCCGCTACTACCAGCCGCTCTGCACGCATGCCGTGCGGTTTGTCGGCTCCCGGCAGGTGGCCGAAGACCTGGTTTCGGATGTCTTCTACCAGTTTTATTCCAACGAAGTTTTCCGGCAGATCACCACCTCGTACCGGGCGTATCTCTACAAAACCGTGCGCAACCGGGCCTACAACTACCTGCGCTGGGAACTGAGCCGCAAAGCCCCGCTCGATGAGTTTCGGGAAACGCAGACCTCGTCCGTCGCCCAGCCCGACGACATCACGCAGTACGAAGAACTGTACCAGGATGTGGACGGGGCCATCCAGTCGCTGCCGATTCAGCGCCGGAAAATTTACCTCATGCACCGCTTTGAAGGCCGCAAATGTCAGGAAATCGCCGACGAACTGGCCCTTTCGGTCCGGACCGTAGAAGTGCAGGTCTACCGCGCCACGCAGGCTATCCGGCAACTGCTGAAAGACAAATGGCTTCTGCTGCTCTTTTTCGGCACTCAACTGTAGCACTCATGACGATAACGAAAGAACTTCTTTTCAGCTATTTCGCCGGAAACGCCTCAGCTTTGCAGAAACGGCAGATCGACGAATGGGTCCGGGAACCTGTCCACGAAGAGCTTTTTTACCAGTGGCTCGATGAATGGGAGAAAAGCCAGCCGCAGTACGCCGTCGATGTTCCGGCGGCTATCGGACGCTACCACGACTACCTCCGGCACCGGCAGACCGCGACCGGCCTGGCCGACGAGCCGCCCGTCCGCGTCCGGACGCTGCGCCGGGGCTGGCTGACGGGCGTGGCCGCTTCCGTAGCGCTTCTGCTGACGACCGGCTGGCTGTACCGCGACCAGATCCGCTACCGGACGTACGCAACCACCTTCGGGCAGACCCAGAGCCACGAGCTTCCGGACGGCAGCCGGGTGACGCTCAACGCCAACTCCTTGCTGCGGATTCCGCGCTTCGGTTTTGGTTCGGGCAGCCGGGATGTGCATCTGTCCGGCGAGGCCGTCTTTTCCGTACGCCACCAGCCCGACAACCAGCCCTTCCGCGTCCGGACCGACAACCGGTTTGAAGTGGTGGTGCTGGGCACGGAATTTTCCGTTTTTGCCCGCCGACGCGGCGCCCGGGTGGTGCTCAACAAAGGCAAAGTGCAGATCAACGAAAACAGCGGCAACCGGGCGCGGCAGGTGCTGATGAAGCCCGGCGATCTGGTTACGCTCGACCACCGCGGCCGGCTCGAACTCCGCCGGGTGGCCCGACCGGAACTGCTTTCCGCCTGGAAGGAACACCGATTCGTTTTCGAACAGACGTCGCTTCAGGAGCTGACCAATCTTTTCCGGGAAAATTACGGTCTCCGGCTCGTTTTTTCGGACCAGACGCTCGCCCGGCAAACCATCTCGGGTTCGTTTACGGCCAGCAACGCCGACGAACTGCTCACGATTCTGGGCGAAGCGCTGGACCTGAAATTCAGCCGCCGGGGGCGAACCGTCCTTGTTTCTGAAACCTCAGTCCTTTAATTTTTTATTGATCCTCAATCCTCACGATGACCTATGAAATTCTCTACTCCACCCAAGGGCTGCTGGCTGCTGCTGCCGCTGCTGGTCGTCACCCACTCGGGATTTAGTCAGACGCTGGCCCTCGCCCGTCAGGCTCCCCGGACGGTTTCGGCGACTCCCACGGTCCGGAAACTGGGCGATGTGCTCAGCGAACTGAAATCCCATTACCGGGTCGATCTGGTGTACAGCGACCGGCTCGTCGAATCGTTCAGCGTTCCGGTGGGCGTGGTCAATCTGAACGTTGGCCTGGAACGCAATCTGACCAATCTGCTGAGTCCGCTGGGGCTGCGCTACCGGCGCATCAAAGACGGGGCGTACGTCATTTCGAGCCGGAAAGACCGCTCCACGACCGCCCTCGACCCCGCCAACATCCGGGAAACCGGCTCGTTTTCGGACCTTCCCGAACAAAGCCGACCCGTTCAGACGCTGGCGGCGCTCAGCTTTCGCCAGCAGGCCGTCAGTCAGGACATCAGCCTGCGCGGCCGGGTCACCGATGGAGAAAACGGCCAGCCGCTGCCCGGTGTCAACGTCGCCGTGAAAGGCACTAGCCGCGGCACCACGACCGACGGCGAGGGCAATTACCGGCTTTCGGTTCCGGAAGGCGGCACCACGCTGGTCTTTTCGTTCATCGGCTACGCCACGCAGGAGATTCCGATCACCACGCAGCAGGTGCTGGATGTGCAGCTGAAAGTAGACGACCGCTCGCTTTCGGAAGTGGTGGTGGTCGGCTACGGCACCCAGCAGCGCCGGGATGTGACGGCCGCCATTTCCTCCATCAATACCCGCGACATCCGCGACCAGCCCGTACCGAACATCGTGGAAGGCCTGTCGGGACGCCTGCCGGGCGTGCTGATTCAGCAGAATACGGGCGCGCCGGGCAACAGTCCGTCGATCAAGATTCGGGGTCTGGGCTCCATCAGTGCGGGCAACGGTCCGCTGGTGGTGGTTGATGGCCAGCCGCTCGATGCCGGGGCGCTCACCAACGGCGGCGGCCTGAACCTGCTCAACCCGAACGATATTGAGAAAATCGACGTCCTCAAAGACGCCAACGCCACGGCTATCTACGGCTCCCGCGGGGCCAACGGGGTCGTGGTCATCACCACCAAGCGAGGCAAGGCCGGACAAACCCGCCTGAATCTGGATTATTATACCGGCGTTCAGCAGGTGACCAAGCAAATGGACATGCTCAATGCTGCCCAGTTTGCCGAATTTTCCAAAGAAGCGTTCAATAATGCCTATCTGGAACGGGTTCCCGGTGCCAAAATCACGGACCCCAACGATCTCCGTCCGGCGGGGCAGCGCTACCGGTATCCGCGCGGGGAGTTTACGGGGGTCAATTTCGACGATCCGGCCAGTCTGGAGTCCTACAATTACCAGGACCTGATTTTCCAGAACGCGCCCATCAGCAACTACCAGCTGACGGCCTCGGGCGGGACGGATAAGGTGCAGTTTCTGGTGTCGGGCAACTACCTCAATCAGGACGGGGTCGTCAAGCGGTCGGGCATCGACCGGTACACGCTGCGGACCAACGTGGACGCGCAGATGCTGCCGTTCCTGAAAATGGGCGTCAGTTTCAGTCCGTCGCTGACGGTGGAGCAGCGCGTCAACACGGACGGCCACTGGGCGAGCAACGGCATCATCAACGCCGCCCTAAGCCTGCCGCCGTTCATTCCGATCTATCAGCCGGGCACGACGGTGTACAATTCGCAGGCGTATTATGCCGCGCCGTACAACTGGCCGGGCATCACCAACCCCGTCGCCAACATTTACGAAGCCGACAACCTGGCCCGCATCACGCGCCTGCTCGGCAACGCCTACGTCGAACTGCAGCTTCCGCTCAGCATCCGTTATCGGGGGACCATCGGCGGCGATATTCAGCACTCGCGGCTCAACAACTACCAGACGTCGGCCCTGCCGCTGAACCAGTTGCTGCCGCCGACCGCCGCCTCGGCTTTCTCGGAAACCTTCCAGAACATCAACTGGGTCACCAATCACATTCTGACCTATAACCGGGAGGTGGGTCCGCACCGGATTGAGGCGCTGGCTGGTCTGGAAAGTCAGAAGAACGATTTTGAACGCAACCGCATCAACGCCAACAACTTCCCCAACGACAACGTCCGGACCTTGAACGCGGGGACCATTACGGGCGGCAACTCGTTCCGGGACCAGTGGTCGCTGGCGTCGTATTTCGGGCGGGTGGGCTACACCTTCCGCGACCGGTATCTGTTCAACGCGTCCATCCGCCGCGATGGGTCGAGCCGCTTCGGGCGCAACAACCGCTGGGGTACGTTCCCCTCGGCCTCGCTGGGCTGGCGCGTGTCCGAAGAAGCGTTCCTGAAAGCCGTTCCGGTTATTTCGGAATTAAAGCTGCGGGCCAGCTACGGATTGGCGGGGAACAATGCCTTCTCGACCAACTACCCGGCCATCGGCCTGCTCAGTGCTGACAACTACGTGTTTGGCAACGCGCTGGCGAACGGTCTGGCCGTCAATACCATCGGCAACGACAACCTGACCTGGGAGAAAAGTCGCCAGCTCGACGCCGGTTTCGATCTGGGTCTGTTCAACAACCGGATTTATTTCACCGCCGATTACTACCGCCGCCTGACCACCGACCTGCTGCTGGCCGTACAGGTACCGACGCTGACGGGCTTCTCCTCCGCCGTGCAGAACATCGGGAAGGTCGAAAACCAGGGCTTCGAATTTGCGCTGAACACCCGCAACCTGACCGGGGCCTTTAGCTGGACGACCGACCTGAACCTGTCGTTCAACCGGAACAAAGTGCTGGCCCTCGGGCCCACGGGCGACCCCATCCGCAGCGGTACGGGCGTGGGCGAAACCAACATCACGATGATCGGCGAACCGCTCGGCAGCTTCTTCGGCTACCGCCAGCTCGGCGTGTTCCGCGACCGGGCCGACCTCGACAGCTACCCTCGCTTCGCCGACGCCCAGCCCGGCGACGTGAAATACGAGGATGTGAACGGTGACGGCAAGATCGACGCCAACGACCGCACGCTGATCGGCAACAACCAGCCGGATTTCATCTACGGCATCACCAACAGCTTCTCGTTCAGGGGAATTGACGTCGGCATCGTCATTCAGGGCGTGCAGGGTGGTCAAATCCTGAACCTGTCGCGGCGTTTTTACGAAAACCTCGAAGGCAACGCCAACGCCCTGACGACGGTGCTCGACCGCTGGCGCTCCCCCGAGCAGCCCGGCGACGGCAAAACGCCCCGGGCCAACACCCGCACGACGGGCAACAACAACGCCGTGTCGTCGCGCTGGGTGGAAGACGGCAGCTATTTCCGCGTCCGGAACATCACCATTGGTTATAACCTGCCGAAGGCCGTCCTCCAGCGGATCAAAGTGCAGAATGTCCGGATTTACGGCGGGGTACAGAACGCCTTTACTCTTTCAAAATACCTGAGCTACAACCCGGAAGTGAGCGGCTACGAAGGACCGCTGACCGGCGGGGTCGATTACGGCAGCTACCCGCTCGCCCGGACGTACACGATAGGCATTAACCTCGGATTTTAAATGAGCTTAAAGTTTAGAGCTTAAGGTTTAGGGTTCAAAACCTTTGTGCGAAAACGGAGAAGCAAACGCGCCGCACCAAACCATAGACGCTAAGCCCTGAACTTGAAACTTCTCAAAAACGCATTTTCATGAAACGAACATACCTCATTACGGCCGCTTTAAGCCTTGCGCTGACGGCCTGCCAGGATGGCTTCCTCGACCTGTCGCCGGTTTCGCAGGCGAGTACGGCCACTTTTTACAAAACCGGCGGCGACCTGCTCAACGCCCTGAACGGAGCTTACGGAGCCCTGCAATTCAACGGGCAGTACGGGCAGTTCTACGTCATTTCCGAAATTCCCTCGGACGACACGACGCCCGTGCTGTCGGGTTCGGTGACCGACCAGGACGAGTTCGACAAGTTTTACCTCCGGACCACCAACCCGTTTCTGGCGGCCCGCTGGAGCGACGGATACCGGGGTATCTACCGGACCAACGCCGTCATCGACCGGTCGGCAGGTGTGACGATGGACGAAAACCTCAAAAAGCGGGTGGTCGGCGAAGCCAAGTTCCTGCGGGCGCTGATGTACTTCAACCTCGTGCGGGTCTTCGGCGACGTGCCGCTGGTCGTTAAGGAAATTATTGATCCGCAGGAAGGCTATGCTTACGGCCGCAGCCCGGTTGCCGAAGTGTACAATCAGATCGTCAAGGACCTGACCGAGGCCGAAGCCGCCCTGCCCGAGCGGTATACGGGAGCGGATGTCGGCCGGGCGACGCGGGGAGCCGCCAAGGCTCTGCTGGGCAAGGTTTTGCTGACGCAGCGGAAGTTCCCGGAAGCCGCCGCCAAGCTGAAAGAGGTGATCGACGCCGGTACGTATGAACTGCTGCCCAACTACGCGGACGTGTTCCGGGCCTCCGGCAAAAACCACCGGGAGTCGATTTTTGATGTGCAGTACAAAAAAGGCAGCATCGGCGAGGGCAGCGGGTTCGCTAACGCCTACGCGCCCGAGAACTCGGGCAATGCCGTCATTCAGTTTGGCGGGGGCGGCAACAACCAGCCCACAGCCGACCTGATCCAGGCCTACGAACCGGGCGATCTGCGCCGGGACGTTTCGCTGGCGACCAGCTACGTCAACTCCGCCGGGCGGCGCATCGACTACAATTTCGTCCGGAAATATGCCGACCAGCCCATCACCAACGGCGATTCGGAAGACAATTGGCCGGTGCTGCGCTATGCCGACGTGCTGCTGATGTACGCCGAAGCGCTGAACGAAAGCGGACAGACCGCCGCGGCCCTGCCTTTTCTGAACCAGGTGCGCCGCCGGGCCGGACTGCCGAACAAAACCATTTCGGCGCAGGCCGAGATGCGGACCGCCCTCGAACAGGAACGTCGGGTAGAACTGGCTTTTGAAGGGCACCGCTGGTTCGACCTGCTCCGGACGGGCCGGGCGCTGCCCGTGCTTCAGGCCAAGGCGCAGGCCATCGGCATCAAAACAGCCCTGACGGCCAACAACCTGATTTTCCCGGTTCCGCAAAGTCAGATTGACATCAACAAGACCAAGATTCAGCAGAATCCAGGGTATTGACCGTTGTTTGTTTCTCGCAGATTACCGCTGATTTTAGACGCGGATTAACGCAGGGACGTAATTGTCCGGGTTAATCTGCGCTTAAAATCAGCGGTAATCTGCGAGAAACACGTTTATACCCCGGTTCGGTGTGTTGGATTCTGTTTTATCTTGCGCCCACATACACCGACACCGATGAACGACGAACACTATATCCGCGAAGCCATCCGGCTGGCCCGCGAAGGCATGGAAGCCGGGCAGGGCGGTCCGTTTGGGGCCGTCATTGTCAAGGATGGTCAGATTATCGGTCAGGGCTGCAACCAGGTTCTGGCCACCAACGACCCCACCGCCCATGCCGAAGTGGTGGCCATCCGCGACGCCTGCCAGCATCTGGGCACTTTCCAGCTCGAAGGCTGTACGCTCTACACCTCCTGCGAACCCTGCCCCATGTGCCTGGGAGCCATTTACTGGGCCCGCCCCGCCCGCATCGTCTACGCCTGCCTCCATTCCGACGCGGCCCAAGCGGGCTTCGACGACCATTTTATTTACCAGCAAATCGAAAAACCCCGCGAACAGCGCTCCATCCCCATGCACCAGTCCCACCGCGACGAAGCCTGGACGGTCTTTGAAGCCTGGATGGAGAAAGGGGATAAAACGCTTTATTAATTATGAGTTATGAGTGAAGAGTTGACCGAGTCCCAGGCCGTCACCGCTAACTCAAAATTCTTAACTCATCACTTTTAACTCCCGAAATGTCTTCCCATCACATCGTCCGCGAGAAACAGGAACCCGCTTTATTGATTGCCAACGGCGAAAGCTGCGACCCCGAGCTGCTCGGTCAGTTGCTGGAGTGGAGTCCGTTTGTGGTGGTGCTCGATAATGCCATCTGGCGGGTGCTGGATCTGGGTATCAAGGTCGATGCCTGGCTCGGCGATTTCGACGACGCCCATGATTTCGAGGCCGTTCGGGCGCGGCAGTACCCGATTGAGATTGTCCACACGCCCGACCAGAACAAAACCGACCTTCACAAGGGCCTTGAATTCCTGATTGAGCGGGGTTTTCCGGCCGTCAACATCGTCTGGGCCACCGGCCGCCGGGCCGACCACACGCTGGCGAATATGACCGATATTGTCCGGTACAAAGACCAGATTCGGATGGTGATGCTGGATGATTATTCCAAAATCACGCCGCTGACGGGGCCGTTTGAAAAGTGGTTTGCCAAAAACACGCCGATTTCTCTCTTCCCCGTCGGAACGGTCGAAGGAGTGCAGACCGAGGGACTGGCGTACAACCTGCACGACGAATCCCTGACGCTGGGCTACCGCACCAGTTCCAGCAATGCCGCCGCCGAGGATGGCTTCGTGCGCATCCGGTACCGGAGCGGCGACCTGCTGCTGATGGAGTGCTGGGATTAAGGCGTTGCGGAGGGCCGGAAGACGGTTTCCGGAAAGGCCCGCCGGGTGGTATCCATCAGCATCGCCTGGCGTCTGGGTTCGCGGTCCGTTTCGCTTTCAAACAAACCGGAGGGCAGCAGATACAATCCGTTGCCGACGGCCATCCGCCACTGCTTATAGGGCGCAAAATGGGCCACTTTCTTCCAGCTCGACACCGCCCGGTTCTGCGCAAATTCGGCGGCATCCTGCAACAGCACCGAGCGCAGATCGGCGACAAACGGCGTATTTTTCCAGTACGTAAAGCTACAGAACCCCACCCCGGCCAGCAGGAAAAGCCGCCCCACCGCAGGCCGCCACGCCGACCTGAACGACTGAATCAGCAGCAGATAGGCGACAATAACGGCCAGAATACTGCTGATTTTGTAACGGCTCGTGGAGACGATATCATCCGGGGGCCGGTTGAGGGCAATCGCCAGAGCGGTCAGGAAAATGACGGCAAACAGGGCCGTCAGTAACAGCCGGGCGCGGGTCTGGTCCGTTACCGGCCGTCCCTCCCGATAGGTCCGCAGCAAGGGCAAGCCGCCCAATGTTACCACCGACAGCCACAAGGCCGTTCCAACAACGGCCACACCCGCCAGGCCCGCGCTGGATTTTCCGACAAAAGCCCCCAGAAAGCCCGGAACCGCCATAATCCGGTCGGACCACGCCACGCTGACCGCTCCCTGCTGGAGAGGCTTGTTTCCGGCCAGATAAGCCCAGAGGATAAAACACGCGACCGGAATCCAGAGCAGCAGTTCGCGATACCGACGGAGGTAGAGCAGCACCCCGCCGCCCACCACGAGCGCCAGCAGTCCGTTGCCGCTGGTGTAGGTGGCCAGCACCGCCAGCCCCAGAGCAGCCCAGAACCGGGCACGCAGTTGCCGCGTTTCGGCCGGTACAATCAGCAGGCAGAGCGAAAGCCCGGACCAGCACCAGACGCCGAAGTTTTGCAGCGACGCCATAGCGAAAAAGGTATTCTCGAAATACTGAAGCTGAAAAAGCAGGAAAGATACGGGCACAAAATACCAGAGCGGCCGCTGCATCCAGCAGAAAGCCCGGTAGAACACCCACCAGATTCCCAGCAGCGACAGGCTTCCGAGGGCGATCAGCATGCGGAAATCGATGACCCCGCCGGAAAGCAGACTCACCAGCCAGGCCACCAGCCGGGTGTAGGCAATCCGGTGTTCGTTGTGGTAATTGAGCAACACATACCAGAACTCCCGGAACGAGGCCGACCGCTTCAAGTCCATGACCGACACGAAAATGGCCCCAAAATCGTCAAGCTGCGGGACGTTTACGGCAAAGAAGAGGAGATAGCCAAAATAAAGTACAACCGGGCACCAGAGCGCCAGGCTGACCAGTTTATTATTCATACCAATACGTTACGGTGTCAGCACATGCGTGGTCCGGTGCTGTAAACTTTTGCGATTCTAA
Organism: Tellurirhabdus rosea; assembly: GCF_026278345.1. Classification (NCBI taxonomy): domain Bacteria; kingdom Pseudomonadati; phylum Bacteroidota; class Cytophagia; order Cytophagales; family Spirosomataceae; genus Larkinella; species Larkinella roseola. The sequence goes on from NZ_CP111085.1 coordinate 2,000,865, forward strand.
AACAAAAAATCATTGATTCGCGCCTATGTCATTAATCGCAAATCATATGAAATTATTTGGCAAAAAGCTTACCAAAGTGTTTCTCTTTGTTGAATTCCGGTCAGAAATCTGCGGCCGTCTCACCGATGGAAGAAGACGCTCCCGCCCTTTTGGCGGCCGTCGTCCAGCACCAGCCGGAACCAGTAACGACCGGCTGGCAGCAACGCCCCGCCCGCGTCGGACCCATCCCAGTCGATGCCGTTGTCGCCAATCCGCAGCGACTGCCTGATCTGCCGGACCAGTTGACCATCAGCCGAATACAAAAACAACGTGGCCGATTCGGGCGTTTTGGGGCCCGTCAGGGCAAAGCTGAACCGGGTCCGGAACCGGAACGGATTGGGAACCGCCCGCACGGTGGAAAGACTGTCTGCGGTCCGGACGCGAAACCGAATCTGGTACGGCTGCGTGCCCGCCGGGTTTCCGGCTACATCCGCCGCCGAAACCCGGAGCGTGTACAGCCCGTCGGTGAGCGGACCGGGGCGATAGTCGAGCCGAAAGCGGTTGTCGGGTCCGGCAGGTTGCCAGTTCACCTGTGGTCCGCCGAGCCGGACCCGTTCAAATTCGCAGCCCGGACAGGGGCGTTTGAGCAGAATATCCAGCCCGACCGTATCGGCCCGGATGCGGTAGCGGTCGTTGTCCCAGAGCACAAGCTGAATCAGCGGTTCGGGCGAGACCAGCGCCCCATCGGGGAGGCGTGCCCCGTCAATCGTCACTTCCAGCAGCGGATTGAGGCGGTCGGGCGGAAAGCGCTGGCCGGAATCGGGCAGTGTCAGGCTCAGCTTCCCGTTTTCGAAAACGGTCTCAAACCAAAGCCGATTATTCGTTTCGTCCAGTTCGGAAATTCGGTTTTCCGGGTCGATGACGATTTCGTAGGCGGTTCGCCCGCCAATCGGCTCCGGCCGGAAAGCCAGAGACAGCGTGTCGCGGAAAGCCACCGCCCGGCCGGGCCGTTTCAGCACGGCTTGCCAGTTTCCCGGCGTTGTCTCCTGCCGAAGCTCCATCGCGGGTTTGTCGGAGGGGTGGAACCGTCCGGCGTTGGCGACCAGCAGGTGCAGGCGAACCGAATCCGGGGCGTTATCCGCTTTTCCGAAAAAAAGACCTTCGGGCGGGAGTACAAAATCAGGCCGCGCGAGCGGAAAAAGGCGCAGCGCCGGATCGCCCTGAAAAATCATCTGGGACACATTCGCCAGGTCCAGTTCGTTCGGAAAGCGCTGCACCATCCGCCGGGCTGTTTCCTGGTGGACAAGGCCGATGGGCCGGGGCATCCAGAGGCTGTCGCCCAGCAGGGTTTCGTAAAAAACGCGGGTGAAATTGTCGAGCTGGCCCACAAAGCCCGTGTAGCCGTGGGCGAGGACGGCAATCGCGCCTTTGTCCGGGGCCAGCAGCCAGTCCGTGCTCAGGTTGTTGGTTGCCCCGAAAAATATGTTGCCGATTCCGCAGCCGTTGAAAAACAGCAGCGGATAGCGGCCCCGGTTTCGGTAGCCGTTGGCCGGCTGCGAAACGTAGCCCAGGTCCGTGTCGGTGATGACCGGCGACGAATGGCCGAACACCGTCAGCAGACCCACACCCCGGTTGACCACGTCCGCCGCTTCCACCTTTTCGACCGGCGCGTTCGTCTGCTTCGACCGGGTAGTGACCGACGCCCCCAGAAACGCCCCGGCGGCGGTCGCGGCGGCGGCGTCCGTGATGCGGCGAAAGATTTCCTGCTCAAACGCATTGCGCCCGCCGCTCAGGTGCAGCAGTTGTTTCCGCCACGCCGCCGTGGCGGGCGTTTGTTCATACTCCTGCACTTTGGCGAGGTAATGCAAAACCTCCTGCGGATTCAGCGTGTTGAGGCGGCCCGTGGGTATCGCGTGGACGTAATCCGGGAAACCGGCCAGCCCGGCCGTCAGCGAAACGTCGGAACCGGGCATGTAAGCGAGCGTCGGCAGGGCGTCGAGGCGGTCCTGCGCGGGATTTCGGCGCACCGGAAAATAGGCGTTGCTCCGCCCGATGAGCAGCAGAAACCGCTCGCGGCGGGTCGCCGAATCGGCGCTTAGCATGTAATCGGCAAAGCGGCGAAGGGCCAGCGGACTGCGTTCCCCGTAGCTGAACTGGTTCATCAGTTCGCGAAAGGTCACCACCAGCGTATCGTACCGGCCGCCCGCGACCGATGCCCGGTAGGCCGCGTACGCCCGCACCGCATCGGGCACCACCCCGACGGGTTGCATCAGGCTTTCGTGCGAAACGATGAGGTAGTTGGGCCGGGCCGCCGCCAGCCGGCGAAAATGGACCCGTTCGAGGCGGGGCGTCCGGGGTTCGGCCGGGGGAGCCGCTTCGGCCCCGTGCGGGTAGCGGACCTGGAGGTAGCTGACCGAGTACCGGTCGGTGGCGTCCGGCCCCTGCGAAACCGTTGAAACGGTTAGCGTACTGTCGGCGTCCAGATCGTCCGGTTCGAGCACGGCCCGAAAGGTCGGCGTCCGGAAACCCGAAAACCGCACGAGGCCCAGCAGGCGGCGAGCCTTCCCGGCGTAGATCGCCACTTCGTGAGCCGAGTTGTCCCGGCCGTTGAGCAGCAGGGCCAGTTCCGGTTTTCTGGGATCCGACGCCACCCAGCCGTCGAGCCGGAGGCGCTGCACAAACGGAATGCCTTTCTGCTGAATCGGCCCCGTCCAACCTTCGCCCGGTTCAAAATAAACCTCGTGGCGGTTGGTGGGCGGAGCAAAATCCCGGAAGCTGTACTCCTGGGTCAGCAAAAGGCGTCGGGTTGCGAGCGAATCCGGACCGGACGGCGGCTCCGGACGATTTATCAGGCGTTTACCTTTCGTTCCCGTTCTGCTCCAGGTGAGAAAATAAGCGGCCGTATCGGAAAACATGCTGTAAAACGGGTGCGGCTGCGTTCCGGCCGGGCGGTAGAGCAGCGAATCCAGCGCCCCGTCATTGCCTTCGCCGCTGAACTGCAGGAAATCCGCGGCGTCGAGCCGCCCGTCCGCTTCGCCCGTTACGATGACTGGCTGCTCCACGCCGCGGTGAAAAAGTTGCAGCGTGGCCGGGTCGAGGGAGGCGATTGGTAGGCCGGCGCGGCGCAAATCCTCCGTTGTGAGCCGGTACAGGCCCTTTTCCGCGACCGGAATCCGGTAATACGACTGGTCAAACTGAATCCATTCATTGCCGTAGCGGGCAGACTGCGCCAGGGTCCAGTTCACCGACAGAAATGAAATCAGAACGGCAAAAAAACGTATCATGCTTAGCCAAGCAATTCCGGTTTGGAAGGTAGGAAAAAAACGCCTCCCGCTCGTCCTGACTAATTGCCTTTTGAGAAAATAAATATCCATTCATCCGTTCCGAGCGAAAATACTTCCAAAGTACCTTGCATTGCATAGTACCTTTTATATACCTTTGTATTGTAAGGATTGAAAAAGGGTGACACAAAGCACAGGCGGGTTCTGCTCAGAAGCGCCCCCTGCCGGTCCCTCGAAAGTCAGTCATTTCAAAGTAGAATTTAGCCGTTTACGCCAATGAATATTGAAAACGCCCAGGTGCAGATGCGGAAGGGAATCTTGGAATTCTGTATACTGCACATTATCTCGCGGGGGGAAGTTTACGCCTCCGACATGCTGGACGAACTGACGTCGGCCCGCATCATGGTTGTGGAAGGAACGCTTTACCCGCTGCTGACCCGGCTCAAAAATGCCGGACTGCTCGACTACAAATGGGTGGAATCGACCTCCGGGCCACCGCGCAAGTACTACATCCTGACCGGATCAGGCCAGGAGTTTCTGAAAGCGATGAACGACACCTGGCTTGACCTTTCGGATTCGGTTAGTCAGATTATCGGGAAGGTGACTCCGCACAAAACGGTCGCCAACGGACATCCGGAACCGAACGAATAACCTAAACTCTCGTCAAGACATTTCTGCATAAAGCCATGAAAAAGACCATCAGCATCAATATCAGCGGCGTCATCTTCCATATCGAGGAGGACGGCTATGACAAGCTGAAAAATTACCTGACGTCGATTCAGCAGTACTTCTCCACCTACGAAGACAGTCAGGAAATCATTACCGACATCGAAAACCGCATCGCTGAAAAGCTGCACAATAAACTCAAAACCGACCAGAAAGGGGCCGTTACGCTCGACGACGTGAACGAACTCATCCGTTCGATGGGCACCGTGGCCGACTTTGTGGCCGTCGAGGAAGAGGAAATCCTGGTGGGTGCCGGGGCCAACAGCGCCAAACAGGCGTACGGCTCCGAGGGCGCCCGCTCCGGCAGCAATCCGGCCGGTACGCCTCCGCCCCCGCCGAACCAGACCTACAGCGCCCCGCGGAAGCTGTACCGCGACCTGCGCCGCAAACTGCTCGGTGGCGTAGCTTCGGGCATTGCCAACTACTTCAACATCGATCCGGTCTGGGTCCGGCTGATTTTCCTGACCCTGTTTTTCGCCCTGCCGCCGATCGGGCAGGAAGTGGGAGCGGGCATCTCCGGCCTTACGCTGATCCTGTACATCGCCATGTGGGTGTCGTTTCCCGGCTCGGTTACGCTGGACGACGACAAGAGCGTGAAGAAATTTTACCGGAACCCCGACGACAAAGTGCTGGGCGGGGTAGCTTCCGGCCTGGGCGCGTACTTCGGCATCGACCCGGGCGTCATCCGGCTGCTGTTCGTCCTGACCATCTTTCTGTTCGGAACGGGTCTGCTGGCCTACCTGATTCTGTGGATCATTTCGCCGGAGGCCAAAAGCATGACGGAAAAAATGGAGATGAAGGGGCAACCCATCACGCTGACCAACATCGAGCACAACGTGAAGCGGAGCCTGAATATCAACGAAACGTCGGGGCAGGAAAGCACGCTGACCAAAGTCCTGCTGTTTCCCTTTCGCCTGATCGCGGCGGTCGTCAACGGACTGGGGCGGGTGCTGGGGCCTCTGCTGCGCGGCTTTGGCGCGGTGGTGCGGGTCTTTATCGGCCTGCTGCTGATCGTCACGGGCGGCTCCATCGCCATTGCGGCCCTGGCCCTGCTGGGGGTTGCGCTGGGCATGCAGAACGTAGGCATTGAAACGGGTGATTTCCCGATTGAACTTCTTCAGCAGGACATTTCGGGTCCGATGCTCCTGGCCGCTTTCGTCGCGATGTTTATTCCGGGACTGGCCCTGGGCGTCCTGGGCGCTACGCTGGTGTCGCGGCGGGCTTTCTTCTCCCGGAACATCGGCCTGGGCATGCTCGCCCTCTGGTTCCTGAGCGTGCTGGGTCTGGCTATCGCCATTCCGCCGCTGGTGGCCGACTTCCGCCGGACGGGTGTTGTCGAACAGAAAAGCCCGCTGGCCATTGCGACCGTCCCCACTTTTATACTGAACGATATGGATGGCGGAACGTCGTTCCGGCCTTCGATCGAACTGGAAGGCTACGACGGAACGGTGATGCAGGTTGTCAAGCGGCTGCGTTCGCAGGGTCCTTCGCGGCAGCAGGCGCAGCAGTACGCCAGCCTGGCGATTTACAACTTCTCGGTGCAGGATTCGACGGTGCGTTTTGATTCGGAATATGAACTGAAGCCCGGCTCAAAATTCCGGGGACAGGATGTGGACGTTACGGTGCTGATTCCCTACGAAAAGCCGTTCCGGATGGATGAGGAATTTGCCCGCTTTATCCGCAACGAATTCGGCCAGCGCGAAATCGAACGCATGAAAACCAGCCTCTGGAAATTTACCAAAGCCGACGGGCTCGTCAATGTAGGCGGGGCGCGTGACCTCGACCGCTACGAAAACGACGATGACTTCGATACCGACGATGCCGTCAGCCAGGCCCTGCGGGATGAATTTGGAAGCGATTTTGACCAGCGGGGCGAATTCAGCCGCCAGTTCAACGTCGGTAATTTTGATAAAATGAATATCGGTGGAGCTTTTGTGGTCCGGGTTCGCCGGGGCGACACCATCAAAGTTGTGGCCGATGGCCGCGAGGAAGACCTCGACGACCTGCGCATCGAAGCTAACGGCGGCGAGCTGTCGGTAGAGTTTCGCGACAACAGCCTCTTCCGGTTGAAAGACCGCAAACGCATCGGCCTGACGATCACCATGCCGACCATCCGGGAGGCCGAGTTTTCGGGAGCTACGCAGGTGAGTGTGGCCGGCTTCGAAAACGTGGAAACCCTGGATCTGGGCCTGAGCGGGGCCAGCAAGGCGCAGGTAGACATGAAAGTACGGACGCTGAAGCTGGAAGTGAACGGTGCCTCCAAGGCGTTTCTGCGCGGACGGATGGAAAATCTGGACGCCGACCTGTCGGGAGCCAGTGAACTCGACGCCACGGAAGCGCAGGTCGGTAAGGCCGACGTCGAAGCGTCCGGGGCCAGCAGCGCCGATTTCGGTCAGGTACGCGACCTAAACAGCCGCACCAGCGGGGCCAGCCAGGTTCACGGACAGGAAGCCAGCCAGCCGATGCCGCAGTAAGTTTACGTAAGTAAAAACGGGGACTCTTCCAGAAAAAGGGTCCCCGTTTCTTTGCCGGACCATGCAACGTTTTGCTATCTTTCCGGTCTATATCCTAATCCATTAATCAACCCTATTATGCGTCATCGTATCCCTTTTCGTCACCTTGCTGTCCTGTGTCTCGTGTTTCTGACCGCGACGCTGACCGTTTCTGCCCAGGACGGCACCCGCACGTTCAACTTCTCGAATTTTGACCGGCTGGACATGGGCAGCGCCTTCGTCATCAACGTTTCGCAGGGAAGCAGCTACAAAATCAGCGCCACCGGCCGTCAGAAAGACCTCGACGATCTGGAGGCCGCCGTGGTCGGCAACAAAACACTGCGCATTCGCTACAAAAGCAGCGACTGGCGAAACAACCGCCGCGAACGGGTCACGTTCACGATTACGATGCCGAGCCTGAGCGGGGTCAGCTTCGGCGGGGCGTCCAAATCGACCGTAGCGGGCTTCCGCAACCAGAAAGTGTTTGATATCGACATTTCGGGAGCTTCGTCGTCGACCATCGACGTAGACGCCACGGACGTGCATATCGACGTTTCGGGCGCTTCCAGCGTCACGCTCGCCGGCAAAGCCCGGACGCTGAAGGGCGACGTTTCGGGCGCTACCAGCCTGAAAGCGTACGATCTGAAGCTCGAAAGCGCTGCGGTAGAAGCCTCCGGAGCCAGCAACGCCCAGTTGTTTGTCACGAGCCGCCTCCAGGCCGACGCCAGCGGCGCCAGCAGCATCCGCTACAAAGGTTCGCCTTCCGTGCAGTCGAATACGTCGGGAGCCAGCTCCGTGCGGACGGTGAACTAATCCCTTCATAAACAAGCCACTTCTCAAAACCCTTCCAGGAGGGGAAGGGTTTTGTTTTATCAGGCGACAGGATTGTAGTACCTTGTACACTCTTTGCCTGCTGACTTGTCCTGCTATGAAATTTTTCGTTCAGATAACCTTTGAAATCGGCCTCTGTCTGGTTCTCATACCAGAAGGCTGGGCCCAGCGCAGCCGGTTTCAGAACCAGAACCTGTCGGTGCATGCCGGGCTGGGCGTGGCTAACTATTCGGGGGACCTGAACGAAAATACGGCACGGTACAGCCGTCCGGCGGTGTCGCTGGGGGTGAATTACCAGATTCTGCCCCACGTGGCGGCCCGGGGCGAATTCCGGATTTATCAGCTCTTCGGCAGCCAGGTCGGGACGCCTAATTTTACGAATAACCTTTCTTTCCGCTCGACAAACCCCGATGCCTGGCTAGGCGTGGAACTCAGCGCCCTGCCCGCCAACCGACCTGCGGGCTTCAACGCGGGACTTTATACCGGAATTGGCCTGACGCATCTTAGCCCAAAAGCCCCTTCGCAGAACGGGTGGGTTTTGCTGCCACCCCTGCGTACGGAAGGGGTTTCGTACACGCAGGTAGCCGGCGTTGTTCCCTTCGGACTGGTGCTCACGTACCGATTCTCGCCGAAATACGCGCTGCAGGCTGACCTGAGTTATACCTACTCACTGAGTGATTATCTGGACGATGTCAGCACGGTTTATCCTGACCCGGATCTCCTGCCCTCCAGCCTCGCCCGTGCCCTCTCCGACCGTCGGCCTGAACTGGGGCTATCGCCCAACCAGCCCGGTTTTCCGCGCGGCAATCCGAACAGCAGCGACAGCTACATCCTCGCCCAGCTGAAGCTTAAACGTTACCTGACCCTGACCAATCGCCAGTACCGCCGGAGTCTGCGGTGTTTAAAATAAGTCTGACAGTCGTAAGCGGTCCGCCGCCGGGGTCATAAGGTAATAAGCGGTTTGCGGTGGCGGTCGCCGGTTTTTTCGTTTACGGGTAAATGTCGAAATTCGCGGTTTCGCCAAGTCGTACGACTTACGACCGCAGCGGCGGACCGCTTACGACTTACAGACTTACGACTTTACAGACTGATTTATGCCACAACCCAAATACGCCCGCGAGTCGCTGACCACGATGACCGAGATGGTTCTGCCGAACGATACCAACACGCTCAACAACCTGATGGGAGGCCGTCTGCTGCACTGGATGGACATTGCCGCCGCCATCGCCGCGCAGAAGCACTCCAACCGCATCGTGGTGACGGCCTCCGTCGATAACGTATCTTTTGCCGAACCGATCAAACTGGGCAATATCGTGACCATGCAGGCCAGAGTTACGCGCGCCTTCAACTCGTCGATGGAAGTGTTCATCGAGGTTTGGGCCGAAGACATCCCGGCGGGCCACCGCGTCAGCACCAACCGGGCGTTTTACACCTTCGTCGCCGTGGACCAGAGCGGCCGACCCATCGAAGTTCCGCCGGTTATTGCCGAAACAGAGGATGAAAAAGCCCTCTACGAAAGCGCCCTCCGCCGCCGCCAGCTCCGCCTCGTCCTCGCCAACCGCCTGAAACCTCAGGAAGCGACAGAACTGCGGAAACTCCTGGAGATAGAATAGGTGGAATTTTGAATGATTGAATGGTTGAATTTTGAATGGCTGAATGATTGATTGACTGAATGACTGGCTCCGCTGCTTTACGAACGATAGCGAAGCCAGTCAATCAATCAATCAATCAATCAATCAATCAATCAATCATTCAATCATTCAATCCTTCAATCATTCAAAATTCAATCATTAAAACTCCACCCTCTCCACCGAATACGCTACCGGCTTACCGCCGAACAACACCTTTGTCGCGGCCCAGGTCGTGCGGAACAGTTCCGAGTGGCGGTAGGCTTCGAGGGCTTCGGCGCTTTCCCAGTAGCTGTAGGTCAGGTAGACGTTGGGCTGGTCGAGGTCGCGGAGGAGTTCGAGATGCTGACAGCCGGGGAAGCTGCGGATTTTATGCTTTGACGCCTCGAAGATGGTTAGAAAGGCGTCCACGCTGCCTTCCTCAAACGTCATTCGGACAATACGAATCAACATTTTTCAGTTAAAAATTAAAAGTGAAGAGTTAAAAGTAGCTGCCCTATCGCTTACTTTTAACTCTTCACTTTTAATTTTTAACTGAAAATGAATTATCGTCAATTCGGCCGCACCGGCTGGCAGGTCAGCGAAATCGGGTACGGCATGTGGGGACTGGCGGGCTGGACCGGCTCCGAACGTGAACAGGTCGAACACGCCCTCGAACGCTCCGTCGAACTGGGTTGCAACTTTTTCGACACCGCCTGGGCGTACGGCGACGGTCTGAGCGAGCAGATCCTCAACGGGCTCATCCAGCGCCATGCGGGCAAACGCCTGTACGCCGCCACCAAGATTCCGCCCAAAAACCGCATCTGGCCCTCCCGCCGCGGCTTCAGCATCGACGACGTGTTCCCCGCGGATTACATCGTGGAATACACCGAGAGGAGCCTCAAAAACCTGGGCATCGAAACCATCGACCTCCAGCAGTTTCACGTCTGGGAAGACGAATGGGCCGATCGGGACGAGTGGAAAGAAGCCATCCAGAAGCTGACGCAGGACGGGAAAGTCCGGGCCTGGGGTGTGTCCGTCAACCGCTGGGAGCCGGACAATTGCCTCCAAACGCTCCGGACCGGCCTGATCGACGCCGTGCAGGTGATTTACAACATCTTCGACCAGAACCCGGAAGACAGCCTCTTTCCGCTCTGCCGCGAGCTGAACATCGGCGTCATCGCCCGGGTGCCGTTCGACGAAGGGACGCTGACGGGCACGTTCACGAAAGAAACCACCTTTCCGGCCAGCGACTGGCGCTCTACGTATTTCGTGCCCGAGAACCTGAACGCCAGCGTCGACCATGCCGACGCCCTGCGACCGCTGCTGCGCGACGGCATGACAATGCCCGAAATGGCCCTCCGCTTCATTCTGAGCAATCCGGACGTGGCAACGACCATCCCCGGCATGCGCCAGATTCGCAACGTGGAAGCCAACATGGCGACCAGCGACGGCAGCGGCCTGCCGACAGAACTGCTCACTGAACTGAAAAAACACCGCTGGGACCGTACCCCGACGGAATGGAGCCAGTAGGGGAGTTAAGAAGTTAAGAGTTAAAAGAAGGCTCCCCCAGTCCGGATTCCAGACCGGGGGAGCCTTCTTTTAACTCTTAACTCTTTTTAAATTCTAACTTTTAATTTCTCTTTGGGTTAAAGCCAAAACTTCAGTACCAGGCCGATGAGTGCGGCGGCGGCGATGAGTTGCCATTCGGATACCTTCCTGACCCGTAACAGAATCAGCAGCGTTCCGACGGCCAGCAGCACTGACGGCAGGTCCGTCAGCTGGCGTTTGCCCAGCACGACCACCGCCCCGGCAATGGCCCCGACGGCGGCAATCGTGATCCCGTCCACCATCGCCTTGATTCCCGGCCGCCGACCGTACGTTTTGAAATAAGGTGCAGGCAGGATGGTCAGCAGGTAACAGGGCAGAAACGTGGCCAGCGCCGCTACGCACGCTCCGGGCAAACCCGCCACCAGATAGCCGATGAAAGCCACGGTAATGACCACCGGGCCGGGCGTGATCATGGCCACCGCCACAGCGTCCAGAAACTGCTGCTCGTTCAGCCAGCCGTATTCTTTCACGACGCCTCCGTACAGAAAAGGCACAATGGCGAGACCGCTGCCAAAGACAAACGCCCCGGCCTTGAAAAAGAAAAGAGCCAGTTTCCACAGAATCGAATCCTGCGGCAGCGTCACGGCCTGCAACAGAAAGGGAGCCACGACATTCCCCGACCGCAGCCACAGCGGTGGCGCCTTGACCAGCCAGTAAACAAGGCCGGAAAGCAGCACCAGCCACAGAAGTTCCGACTCGGTGATGGCCGTGGCGAGGGCGGAAAGAACAAACAGGCTTATGCTCAGACCATCGTTTCCCACGGTTTTGGTGGTGAGCTTGTACGTTCCGTTGGCGATGATGCCGATCACGGCCGCACCCACGCCGTAGAACAGCGCCTGCATCCACGGCAGGCCGCCAAACTGCACATACGCCCAGCCAATCGCCAGCACCATCAGAAACGACGGCAGCACAAACGCCAGCCCCACCAGCGTAGCCCCGACGATTCGGTAATGGACGTAGCCGATGTAAATGGCCAGTTGCGCGGCCAGTGGTCCGGGTGCCAGCTGCGCCAGCGCCAGCCCTTCGCGGTAATCGTTTTCCTCAATCCATTGGCGGCTGACCACCAGGTCCCGGTGCATGGCGCTGACCAGCGCGGGCGGGCCGCCAAAGCCGATGGCACCCAGTTTCAGAAAGTAAGCCGTCAGTTGACGGAGGCTGTAAACGGTTTTCGGGCGCTGCGCTACCAAACCCTCGTCTAACGTTTCCATAGCAGTTCGTGGTCTTCGTTCGGGAACATTGGTTTCAGGAAAGAACAGGCTATTAGTCCGTACTTGCGATAGAGTAGACAGACTATAAGTATTTATAACCTATTGATTTTATAGATTTTTATGCAAAAAAAGTTTTAACTTTCCGGCCTATCCAAATGAATGCCGCTTATTTTTTCAGAAAGACCAAATTTTCTCTCTTTTATCATATAACATCTTGAAATGTACAAGAAGTACTTTGTTCCTGTCCTTTTTCTCCTGATTTCCTTCCCGGTTTTTGCGCAGAATGTAGTGAAGGAAATCACTCCTCAGCGGCAGTTGTGGCTGGCGTTTTTCAACCAGACGCGTCTCAGCGATCGCTGGGGTCTGTGGCTCGACCTGCACGCCCGGACCATCGGCGACGACTTTGCCAACCGCTGGAATACGCAGATTTTTCGCCCCGGCGTAACCTATTTTTTAAGCGATCAGGTCCGGCTGACGGCCGGTTATGCCTACGTCCGGCACTACCCGGCCACCTCGGATGGCGACGTTCGCCCCGAACACCGACCCTGGCAGCAACTGGCGTGGAGCGGTCGGCTGGGTCGTTTTTATCTGAATCAGTGGATTCGGGCCGAGCAGCGTTACAACCGCAGAACCAGCAACGGCCAGTTGCAGGACGGGTACACGTTCAATCACCGCTTTCGGTACATGTTTTTTCTGCAAATCCCGCTGACAAAGCCCCAGATGCAGCCGGGCGTCCCGAATTTTGTCTTTCAGAATGAATTACACCTCAACGCCGGGAAACAGATTACCTACAATTACTTTGACCAGAACCGCTTTTTTGTGGGCTTCTCGTATCCTTTTTCCAAAAGTCTGACCCTGCAGGCGGGCTACATGAACCTGTTCCAGCAGCTTCCGGCGGGTAACCGGTTTGCCAATAATCACGTGGCCCGTTTGTTTCTTTTTCAGACGCTTGACTTTCGGCAATAAAAGCATTTTACAAAACTTTGTGCAACTTTGTGCCTTTATTGGCCATACATGCGTAACGCCTTTCTACTTTTTACCATCGGTTTAAGCTCTTTGACTTTGCGGGCCCAGACCGCTCCCAAGACCCTTCGCTACCAGCAGCAGACGTGGCTGATGTACCAGCTTCAGCTTCGCTTTTCACCCCATTGGGGCGGAATTCTGGAGTCGCATCTGCGGCGCAGCGGACATTTCGTGGATTTTGCCGGGACGCAGATCAACCGGGTTGGCCTTAGTTACTTTCCCAACGCTGCCGCCCGCCTATCGGCCAACTACGCCTATGTAGTCAACCGGAATGCCTTCAACGTGGGGCCCGCGCGGCCCGAACACCGGACCTGGGCAGAAATCGGCTTTAGTCAGCCTTTTCCTAGGCTGGTCCTCAACCAGCGTTTCCGGGCCGAACAGCGCTTTGTCCACCGCAGTGACGGTAACAAATTAACGGAGGGTTACCGCTTCAATCACCGGCTTCGATACCAGCTGGGCATTCAGTGGCCGATGCGCCAGCCCGCACCCGGTCGCCTGACGCCGAATCTGGTGGTGCAGAACGAAATTCTGGTCAATGCCGGGAAGGAGATTGTCTACAATTATTTCGACCAGAATCAGTTTTTCATCGGCATTTCCTGTCCGGTTGGGCGCGGCTTCACGCTCCAAACCGGCTACCTGAACTTGTTTCAGCAGCAAAGTGCGGGAAATGCGTTCGTAGACTTTCACATTCTGCGTTTCACGGTCTTTCAGACTCTTGACCTGCAACGGCGGCTCCCAAAAACAAATAAGGTCGCCATGGCGACCTTATCCGACCTTACTGAATAAATTATTACTCGGCCTGAGTAGCACGATCTGCGCGACCCAGCCTACGCGGCCCGACCTACGCCGCGCGACTCGATTGCGGGCGGCGGGTTGAGCGCACGGGATTGCCTTTGGCACTTTCCAGCACCTCATCCGTAATCACGCCGAGCTGGTGCGCCCGCTTGAGCACAAACTCAAACGGCAGATTGAAATAGTTGGACACGTCCAAGCGGAAGCTATCCGGGAAACGCGACAGCCGGACCCCAAAGAAGCTGTTGATTTCGGCTTCGGGCATCAGCGTCGCCAAGGCTACCCGTTCGGCTTCGTCCAGCAGTTCGGCCTTATCGGCGTACAAATGCTCCAGACCGATGGCCGCCACCAGAATGTGCAGAAAAACCTGTTTGTAGGCTCCCGCCAGTTCGAAGGGCAGAATCACCCACCCCTGTTCGCGGAAACGGGCGGCGAAGCCCGTCAGCCCCGGTACGCCCCGCAGGTCGCCGGCAATCATTTCGGCCGGGAACGCCAGCCGGGCATCCTGCTTCGACAGCCGGTAGATCACCGCCTCGACCGGGCTTTTCTGAAACAAGAGGTCGGTCGGCATCTGCCGGGTGCTTTCCCAGTGGTCCGTCAGCTTGACAAACACCGCTTCGTTGACCGGCAGATTCTGGGCCGTTCCCAGACTTACCAGCAGTTGCCGGTATGCCGAAAGGAAGTCTATCTGTAACTGATTAGCGTTAAATTTTCCTCGTCTCATAGTGCTTGCATACCGCTTTCCGCGAGGGCAGCGGCGTGTTCAGAAAATGCGTTGTAGTATCTGAAAAACAGCTAATAAAGATACAAAATTCCCGGGACGAAGACAATGCTGGCGCTAAAAAGGAATAAAAAACGAATGCCATTTCAGAATGAAATGGCATTCGTTTTTTATTCCTTTTTAGCGCCAGCGGAGGGTGTTGAGCATGTGCATCACATCCTTGCGGACGTACTCAATGACGGGGGCCAGCGAGTCGTTCTGGGTGGCCGTGTTGAAGTACAGAGCCCCGCGCAGAAAATGCCGGGTCGTGTCGGTGGTGTAGAACTGCAACTGGCTGGGCACCTCGCCCGAAATGGCGATGAGGTTGGCCCGCAGTCCGTTCGGCATTTCGACCATCTGCTCCTTGAACGCATACGCTTTCTCGTTGTGCTTGGCCGCCAGTTTGTAGGCATCGCCGATCATGCCTTCCAGCCGTTTGGGGCTGTTCAGCACCGGGTGGTAGGTCAGCTGAACGTTCGCTTTGAACTCCGGATAATAAATGAAAATCCAGTGCGGCTGGGCTCCGCGGAACGAATCGGGCAGGACGCGGGCGTGCCGGGAGTATTCAAACGTGTACGGATGCGTTTCGGTCAGAGACTGGTAGGTGTGCGCCGGCAGATCAAGGCGGTTATAGCCTTTGGGTTTCGGCGTATAATTTTCGGTATCGGCCCCCCCGCAGGCAGCCAACGCCACCGCGGCCAGTACGGGTAACAGAAAGCGGAATAACTTCATACTATGTAAAACGGAGGGCAGCGCCGTTTATTTCTATCCATCAGAGCGAAAAAGGCTCCGTCTTTCGGCTCTGGTTACACCAAAAAATAAGCGGAGCCGGGCTCCGCTTTCGGTCAGGAATTGACCAGTTCGAGTTCTTCTTCCCGTACCGGCTCGCCGAGCAGCGTCCGGAAGCGGTTGATGTTGAAGGTCGGCTCGACCCAGACCTCCCCGAGCACCGGGTGTTTCACCGGCACGTCCGGATTCTGGATTTCGCTCAGCAGCAGGCCGGTTTCGCCGGTCGTGTGGCGCTTGGCCGCCCGGACCGTGTACATCTTGTCTTTCGACGGCGTTTTCACCCCAAACTCCGCATAAAACGCCAGCACCGGGGGCGGGAAAAGGTCGTTGACACAAATTACTTCCATATTGTCTGAACTCTGATTTACGCTGATTTTACTGATTGCGCTGATTATCAAACAAAGTTCGGAAAAAAATCATTGCTAATAAGTTTATAGTTTAGGGTTTATAGTTGCTTCTCATCATCAAAGCGAGGCAGAGCAACTCTAAACCATAAACCCTAAACTATAAACTTTACCCCCCTTCTCAATCCTCAAACATACTCCCCAGCCCGCCGAGGATGGAGCCGCCTTCTTTGTTGGCCTGCCCGCCGCCGATGGATAGCCGGTCGACCAGTTTGGAGATCGGCATCGACTGGATCCAGACCTTGCCCGTGCCGCGCAGGGTTGCCAAGAACAGGCCTTCGCCGCCAAAGATCATCGATTTCAGCCCGCCGGAGCGCTGGATGTCGAAGCTGATGTTGGGTTCAAACCCGACCACGCAGCCCGTATCTACCCGCAGGGTTTCGTTGTTCAGTTGCCGCTCGATGACTACGCCACCGGCATGAATGAACGCCAGACCGTCGCCCTGCAGCCGCTGCAGAATGAAGCCCTCTCCGCCGAACAGACCCGCCCCGATCCGTTGGTTGAAGTGAATGTTCATCTGCGTTCCCAGGGCGGCGCAGAGGAAAGCGTCTTTCTGCACAATGAGCTGATTTCCGTACACCTTGCTCAGGTCGATGGGCATCACCGTTCCGGGGTAGGGAGCCGCAAAGGCCACCTTCCGCTTGCCGTAGCCGCGGTTGGTGAAGTGGGTCATGAAGAGCGACTCGCCCGTCAGCAGCCGCGAACCGGCCTGAAAAATCTTCCCCATGAAACCGCCGCTCGTCGCAGAGCCGTCGCCCATCTTGGTTTCAAACTGGATGCCGTCTTCCATGAACAGCATGGCGCCGGCCTCAGCAATGACGGTTTCGTTCGGGTCAAGTTCAATCTCGACGACCTGGATGTCTTCGCCGATGATTTTGTAGTCAATTTCGTGGGAACGCATAAAACAATGAACAATTAATAATGAAGGATAAGAATATCTGGCTACGAATTACAAGTTTTGCACGGATTTGCAAAACGTCCGCATCTCCTTCATTCTTAATTATTCATTCTTCATTTCAATTTTCCCGGATTACTCCTCTTCGTCGGTTCCTTCCTCGTCCTTCCGGCCTTTGGGGTCCTTCAGGTCTTTGCGGTGGCGGAGCTTCTTGTCGTCGACGGTTTTGTTGAGAAACTCGTTGATCCGGTCGATGTCGAAACTCGTCGTGATTTCGCCGAACGTATTGATTTTAATGTCGAACCCTTCCAGTTCTTTATGCACCCGGGGCTTGTCCTCCTGCGGGTCTTCCGGTTTTATCGGTTTCTTGGCCATACCTTCAAAAAGAGTTATGAATTATGAGTTAAGAGTTATGAGTTAAGGCAGGTTATGAACTAACTCATAACTCTTAACTCATAATTCATAACTAAGTTAAAGTTGTGTCAGCGCTTTGTCGAGGCGGGCTACGGCTTCGTCCCGGCCGATGATCTCCAGCGTAATCATCAGATCCGGACCGGCTCCCACGCCCGACAGGGCCAGGCGCAGGGCCTGCATCACCTTGCCCTGCTTGATGCCCGCGGCGGCCAGCGACTCCGCAATGGCCGTTTTTGCGGTTTCGGCCGTAAACGTATCCAGTCCGGCAAACGCGTCCCGCACCACCTGCGCGGCTTTTCGGGCATCGTCGTTCCACTTCGCCGCCCGCACCGTTTCGTCGTAGCTCTCGGGCGTCCGGAAGAACATCGCCGACTGCGGGTAAATTTCGTGCGCGAACGAAACCCGCTCCTTCATCAGCCCGGCGATTTTTTCGGCTTTTTCCAGGGAACACTCCAGTCCGTCGGCTTCGGCCTGCTGCTGGATCGTAGCGGCCAGTTCCGCTTCCGGAAGTCGGCGCAGGTATTCGTGGTTGAACCATTTCGCTTTCTGAATATCGAACCGCGCCCCGGCTTTGTGGATGTGCTCCAGACTGAAAGCCTGAATCAGTTCGTCCATCGAAAACAGTTCCTGCTCCGTGCCCGGATTCCAGCCCAGAAACGCCAGGAAGTTGACCAGCGCCTCTTTCAGGTAGCCGTCTTCGCGGAAACCGCGCGCCACCTGCCCGTTGAACGGGTCGGTCCACTGCAGCGGGAATACCGGGAAACCGCCCAGGTCGGCATCGCGCTTGCTGAGCTTGCCGTTGCCGTCGGGTTTGAGCAGCAGCGGCAGGTGCGCAAACTGCGGCATGGTGCTTTCCCAGCCGAGGTAGCGGTACAGCAGCACGTGCAGCGGCGCCGACGGAAGCCACTCTTCCCCCCGGATGACGTGCGTGATGCCCATCAGATGGTCGTCCACGATGTTGGCCAGGTGGTAGGTCGGCATGCCGTCCGACTTCAGCAGCACCTTATCGTCGATCTGGGAAGAATGCACCACGACCCAGCCGCGGATGAGGTCGTTCAGGCGAATGTCCTCCTTACGGGGCACTTTCAGGCGGATGACGTACGGGTCGCCGGCTTCGATGCGCCGCGCCACTTCCTCGGCCGACAGCGTGAGCGAGTTGGTCATCTGCAGACGCGTGATGGAGTTGTACTGGGCCGCCGGGGCGTTGGCCGCTTCCATCCGTTTGCGCATGGCCTCCAGTTCTTCGGCCGTGTCGAAGGCGTAATACGCCTTGTCTTCGGCGACCAGACGCTCGGCTTCTTTGCGGTAAATGTCCTTCCGTTCGGACTGGCGGTAAGGCGCGTGCGGGCCTCCGACGCCGACGCCTTCGTCGATTTCGATCCCTACCCAGCGCAGAGCTTCGAGGATGTACTCTTCCGCTCCCGGCACAAACCGGTTCTGGTCGGTATCTTCAATCCGCAGCAGCATTTTGCCGCCATGTTTGCGGGCGAAAAGATAATTATAAAGGGCTGTCCGAACGCCGCCAATATGCAGCGGACCCGTCGGGCTGGGCGCAAAACGGACACGAATTTCCTGAGACATAGATTTTATTGAGTGATTGAGCGAATGAGTGATTGAGCAATTAAGGGGATCAGCATTACCCACTCAATCGCTCAATCACTCAATCACTCATTGAACTGCGATGACCGAGATTTCCACGTTGACGTCTTTCGGCAGGCGGGCTACCTGGACGGTTTCGCGGGCGGGAGGCTCGGTCGAGAAAAAGCCGCCGTACACCTCGTTGATGGCGGCGAAATGGTTGAGGTCTTTGACGAAGATGCTGGCTTTGACAATATTTTCGTAGGAAATACCGGCGGCGTTCAGAATGGCACCGATGTTTTCCATCACTTTCCGCGTCTCGGCTTTGATATCCCCTTTCTGGGATTCCTCGAAGGCGATTTGCCCCGAAACGTACAGCGTGTCGTTGGCAAGAATCGCCTGACTATAGGGACCAATGGGTGCGGGGGCACTGGCGGCGTAAATAACTTTTTTATTCATTTTCACCGGGGTAGAGTAACTTTCAGATGCGTTTTGGGTGCAAAAGTCGCCGATTTTCCGGCCCGTACCAAACGCGTCGCTCCTTTTCTGTCCCGTTCATGCGTTATTCACTGCTTATTTTTGTACGTAACCCCATTGAAGGTCAGGTCAAAACCCGCCTTGCCCGCCGGATCGGTCCGGAGAAGGCGACGGACATCTACCGGCATCTGCTCACCCACACCCAGCAGGTGGTCGCCGCCCTGACCCTTCCGCTGCCGACGGAGTTACGCCGTACGGTCTGTTATGCGGATTTTGTTAATGAAAATGACCTTTGGAACGGCTTTGACAAAAAACTCCAGGCCGATGGCGACCTCGGCACCCGCATGCAGCAGGCGTTTCGGGAGGAGTTTGAGGCCGGGGCCGAGCGCGTCCTCATCATCGGCAGCGATTGCCTGGACCTGAAGGTCCGCCACGTGCAGGAAGCGTTTATGGAACTGGCCGACAACGAAGTGGTCTTCGGCCCCGCCACCGACGGCGGTTATTATCTGATGGGAATGAGCCGTTTCATTCCCGGCATTTTTGAAAACAAACCCTGGAGCCAGCCCACCCTCCTGCGCCAGACGCTGGCCGAGCTGGACACCCAGAAAGTCCAGTACGGACTGCTGGAAACGCTGTCGGACGTGGACGAATGGGCCGATGCGAAGCGGTATCGCCTACTGTAAAGAAACGAGAGACGCCTAATCCGGCGTCTCTACAGAAGTTCAAAGTCCTACCGACACGCGCACGCCCGGAAACACATTCCGGAAAGCGCCTTTCATGTACAGTTCGGGCTGTATCTTGATCAGGCCGTGGTGAAACACCGTCCCGCTGAGCCGAATGGTGTTCCGGTCGAAATAGCCGCCGCGCCGGTAGACCGGCATCCCGACGTAAAATCCGGCCAGAACCCGGCTGAACGATGACCGGACGTTGCCGCGGTCGTTCCGATAAAAGGTCACGCCTACGTTCACGAAATCGTTGCGCAGGCTCCGGTAACTGCCGTCGGAGGGCGTCTGAAAGAAAAAATTGGACAGATAGCCCACCGAGTACGCCACGTTGCGCATCCGGCTGGGCACAAACTGCAGGTCCAGTGCCGCGGACGGCACCCACTGGTTGCGCACCAGCCCCACCCCGATACCCGGCGAAATAATCAGCGACGGACTGCGGGCCAGCCCCGGACTGATAAAATCAGGCGCTTTGCCTTCCTGCTGCACCAGGTCAAAGGCCATTTTGGGACTGGTCAGGTCGTGGGCTTTGTAATTTTCAACGGCTTGCAGTGCCTGTTGCAGCCGGGCGTTGACGCCCTGTCGGGCCACCCGCTCGGCATCGGCCAGACTGTTGAGCAACAGGTAGACGTGGAAATCGTAGGATTGCGCCGGAGCATTGACGGCGGTTTCGCGCGTCCGCCACACGATATGAAGCGTATCCTGTCGGGTCTTGAGCAACACCGGCTGGCCGCCGTCGCTCAGGCGGAAGGAAGCGGCGGGCTGCGGATACGGGCGGAGGTCCAGCGTCCGGTCCGTGTCGGCAAGCCGGAAGAACGCGTAAAAGGACTGGGTGCCCGCTTCGGCCGGGTCCGCAACTTTGCGGTAATCCGCGGCAAAGAGCCGGAGCACCGAATCAATGTTGCGGTGGGCGCGTACCTGGGCATACGAATCAAATCCGATCAGCAGCGTATTGCGCTGTCCCAGATCCACTTCGATATGGCTGCGCCCCAGAAAAGCGCCTCCCGTATGCCGGCTCGACCGGATGTGCGATTGATTTTGCTGGGCAACGGCGTCCCACGCCAGGCTCATCAGGAGCAAGGCCATTAACACAAGGTATTTCATTGGTCTTAGTTGGATTTATGACGTTGGGGCAGGATGATTTGAACGGACGGGGGCGCAACGGCTCCGTCCGGCGAGGGCGGGCTGCCTAAGCGAACCATGCTTTCCGTGCGGTACAGCCGGGGCTGGGCGTCTTCCTCGGCCTGGTATTCGTTGATATGCATCACCTGAAAACGGCGTTTCGGCCCGCTGGCGGCCGCCGGAACCACCGTAGGGCTCTCCGGTCCACCGGCCACCTGAACGACTTCCGGCTGCGACGGGGCGCTGGTATCGACCCGCTCCGGTACGGACCCGGTCGGCGGCGGAAGGAGTCTGGCCGGTACGCCGCGAACAGGTCCGGCATGGCGGGAAAGCCGCCCCGGCTGCTTTTGCTCCGCAAATCCTGACTCTTCCGGCTTTTCAAGGCTTACAACGGGGGCTGGTTGCGACGGACGGACGGGTTTCGTTTTCACGAAAGTCGGGCCGGAAACAATCGGTTTCTGTCCGCGCAGATACCAGCCCGCTCCAATCACCAACAGCAGTCCGGTCAGGCTGGCGGCCCACAGCCAGGCAACCGGCCGCCGACGGTTTTTTTCCGGCTGCAACTCCTGGGTCAGCCGCGCCCAGGTCCGGTCCGGGTTGAAGGAGGGGACGGGGCGGTCGGCCTCTCTGGCGAGTGCCTCTCGGACCAGCCGGTCAATGGGTTCGTCGGCGTTCGGCTTCATATCCGTTTTTGAGTAAAAGGTCCTGTAACATTGCCCGCGCTTTGCTCAGCTGCGATTTTGAGGTATTCTCCGTGATGCGCAACTGCTCCGCGATTTCCCGGTGGTTGTAGCCTTCGACCACGTATAGGTTGAACACCGTCCGGTAACCCGGCGGGAGTTGGGCGATCAGTTCGGTAATCCGGTCCGCATCCAGACCCGCATCGGGCAAGGGCAGCGGGTCTGCTTCGGCCGCCAGGGCGTCCTCGGCATAGAACGTCGGCAGGCTCCGACGGGCCCGCAGGTGTTGCAGCGCCTCGTTGACGATAATGCGCCGCAGCCACGCTTCCAGCGCGTTTTCGTTTTGGTACCGAAAGCCGTCGATGGACCGGAAGATTTTCAGAAAACCGTTCATCAGCACTTCCTCCGCTTCCGGCTCATGCCGCACATACCGCAGGCAGACCCGGTACAGGCGATTGGCGTACCGGTCGAAAAGCCGCTTCTGTGCGAAAGCGTTGCCGCGCTGGCATTGCTCAATGAGGTTTTGGTCCATACGTGCGTTTCTATTGACAGAAATGCGGAATGTGCGGAAGGGGTTGCCTGAAGGGAATAAAAAAGTAAAAAATAGGCTTCAGCCATAAAAAAGGTCTGCAAGACTATGCGCTTACAGACCTTCGCGGTGGGACCACGACTTGATTCGCGGCACCACCCAAATTTTATAAAATCAGCTCTACTCGACCGTCACCGACTTGGCCAGGTTCCGCGGCTGGTCCACGTTGCGGCCGCGCATCACGGCAATGTCGTACGACAGCAGTTGCAGCGGAATGACCGAAATCAACGGCATCAGGATTTCGTGGACCTTCGGAATTTCGATCACAAAATCGACCATCTCCGGCAGCAGCGTGTCGCCTTCGGTGGCCACGGCGATGACGCGGCCTTTGCGGGCCTTCACCTCCTGAATGTTGGAAACTACCTTCTCGTACGAGCTGTCTTTGGCGGCGATCACGACCACCGGCATATCTTCGTCGATCAGCGCAATCGGGCCGTGCTTCATTTCGGCGGCCGGATACCCTTCCGCGTGGATGTAGCTGATTTCCTTCAGTTTCAGGGCACCCTCCAGCGCGACGGGGAAGTTCAAACCGCGGCCGAGGTAGATGAAGTTGCGGGCGTAGGTGAAGATGTAGGCGATTTCCTTGATCTTCCCGGCGCTTTGCAGCACCTTTTCCACCTTCGACGGAATGGCTTCCAGCTCGGCCAGCAATTGCCGGAACAGGCTGTCGGAAATGGTGCCTTTGCGGTGAGCGGCGGCCAGCGCCATCAGCGTCAGCACGGTCACCTGGGCTGTGAAGGCTTTGGTCGAGGCCACCCCGATTTCCGGACCGGCGTGGGTGTAAGCGCCCGCGTGCGTCGCCCGGGCAATGGACGAGCCGACTACGTTGCACACGCCGAAGATCGTCGCGCCTTTCGACTTCGCCAGTTCGATCGCTGCCAGTGTATCGGCCGTTTCGCCGGACTGGGAAATGGCAATCACAATGTCGCCTTCCGAAATGATCGGGTTGCGATACCGGAATTCGGAAGCGTATTCTACCTCCACCGGAATCCGCGCCAGTTCTTCGAAGATGTATTCCGCTACCAGCCCGGCATGCCAGGACGTTCCGCAGCCGATGATGATGATCCGCTTGGCCGCCGCCATTTTGTCGAGATAATCCCGCAGGCCGCCCAGTTGCAGGTGTCCTTCGTCGGCCCGCACGCGACCCCGCATGCTATCGGCGATGGACCGCGGCTGTTCGAAGATCTCCTTCAGCATGAAGTGGTCGAAGCCGCCTTTTTCGATGGCTTCCAGCTCCAGCTCCACCTTGTGGATGTAGGGCGTGGTTTTGGTATTGTCCAGCGTCACGATTTTCAGTTCGCCGTTGCGCACGGTGGCCACTTCGTAATCGTTCAGGTAGACCACATCTTTGGTGTATTCGATGATCGGCGTCGCGTCCGAAGCAAAGAAAAACTCGTCTTCGCCGATGCCAATGACCAGCGGGCTGCCTTTCCGGGCGGCAATGAGCTGCGTCGGGGCATCCTCGTCGATCACGACAATGGCGTACGCGCCGACCACTTCCTGCAGCGCAAGCCGGACGGCTTCTTCCAGCGAACAGCCCGTTTCTTTCTTGATGTCTTCGATAAACTGAATCAGCACTTCGGAGTCGGTGTCGGACCGGAACTCGTAGCCTTTCTTCATCAGGCTCTGCTTGATGGCGGCGTAGTTTTCGATGATGCCATTGTGAATAATGGCCAGCTTGCGGTCGTGCGAGTAGTGCGGGTGCGAATTCCGGTCGCTCGGTTCGCCGTGGGTCGCCCAGCGGGTGTGTCCGACGCCGATGGTAGCGTGCAGTTCCTTGTTTGCCAGCTCGCCTTCCAGGTCCGTAACCTTTCCTTTTTTCTTGTAAACTTTCAGGCCGTCGCCGTTGAGCAGCGCCAGACCGGCACTGTCGTAACCTCTATATTCCAGTC
Source organism: Tellurirhabdus rosea (assembly GCF_026278345.1). Lineage (NCBI taxonomy): Bacteria > Pseudomonadati > Bacteroidota > Cytophagia > Cytophagales > Spirosomataceae > Larkinella > Larkinella roseola. The sequence continues at coordinate 2,024,737 of NZ_CP111085.1, forward strand.
GTTTCAGACCTTTCAAAATCAGGGGACAGGCCTCGCGGTGTCCTACATACGCTACAATTCCGCACATATGCTTTGGGATTTTTGGGTAAGTTTTGGGGTAAAAGCCGGGATAAGTACCAGTTCATCTGCAACGCCAGCGTCCTGCTACGTGCTACCGTATACGCAATTGCCGTACCAATCCGGCGAACAGACAGGTGTTCTGGTAAAACCGTGCAAAACCCATTTTGTATTTAACGAATGAGCAAAAATAAAAAACCAGCCGTAACTGGCTGGTTTTCCGTAAATTTTAAATTTTATTAAAAATGCGATTATTGCGTTTGCCGGGTATAAAACACCACCAGACGAACGCTTTTGGGACCCAGGGTCGTGGCCGTTAACTGGTTGTTTATGACGGATTGAGCCTGATAAACGGGAATTCCGGACTGGGTCGTCGTCACGATGCTCGGACTGCTGAGCGGCACCACAACCAGCCCGTTGTTCGGACGGAAATCCATCAAAAGGGATTGCAGATAACCGCTCACGTCAAACGTAAACGCGTTCCGGTTCTCGGCCCCGATGACCGACGACTGCGGCGACGTCCAGCTCTGCGGGCCTCTCAGAAACGCGCCGACGCTGGTTTGCACGAAATGATACCGCCGGGTCGTGCTTTGCATGGTGTAAGCCAGTTGGTTGCTGGCATCGCGCTCGCCCAGCGTCAGATAAAACGGCTGGGAGGTTCCGGAAGCGGTGCCGGTCGGCGTAATGATCAGATCGGCCCGGTTGATGGCCACAGGGCCCTGCTTCTTAAGCTCCGCGACGGTCGGCAGTTCGATCCGCGTCGTGACGCCGGTGACGCCCTGCACGTAGGTCTGTCCGCCGCCCGCCGTCAGCGACAGGGGCTGCGTGGACGTCAGCGCCGCCAGCGGGGTGCCCGTCCGGTTGGACGTTACCTGTGAAAAGGCACTGGCCCGGTACGTGACCGGATCGATGATTAAGCTGATGCTTTGCGCCGTGGTGGCGTCCGGCTTCCGGTAGTACAGGATAATGCCCGTTCCGCCACTGGCTCCCAGCGATACCACCGACGTGTTGCCGCTGCCCGGGATAAATGCAAGCCCTTTGAAGGCTTTCCGGAAGTTGAACCGGGTGGACCCTTCGCCTTTCAGCAGGCCCAGCAGTTCCTCGCCAAGCGACTTGGACAGGTTGGAAACGATGGACGTTCCGGTCGTGGTCGGCCCGCTCAGAATCTGGAGCGTAGCCAGCGGCTGCGCTTCAAACTGCGGGGCCGGGCTCGCCGTGGTGTACCGCCGGGTAGAATCCAGTTCCTGCGAAAGCCGGTGTACCGTCACGGTCTGGGGCTTGGTGGTATCTCCGTAGGCAAGCCGGTAATCGACGATCAGCTTTACCGAATCGCAGATGACATCGCTGTCCAGCTTCACGCTGTTGATGTTGGGCAGCGTGCCCAGATCGACCGTCGCAAACGCCCGGGCCGTCAGGCTGCCGAACGTCGGGTCCGTATACCGGCCGATCAGCAGGCGGCCGGTCCGGTCGGTCTGCACCGAATCCAGCAGCACGGTGGAGGTGCGGACCGTAAAGGTGTCCGTATAGTAAACCCCGACCGGCGTTGTCGGGGTCAATCCAATTTCCTTCGGCTCTTCGCAGGCCGTGAGCCACAGAGAGGCAGCCGCCAGCCAGGTGATCGCGAAGACCTTAGCCAACCAGCTCGGTGTAGAGGGTGTAATACCGTTCGGCGACATTTTCGTCTTCTTCCGTAAGTTCAATTTTTTTCTCAGGCAGGTCATTCAAAATACTGGTTAAGCTGTCGCTGAAGTCTTCATCGGCCTTCACGACCACGTCGGCGTAGGCGCAGCCGATTTTCACGAATCCTTCAAAATCGCCTGTTTTCAGGTGCGACAGCATTTCTTCGTCGATGTCCATCGCTTTGGCCTTCTCGACGATGTCATCGGTAAAACGGTGGGTGAACGAATTATTGTACACCGAAAAGACCGATTTTGTATCCTTGAACATCGGGTCGTTCTTGTAGGTCGTTTTCAGGTACAGCGGAATCAGGGCCGTCATCCAGTCGTTGCAGTGTACGATGTCGGGCGACCAGCCAAGTTTCTTCACGGTTTCGAGGACGCCTTTGCAGAAAAAGATCGCCCGTTCGTCGTTATCTTCGTAAAAGCGGTTCTCTTTATCGAAGAAGACGTGCTTCCGCTGGAAGTAATCTTCGTTATCGATGAAATACACCTGCAGCTTGGCATTCGGAATCGACGCTACCTTGATAATCAGGGGCTTTTCCTCATCGCCCACTGTGATATTAATACCAGACAACCTGACCACCTCGTGCAGCCGGTTTTTCCGCTCGTTAATAAGGCCGAAACGGGGCACAAGAATACGAATTTCCATGCCGCGTTCCTGCATTTCCTGCGGAAGCTTCCGAACAAAATCGGCTACATCAGAGGTTTGAAGGAAGGGGTTAATTTCGCTGGCAACGTAGAGAATCCGAAGTTTGCTCATAAAACGATCGGGGGCTATAGTAGTGGACGGTAGTTCATTCTTGAACTCCTAAAAAACTTGCAAAATTATACAAAAAAATCTCAGATTTCAATAGAATTTGCGTCATAAATCTACTCTTTTTGTATCATTGCAGGTTTATTTCAAGGATTGAATGATTGATTGTCTGAATAACTGAACCGCTCCGCCGAAACTTCCAATCAGTCATTCAGCCAATCAATCATTCAATCATTCCCCCGATGCACATCTTTTCAACCGCCACCGAGCTTCGCCGCTACCTGAATACCGTTCGGCGGGCCGGACGACCTGTTCACTTTGTGCCCACGATGGGGGCGCTGCACGAAGGCCATCTGTCGCTGATCGAGGCGGCCCGCACCGACCTCTGGCATCTCGGCGGCGACTTCGGTCAGGAGCCCGCCCTGACGGTGTGCAGCATTTTTGTCAACCCGACGCAGTTCAACAATCCCGACGATCTGGCCCGGTATCCGCGTACGCTCGAAGCCGATCTGGCGCTACTGGAAGCGGCGGGCTGCGACGCGGTTTTTGCGCCCTCCGTGGCCGAAATGTACCCCGTCCCGGCGGTGCTGAAGATTCATTTCGGGGATCTGGAAACGGTGATGGAAGGAGCTTTCCGGCCCGGCCACTTCAACGGCGTGGGCATCGTGGTGGCCAAGCTTTTCCACCTGGTGCAGCCCGACCGGGCTTATTTCGGCCAGAAAGACCTGCAGCAGGTAGCCGTCGTCAAGCGGCTGGTGCGCGACCTGAGCTTTCCGGTCGAGATTGTCCGCTGCCCCACCCTGCGCGAAGCGGACGGCCTCGCCATGTCGTCGCGCAACCGGCTTCTTTCGCCCGACGAGCGCCGGCAGGCCACCGAACTTTACCGGGTTCTCACGCGGGCGCAGTCGCTCCTCACCGACGAAACGCCCATGGACGCCACCCGGGCAGCGGTAGCGCAGCACTTTGCCGACCTGCCGCAATTCCGCCTCGAATACTTCGAAATCGCCAACGCGGACACGCTCCAGCCGGTCGGCGACCTCCAGGCGCCCGGCACCACCGCCCTGCTCATCGCCGCGCAGCTCGGGAAAGTGCGGCTTATCGACAATCTGGTGTTTTAAAAAGTCGTCAGTCAGGCAGTGGTCAGTCGCTTCGCAGGTTTCGAATGGAGGCAGCGCAACCGACGACTGATAACTGCTCGCTGAACTTCTCCCGCTCCCCCAACGTTCTTTCGCTGACTGGATAACTGGGGCGGAATCATTACCTTTGCGCCCCTATCGTAACCAGATAGCCTATAGAAATCGCCCATGTTCATTACTGTAATGAAATCGAAGATCCACCGGGTCCGGGTGACGCAGGCCGAACTGAACTATGTCGGCAGCATCACCATCGACGAGGACCTGATGGACGCCGCCGGACTAATTGAAAATGAGCAGGTTCATATCGTCAACAACAACAATGGCGAACGCCTGATTACCTACGTCATCAAAGGAGAACGCGGTTCGGGCATCATCTGCCTCAACGGCGCCGCAGCCCGGCGGGCTCAGGTTGGCGACATCATCATCATCATTGCGTACGGCATGATGTCGCAGGAAGAAGCCGGCACGTTTAAGCCTACGGTCGTCTTTCCGGACGCCGAAAACCGGCTTGTCAAATAGGATTAATAAAAATTTCATTTCGGTAAGAGTCAGTTTCCGCTATTTTTGGTACGGAAACTGACTCTCTTCGTTTCTGAAACCGTCGTTTCGGAGTCACCAACTGCATGAAGAACATCATCAAGTACACCATTTCACTAGGAATTGCCGCCGGACTTCTCTGGTACGTATTCAAGGACATCAATCTGGCGGCGATGTTCGACGCCTTCCGCAAAGCCGATTATCGCTGGATCATTGCTTCGGGTCTGCTGACCATTCTGGCGCACTGGAGCCGGGCCTACCGCTGGAGCCTGCTCATGGAGCCGGTCGTCGGTCGGCGGGTGTCGGCCTTTGATACGACCCTGGCGGTGCTGACGGGTTATTTTGCCAACCTCATCATTCCCCGCATGGGCGAAGTGACGCGCTGCGGCACGCTAAACCGGCTGGAAGGGGTTCCGGTGAACGTGAGTTTCGGCACGGTGGTAGCCGAACGCGTCTTCGACGTTCTGGTCCTGCTGACGCTCATTACCGGTACGTTCCTGCTCGAATTCGACCGGCTGAGCACTTTTTTCCTCGATTTCTTTTCGTCAAAACTGAACGTTCCGGGCCTGAAGGATAACTCCTGGCCGCTCATCATCCTGGCGGGTTCGCTGCTCGGCGGGCTGGTGCTGGTCTGGTTTTTCTACAACAAGTACAAGGAAGTGCTGCGCGAAAAGCCGTTTTTCCAGAAAATCAGAAAGTTTACGGACGGGTTGCTCGAAGGGCTGCTCAGCGTCCGGAAGCTGAAAAATCCCGGGGCCTTCGCCCTCCATACGGTGCTGATCTGGGTGACGTACTACTTCATGTCGTATGTCCTGTTCTTTTCGATGCCTCAGACGTCGGGGCTGGATATGCTGGCTGGTCTGACCATTCTGATCATGGGCGGGATTGGCATGGCGGCCCCCGTTCAGGGCGGCATCGGGCCGTTTCACCTGCTGGTGGGCAACACGCTGGTGCTGTACGGACTGACGCAGCAGGACGGAATCGTGCTGGCCACGTTTATGCACGCCGTGCAGACGCTGGTGACGCTGCTGCTGGGCGGCCTGAGCTTCCTGATTGTGCTGTTCCGCCAGAATCGCAGCCCGCTTGCGCAGACGGCCGCCACGGAGCCCGTCAACCTGGGCCGGTAAGTTTTGTGCCACGCCATTCGTGCCCCGATTCCGGGTCAGGGCACGGATAAAAGACCGTACGTAGTATCTTCGCCGCATGACCGAATCCAAAATTCTTACCCGCCCCGAAGCGGTGCAGCAGGCCGAAGCCTGGCGGGCCGCCGGACAGCGCATTGTTTTTACCAACGGCTGTTTTGACATCGTTCACCTCGGCCACATCGATTATCTGGAAAAAGCCCGTTCGCTGGGCGACCGGCTCGTTCTTGGCCTGAATACCGACGCTTCCGTTAGCTGCATCAAAGGTCCGCTGCGGCCGGTCGTCAACGAATACGCCCGCGCCCGCCTCATGGCCGCGCTGGAATTTGTAGATGCCGTAGTGCTCTTCGGCGAACCGACCCCGCTCGAACTCATTGAGGCCGTTCGTCCCCACATTCTCGTCAAGGGCGATGATTATAGCGTAGAAAACATCGTCGGGGCGGATTTCGTTATTCAGAACGGGGGAAGCGTGCAGACGGTAGCGCTGGTGCCGGGGTATTCGACAACCAAACTGATTGAGAAAATCCGGCAGGCTTATCAGTAACCGCATGGGACAAATGGCGGCCTGCCGCGTTAAACGGTCATAGTTTTAGACAAAAACCGAACCCTTCCCTTGACAAAAATTGTTTCATTAGGGAAGTTCGCAACTGAATCTTCCTTACTAAACTTTGACTGAACGATGCCCGGATATTGGATTATCTTCATCCTTTTTGCCTTAATCAGCGCCGCAGTAAGCTGGCGGCTGCGTAGTAAATTCAACCAGTACTCACAGGTTGGCCTGCAAAACGGCCTTAGCGGGGCAGAAATCGCCCAGCGGATGCTGCAGGAAAACGGTATTCATGACGTCCGCGTCCTGTCCGTGGAAGGGATGCTCACCGACCACTACAATCCGCAGGACAAGACCGTCAACCTGAGCGCGGACGTGTATTACGGTCGCTCGGTAGCGGCGGCGGCGGTGGCGGCCCACGAATGCGGTCACGCCGTGCAGCACGCTACGGCCTACGGCCCGCTGAAGTTCCGCTCGGCGATGGTGCCGTTCCTGACCATTTCGTCGCAGTACATGCAGTGGATTATCCTGATCGGGATTTTCCTGATCAACACGACGATTCTGCCGCTGGCGCTTGGGGTGGCCCTGTTTGCCATCACGACGCTGTTCAGCTTTATCACCCTGCCGGTGGAGTTCGACGCGAGCCGCCGGGCCCTGGCCTGGATTGATACTCGGGGTGTGGTGAACCGGCAGGAACACGAATACGCAAAAGATGCCCTGTGGTGGGCGGCCATGACGTACGTCGTAGCGGCTCTGGGCTCTCTGGCTACGCTGCTGTACTACGTCAGCATTCTGATGGGCAGCCGCCGCAACAACTAATCTCACTCTTTTTCATAGCAAAGGCCCGGCTTTCGAACCGGGCCTTTCTTTTTTTGTACGGGTCAATGACTACCGGAGCGCGACCGATTCCTGCATCTGTTCTACGCGGGGGTTGGGCGCATGCTGCTGGTCGATCAGTCCGCCGACGAAGGCGATCACGGCGGCAATCAGTAGGGCGGGCCAGAACCCGTGAATGGTGAAGCTGGACATCATCTTATCGATCAGTTTCAGGATCAACGCCGTGACGACCAGTCTTACCAGGCCGGTCAGCAGGAAAAACGTCACCAAGTTGAGTGGGAAGCTGATAATCCAGCCGATAAAGAAGTTAAGGACTCCAAGCAGGAAGGCAATCAGGATGGCTGTTCCAAAGTTTTTAACATCAATCTGGGGCATCAGGTAAGCCAGGCCGAAGATGATGGCCGCATCGAGCAGCAAATGAAGGATGAAATTCATAGACAGATAGGATTGTTTGCGTGCAATGTTAAACAGATTGCCTGTACGGTTGTTCATACATCAGAAAAAAAACCGCCTTCTATGAAGCTGATTCTGTTACCGTTAGCGCTCTTTGGTTTACTAACTGACTTATCCTGTGGCCAGTCGACGGGACGGGAAAGCACCGCTTCCCAAACGGCCGATTCGCTGTATCAATACCGGGATGCCTCCCGCGACGGCATCGGCAAACAGTACCAGGGTCGCGAGATTGCGCAGGTGATGGGCCATCTGGGGGCCGACTGGCTCGACCGCCCCGAACGTGAGCAGGAAGAGCGCACCGACCTGCTGCTCGACGCCCTTGCCCTGAAACCGACCGACGTTGTGGCCGATATTGGCGCCGGCACCGGTTACTTTACGTTTCGCATGGCCCCGGCCGTACCGCAGGGCCGCGTGCTGGCCGTCGATATTCAGCCGGAAATGATCGAGTACCTGAACGAAAACCGGAAAAAGCAGAAGGCGTCCAATGTGCAGCCCGTGCTGGGCACCATCACGGACCCGAAACTTCCTCCGAACAGCATCGATATGGCGCTGATGGTGGATGCGTACCACGAGTTTTCGCATCCCTACGAAATGATGCGTCAAATTGTGAAAGCCCTGCGCCCCGGCGGCCGGGTGGTGCTGGTGGAATACCGCGCCGAAGACCCCAGCGTGCCCATCAAACCCCTGCACAAAATGAGCGTTCGGCAGGCTACCCGGGAGATGAAAGCGGTGGGCCTCATGTTTGAAAAAGTAGCCAGAACGCTGCCTCAGCAACACATTATCTTTTTCAAAAAATAACCCCTATCACTCTGAATATCAAGACAATACAACCTAACCAATCGAAACAAAACGGGCACTTTCCTCGCTTGCCGGGTGTTTTATTGATGTACCAGCAAGCGGAAAAGATATGTATTGTGTCAAGTGCGGTAACGAGATCCCCGAAGGTCGTTTGAAGGCCCTTCCGAATACCAAGACCTGCGTCCGTTGTTCGGGCGCGCAGCGGGTGGCCGGCTTCCCGATGATTACCGGCAAGACGGAGTACTCGGCCCTGCAATTGATGTCGCAGGACGACGCCCGTCGACTTCAGCACATGCAGCAGCGGCGCGGCACCGGAGCGTCGCAGTTCATGACGCGGGAGAAGCGCAACTGATGTCCGAACCGGGATTGACGGTGATTTTAAGGATTAACTATGATTTATCTGGAAGCGAAGCCAATCCTGTTAATCCTTAAAAATCACCGTCAATCCCGGTTCAGGACAGTTTACTTTTTCGGTAGCCGTAGAGGAAGTAGATCACCAGCCCGATCACGAGCCAGATGCCAAAAATCCGCCAGTTGCTCAGGCCGAGTTCGGTCATCAGATACAGGTTCGTCAGGATGCCCAGCACGGGGAGCAGCGAGAAATTACGCAGGAAGCTTAGGACCGAGAGCGTTGCCCAGACGAGCCAGAACACAATCTGGAGCGGCTTTTCTTCCATCGCCGAAAACAGATTTCCCGACGCATACGCCCAGACCAGCGTACCGACGAAGCCTAGCCCTACCAGGAACTTCCCGTTCACGTACGGCACTTTGAACTTGGATTGCGCCGAAATGCCCTTCGCATCCAGATACAGAATGCCGCCGCAGACCAGAATAAAGGCGAAGAACGTCCCGACGCTGGTCAGGTCGATGAAAAACTGCATGTCGAGGAAAAGCGACGGAATCGCCACCAGCGCCCCGGTCACGAAGGTCGCGAAGGAAGGCGTCCGGTAACGCGGGTGAATGCGGGAGAAGGCGGGCCACAGCAGTCCGTCGCGGCTCATGGTCATCCAGATGCGTGGCTGGCCGAGCTGGTACACCAGCAGCGCGCTCGTGATGGCGACCACCGCACTCACGGAGATAACGCCCGCCACAAAATCCATGCCCACCTTCTGAAACACATACGCCAGCGGGTCGTCTACGCCCAGTTCCTTGTAGTTGACCATTCCCGTTAGTACGAGCGTAATCAGCACGTACAGGATGGTACAGATGATGAGGCAGTAGATCATGGCTTTGGGCAGGTCCCGCTGCGGATTCTTACACTCTTCGGCCGTCGTCGAAATCGAATCAAACCCGATGAAAGCGAAGAAAACAGATGCCACCCCGCTCAGGACGCCCGAAATTCCGTTTGGAGCGAACGGCGACCAGTTGGCCGGTTTGACAAAAAAGGCACCCGCCGCAATGACCAGCAGGATGACGCCCAGTTTCAGCACGACCAGAATGTTGCTGGCCGTCCGGGACTCCTTGATGCCGATGTAGACCAATGCTGTAATGAGCACCGTGATCAGACCAGCCGGCAGGTCCATGATCAGCCGCAAATCACCAAATGTCGGCGCGGCGGCGTAAGCCTGGGCCAGCAGCTGCTCTCCCCCCGTCAAGACGGCCCCGGCGGTTTGTGATTTCTCGAACGCGGCGGCCGCCGATCCGTAGTCGGTCGATAAATAGCCCGGAAACTGGATGCCGAAGCCCGTCAGCATGGACGTAAAATACTCGGACCACGAAATTGCCACCACCATGTTGCTGACGGCATATTCCAGAATGAGCGCCCAGCCGATGATCCAGGCAAAAATCTCCCCGAACGAAACGTAAGCGTACGTGTAGGCGCTTCCGCTCACCGGCACCGTCGAGGCAAACTGGGCATAACTGAGCGCCGTAAAAACGCAGGCGATGGCCGTAAAGACAAAAAGCAGCGAAACGGCGGGCCCGCCGTTGACGCTGGCCCGACCGATGGTACTAAAGATTCCGGCCCCGATGATGGCCGCAATGCCGAGGGAAGTCAGGTCGCGGACACCCAGCACTTTGACAAGGTGGGAGGAGTTGCTGTCGTCGGCATCGCCTACGGCCTGGTTAACGCTTTTTCTTCTGAAAATGGAGTCAGACATAAAACTGGGAGTAAGTCCGTACGGGTGAATGGTCCGCCTCCCACAGAGTCCGGCGGAGCCACTGACGGCGTACGACTATTTTGTTTCTTCGATTAATACGGTTAGTTCTTTGATCCGCGAGCGGGTTATTTCCTCTTTGCAGGTGGCTACCATCATGGGCATCATGGAGCCGCCGGCGTAGCGGGTTTCGTAAAGTTTACAATGGGCATCCCGGAACAGAATCCATTGCCGCTGCGCCTGAACCAGGACGGCTTTCTCGCCGGCGGTCATCAGTCCGGTGAGCTTTTTGTAGACCGCATTCAGGTCCTTGTCAGCCTTCTGGTAGCTAAGGGCTGCGCAGTAGTTCATGTCCGATTGCGTCTGGGGATTTGAGCAGTCGGGCCGGGAGGCAGACGGGCTGGCACTTTGAGCGGCCGCCGCCAGACTTCCCAGCAGAGCCACGCTCAAAAGCAGGTAGTTTTTGGTCATTTAGTACGATGAATACGGATACTTGTTGATTTGTGATGCTAAAAATAGAAATACTTTTCAAATTTGAAGCGTTTCTATGCTACCATGTCCATTCACGTACAGAACTTAATCAAGCAGTACAGCACGGGCCAGCGGGCCGTAGATGATATTTCCTTTTCGGTTCAACCGGGCGAAATTGTCGGGTTTCTCGGTCCCAACGGCGCGGGAAAATCCACGACGATGAAGATCGCCACGGGCTACCTTCCTCCCACCGGCGGCACCGTCGAAGTAGCGGGCTTCAACGTCCGGACCCAGTCGATGGACGTGCGGCGCAGCACCGGCTATCTTCCCGAACACAACCCGCTGTATCTGGACATGTACGTGAAGGAGTACCTGCGCTTTGCGGGTTCGCTGAATGGCCTGAAGGGGCCCGAATTAGCCAACGGAATCAGCGGGATTATCGAGCGGGTGGGCCTGGGACCTGAACAGCACAAACGCATCGGCCAGTTATCCAAAGGCTACCGCCAGCGGGTGGGTCTGGCCCAGGCGCTGCTGCACAATCCGCCCGTACTGATTCTGGACGAACCCACGACGGGTCTGGACCCCAACCAGCTGACCGAAATCCGCAACGTCATCCGGGAGGCGGGCCGGGAAAAAACGGTCCTTTTTTCGACCCACATCATGCAGGAAGTGGAAGCCCTGTGCGACCGGGTTGTCATTATCAACCGGGGACGGCTGGTCGCCGACGGACGGCTGGACGAACTGCGCGGAGCCTCGGCCGATACGGTCACGATCGTAGCCGAATTTGAAGAAGAGTTGACAGGAGAAAACGTACTGACCGAACTGGCGGGTGTCCGGCAGGTCGAACCGCTGGGGCGCGGGCATTACCGGATCGTGGCCGACCGGAACGCCGACGTGCGCGCGGCCATCTTCCGGCTCGCGGCCGACAAAAACCTGACGCTGGTCGGTCTGAAACAGCAGGAAAACAGCCTCGAAGGCCTCTTTCGCGAACTCACCAAAGGAAATTAAGAATTAAAAGTTAAGAGTTAAAAATAGGCTCCGCTGATTCAGGTTTTAACCCTCAGCGGAGCTTATTTTTAACTCTTAACTTTTAACTTTTAATTACTTCCGGGCTTGCGCCATCAGTGGATACTGGTCGAAGATCGACCGGACGATTCCTTTGAAGTAGTTGTTCTTATAGTTCGGGTGTTTAGTCACGCGTGAGGCATACCCTTTCCAGATGACCTGATACGTTTCGGCGTCGATGAGCGAGATCATCAGCGTGCCTTCATCCAGGTTGTAATCAATGCGTTTGTAGGTGGCATCGTTATCTTCGCTCACGACCCAATCCTTGATGACCGGCTGCTGGTAGCCCCGGAACCGCAGGTCGTTGCGGAAGATGTTGTACGAAATCAACAGGTGCGGGCTGCGGTTGGCTACCTGATAGCCCCGGGCTTCCATCTGGTGACGGATAGCGTCCTGAATGTCCGAACACAGCAGCGTCGAATCCACGTACTCACACTCCAGGAAATTAAACGATTCGTAATTCTTGAAATGACCTTCGTAGCTGTAATCATGTTCTACGAATAACTTCCCGGGCATACACCCTGCCAAACCCGCGAGGGCCGCGACAATCAAAACACCGACAAAATGCTTCATACGTAAACGACACTTTTTAGCTGGACTGATTAGTTGATTTCGTTAGGACAAACTGTTTTTGTTACCGATAGGTTTACAAAAAAATACGACTCCAAACTAAAACCGGCCTTCTCCGTACGAACAGGCTAAGCCCGGTAATACTCAAGCGCTTTGCGCATTTCAGCCGGTGTGACGGTCAGGTCGAAGGCGCAGCTGCCCGGTCCGTTGGGCAGCGCCATGCGGACCTGGCCGCCGCGGTTCTTCTTGTCCTGCCGCGTCAGGGCCAGAATAGGCTCGATATCGGCGTCCGACAGGGCCACCCGGCCGTATATGGAAAACAGGTATTCTTCGATCTGACCCAGCAGCCGCTCATCGATCATTTTCCGGTTGAAGGCCAGCCAGGCCTCCGCCAGCATGCCTGCCGCAATGGCCTCGCCGTGCAGCAGGCGTTTTTTGGGTATGTTGAGGAAGTGCGTTTCAATGGCATGGCCCAGCGTGTGACCGAAGTTGAGAATCTTACGAATTCCCTTCTCGGTTGGATCTTGCTCGACCACTTTTTTCTTGATTTCGACGGAATGCGCCACCAGGGCCTCCCAGTCTTGTTCATGCAGGTCACGGCGGCGAATGTCGTCCCATCTGCCCGCGTCAGCGATGAGGCAATGCTTGATGATTTCAGCAAAGCCCGACCGAAGTTCGCGTTCCGGAAGCGTCTGAAGAAAAGCCGTGTCGATCAGGACGGCTTCCGGCAGTTTGAACACCCCAATATGGTTTTTAAATCCGTGAAAGTCAATACCTAGCTTTCCGCCCACGCTGGCATCAACCTGTGCCAGTAAGGTGGTGGGAATCTGCACAAAATCGATTCCGCGCTTGTAGGTGGCCGCACAAAACCCGCCCAAATCGCCGATTACCCCGCCTCCGAGGTTAATCAGCAGGCCGTACCGGTCAAAATTGGCTCGCGTCAGCGCCTGCCAGACGGTTTCACAGGTAGCCAGATGCTTGTGTTCTTCGCCGGCGGGGATGGCAATAAGAATATGTTTCGGTAATAATTTTTTTACCAACGGGTAACAATGTTTGCGGGTATTTGCGTCGACCAGCACCGCCACGGACGAATACGAACGATCGTTCAGAAAGCGGGGCAATGAGTCGGAAACCGCAGAAATAAGTACAGACATTTAATGTTTTATAAAAAAATTTAAAAACTTCACAGAAAAGGTCCTATAAGCCTTGCTCCACAGGACAGATAAATCAACAGGAGAATCGGGGCAGGGGCCAAATTTTATTGCACAAAATAAACCAATTATATGCAATGCATAGCCGTGCCATCCCGGTTTGTATTACTATTTCTACTGTGACCCTGTTGATTATGTCTTCAAAATAAGCCAGATTTGAGATTGTATTTTAGATTTTTCTTTAACCAAAGCTAACTTAATAATGAGCAACTCTCTACAGAAATGGCTCTTTATGGTCATTTTGAGCGGGTTGACCGTACTCGGTGCATGGGCGCAGGATAACGCCATCACGGGGAAAGTCACCTCCGCCGAGGATGGCAGTCCAATTCCGGGAGCCAGTGTCATCGTGCGGGGAACCACCCGCGGGACTACCACCGACGCCCAGGGCAATTACCGCATCGCGGCCAGCACCGGCCAGACCCTCCGCTTCAGCTTCATCGGCACCAAGAACCGCGACGTCGTTGTGGGCAACGCAACCGTCATCAACATCACCCTCGAACAGGAAGCGGGTAATTTGAACGAAGTCGTGGTGACGGCGCTGGGCGTGAAACGGGAAAAACGCCAGTTGGGCTACGCGGTCACCGAACTGGGCGGCCAGGACCTCGCCCAGACGCAGCGCGACAATTTCCTGAACGGTCTGCAGGGCCGTGTCGCCGGGGTCAACATCGCCACCACCAGCGGCATGCCGGGTGCCTCTTCGCAGGTCATCATCCGGGGCGTCAACTCCATCAGCGGTAACAACCAGCCGCTGTTTGTCATCGACGGCATGCCGATCGACAACCGGACGGCCCAGAGTGCCAACTTCGTGGCCGAGCGCAACTCGTCCAGCTCCTTTGCCAACCGGACCGTGGACTTCGCCAACCGCGCCTCGGACCTCAACCCGGCCGATATCGAAACCGTCACGATCCTGAAAGGACCCGAAGCGGCGGCGCTCTACGGCGTCGAGGCGGCCAACGGCGCCATTCTGATCACGACCCGGAAAGGCCGCTCGGGCCAGGGCCGCATTACGTACAGCAACAACTTTACGTTTGAAAAAGTAGGCCGTCTGCCCGAACTCCAGCAGGTCTACAGCCAGGGCAACAACGGGATCGCTCAGAACGCCACGTTCAACTATTTTGGGCCCAAATACGCCGAAGGGACCACGTTCTACGACAACATGAACAACTTCCTGCAAACGGGGATGGGCCAGCGTCATAACCTCTCGTTTGAAGGAGGTACCGACCGGTATACCTACCGCCTGTCGGGCAGCTACTCGACCCGCGAGGGCGTGATTCCGACCACTAAATACGACCGTCTGAACCTGACGCTGAGCGGAACGGCCAAACTGAGCGACAAACTGACCTCGGAAGCCACCATGCAGTACATCAACACCAGCAACCAGAAGGTCTCCAAAGGCCAGAACAGCTTCATGCTGGGCATGCTGCAGTGGCCCATGACCGACGACATGAGCGTGTACATCGACCCGGCAACGGGCCTGCGCAAGAAGGTCACGACGGGCAGCGAGATTGAAAACCCGTATTTTGATGTCAATAAAAACCGGCTGCGCGACCTCGGCAACCGCGTGATTGCCAACGTGGGCCTCAATTATGTGCCGACCAGCTGGCTGACGCTTTCCGGACGCGTGGGGGTCGACGTGTCGTCAACGCAGTACCTGATCAAATTCCACCCGGAATCCAACCGTTCGGGCGGCGTGATCGGCGGCTCCATCGACCAGGCGACCGACAACTCCCGCAACCTGACGATGCAGTATTTTGCCACGCTGAAGCACAAAGTGGGTAAGTTTACGGGCACCATGCGCCTCGGCAGCGCCCTCTACGACAACCAGTACAAAGTTCTGTCGACGCGCGGTGAGAAGTTCCTGGTGCCGGAATTTGAATCCATCAACAACACCGACCCGCTGACGCAGAAATCGCTGTCCCGCATGGAGCAGCGCCGCCTGGTCGGGGCGTTTGGCGACGTAACGGTCGATTACAACAACACGCTGTTCCTGACCGTAACGGGCCGTAATGACTGGTCTTCGACCTTCCCCAAAGCGTACCGTTCGTTCTTCTATCCTTCCGCCTCGCTGAGCTTTGTCTTCACGGAACTGGTGAAGGAAGGCGCGCTGCGGGATGTGTTGAGCTACGGCAAACTCCGGGCGTCGCTGGCGCAGGTGGGTAAGGAAGCTCCCCCGTACTCGACCTCACAGGCCTACGAAAGCCAGACGACCACGGGCGGCGGATTCAGTTACGGCTTCACCGGACCGAACCCGAACCTGAAACCCGAAAAGGTGAATTCGTTTGAAGTAGGTACCGAACTGAAGTTCTTCAACAACCGCCTCGGCATCGACGCCGCTTACTACAAAACGACCAGCCGCGACCAGATCATCCGCGACCTGCGGGCCAGCTACGGCACGGGCTTCGTCCTGAACGTGGTCAACGGCGGTGAAATGTGGAACAACGGGGTCGAACTTTCGCTGAACGCGGAACCCATCCGGGCGGCCAACTTCTCCTGGAACACCATCGTCAACTTTACGAAGACCAACAGCCGCCTCGTGAGCCTGATGCCGGGTCTGCCCGAATTCTACATGTCGGACACCTGGGTATACAGCAACATCCGGAACGGTGCCCGTCCGGGTGGCCCGCTGACGACGCTGACGGGTAACTCCTACCAGCGGAACACGCAGGGCGACATCCTCATCAGTCCCCTGACGGGTCTGCCGATCACCGAAACGGTCTGGAACATTGTGGGCGACCGGAACCCGGATTTCGTCATTGGCTGGAGCAACCAGTTCAATTACAAAAATCTGGCGGTGAGCTTCCTGTTTGACGTTCGGCAGGGCGGCGACGTATACAATGCCACGGAACTGTTCCTCTACAACCGCGGCCTCAGCAAGCGGACGCTCGACCGCGAAACGCCGCGCATTTTCAGAGGCGTGCTGAAAGATGGTCTGGAAAACACGGCCACGCCGACCCCCAACACCATCCAGGTGATTCCGTACTACAACAACAGCTATTACACCGCGCCGGCCGACGAAAACTTCATCGAGCGGGATGTGAACTGGGTGCGCCTGAAAGACGTAACCGTTCGCTACAACCTGCCGACGAGCGCCTTTGGCAACAGCAAGATTTTCAAATCGGCGAGTGTGTTCTTTACGGGAACGGACCTGTTCATGCTGACCAACTACACCGGCGGCGACCCGGGCGTTAACGCTACGACCGCTACAGTGGGTGGCTCAGGCGGCTACGGCATCGACTTCGGTAACCTGCCGCTGCCCCGCGCCTACAACGTCGGCATCAGCATCGGACTGTGATTTAGGATTTTGAAAGACAAACTTGACTCATGAAAAAATTCATAGGTGGTATTCTGCTCGCCGGACTCGCCCTGACCTTCAGTGGCTGCGACAAGTACCTCGATATCAATAAAAACCCCAACAACCCGGACGAGGTGGAAGCGGCCCTGCTGCTCCCGCCGATCCACAACAGCTTCGTGCTGGGTGTGCAGTTCGACGCCCGCTACATTGGCCGGTATGTTCAGAACTGGCAGGCGGCCGGCGGTGGGGATACCTGGGATTTGCACGGTTACGTAGCCAACTCGGATGCCGGTGGCGAAATCTGGCGGAACGTTTATTTTAAAGGGGGCCGAAACCTCGAAAACCTGCTCGCGGACGCGGAGAAGGGCCAGAAATGGGATTACCTCGGCGTGGGTCAGGTCACCAAAGCGTGGGGCTGGCAGATGCTGACCGACGTGCACGGGGAGATTATCCTGTCGGAGGCTTATCCGAATGACCCCAACAAACGGACGTTTGACTACGATACCCAGGACAAAGTGTATACGGAAGTCCAGCGTCTGCTGACCGAAGGCATCAAAAACCTGAACCGGGCCGACGGGAAGGTTTCGCAGGTGCAGCTTCAGCGCGGGGACCTGATCTACAAAGGCGACCGGCTGAAATGGAAACGTTTCGCCTATGGCCTGCTTGCCGTCAACGCCCATCGTCTGGCCAACAAGAAAAGCCTCTACAAGCCTGACCAGGTTATTGCTTATGTAGACAGCGCTTTCACCGGCAACGCCGATGACGCCCTGTTTACGTTCAACGGCCTCAGCACGGCAGATGGCAGCTTCTTCGGACCGCTACGGCAGAACCTCCAGGCATTTGGCCAGTCAGCGTTTATCCTTCGTCTACTGGATGGCACCGTGCTGAACGGGGCCAAAGACCCGCGTCTGTCAATCATGCTGGCCCCGAGCGGCGATAACGTTTATCGCGGACTGATACCGGGCGTCGGCCAGTCTACAGCGGCCAGCGTACCGGTTCCCACGCGTGTGCAGAGCCCCTGGGGCACGCAGTTGAGCGTCAACCCGCCGGTCGGCACCACGGGCAAGTATATCTTCACGGACAAAGGGCCTTTCCCCATCATGACGTATGCCCAGCTTCAGTTTATCAAGGCGGAAGCGGCGTTTATCAAAGGTGATAAAGCTACGGCACTGGCCGCCTATCGCCGGGGTATCGAAGCGCACATGACGGCTTCGTACGTCAACGCACCAGCAGCCGAGCGGACTGCGTATCTGGCCAATCCGGCCGTCATTCCGGCCACCGCCGCCGATTTGACGCTGAATCAGATCATGCTCCAGAAATACATTGCCCAGTGGGGCTGGGGCTTCCTCGAAACCTGGTCGGACCTGCGCCGCTACAACTACAGCGCCGACGTCTTCACCTCGTTCCAGTTACCGAACGCCTTTACTACCAGCAACAACGGCAAACCTGCCCAGCGTCTGCGTCCGCGTTACAACTCGGAATACGTCTGGAACGTGGATGCCCTGACAAAGATTGGTGGCCTGGATCTGGACTTCCACACCAAACCGCTGTGGTTCACGCAACAATAAACTAAGTCATTCGTCGTCGGTCGGCCAGCCGTTTGCCAAAACCTGCGGCTGGCCGACCGACGGCCCAAAGCTTTCCGATATGTTAAAGAAACTTTCTTATTTTCTCCTTTCGGCGGCGGCTCTTCTGACGGTTGCCTGCGAGAAAAATACCATTCCGGCCCAGGATGAGCCTGTCGTGGACGGCGCCCGGATCAAGCTGGTTCACTCCGCTCCGGAAACGGCCGGGGTCAATCTTTTCCTGAACGACAAGAAGATTTCGGCCAATACGCCCACGTCTACCACCATCGTCCAGCCGATCACCTACGGTCTGACCTTCCCCAACTCAGGAGCCAACTACGCGGTGGTTCCGGCGGGTCAGTACACGGCCAAACTGTCGACGCCGGCCAGCGGAACAGCAACCAGCGAGACGGTTGTTTCGACGCAGCAGATTCAATTACAGAATGAGAAGTACTACTCGCTGTTGCTGGGCGGCACGGCGGCCCAGCCCGTTACGGTCCTGCTGAACGACGAACTGCCGGGTCCGGACAATTCGAAGTTCTACGTTCGGTTTGTCAACCTGATTCCCGGTGGTCAGCCGTACGATTTGATTCTGCGCGGCGGCAGTGCACTGCTTACGGGCATCACGGCCGGGACTGCCAGCCAGTTTGTGGCTGTTGACGTGAACAGCAACGTAGCGTTTGACCTGCGGGCCGCCGGCACGACCACCAACATCGGAACGGGTTTTGCCTTCACCAGCAACGCCGCCGGTCGGGTCGTGACGCTCATCGCCCAGGGTCTTCCCGGTCGGACCGGAGCCGTTGCTCCGCGTCTGGGAGGCTACGTAAACCGGTAGTTTCGTTCGGCTTCCAGCCGGGGGCCGCGTCACCATTAGGGCAGCATGCGTTTACTTAGAAAAGCGGTCAGTACGACCGCTTTTTTTATTTATGAAAAGTTACCGAATCCGTTTAAACCTATACGTACGTATGAGCATCTTACCGGCATAAACAACAAAAATACCCGCCTGTTATGAGCCGCACATATGCTTTCCTGCTGGGCCTGACGCTGAGTCTGATGAGTGCCGTAGTTGCCCGCGCCGATGTGGAGTTTTTCCTGAAAATTGATGATGGCGGGCGCTACACCGTCGTGATTGACGAACAGTCGATCACGCTTAACACCGGTCGTTTCCGTTTTTTTGAACTGCCCGCGGGCCGCAACCGGGTGGCGATTCTCCGGAACAATTACCCGGTCTTTCAGGACTGGATCGATTTGCGCCCCGACAGCCGGACGGTCGCTGAGTTTCACCCCCGCCGCGGCCTGCGCCTGCTAACCCAGTTTCCGCTCTTCGACAACGGCATGTACTGCGGCCCGAACTGGGACCAGCCTTACGCCAGTAACCGCCCGGATTACGGCCGTCCGGGCAACGGCCGCCCCGACAACTGGAACAACCGACCGGGGTCCGGCCTACCGGGGTCCGGCCGACCGGGGAACGGGAATGGCAACTGGGGCAACAACCGCCCTTACGAAATGAATCCGCGTGATTTTGACCGCATCCGACAGGGCATCAGCCGTGAATCGTTCGACGAGCGCAAGTTCGAATTTCTGCGGAATGTACTGCCCGGCCAGCCGGTTTCAACCGCCCAGATGTGCGAGCTTCTGCGGATGTTCTCCTTCGATAAATACCGCCTCGAAGCGGCCAAGGTCGGCTGGGAGTGCGTCTCCGACCGGAATAACTACTACGCCACCTTCGATACTTTTTCTTTCGAAAGTTCGCGGCGGGACCTGAAACAGCACATCGGCTGGCGCCTGAACTGAGTGCCGAAAATAAATTTCAAACAAAGACGTACCTAACTCCGGTCAGGTACGTCTTACTGTTTACAGGGCATTTTACTATCTTTAGATTATGAAGAACGAAGACCGCATTCTGGAACTTCTGGCCGAAACCCTTCAGCGCATCGACATTCAGCAGAAACGACTGGAAGAAATGAGCCAGGAACAAAAACAGCACAATCTGAGACTGGAACAGCAGGGCCGGTCGCTGGAACAGCAGGGCCGGTCGCTGAAACAGCAGGGCCAGTCGCTGGAACAACAGGCTCACCTGCTTTCCATGCAGCAGGAAAACAGCAACATGCTGGTTTCCGAACTTCAGCTACACAGGGAAAAGTTAGAAAAGTACGGGGACGGACTTGGGACGCACAATGAAGCTATTGCCGAACTGATGAGCCGCTCGGAAGCGATGCACCTCACTTCCCTGGAACAGCAGGAAGCGTACCGGGCGATGACCCAACTGCTGATGAAACACCATCAGGCTCTACTGGACAAAAACATTCTATAAAAATTATCCGTCCGCTCCAATGAGCTGGACGGATAAAATAAAAGGCTTTTATTTTACAACGCCTACCAGTTCCTTTACCAGCCGGTCGGCTTTGTAAATGTACCGCATGGCCGCCACCATCGCGCCGGTATGGACCGAAATGGCCCGGTTGCGGTCCGGGACAAAAATAAAGCTGCCGGGCAGGCTCTCCATATTCCCGTCAAAGACCAGACCCACGGCCTCCCGGTTGCGGTTGATCATCGGACTCCCGGAGTTTCCTCCAATAATATCGTTTGTCGAAATGAAATTCATCGGCTGGCGCAGCAGCGACAACGGCGGATTTTTCCAGCGGGCGGGCAGATTCCACGGATACCGGTCGCTAAACGAATAATTCCGCTCGTACATGCCGGCAAAGGTCGTCTGAATCGGCGCGATGGTGCCGTTGTACGGATAACTGCGGACAATGCCGTCGTTGATGCGGAGCGAGAAGGTAGCGTCGGGAGGGATGGTGGTGCCGTACACATCGTACAACAGCCGCCCCAGATTGCCCCGCAGGACTTCAAGCTGCTCCTCACCTCCCTGTAAATTTCCGGCGGCTTCCTGAAAACGCGGGGCCGCAATCCGGGCCAGTTGCAGCAGCGGGTCGTTGCTGGCGGCAATGCCCGTTGCGCCTTTGGTTAGCAGATCGCTGACCACAGCGGCGTCCATTAATTTGGTGTTCTGCATCAGGTAAGCGGCGGCTTCGCGGGGATTTCGACCGTTCAGCGCCGCTTTTACGTAGGCATCGTCCGGCCCCAGCGCGGCTCGTGCTTCTGTCAGATGGGCGGCCAGAAAAGCTTCTTCCAGCGAACGTGACATCAGCTTCGGCACTTCCAGCAGCCCCCGGATGCGGTCCGCCTGCGCCGGGTTGGTGGCCGCCGACTGGGCATACAACTGCATCAGCTGAGCAAATGCCAGCAATTCGCCCCGCACAATTCCGGTCGGATTGAACAGGGAAGCATCCCGGAAATACTTCCGCTGGTTGGTTACGTTGGCGGCAATGTCGTCCCAGAGACGCAGCCGGTCGGTCAGGTTCTTGGCCCGGACATCCATCCTGAACTGACGTTCAAAGGCGGCTTTTCGGGCCATCAGATACGGGTCGCGCAAACCGTCGAGTTGACCCTGCGTGGCTTTGAGGCTGTTTTCCAGACTGAATATCTGATTTTGAATGCTGTCGTTTTTAGCCGTGGCATTGTAGGCCGCCAGCGCGTCGGCCCGGTTGCGGTACACCTGTACCTGATACGGAATGGACAAATCCCGGTCGAATTCCAGTTCGGCCACCGTTTTCAGCCGCTCCGTGCTGCCCGGATTGCCGATGACAAAAATCGGGTCGCCTTCCTTCAGCCCGTTCGTATTGAATTTGAAGTAGTGCGTCGTCCGAAGCGGCTTGCCGTTGTCGTACACCCGGAAAAACGAGCAGTCGAGGTTGTAACGCGGATACGTGAAGTTATCGTAATCACCGCCGAAGAAGCCGAGCTGCAGTTCGGGCATGAATACCAGCCGCACGTCGTTGTACCGCTTGAAGCCATAGAGCGAATAGCGGCCACCGTTATAGAACGTGATCGTCTGCAATTCCAGCCCCTTCCAGCCTTCCCGGTTAGCGTATTCGGCTTTGATTTTTTCAAATTCCTGCTCCCGGCGGCCCAGTTGCTCGGCTTCCGAACCGGTGCCCATGGCCGTCTGCACCCGGGCGGTGATGTCCTCCAGCCGCAACAGTTGGTCCACGTACAGACCGGGTACCTTGCGCTCCTCGGCGAGGGTTTTGGCGTAAAAGCCGCTATTGTTGAGGTCTTCGCCTTTTCGCTGCACACCCGTACCGGATTCCCGGGCGCAGTGGTGGTTGGTCATCACCAGTCCGTCGGGCGAGACAAACGAGGCGGAGCAGTAGGAAGCGAACCGCAGCGAGGCCAGCCGGGATTCTTCAAACCATTTGTCGTCGGGGGTGAAGTTGTAGGTCCTGCGGAAATAGTCCTTCGGCGGGTTGTCGAAGGTCCACATCTTGCCCATGTCGTAGGGGCCGGCTTTGACGGTATCCGCGTTGGGTGTGGCGTTGGTCTGCGCCCAGCCGAGCGGCACCGCTCCGAGTAGCAGAACAGCAAGCAGAATTCTTTTCATGCAGGGTCGGTAGTTTTTAACAATACTATTCAAATCGAAAAACAAATGCCATTTCTCGGAGAAATGGCATTTGTTTTTCGATTTGAATCAGCCCATTTCGTTTCCCACCACATATTGTGTCGGCTCTTTTTCCGGTTCCTCCTTTCGGACAAACGGCCGAATGATGAGGCGCGTGCCCCGTTCGTAAGTGAAGAAACGGTAAATCCAGTTGCTGAGTACGATCAGCTTGCTGCGGAAGCCGATCAGGTAATAAATGTGGATAAACAGCCAGATAACCCAGGCCAGAAACCCGCCCAGATGGATGTTACCGGGCAGGTCGGCCACGGCCCGGTTGCGGCCGATGATGGCCAGCGAGCCTTTGTCGAGGTACTCGAACGGCTCCATTTTTTCGTTCTTCAGCAGGCGACGCAGGTTTTTGGCGAGGTGCTTTCCCTGCTGAATCGCCGGCTGGGCTACGCCCGGATGCCCGTTCGGGAATTTCTCGGTTTTCATCATCGCCACGTCGCCGATGGCATAAATCTCCGGATAGCCCTTCACCTGATTGAATTCGTTGACCAGAATCCGGCCCCGTTCGACCGTTTCGGCGGGAATGCCTTCCACCAGCGCACCCGAGACGCCCGCCGCCCAGATGAGCGTGTGGGCCGGAATGGTTTCCCCGGTTTTCAGCTTGACGAGCTGCCCGTCGTAGGTGTCCACCAGCGTTTTGAGCTTAATGGCGATTCCCATGCTGTCGAGGTACTTGTGCGTTTTTTCACTGGCTTCGGGCGACATCGGCGGCAGCACCCGGTCCATTCCCTCAATGAGGTAGATGTTCATTTTGCTGAAATCCAGACCCGGATAATCGCCCGGCAGTACGTGCTTGCGCATCTCGGCCAGCGACCCCGCCAGTTCCACGCCCGTCGGACCGGCCCCGACAATGACGAAATTCAGGAGGCTTTGCCGGGTATCCGGGTCTTTGGTGATGCTGGCCTGCTCGAACGATTGCAGCAGCTGCGACCGCAGATTCAGCGCCTCCGGAACGGTCTTCAGCGGAAATGAGTATTTCTGCACTTCCTTGTTTCCGAAGAAGTTCGGCTTGGTACCGGTCGCGATGACCAGGTGATCGTACCGCAGTTCCCCGATCAGGGTCTGGACCGTTTTCGCCGCCGGATTCACGCCCGTCACCCGCACGAGGCGGAAATGGAAATCTTCGTAGTCCTCGTCGAACATCTTCCGGAGAGGTTCGGCAATGGCGTCCGGTTCGAGGCCCGCGGTTGCGACCTGATAGAGCAGCGGCCAGAAGCCGTGGTAGTTCTGTTTGTCAAACATAACCACCTGAAAATCGCGGCCGTTGAGCCGTTTGGCCAGGTTGATTCCGCCAAACCCGCCGCCGATGATGACGACCCGGGGTTTGTTGGTTTCGGGTATATTCAGTGAAAGTTTATCGAATTTGAGCATAATGGCAGACCAATAATGCGGATAGAAACTTGTTTCCTTACCTATTTACCCGATTTATCCGCTTTTGTTTCAGGACATTGACCGTTTATCCAAAAAAGTAATAAAAAGGGGTCCGGGCGGTCTATTTTCCAACCCTTACATACGAATTGAGCTCTTTACTCGTACCATATCCGAAGCCTCGCTCCCTTTTATGAAGTATCTTTTCCTGCTTGCCCTTTTTCTTTTCTTTATTCCTGATAACGCCCGTGCCCAGCCTCCCGGACAGCGTTTTACCGTCAGCGGGTACGTGCGCGAGACCAGTAGTGAAGAGGCCCTCATCGGCGTCAGCGTCCGGATTCCGGGCACTTCCATCGGGACCACGACCAATACCTATGGCTTTTATTCCCTGACGCTGCCCGCCCGCGACAGTCTGACGCTGGCGTTTTCGTTTGTAGGGTACGAAACGGTCCTGCAATCGCTTTCTCTGCAAAAAAACCGGGAGTTGTCCGTTCACCTGACGGCGGGGCGGGTGCTGACGGAGGTGGTCGTGAGCGGGAGCCGCAACGAGGAAAAGGTCAGCGAAACGCCGCAGATGAGCCAGATTGACGTGCCGGTGGCGCAAATCCGGAAGATTCCGGCGCTGATGGGCGAAAAAGACGTTCTTAAAGTCCTGCAACTGATGCCCGGTGTGCAGAAAGGCTCGGAAGGCAGTACCGGCATCTATGTGCGCGGCGGCGGACCCGACCAGAACCTGATTATTCTCGACGACGCCATTGTCTACAACGCCAACCATCTGTTTGGCTTTTTCTCGGTTTTCAACGGAGATGCCCTCAAAAGCGTCGAACTGACCAAAGGCGGCTTCCCGGCCCGGTTTGGCGGACGGCTTTCGTCGGTGATAGAACTGAACCTGAAAGACGGCAACAAGGAACGCCTGCATGGCGAAGGCGGCGGCGGACTGATTGCCTCCCGGCTGACGCTGGAAGGGCCGTTGCGTTTCAAAAAAGGGCAGCCCGCCCGGTCTTCGTTCCTCATCTCCGGCCGCCGGACGTACCTCGACTTTGTCGCCCGGCCGATCATCAAAAAGCAGTCCGACGGGCAGGTGCTGGCGGGTTATTACTTCTACGATCTCAATGCCAAGGTCAATTACGACTTTGGCCCGAAGAACAAACTCTACCTCAGCGGGTATTTCGGCCGCGACCGGTTTTACGTCCGCGACCGGCAGGAAGGAGTCAACATCGGCATCAACTGGGGCAACGCTACCGGCACGCTTCGCTGGAATCACCTGTTTTCGCAGCGGCTGTTTTCGAACCTATCCCTGATTTTCAGTGATTACAAATTTGGCATTGAATCGGATGAGCAGAACGGCCTCGGCCAGGATGCGTTTTCGCTGCGGTACTCGTCCGGCATCCGTGATTTTTCCCTGAAGTACGATGTGGATTTCTACCCCAGCCCGCAGCACTCGCTGCGCTTCGGGGTGCAAAGCCTTTACCACCGGTTTACGCCCAGCGCCATTGTGCTGAAAAATACGGACATCAACCAGTTTCGGACGGCTATCGACGCCATCAACGTGCTGGAATCGGGCATCTACGCCGAGGATACCTGGAAACCGACGGACCGCTGGCGCTTCAACGGCGGGCTTCGCCTGAGCCATTTTGTGCACCGGAACGTCAACTACTTCCGGCCTGAGCCCCGGTTGTCGGGGGCCTTTCGGCTCAACCCGGACCTGTCGCTGAAGGCTTCTTACGCGCTGATGAACCAGTACGTACACCTGCTGTCGAACACCGGCATCGGCCTGCCGACGGACCTTTGGGTCCCGACCACAGACCGCATCAAGCCCCAGCAATCGGAGCAGCTCGCCGCCGGGCTGGCCAAAGACTTTACCAAAAGCGGCCTGACGCTGACGGTGGAAGGTTATTACAAGACAATGAACAACATCATCAACTACCGGGAAGGCGCCAGTTTTCTGCTGATCAACGACCCGAATTCTGCCGACAAAGTAAGCTGGGAAGACAACGTCACGACGGGTCGCGGCTGGTCGTATGGCGCCGAAATGCTGCTGCAGAAGAAAGTGGGCCGGTTTTCGGGCTGGGCCGGCTACACGCTTTCCTGGACGCAGTGGCAGTTTCCGGAGCTGAATTTCGGCCAGAAGTTTTATCCGCGCTACGACCGCCGCCACGACATTTCGCTGGTGGGTATTTACGAACTAAGCCCGCGCATTACGCTTTCCGGGACCTGGGTGTACGGCACCGGACAGGCCCTGACCGTTCCGACCGGGCAGTTTCGGGCCTACCGGCACCTGCCGCTTCGGGACCCGTATTTCGGCGGCTCGCCTGCTCCCGGCCTGGATAATGGCGATCAGGTCAACGAATACGGCACGCAGAAAAACAGCTTCCGGGCCGAACCTTATCACCGCATGGACCTGAGCATTCAGTTTCATAAAAAGAAAAAATACCACGAGCGCACCTGGGAACTGAGCGTGTATAACCTGTACAACCGCCGCAATCCGTTCTTCTATGACCTCGACCTAAAGGAACAGGGGGCCAACCAGCCGTTGAAGACGGTTCTGTACCGGTATTCGGTTTTCCCCGTCGTGCCTTCGCTTAGCTACCTCTTTAAGTTCTGATTCCGATGAAAAAGTATATTTATCCTCTTTTGGTGCTTCTGCTGGGAGCCTGCGACAGCCTCCGGCAGGAAGTGGACCCCAGTTATCTGACCAAAGAGCCAGAAAAACTGGTCGTGATGAGCTTTATTTCGCCGCAGGATACGATGCTGAGGGCGGTCGTTTCCCTTTCCCGGCCCGTATTGGGAGAAGAATCAAACGGCTTTCGGTTTGTCGCCAACGCGACCCTGACGATTTCCGACGGCAGCCGGGAAGCGACGTTCCAGCAGAATTCCAGCCAGAATGCGGCCCAGCTGTTTTATTTTGTTCGGACCAAAGACTTCCCGATTCAGGCGGGGCGGACCTACACCCTCACGGTCCGGGCACCCGACGGCCGCCAGGTGACGGCCCGCACGACGGTTCCGGCTCCGGTAACTCCGCAGGACCTGCTGCTGGACTCGACGCAGACTTTCCGGGATGGGCGGCGAAGCAAAGAGTATTTTGTGCGGCTGCGGTGGAATGACCCGACCGGAAGCGCCAATTATTACCGGGTCGCCGGTCTGTTTCGTTACCGGCCCGCCAGTCCGGCGCAGGCCGCACGCGCGGAGAACCTGATTAACTTCTCCCGGAACGAGGAAACCCGCGATCTCGTGGACGACCGGCAGAACGACGGCCAGCTGCTGATTTCCAGCCGGGGCTTTTTCCTGATGGGAACAACCGGCACGTCAACTACTTTCCGGCAGATTCTGGATACGTTTCGGGAGGCTTCCTTTTCGGTTGACCTGCTCCACACGGACGAGAACTATTACCGGTATCACGAAGCGGTGACGCGGCAGAACCAGACGGGCGGCAATCCTTTTGCCGAGCCGGTCCTGATTCCGAGCAGTATCAACGGAGGGCTGGGCTGTTTTGGCTCCTACAACCGGACCAATCTGCCGTTGAGGCTGAAATAAAACAGCAAGGCCGTGAGCGTCTGAACACCCACGGCCTTGCTTTTCGGCTTCTATCACACTACGCGCTCTGCGTGTTGCTGTTCATGACTTCGGTCTGCTTCCGGATCGATTCCATGTGGATGATTTTGTAGATCTCCTCCACGAGTTCGGGGTACAGGCCCATTTTCTTGCCCAGTTTGGCGCGGCTTTCGTGAACCTCTTTCCAACGCTCGGGCTGGAAAACAGTCACGTTGTTGTCGCGCTTGTACTCGGCCAGTTTTTCGACCAGCGCCATCCGGGCACCGAGCATTTCGATCAGCTGACGGTCTACGTTGTCGATTTTCTGACGGATCTGCTCCAGGGCGCCTTTGAATTCCAGGTTGGCCGAATCAACGTGGCGAATCTGGAGGTGGTCGAGCATTTCGCCGAACGCGGCGGGCGTCAACTGCTGGGCCGCGTCGCTCCAGGCGTTGTCCGGATCGATATGCGATTCGACAATGAGGCCGTCGTAGTTGAGGTCCATCGACATCTGGGCCAGTTCCTGCAGGTATGCCCGTTTCCCGGCCATGTGGCTCGGGTCGCCGATGATCGGCAGGTTCGGGAACATATCTTTCAGTTCGATGGCCATCTGCCACATCGGGATGTTGCGGTACTTGCTCGCTTCACCCGTTGAGAAGCCCCGGTGAATAGCTCCCAGCTTGGAAATACCGGATCCGGCAATCCGCTCAAAGGCACCGACCCAGAGGGCCAGGTCCGGATTCACGGGGTTTTTCACCAGCACGGGCACATCTACACCCCGGAGGGCATCGGCGATTTCCTGAACGTTAAACGGGTTTACGGTCGTGCGGGCACCAACCCACAGGATATCCACTCCGTATTTCAGGGCCAGTTCAATATGCTCGGGGGTAGCGACTTCTACGGCAAACGGCAGACCGGTTTCTTCCTTGGCCCGCTGAATCCAGGGCAGAGCCTTCTCTCCCATTCCTTCAAAGCTGCCCGGCCGGGTGCGCGGTTTCCAGACACCCGCCCGGATGACGTGCACGGCATTCAGCTGTGCCAGTTGGCGGGCCGTTTCCACTAATTGCTCCTCCGTCTCGGCGCTGCACGGTCCTGCGATAATCAGAGGCTTGCCATTGGTCTCAATCCAGCTATTCAGCGGCAGGACATCCAAACTCGGCTTCATAGGCGTACGTAATTCAGGTTACTACTAAAAATCTATAGGGAACTATTTGTACACTTTTTTTGGTATTCTCTGGGGGGAAATTGCTGAATTACAGCTAAATTTGCGCCCCTGAATTGCACCACAACAAACCAGTTGCTAAACAAGTTTATAGATTGTGGACTGTTTTCCGAAAACAATCGATAACTTTCGGCCACTTACGTCGGTGCCCAGACGCTAACCATGTCAAACCGAAGCAAATCTTCTATGATTACGTCCGACCCACGGACTGCTGCCAAGTCAGCTTCCGTCTCTTTTGAGGACACGTCCATTGCCTTCGCTTCCCAGTCAGACCGGAAACTTCGTAAAACGTATTGGCTGTTTGCGTTGATGAATCAAGGATGGCTGGTAAATATAGGGACTTTTTTTATAAAATTGGCCCTTCGCCTCCATCTGCCAATCAAAAAAATCATAAAAGGCACAATTTTCGAACAATTCTGCGGCGGCGAGACCATTGAGGATTGCGAAAAAACAATCAAGTCTCTCGACAAAGCGCATATCGGAACCATCCTCGATTACTCGGTGGAAGGCGAAGATGACGAGAAGAGTTTTGACCTGACCGTTACCGAAATTCTCCGGACCATCGACCGGGCCAAAGGAGCTACCGAAATTCCGTTCTCCGTTTTCAAAGTAACGGGAATCGGCTCGGCGGACCTGCTGGAGCGGGTCCAGAGCAGCAACAGCCTGACGGACGAAGACAAGGCCGCTTACGAACGCGTACGCCAGCGGATGGATAAGCTCTGCCGCCACGCCCACGACCGGAATGTCCGCATTTTTGTGGACGCCGAGGAAAGCTGGTTCCAGGACACCATCGACTCCCTGACTTACGAAATGATGGCCCGCTACAATCGGCAGCGGTGTATCGTCTACAACACCTACCAGCTTTACCGCTGGGAAAGCCTGATTCACCTGAAGACCGAAACGGAGAACGCCCGCAAAAACGGTTATCTGCTCGGGGCCAAGCTCGTCCGGGGCGCCTACATCGAAAAGGAACGCATCCGTTCGCACGAGGAAGAATACCAGGACCCCATTCACCCGACCAAGGAAGATACGGACCGCGATTTCAACCTGGCCATCGATTTCTGTCTGGAAAACCGGGACGTCGTTTCGATTTGTCTGGGAACGCACAACGAATACAGCTGTCAGTACTGCACCGAACAGATGAAAAAGCTGAGTATTGCTCCCAACGATCCGCACATCTGGTTTGCGCAGCTGCTGGGCATGAGTGATAACATTTCGTTCAATCTGGCCAGCGCCGGTTACAATGTGGCCAAATACGTCCCCTACGGCCCGGTAGAGGCGGTTATGCCGTATCTGTTCCGCCGGGCTGACGAAAACAAGTCGATCGCCGGGCAGACGAGCCGCGAGTTTCTGCTGGTTCGCAGTGAGCTGAAACGCCGCCGGGGATGTTAGTCGGCTGCGCATGGCAACAAAATTTAATTCAGGCAGTTAGTCAATAAAAGTGCCGGTTCCGATAAAGGAAGCAGCCCGGTTGGTCCCCTGACAGTATGACCAACCGGGCTTTTTGCTATTTTTGCAGAATATGGTTAAGAAAAGTCCGCTGAAATTTTTCGTACTCTGTCTGGCGCTTATCCTGCTGGACCAGGCCGTTAAGCTCTGGATGCATTTTTATGTCCAGCCTAACATCATCGGCCTGATTGGCAACTGGCTGAAACTGCAGTATGTATTGAATCCCGGGATGGCCTTCGGCATGCAGCTGGGCCACGAATACGGAAAGCTGATGCTGAGCATGTTCCGGCTGCTGGCAATGGGCGGTATCACCTGGTACCTCGTCCATCTGGCCCGGCGCGGCGCGCCGGACGGACTGCTCTGGGCCATGTCCATGATTCTGGCGGGCGCAGTCGGTAACGTCATCGACAGTACGTTCTACGGCGTGCTGCTCAACAATGCTCCTTACGACGCCCCAACGCCCTGGTTCCACGGACAGGTGATCGACATGATCTATTTCGATCTGTGGGAAGGCATACTGCCCGACTGGCTGCCGGTCTTCGGAGGCAGTTATTTTTCGATGCCGATTTTCAACATTGCCGACTCCTGCATTTTTGTCGGCGTTTGCATTATTCTCTTTTTCCAGAGCCGCTTTTTCCACGAAGAACACGAGGACGAAGGGTTGCTGCAGGATGAGCCGAACGCCAACGAAGCGGCTGTGCTGCCCGCCGCGGAGATGGACGCCGAATTCCCGGCCGACCAGCCGAACGAAAACACCAGCAGCACTCCGGAAGCGGACCCCAACACCGGTCTGGAAAATAACCCGCGTTTTTAAGCGGTCTCAAACAACAAAAAAGCCCGCCGGTTTGAACCGGCGGGCTTTTTTGGTTAAGTCGCAGGCCTACTGGGTTTCTTCCAGCGGCGCAAAATCCTTGAATGTCCGCTTGATGGCCTTATCGGTGGCTTCTTTCTTGTTCTCCCAGCCGGCGTCCAGTTCCAAAGCAACGAGTCCCGACAGGCTCAGCGATTGTTTGAACTCGTCCAGTTTCCGGATAAACTCGCGGTCACGGCGGGCGGAGCGGAGGGCAAATTCACGGGCAAAGAAATCGCCTTTGTTCTGAATCTCGCTCTTTTTGTTCATTACGTAATTAAAGCGGTCGAGCAGGTCTTTCATGGATTTGCCGATAACCTCCGTCGCTTCGAGAGTGCCCATGGTCATAACGGCCGTGCCGCCAACGGCCGAGACGTAGCGCAGATTCGTCTGCACGTTCGTATTCTTGTTGTTGGCCGCAATGGTAGGAGCCACGCCCGTCACGGCGCCCAGCGAAGCGTTGACCATCGAGCGGTTCCGCTTGCCCTTTTTGGCCTTGCGGTAACTCTTTTTTAGTTCTTCTTCTTTTTCCTGAAGCTGGGTCAGCAGGTTCCAGGCGCTGACGATCGCCTGCCGGTACTGCCCGTACAGATAGCGGTCGCGCTCCATGTCGTTTATCGTATTCTGGATGGTAAACGTGAGCCGCTTTTCTTCGCGGTTCTGCGCCTTGTCCAGGGCAAAAAACACCATCTGAAAGCTGAGCGTATCCAGCGGGTCTTTTACAAAATCGTAGCCAGGCGTCCAGATAAACTCATACTGATTCTGGGTGTTCTTCACCAAGGCGGATTTGGGCACGCGCTGGTCTTCCGACACCAGATCGAAGGCGGAAATATCGTCGTCGCCGTTGGGGTCGGTCAGGTAGAATTTGAGGTTAACGGTGCCGTTTTCCTTGATGCGGATGCGGGTATCTTTTGGAATGAGGGAAATTTCAGGCGGCAGGTCCATGGACGTCACCTCGACCTTCAGCCGTCCTTTGGTCCGGGCTTTGGCGGGTTGGTCTTCGACCCAGAACTCAATGTAAAGCGGCTGGCTTTTCAGTTTGTTGAACTGGTTGAGGGACAATTGCCAGGTCAGTTCCCCCTGGGCCGAAAGCTTGGAGCCTTCCGGCATCTGGTCCGTGATGGGAATGAACACCAGCGGGTCACCGTCTTCGTCCTTTACCAGCGCCGGGTCCATTTTGTAGGTGTTCAGCGTTTTGTAACGGACGTAGAAGGGCCGCAACTCGCCAACTATGGGCGGGCGGTTGACGTGCTGGACTTTGAACTCCACCTGCTGGGTAGCCCTGTCTCCCTGCGTATTGCGGACCTCAAAAAGTATCCCGATGGTCTTTGTGGTGTTGGGACGCTCGGCCAGGTCGTAGCTGGGAGTCCAGACGAAATGCCCGGTCGAATCGAGATTCATGCCTTCCACGCGACCTTCCGCAATGCTATAACTCAATGAATCTGTCTTGGCACCGACCGCTTTCAGATGCACGTCAATGGTACGCCCTTCCGACACGGTTGTCCAGCCGGCCTGCTGCGGTAAAACAATCTGAAGTCCTTTTGTTTCCTGTGCGTTACTTGTGTTTCCCAATAATAATAGCCCTGCAGCAATGCCTATTCCTATCGCTTTCCGCATGATGAGTAAGCTAACCGTTGATTTAAAATGGTAACGTAAAAGTAAGGGATAGATTTTATGAAATCTGTACTATGCCGTTAGAATGTCTGATAATGCCAACAGAGAGGCTAAAAAAGTTGCACTTTTCTCACTTAACATATTATCAAAACAAAAGAGCCACCCGGTATACGGGCGGCTCTCTCACAAACATTCAGTTCATGATTAGTTCTTCTTCGGCGTCGTTGCCCCGGTCTTGGGAGCGGGGGCGGCGGGCCGGTTGGCCGCTCCACCCTGCTGGGCCGGAGCCGCGGCAGCGGGCTGAGCCGACGGCGGCGTCACACCCATTTTCTTGAACACCAGTTCGGTAATATCCGACTCCTTGGTTGCGTACAGCAGGATCGGCGTGGTGCCCGTACCCGCGTCCAGATTGAAGACGTGCGTGTACCCGTTCTCTTTGGCAACGGCATCAATGTTCGTCTGGATTTTCTGCAGCACTGGGTTCACCAGCTGGGTGTACTTCTTCTGCAGCGACTCTTCCGAATTACGCTGGAACTCCTGAATCTGCTGCTGCAGGTTTTGCAACTCTTTTTCGCGGTCCGCCCGGATTACGTCGGTCATGGTAGCAGCACCTTTCTCGTACGTAGCCAGTTTGTCCTGGAATTCCTTCACTTTAGCATTGTATGCGTTCTCCAGTTGGGTGCGCTGGATGCCGAGCTGGTTCTGAATGTCCTTGCTTTCCGGCATGTTACCCAGGATATAATCAATATTGGTGTAGCCAATCTTAATTGCAGTCGCGGCGGGTGTAGCGGCAGAAACCGGCTGTTGAGCCTGTGCCTGCGCGTTGCCTGCTCCTACCATCAACCCTGCTGCCAGGGCAGCCAGAATGAGTTTATTCTTCATTCGATTCGTAAGTTATTTAGGTTTTTGCGTTGTTTTTGTGTTCGGTTTCGGAGCGTTGTCGGTTGTTGCCGTTGGGGCACTGGCCGCCGCGTCTGCCGTACTGCTTCGTTGTCTCTGGTCCGTTCCCAGACCAAGCTCCTCCATCACATAATCCGTATAATCGTGACGGGGGTCGGTATAGAGCATCACAAAATCACTGGCTTTATCAAACATAAAGTTCAGCTTCTTCAGGATAGCTACTTTCTCGATAGCCCGGTTGACTTCGTCCATTACGGGCTTCATCAATTCCTTTTTCTTCTGAAACAACAGGCCTTCGTACCCAAAGACCTTGTTGTTATATTCGCGTGCTTCACGCTCTTTGTCCGAAAGGACCCGGAGGCGTTCCCGCTTCATCTCGTCGGTCAGCAGGATTTCTTCCGCCTGGTAGGCTTTCTGCAGCCGGTCGATCTCCGTGTACTTATCCTGAATGTCCTTCGACCATTTATCCGCAAACCGGTCTACTTCCGTCAACGCCTTCTGGTACGCGGGCATCTTTCCGGTGATAAACTCTGTGTCGACGTACCCAAACTTCTGGGCCTGTGCCGGTCCCACTACGGTAAGGAAACACAAAGTTACTAAAAACAACAGTTTCTTCATATTAGCCGGTTGGTTTTTCCGCAAAGCCAGGGAGAACAATCGTCTGATAATCAATAACGTCTTTCTGAGTCGCGGCGTTCCCGCTTACAACGAAAAGAGGCCCCGGTTCGTATTAAATTGTGCTTAAATCGGCCCTCCCCCCCGTCACCGGCTGCAGGCCCTGACAGGGTTTTCCGTACCAGATTCAGGCTATCCGAATCCTGTCAGAGCTTGTTGCCGCTGACAGGGTGAAGCCGTGGCCGAGAGTCGTTTCTTGGAACAAAAACCGGCCGGTGGGTTTAAACACCGGCCGGTTTTTTTAACGAATCTGCTGACCAATCGTGAAGTGGAACTGACCGCCTGGCTGGTTCCGCTGCGCACCCGGATTCGGGTCGAAACCGTAGCCGTAGTCAATCCCGATCAGACCGAACGCAGGCATGAAAATCCGGGCTCCGAAACCGGCCGACCGCTTCAGATCAAACGGGTTGAAATTCTTGAAGCTGCCCCAGTTGTTTCCGGCTTCGAGGAAGCCCAGGACAAAGATCGTCGCCGACGGGTTCAGCGATACCGGGTATCGCAGTTCCATCACGTATTTGTTATAGGCGATACCGCCCCGCTGGCGCTCGTTAGCCGAGGGCAGAATGCCCGGACGGCCCGTGTATACGCTGCGGTCGTCGTAGCCGCGGAGACCGATGATGTCCTGCGCCAGGGCAAACATCCCCGTACCGGCCAGACCGGAACCACCCAGCACAAAACGCTCGAACGGGCTGAAATCCGTACTCGGGCCGTAGCGGCCGAGGAAGCCCATGTGGGCGCGGGCGTTCAGCACCAGTTTACCCGTTACGGTTGCAAACCAGCTCGCATCAAACATCCACTTGTGGTATTCTACCCAGCGGAAACGCTTGTTGAGGTCGGTCGGCTGCGGACCATTCCGGAACAGGGAGTACGGCGGCGTCAGCGACCCGCTCAGCGAGAACGACGAACCACCCCGCGGGAACTGTGGATTGTCGATGCTGTTCCGCGACAGGGTCGTGTTGAACAGGAAGCTGTTTGAAATCCCGTTGTTGAACTCCTGGCCCGTTTCTGGATCGGAGATGTAGAACAGGTTCAGGTTGTTCAGCCCGTAGCGCTGGAACGTCAGCGCGTGGCTCAGCGTGAAGTAGTCGTCGGGGAACCGCAGGCGGCGACCCAGTGACAGCGACATCATCGTGTTGGAGTACGACCCGAAAGCCGTTGCGTTCCGGAGCGAACTTCCCCGCGAGTAAATGTCGAACTGGTTGAACTGCTGGAATACGGTATGGCTCAGCGCAACCGAGAAGGCGTTCGGCCGACGGCCGCCCAGCCAGGGCTCCGTAAACGTCAGCGAATACGTCTGGAACTGCCGACCGTTTGCCTGGAAGCGCAGGGCCAGTTTCTGCCCGTCGCCCGCCGGCAGCGGTTTCCACGCGCTCAGGTTGCCAATGTTCTTGGCCGAGAAGTTGTTGAACACCAGACCCAGCGTCCCGACGAAGCCGACGAAACCACCCCAGCCACCGGAAAGCTCAATCTGGTCCGACGGTTTTTCTTCCACCGTGTACTCGATGTCCACCGTTCCGTCCGGCTGCGGAACCGGGTTGATGCCGATTTTTTCGGGGTCAAAGTAGCCGAGCGTGGCCAGTTCGCGCTGCGTCCGGATGATGTCCGTTTTGCTGAACTTCTGCCCCGGCAGCGTCCGGATTTCCCGGAGCACGACGTGGTCACTCGTCTTCGTGTTGCCGTTCAGGATGATGCGGTTGATGGTCGCCTGCTTTCCTTCGAAAATCCGGAACTCGATGTCGATGGAATCGCCTTCGACGCTCTTGATGACATCATCAGCGCTGAAGTACAGGTAACCGCGGTCCATGTACGCCGAACTCAGGTCACCACCCGGGTTGCCGTTCTTTTTCTTTTCGATATCTTCCTTGCTGTAGATATCGCCTTTCTTAAGACCCAGAATCTGCGTCAGCTGCTCGTCGGTGTAAAGGTAGTTGCCCTCCCAGTCGATGGAACGCACGTAGTATTTCGGTCCTTCCTCGATGTTCATGATGATGTTCACGCTCTTGCTGTCGTGTGCATACACCGAGTCGAAGGTGATGGTGGCGTCGCGGTAGCCTTCCTTGTTGTAGAAGTCAAGCACCTTCTGTTTGTCTTCCTCGAACTTTTTCGGGATAAACTTGGAAGGCGTAAACAGGCGGCCGAAGCGGGACTCCTTGGTGCCTTTCATCTTCATCCGGACTTTGTCCTCTTCCAGTTGCTCACGGCCCCGGATGTCGATGTCGTTAATCTTTACTTTCGAGCCTTTGTCGATGAGCACCCGCATCGTCGCGTAGTTGCGGGCGCTGTCAGTGGAGACGGTATTGATGCGGACCTTCGTGTTCAGGTAGCCTTTTTCGACAAAGAACTTCCGGACACTAAGCTGGGTGTTCTTGATGATCGTGCTGGATACCAGACGGCCGAGGTTCAGTTTGACCTTGTCTTTCAGGGCGTCCTGTTCGCCTTTCCGGATACCCAGAAATTCAACTTTGTAGAGGCGCGGCTGTTCGCGGATTTCCACGTTCAGGAAGACCTGGCTGCCGTCGATGCGGGTGGCGAGGAATTCGGCGGTTTCGAGCAGGCCCGACCGCATGAGTTTGTTGATGGCACTCGCCACGGCCTCGCCCGGAATCCGGATTTTGTCGCCCACCTTCAGGCCGGTCAGCGAAAGCAGCGAGTTGGGGTCCAGGTATTTGTTGCCTGTGACCGTCAGGCCGGCGATTTCGTATTCTTTCGGGTTTGCCGGGTCGAAAACCTCAGTAGCCGGAGCCGGTGTGCTTCCCGCGCCGACTCCTACGCCGATGCCCGGCCGAACCTGCGCCTGCAGGGTAACCGAAGCCAGAACAACCGCAAGGAAAAGACCCGTTGCGGTGGTTCGGCGAATACCTGATAAAAAGATGTTTTTCAAAGGATTACCTATCGGTTTCATATTTACCCTGTAACTCGGAACAGAAGACCCCTGGTTCCCGCAAAGGGTTGCAAATCGTACCCCGTAAAGGACGGGATTCTTCCGGGAAACGTTGCGGATTACTTGACCAACTGTTCGCTGATTTTGCCAAACCGCCGTTCACGGCCCTGATAGGTCAGTACGGCCTCCCAGAGGTGCGGTTTCCGGAAATCCGGCCAGAACACGTCGTTGATGATGTACAACTCGGCATACGCCAGTTGCCAGAGCATAAAGTTGCTGATGCGATGGTCGCCGCCCGTCCGGATCATCAGATCCACGTCGGGAATGCCTTCGGTAGCCAGCGCCTGGTTGATGGTGTCTTCGTCAATCTGCTCGGGCGACAGCAGGCCGGCTTTTACCTGCGCGGCGATTTTGCGCGTGGCCTCCACGAGGTCCCATTTTCCGCTGTAGCTCAGCGCCAGAATCAGGTTCAGCCCCGTGTTGTTCTCCGTCAGCCGCATGGCCTCGTCGAGTTCATTGCGGCACGAGCCCGGCAGTGTCTTGGTATCACCGATGGTCGACAGGCGCACGTTGTTTTCCATCAGCGTCGGGATTTCGGCCCGGATGGTATGCACCAGCAGTTGCATCAGGGCGTCGATCTCCAGCTTCGGACGACCCCAGTTTTCGGTTGAAAAAGTGTAGAGCGTCAGGTGTTTCACGCCCAGTTCCGCACAGCCCTCTGTAACTTCCCTGACGGCCTTAATGGCATTCCGGTGACCAAATACCCGCGCAGCGCCCTTTTGTTTTGCCCAGCGTCCGTTTCCGTCCATAATAACGGCAATGTGTCGGGGCAGATTGCTCAGGTCAATGAGTTCTTTCATTCAGCCGGATTCGTTTTTAACAAAAATTAACAAAATAGGCCCGCTCTGGCAGGGCCGTTCAGAATCAGACTGCAAGTTACGAAAAAATAGGGATTGAAGGACCAGCGGATTGGGGGGCCGGCGTTCTTTCGGAAATTTATTCGAATTATCTTTTTTTTGAAAACCATTCGTCAACGGGTGGTCCGGCTTCCCCCAGCGGTTTTTTCCTATTTTGACGGGTATGATAACCATTCGATTCGCGACCCCCGAGGACGCACCGGCCCTGCTGGCCATTTATGCGCCTTACATCACCGATTCTATCATTTCGTTTGAGTACGAGGTGCCGGACCTGGCCGACTTTACCGGCCGGATCGAGGCCATCCGGCAGCAGTTTCCTTATCTGGTCGCCGAATCGGAAGGGCGGTTGCTCGGGTATGCCTACGCGGCCCGGCATAACGAACGGAGCGCCTACCAATGGTCGGCCAACACCTCGGTGTACATCCATCAGGACTGGCACCGCCGGGGCATCGCCCGGACCCTGTACGCCCGGCTGCTCGACCTGCTGCGGGCGCAGGGGTACTGCAACGCGTTTGCCGGGATTACCCTCCCGAACGAAAAGAGCGAAGCCTTTCACCAGTCGATGGGCTTCGAACGTATCGGCACGTATAGCAATACCGGCTTCAAGTTCGGGGCCTGGCACAGCGTAGCGTGGTTTCAGCTGGTCCTGCAGCCTTACCCGCCCAGCCCGGCGCCGCCGGTGCCCATCGGCGCACTCGCTCTTAAAAGTGCCTGAGCTACAGCTCCAGCAGCGTTTTCAGGTTGTCATGGTAGGCGCTACCGGTCTGTAACTGCGTGTTCTTTTTGTCCCGCAGACCGACTAGATATTTGCCGTTGAAATACCGCTGAATTTCCCGGACCTGGCGGCTGTTGATGAGCGTGGAACGGCTGATGCGCAGAAACGTGTCCGGCAGTTTTTCCTCCAGGGTCGTGATGGTGTAGGTGGTCAAGTACTGCTGCCCGTCCGTCGTGTGCAGCAGCACGTATTTGTCTTCCGCTTCAAAATAGGCAATGTCGGTCAGCGGAATGATCAGGATGCGGTCGCCGGACTTGACCGAAATCGATTGCAGTTCTTTTTTGGGTTTAAGCAGTTCGAGCAGGTGGCGGAGGTCGGGCGTCACTGTCGCCGGGGCCTGCCGGGAGTGGCGAATGCGTTCAATGGTTTTTGCCAGTCGTTCGGGCTCGATGGGCTTGAGCAGGTAATCCACCGAATTTTCCTCAAACGCCCGCACGGCGTACTCGTCGTAAGCCGTTGCGAAAACGACCATCGGCAGGTACGTCAGTTTCGAAAGCATTTCGAAGCCGTTCAGCCCCGGCATTTCGATGTCCAGAAAGACCAGTTCCGGCCGCAGCGATTCCACGGCCGTCAGCCCCTCGGCCCCGTTGGCCGCCTCGCCGACAATGGTAAAGGTATCCGGGTAAGCCGACAGCAAACGCCGCAGCCGACTGATGGCCAGCGGCTCGTCGTCGACGAGAAGGGTGCGTAGTGGGGTTTCCATGAGTGGATTTCTGAACCGGAATTACACAGATTCAGGGATTAATCAGGATTTGTCAGCCTGAGCTGACTGTTAAGGATTTAATAACCGAAGTGATGCATCCGGCTTTGGCCGGACGGGCG
The DNA here is from genome assembly GCF_026278345.1 of Tellurirhabdus rosea. Lineage (NCBI taxonomy): Bacteria > Pseudomonadati > Bacteroidota > Cytophagia > Cytophagales > Spirosomataceae > Larkinella > Larkinella roseola. The sequence continues at coordinate 2,064,464 of NZ_CP111085.1, forward strand.
GGTCTGAACTAGTCGGCATAAGCGACTTTCTGGCCGCTTACCTCCTCCAGCCGGTCGGCTTTGATTTTGATACTAATTTCTTTTTTGGGCTGGTTGTGCACTTCCAGACGGGCGTCGTCGCCGTACAGCAGGCGCAGTTTGTCCTGGATGCTCTGTAGCCCGTAGCCCGCCACCAGCTGCTCCGGAAAAAGCGGTCCGTTGTCATGAATGCAAAGGGCCAGCCAGCCGTCTTCCCGCCCGATGCGCAGGATGATTCCGCCCGGTCCGGCCAGTTTGGAGATGCCGTGCTTGATGGCGTTTTCAACCAGCGGCTGAAGCAGAAACTGGGGAATGGGGCAGGTTTTGAGGCGGTCGTCCGTCAAGTCAATGCGGTAGGTCAGGCGGTCGCCGAAACGGACCTGCTCCACGTCCAGATAGGTCCGCACCATTTCCAGTTCGTTTTCGATGGAATTGAAATACTGGTTCTTGACCCCGGTTGTGTACCGGAACAGTTTGGAAAGCAGCAGCACCATGCGTTCGGCCCGGTCGGGTTCGTCGTGCACGAGGCTGGCGATGGAGTTGAGGGCGTTGTACAGAAAATGCGGGTTGATCCGGGCCTGCAGGGCGTCCAGTTCCGCCCGGGTCTTGAGCTGTTCCAGCTGAATCAGCCGGAATTCCTGCTCGGTGAGTTTCGTATCAATCTGCTGGCCCTGCCGCTGAAAGTAATAAAACAGATTGCAGACAATCAGAGGGCCGATCATGTACAGCATCCAGGGCGCGTCGGTCTGGTTGTAATCCGGATACTTGCTCCGGATTTCGCCGATCAGCTCACGGCCCCCTATCGCCAGAAATACGACCGTTTGCAGCGTCATCCAGGCCAGCACGATCAGGCCCGACAGGATCAGGTGCCGTTTGAGAACGCCCTTGCTCACCCGGTTCAGCCACGGACTGAGCAGACTCGTCAGGAGCGCCGAAGCGGCCCCGGCGACAAGGTTCTGCTGCACGATGTACGTGTTCATCTGGACCAGCAGCGGCTCCTTCATTGTCATGATCTGATTGCTGAAATAGATGACGCCGCTGGTGCCGTACATGATCAGCGCACCAAACAGCATGGCCATCAGCACACCCGGCCCGGTACGCTGACGCAGCAATTGCGTCAGCGTCAGGGGGTCCGGCTGGTTATTTTTATTCGCGTTGCGGTTCATCAGTGCAGGCTTATTTCGCGCACTTGCCCAAGAGGGGTTCTATGTTTTTCTGTCCCCAGTTCGGATGCAGTTCGCTGGCAGGCTTAAAGGTAGCAAATTTTTCGCTGGCCTGAGTCAGCAGCGGACAGGCCGCCGACAGCCCACCGCCGAACTGTTCGGGCGTATGGTAAAGCGACGAGCCGTGCAGCACGTAAGGCCGCGGATTGGCAGGATTCAGGGCTTTGGCTTCTCCAATCGCCTCCTCGAAGGCCGGGCCGTAGGTCTGCCAGCGGTTCATGGGGTCCACCACCATCCGGGCCTGGGCGATGTAGGCCTTCAGGACACTCAGTTCGTCGTTTTTGGGCGAAATGCCTTCCGCCTCTTTCAGAAACCGGTCGGCCTGGTCCAGATAACGGTCTTTCTCGGCGGCATCTTTTCCCATAAATCCGGCATAAACATACAGCAGACCGGCGTAATAGCGCGGCAGCCATTCCTTCGCTTCGGCCTGGGCAATGCGCTCAAACTGGTTGGCCGTCGCCAGCATTTCCGGCAGGGGCGTCTTCTGACTCTGGGTTTTCATGGTTTCGAGAGCGGCAGTCATGGCCTCTTTGTAGGCCGCCGACTGGGCGAAAAGCGAAGGAGTTGCCAGCAGCAGGGCGGCGAAGAGCAGGATGGTTTTCATGGTTTTGATGGATTGAATGGCTGAATAGTTGGATGGTTGAATTAGAGGTCGTTGGTGTTCAGCTTTGCTTTTTTCGACAGCATGATCATACCACCGACGAAGAAACTGCGGTACGATTGCGGCCCGACGGCGTACCGGATTTTACCCGGCCGCCCCTCCGCATCGGGCGCAAACCGGTAGGTGAACACGTTGCGGGTATTGAGCAGGTTGTCGACCGAGGCGTACAGCACCAGCAGATTGCCGCCCAGCCGGGTAAGGTGACTGGCCGAGAAACTGAGGTTATGCACGGCGGGCGTCCGGTCGGCCAGAAAGCGGTCGTGGTTCGGATTGTAGTAGGGCCGTCCGCTCGTGAAGGTGTACGTCAGGCCCATGCTGGTCTGGATTTTGGTGAAAAACCGCTTTCCGATGACGCTCAGGTTGTGCTTCGAGGCAAAGGTCGGGGTCGCCGGTTCGAGGTACTGGCTGAAAAGCCGCCGGGTGTCCACAAAACTGTACGTAACCCAGTAATCCAGCCCCTTCACGGTTTTCTGATCCCGCCAGAACAGGTCAAACCCTTTGGCGTAGCCGAAGCCGGAATTGTCGGTGCGCCCCCAGGGAAAGCGGTACGGATTGGCGTCGAACCCGGCTTCTTCGCCCGGCCGGGCCGTAAACTCCCGGACCAGCTGGTTATATTCTTTGTAAAACGATTCAATGCGGAACGTCCGGCCGTTTTTGATCACCTGAAAATTCAGAATCAGGTGGTCGGCCTTCTCGTAGTTCAGGGCTGTGTTGCGGTACAGATAGCGGTAATCGGGTGTCTGGTAAAACCGTCCGGCGGCGAGGGAAACCTGGCTGAAAGCTCCGGTTTTGTAGGCCAGCGAAAGCCGGGGAGCCAGATTCAGCCGACCCAGAAGCGACGAATACTCGGCCCGCACGCCCAGCCGCCCCGCCAGTTTTCGGCTCAGGTAAATGTCCGATTCCACAAACGACGCCCCGTAGGTTTCGCGCAGGGCGTACCGGGTGCCGCCGACGGCCGACTCCAGCTTCAGCTGGTGCATTTCGGCTCCAAACAGGAGCGAATGGTTGCCCGGCAGCAGGCGCGTCAGTACCAAACGGCCCTGCGTCCGCTCGTCGAAACGGCCGACATCCTGGCCGCTGAAAGTCATGTCGTCCGTGTTGCGGCTGTAGGAAAGGCCCGTGCTCAGCAGCCAGCGGCCTTCGTCCCAGCTATCGGTGTACGTGCTGGTCGCAAACGCATTCCCGTTCCGCTGGTCGATTTCCGTGCGATTCGACTCGGCGGAAGGGTCCCGAAACACCATTCCCAGATGACTGCCGGAATACATGCCGTAAAACTTCAGCAGCCCGTTGCGGGTCGGCCTGAGCCGGTAGGTCAGCGACGAGCCCGTGAACTCCGGCTCCCGGGTCCAGACGACATTTTGCCGGACCAGCGCAAAGAGCGGCCTCAGATTTCCGTAGTACAGCGAACCGGATACGGAGGCTTTTTCCCCGGCATGGTCGTAGCTCAGTGCGGCGCTCGCCAGGTTCAGGCTGAGGCTCAAGCCGTTGTTATTCGTTTTGTCCACCGTATTCAGCAGCAGCACCGACGACAGCGCCTGCCCGTACTGGGCCGAGTAGCCGCCCGTACTGAACGACGTTCCCTTGAACATAAATGGCTGAAAGCGTCCGCGCTGCTGGACATCCGGCAGGGAGCTGAAAAACGGATTCTGCACAATCATGCCGTCGATAACCACCTTCGTTTCCAGACCGGAGCCGCCCCGGACAAACAGCCCTTCCTGTTCGCCCACCCGCTGGGCACCCGGCAGCAGATTCATGGCGGCGGTGATGTCGGCCTGCGCTCCGGCCGTCGTGACGATGTCGAGCGGCTTGAGCATGGTCATTTTCCGTTCGTCGCTAGCTTCGAAGGCGCCCGCCGTGATCACGACCGTGTTCAGTTCGCTGGCCACTTCCTCCAGCCGGACGCTGACAACTGTCTCCGGCGGAGTGAGCGTGAGTTTCCGGGTATGGGGTTCGTAGCCCACGAACGTCACGACCAGCGTAGAGGTGTCGCGGCGGGTGGTCCGGAAGCGGAAGATTCCGGTGCTGTCGGCATTGGCGCCGTCGTAGGTACCTTTGAGAAAGACGTTGGCTCCCGGCAGGGCGCGGCCCCGGCTGTCGGTGACGCGCCCGCTTACGGTGGTTTGGGCGTAGGCGGCCTGACCAAGCAGGAGCAGAAGGAGTAACCGTTGCATCGATAAGAGCTGTTTACTGTTCGGATGCTTCAAAAGTATCCGGCAGGCAGGCAAACAGACAGTTCTTTCCGACGAAAGCGGGGTTTAATTGGGGCAGACTTCAAAAAAAAGCGGATAAAAATAAAGTGAATCGACCCGACGAAAACTCCTTTTCGCGTTTCCCTCCATGTCAAAATCCGGAAATGACGGACCAAATCCGTAAAAATCGTATCAGTTTAGTTACATAATAGAACTATAAATATAGTTTTTAGCCGCTAAATATTTTTTAAGTCAATTTTTGTAAACTATTTTTATAGTTAAACATTTAAACAATATATTCGTTTAAAATTTAGCGTTACACTTCTTAAAAGAATATAGATAATGGTTGCGGAGAATTTTCATACGTTAACGCTCAAGGAGCAGTTACACTACGTTTTCGAACACGGATCGCTTATTTCGACGACTTCGGACGCCGACTCAGCGGTTTCTTTATATCATCTGGATGGCGATCTGGCGGAGTTACACTACCGCATCAATCATAACTATTCATTTGGCCTTTGGGAGATTCAAACGATCAATCTCCTTTCGGAGCGGTCGCACCAGACCGACTGTTTCGACAAGTACCTCGACAGCATTAACCTCAGCGCACTGCTTGCCGCTTAAAATGAATCGTGGCACGACTATAGGGTCGTGCCACGAAGAAAATGCCAGGGCCTGAAAGTTCTTTTTGGGCCAGAAACGTTGTGGCACGACCGACCGTCGTGCCACAACTCGTTAAAGCTCCTTCAACACCAGTTTCTTCCACCGGACCTTGATTCCGCCCCCATCGTGAATCTGCAGCGCCACAGACCCGTTGGCCGCCCCGATTTTCGCGTCGTGCAAATCCACCATGGCATTGCCGTTCAGCCAGGTCTGCACGTGGTCGCCTTCCACCCGGATGCGCAGGGTGTTCCAGTCGCCCGGCTTCAGGAATTTTTCTTTTTCGTCGGGTATCTGCACCATCCAGCCGCGGCCATACGATTCGTAGATTCCGCCGGTGTCCTTTCCCTGCGGAGCTACCTCGACCTGCCAGCCGCTGATTTTCGTCCCTTCGATGGTGGAGCGGAAAAACACGCCGCTGTTTCCGTTGGCCTCCTGTTTGAACTGCAGGGAAAGATCAAAATCTTTGTAAAACTTGTCGGTCGCCAGATAGCCGTAGCCTTTGTCCGGCCCGCTCTCGCAGAGCAGTTCGCCCTCTTCGACATACCATTTCTCCGTGCCGTAAACCTTCCAGCCTGTCAAATCTTTTCCGTTGAAAAGTTTTACTTTGGCCATGGGCGCGGTAAAGCTCATGAAAGCCAGCAGACCGACAACAACCAATGCTTTTTTCATTTTTGTGGGGTTAGTGCTTGTTTTTTTCTTTGAAAACCAGAAACGAGGACCTAAACTTTGTTTAATGAAATTTAAATTTCATTAAACAAAGTTTACTTTTGTGCGTTTGATAAGCAGCAAAGCTATCCGGTTTTTGCTCAATTTATAAAAGCCAATTGTCACCATCCAACTAATCACCCTCCATGAAAAATCGTTTTTCAGTCCTGGCTACGCTGCGTAAGGTCGCACTGGCGACAGCCACGGTTTTAGCTTTCCTCTCCGTTACCGGATGCGACAACGATGATGATGCAACGCCCAAAGCCATTACGGACATTGTCGTAGAAGACGCCAACTTCTCGATTCTGGAAGCGGCCGTTATCCGCGCCGGTCTGGGCGATGCGCTTCGCTCCGGCACCCTGACAGTCTTCGCGCCGACCGATGCGGCCTTCCGGGCCTATGGTGTGGCGGATGCCGCCGCCGTGGCCGCCCTGCCGGTCGATGCCGTGCGCGGTATTCTGCAATATCACGTCCTCAACAGCCGGGTTGCGGCCGCCGACATTCCGGCCAATGCCAGCAACACGGCCACGCGGACGCTGAGCAACCAGGACGTGTACATCACCAAAACCGGCACCAACGTGTTTGTGAACGGCGCTCAGGTGACCCAGGCCGACATTCAGGCTTCCAACGGCGTCATTCACGTCATCAATCAGGTGCTGGCTCCTCCCCCGGCGGCTCAGAACGGTAACATTCTGGGTGTTATCGCCAGCCTGCCGAACATGACCCTGGTGACCGCCGCCATCGCCCGCGTTGCCGCCGTTCCGGCCAATGCCGCCCTGGCAACGGCCCTGACCACCCAGCAGTTCACCGTTTTTGCCCCGAACGACGCTGCTTTTCAGGCGGCTGGTTATGCCAACGCCTCCGCAATTAGTACCGCTCCTATTGACGCCTTGCAGAGAATCCTGCTCAACCACGTAGTGCCGGGCCGCATCTACTCGAACAACCTCAGCACGGGTAACGTCACGTCTGCCGGCAATGGCACGCTGGCCGTAACCGTCGGCGGCAGCGGTGTCACCGTAAAAAGCAACGGCATTCCCACCGCCGCCAACGTCACCCGCGCCAACCAGACCGGCACCAACGGCGTCGTCCACGTGATCGACCGGGTGCTGGTGCCGTGATAGAATGACTGAATGATTGATTGACTGAATGACTGATTGCTGCGCTAATTTTAGACTTACGGAGCGGTTCAGTCATTCGGTCAATCAGTCATTCAGTCATTTTTCATTCCGCGTGAATTTTCCGTATTTTTTGTTCCACTTGCAACGGCCGCGCACCTTTTGGGGTCTAGGAAACGTTACGGTATTATTCACTCAAATCTGAAGTATGTTACTGAAGAATTACTGGGCAGCAGGAATTGCTCTCCTTTCCCTGACGCTTACCTCCTGTCTCAATAACGTAGATCCGGATGCCGGTAAGGCGGACGAAAACGACGCAACCATCAAGGAATACGTCACCAAGAATAACCTGACGGACAAAGCGAAGCCCACTACGTCGGGCCTTTATTATTATATCACGGCCCCGGTCAGCAATACAGCGGCCAAATCGCCCCGGTTGGGTGAAGAGGTTTCGTTTGCTTATGTGCTCTCGCTGCTGAATGGTCAGAGAGTAGACAGCGTTACGGTCACTCGCCCGGTTCAGATGCCTTTTGGAGTAGGTGCCGTGGTGCCGGGTCTGGAAGAAGGTCTGAGCCTGATGAAGGAAGGCGAAAAGGCGACCCTGCTGCTGCCGTATTACCTCGCATTCGGCAACGCTGACCGCAAGGATTCGACGGGCCGCGTGACCGTACCGGCTTATACGCCCGTCCGGTTCGACGTTCAGTTGCTCCGCTCCCGCTCGGAAGACCAGCAGATTGAAGACTACCTGGCAACCAATCCGTTCGGTACCAACAAGGTGGAACGTTTTGCGAGCGGGCTGCGGCTGGTGCGCAATTCCGCGACTCCCGGAGCGGGCGATGCTCTGCGGGGCGGCCAGACCGTAACGGTCAACTACTCCGGCAAACTGCTGCGGACGGGCAAGGAATTTGACAAAAACGACAAAGGCACCTTCCGCTTTACGCTTAACGGCAACACGATCATCCCGGGCTTCAACGAAGGGATTCTGAACATGAAAAAAGGCGAAAAAGCAACGCTGCTTATTCCCTCAACGGTGGCCTACGGCGCTCAGGGCAGCTACAACTCTTCGACGGGTGTGTATGTCATTCCTCCCTATGCCGTATTGCGCTTCGACGTCGAAGTGGTAGACGTACAGTAATCTATTTTAGCAAAAGCGGAAAGGCTGGGAAAGCGGACAGGTTGCCGTTTTCGCAGCCTTTCCGCTTTTTCGTAAATTTCGGCCATGAAAACAACCCGTCACCTGCGGCACGGTCCCGTCGAGGGATTCCGGTTTGGGTATGCGCCCATTCCCTACGTGCCGGTGGTGCCGGTGTACTGTTACTTTCTCGACGGGCTGCTGATCGATACCGCCCAGCGCCATCGGCAGGCGGATGTCCTCCGGACGCTGGCCGACCGCCCGCTTCAGCAGATTGTCCTGACGCACTTCCACGAGGACCATTCCGGCAATGTCCTGGCGCTTCACCGGCGTTTCGGGGTCCCGGTTTTCGCCGGGGAACTGACCGCCCGGCGGGTCGGTGCAGGGTTTCCGGTCCTTCCGTACGAACAGTTCTGGTTTGGCCGAATCGAGCCCTGCCCCGGCATTCAGCCTCTGCCCGAGGTCGTCGAGACGAACCGGTACCGGCTCCAGCCCATCCACACCCCCGGTCATTCCGACGATCACTACGTCTTTCTGGAAGCAAACGAGGGATGGCTCTTTGCGGGTGATTTCTACATCGGGAATCTGAAAATTTTCCGGCGCGGGGAGAACTTCCAGCAGCATATCGACTCCGCCCGCCGACTCCTCGCCTGCGATTTCGACACCCTCTTCTGCGGTCATAACCCCGTTCTGACCAACGGCAAAGCCGCCATCCTGCGCAAAATCGAGTATCTGGAAGCGTTTCGGGAACGGGCCCGGCATTTTCACGGCCAGGGACTCTCCCTGCCGGAAATCCGGCGACGGATGCGGCTGAGCGAAAATTACCTGCTCAAAATTTTCACCTTCAACGATGTCGGAGTCGATCTCATGATCGAAGCCGCGCTGCGTAGCTGAAAAATCACTTTCTAGTCTACAGACAAACTTTTGTAATAAAAGGGCGTTAACCTAATCACATCGAGGAAGAGGTGCCGAACTTTATTTACTAACGTATGAGCTATCTTTATCAATCAGGCAGGGCCTCGGTACTCACCGGGGCTTTTCTGTTATTAAGTTTCTGGACCTGGGCACAGGGTGTGCGCGGCCGGATCACCGATGCCGGGGGCAATGCCGCCATTCCCGGCGCGACCGTACTGGTTACCGGGACCTCCATCGGCACCACGGCCGACGCGGAGGGAGGTTACACGCTGCGCCTGGACCCCGGCAGTTATACACTCCGTTTCAGTTTTGTGGGTTACGAGACGCGCACGGTGCCGGTGCAGGTGCAGGGCACGGATTTTGTCACGGTGGATGCCTCGCTCAGCGAAAACACGGCCAGTCTGGGCGAAATTGTGGTGGTCGGTTCCCGCTCGGCCCAGACCCGGACCAGCACCGAAACCGTTTCGCCCGTTGACGTCATTCAGTCCCGCGACCTGGTGGCAACCGGGCAGGTAGAACCCACCCAGCAGCTGAACTTTGCCGCCCCGTCGTTTAACTCTGCGCGTCAGACCATTGCCGACGGCACCGACCACATCGACCCGGCCACGCTGCGCGGCCTCGGTCCCGACCAGGTGCTGGTGCTCCTCAACGGCAAGCGCCGCCACAACCAGGCGCTCATCAACGTCAACGGTACCGTCGGGCGCGGCTCGGTCGGGACGGACCTGAACGCTTTTCCGGCGGCGGCCATCGAGCGCATCGAGGTGCTGCGGGAAGGGGCGGCCTCGCAATACGGCTCCGACGCCATTGCCGGCGTGATCAACATCGTGTTGAAAGACCGGGTGGGTACCTCGGTAACGGCGCAGCTGGGCCAGCAGTATGCCGGAGACGGCGAAGTGGCCCAGATCGGCGTGAACCACGGCTTCCGGCTCGGTCGGCGGGGGATTCTGAGCGTAACGGGTGAATTTCGCCACCGGGGCGCGACCAACCGGGCTGGGGATTACACGGGGCCGGTTTATGTCAACTGGAACGTAAACGCCGCTGCGGGGGAAGATCGCCCGGCTCTTGATGCCCGACGGCAGGCCCTGTACGCGCAGGACCAGCAATTGATCCAGCAAAACGGCTTCAGTCTGGCACGGAACATTCAGGTCGGCAACTCGCAGGTCGATAACCTGGGCCTGTTTCTGAACACCCGACTGCCCATCGGCCGGGGCCGTACGGAGTTCTACGGCTCGGCCGGAATCAACAGCCGGGCGGGCAAAGCGGCGGGGCTTTACCGCTACCCGTTCCAGACAACGCAGATCATTCCCGAGCTTTATCCGAACGGTTTTTTACCAAACATCGAAACGGCCATCGGCGACGTGTCGCTGCTGCTGGGCGTACGGGGCGAATCTGCGGGCTGGCGCTGGGACATCAGCAACGTGCTGGGCGGCAATGCGTTCCGGTACGATGTTTCCAATTCCAACAATGCTTCCCAGTTTGCTTTGGGTGCCGCCGCTCCGCGGGAGTTTTACGCCGGAACTCTGTCGTTTGGCCAGAATACGTTCAATGCCGGAGCCGCCAAGGATTTCGGGCGGCAGCTTGGACTGCGTTCGTTCAACGTGGCGGCCGGAATCGAACTGCGGGGCGATGCCTTCCGGATCGAAGCGGGCGAAGAAGCGTCTTATACCAACTACGCGCCGAACTCCGGTCGGCCCGGCGGGGCGCAGGTCTTCCCCGGTTTTCAGCCCGTTAACGAAGTGAACGCCAGCCGTAGCGTTGCCGGTGCTTATCTGGACCTGGAAAGCGACATCACGGCCCGCTTGCTGGTCAACACGGCGGTGCGGTTTGAAAATTACAGCGATTTTGGCGGAAATGTGGCCGGGAAGCTTTCTTTCCGGTACAAGTTCGCGGAAGCGTTCTCCCTGCGCGGGACTCTCAGCAACGGCTTCCGGGCTCCTTCCATCCACCAGCGGTACTACAGTTCGGTGGCGACGCAGTTTGTGACCGTACCAGGTGAAGGGCTGGTGCCGCGGCAGCTGGGTACGTTCCGCAACGACAGCGACGTGGCCCGGGCCTTTGGCATTCCGTCGCTGACGGCCGAGCGGTCGTTGAACTACAGTCTGGGCGTTACGTCCCGGCCCGTTTCGTCGGTGAGCATCACGGTGGATGCCTACCAGATCGAAATCCGCGACCGCATCATTCTGACGGGTCAGTTTCCGCGCAGCAATGCCGTCGTGAACACCCTGCTTGCGCCGTATCCGGAAATCAACGCGGCGGCGTTTTTCACCAATGCCGTCAACACCCGAACCCGCGGTCTGGACGTGGTCGCCGCTACCAACCAGCGTCTGGGAAAAGGCTCGCTGGACCTGACGCTGGCCGCCAACTTCAACCGGACGACGGTGTTCGGCGATATTCAGCGTCCGACCAATATTCCCAACGACCCCGTTTTCGGCAATCTGCTGTTTAACCGGCAGGAACGCGGACGGCTTGAACTGGCCCAGCCGCGCAACAAAATCCTGCTGTCGGCCAACTACCGGCTGGAAAAACTCGGCGTCATTGCCCGCGTCACCCGTTTCGGCGAGGTAGAAACCCTGGATGCGACCAATCCGAATCTGGACGAACGCTTTTCGCCGAAATTCGTAACCGATCTGAGCCTCTCCTACCGTCTGACACCGGCTATTCAGCTCATTGCCGGGGCCAACAACCTGTTCGACGTTTATCCGGACAAGCTCCAGAAAACCGGATACCCAACGCCGACGCGTCTCGCTTCTGAAGGGCTGGACAATACGTCGTTCGGGCGGTTTGTCTACAGCCGGTCGGCCACGCAGTTCGGATTTAACGGAGGTTATTACTTCCTGACGGTGGCGGCGAACTTTTAAATAGTCGGTCAGTCATAAGTCGTAAGAGCTCCGCCGGTGTGAGAATCTGGCGGAGCTCTTACGACTTACTGACTTACGACTTACGACTAACCGACTTATGACTGACCGACTTACGACTGATCGACTTATGACTTCCTTTTCCTTGTATTCGAGTGAGAAAAATTGTTACTTTGCGGTTCGATTTTCCGTAAACAAATATGGCGTTAATCAACAAGATTAGAGAAAAGTCAGGCGTTGCGGTGGCGGTCATTGCCATCAGTTTGATTTTATTCATTGTAGGAGGTGATTTGCTGGGTAACGGTGCTCTGTTTGGAGGTCGTGACCAGAATGTGGGCGAGATTGCCGGGCAGAAGATTTCGTACCAGGAATTTAACGCCAAAGTGGACGAAGCCCGCGCGGCCTTCGAGCAGCAGACCGGTCGTCCGGCAACCGAGCAGGACATGGCGCAAATCCGCGACCAGGCCTGGAATCAGTTCATTCTGGACATTGCCTACCAGAACGAATACGAAGCTCTCGGTCTGGGTGTAACGCCTGCCGAACTGGTGGACATGGTCCAGGGTAACTACATCAGCCCCGCCATCCGCCAGACGTTCACGAATCCGCAGACCGGCGTTTTCGACAAGAACGTCGTGATCAACTACCTCAAAAATCTGAAAAACCTGCCGCCGGAACAGCAGCGCGCCTGGGCTAACTTCGAAAAGAACCTCAGCGCCGACCGGATGCGGACCAAATACGAAAGCCTGATGCGGCAGTCGGTCTACGCCACCACGGCGGAAGCCAAGCGCGAGTACGAAGCGCAGAACACCCGCGCAGACCTGAAAATGCTGTACGTTCCTTACTACACCATCGCGGACACCACCGTGAAAGTAACGGACAGCCAGCTGCAGGACTACCTCGACAAGCATAAGGACGAATACAAAGGCTTCGACAGCCGGACGATCCAGTACGTAACGTTCTCGATCGCGTCTTCGAAAGAAGACAGCGCGGCGCTCTACGACCAGATCAAGAAACTGGCCCGCGGCCTCGCTTCGGCCACCAACGACTCGTCGTACGCGCAGATGAACTCCGACGTGCGCGTGCCGCTGTACCTGACGGCCGGCGAAATGCCTGAGCAGCTGCGTGCCGCCATCCCGACCTTTACGCAGGGCGGCGTGTACGGTCCTTTCCGCGAAGGAACCACCTATTTCATCTACAAATACGGCGGCACCAAGCGCGATACCAACTTTACGGCCCGCGCCAGCCACATCCTGATTCGTCCGAACGGACAGGGCGACTCGGCCAAAGCTCAGGCTCGTCAGCGGGCTGAAGACCTGCTCCGCCAGATTCAGGGCGGTGCCGATTTTGCGGCCCTCGCCCGTGCCAACAGCGCCGACGGTTCGGCGCAGGTGGGCGGTGACCTCGGTTACTTCAAGAACAACGGCCAGATGGTGAAGCCCTTCGAACAGGCTATTTTCGGCTTCAACGGCACGGGCCTGATTCCGCGCGTGGTGGAGACGGACTTCGGTTTCCACATCATCAAAGTGACGGAGCCCAAAACGAATACGCTGTACCGCGTGGCCGCCATCGGTAAGGAAATTGCCCCGAGCCAGGCTACCCGCGATGAAGTGTACCGCAGAGCCGACGAGTTTGCCAACGGCAGCAAGTCGAAGGAAGATTTTGACAAGAACGCCAAAGAAGACAAAACGCTGGTGGTAGCCACCGCCGAGCGGATTACGGAAGAAGCGTCGATGGTCAACGCACTGACGGATGCCCGTGAACTGGTCCGCTGGGCCTTTGACGAGGACACCAAAGCCGGTGACGTATCGAAAGCCATCGAAATCGGCGACCAGTACGTAGTCGCTACGGTGACGGGCAAAACCAGCGAAGAAAAAGTAACGGTGGACGATTACCGCCAGGAACTGACTCAGAAAGTACGCAACCAGCTGAAAGCCGAGCAGATCATGCAGAAGATGGGTACGCCTTCCGGCGCGCTGGAAACGATTGCTGCCAAGTACGGCGCCGGTGCCATTGTCGAAACGGTGACGGACGTAAACCTGGCCAACGGCTTTCTCAAGTCCGCAGGGGTTGATCCGGTCGCGGTCGGAAAGGCCTTCGGTCTGAAGCCCGGTAAGCGCAGCAAACCGTTCGCGGGCGAAACCGGTATCCTGATCGTGGAAACGTCGAAAGTGACTCCGGCTCCGGCCATTGCCGATTACTCGCTGTACAAAAACTTGCTCCAGCAGAACCAGTCGTCACGGGCGGGCTTCTTCGTCAACGAAGCCATTCGTGAAAAGGCGAACATCAAAGACCGCCGCGCGAAGTTTTATTGATTTAGACAAGAGACGAAAGACTCTTGACATACAAAAGGCTGGCCGGATGCACATCCGCCAGCCTTTTTCTTTTACCCATCCATCCTCACTCCTCTCCTGTCTCTTTTCTCTAATCTCTTGTTTCTTTTCTCCAATCTCTCGTCTCTTTTCTCTAATCTCTCGTCTCTTGTCTCTTGTCTATTCTCTCTTGTCTATTCTTCAAAAACTCCACCAGTTTCCGGAACGCCCGGCCGCGGTGGCTGATGGCTCCTTTCTGGTCCATCGGCATTTCGGCAAAGGTCTGTTCGGCGCCCTGCGGCTGGAAAACCGGATCGTAGCCAAAGCCGCCCGTTCCCCGCTGTCCGGTCAGAATTTCGCCTTCGACAACGCCTTCAAAATCGTGGTACTGCCCGTCGAGGACCAGCGTAATCACCGTCCGGAAGCGGGCGCGTCGGTCGGTTTGGCCTTCCAGATTTTGCAGTAATTTGGCCACGTTGCGCACGGAGTCGGCGGGTTCGCCGGCGTAGCGGGCCGAGTACACGCCGGGTTCGCCGTTCAGCGCATCGACTTCCAGACCCGTATCATCGGCAAAACAGGAAACGCCAAAATGGTCCCAGACGTAGGCAGCTTTCTGACGGGCGTTTCCGGCGATGGTCGGCTGGGTTTCGGGCAGTTCGTCCGTACAGCCGATTTCAGCCAGGGTTTTCAGGACAAATTCATCGCCCAGCAGGGCGGCAATTTCTTCCCGTTTGTGCGGGTTATTGGTCGCGAAGCAAAGTGTCATATCCTTTCGATTTTCTGCAAAAATGAAAAAGCCGCCTCAATCGAAGCGGCTTTTCACTTAAAAAGAACAAGATTATTTCGAACTGACAATCTCAATATCAAACACCAGCGGTGTATAAGGCGGAATGGTGTACTGACGGGTGTTCTGATTGAAGCTCCCCTGCACTCCATACGCAACCGCGGAAGGCATGATAACGGTTGCCTTCTCGCCGACCCGCATTTTCAAGGCAGCCTCCTCATATCCCTTTACAACCTGCCCTTCACCGGGTTTGAAGTTGAAATTGGTAGAAGAGTCAAATTGAGTGCCGTCGAGGAGCTTACCCGTATACTTCATGGTAACGGTTTGTCCCGTCTTCACCTGCGCCGAATCGGCATAGGTGGCCGTCCGGTAAAAACGCAGCCCGGAGCTGGTCGTTTCAAACTTATCGGTCAGTTTGTTGGCCGTCAGGTAATCGGTGATCTGCTCGGTTTCCGTCCGTACGCTGGTTACGCGAACCACGTAGCGCGCCGGAGAAAAAGCGGGCAACAGCAGGGTTCCCTGGTTAGTGTTTTGCAGGTTGTAGGGCAAAAACAGCGTGGCGGTTTCTCCTTCTTTCAGAAGCTGAACGCCTTCGATGATACCCGGAGCCAGCGTATAACCATAGGCATCATAAATGAGCCGGGCCGGACTGGCGGTCGTGGTGCTGTCTACCACGATACCATCCAGGCGGTACTTCACATACTGAAACCGGATTTCATCCCCCGTCTGCGGCTTCTGGCCGTTGGGATTGGTCGTCGAAACGACATAATACAGATCGTTTTCGGTCCGCTGGGCGGTCAGTCCCTGCCGTTGCAGGTAGGCCTCGATATCGGCTTTGTTTTCGGTAAGCTTGCGCGTGCTGTACGCTTCACCCTCTTCTGGCTGGCAACTCCACTGCAGGAATGCGAAACCGGCCGCCAGACCTACTGTCATGGCGTTTCGGAGCGCCGACTTTGCTTTTTGTAGTGCCATCGTAGTTTAAAGTTTATGGTTCAGGGTTTATGGTTTATAGTTCGCGTTTCCTCAACTATAAACCATAAACCCTGAACTCTGAACGGTATTCTATCCTAAAACAAACGAACCCGATACAAAATTCGGTATCGGGTTCGCTGCTTCTGCACAAATTTTAGTTGCCGCCCGGCATGCCGCCGCCGCGGGCCGCTGCGCCTTTCTTGATGTCTACCACCTCAACGTCGAACGAGATCACCGTGTTCGGCTTGATGGCGTCACCGGCACCCTGCTGGCCGTAAGCCATCGTCGAGGGGATAATCAGCGTAGCCTTGCTGCCTTTCGGAAGCTGCATCAGGCCGTCTTCCCAACCCGGGATAGCGGCACCCATGCCCAGCGGGAAATCAATGCCGCCGGCCGTCTGCGGCTGGTTGTTCGAGCTGTCGAACACCTTGCCGTCGAGGGTTTTGCCCGTGTATTTCACTTTCACCACGTCGCCCCGGCTCGGTACGGCACCGGCACCCGGCTGGCTCACCACGTAGTACACGCCCGAAGGAGTTTTCTTCGCACTCAGGCTATTTTTGGCGATATAAGCCGCAATCAGTTTGTCGTCAACGCCTTTCTGCTTATCCCGCTGGGAAGCCTGCGCCTTCTGGAATTCCTCTTCCGACTGGACTTCGACCACCCGGATGGTATAGGACAGGTCCGAGCCTTTCGGAATGAAAGCCGGCAGCGGCTGACCCGAACGGGCCGCCAGCGAATCGGAAGAAACGAAAATGGTGGCGCTGTCGCCTTTGCTCAGCATGGCCAGACCTTCTTCCAGGCTGCCTTTGAAGGAGGGCACCTGCAGTTGCTGAATGATGGGCGAACCGTTTTTGTATGAACTTCCCAGCACCGAGTCCTTACTGTTTTTGACGGTCATCTGCAGCGTCAGGATATCGCCCACTTTGGCTTTGCGGGTTTCTTCCTTGTCTTCGTGCATCTGGTATTTCAGGCCGCTTTCGGTGACCTGTACGCGGTTTTGGTTGCAGGCCGTCAGAGCAGCACCCAACAGACTCAGCGTGGCAATGGACTTAAAATTCATTGAAAAAATGGTTTAACGTTTAAGGTTTACAGTCTAACGTTTAAGGCGTTACGTTTAAGGTTGCTCTGTCTGATGACGCTCTACCGCCTGGCGGAACAGCTTTGAACCTTAAACTTTGCCCGTTAAACGACGTTTAATTGCTCCTGATAAAGCGGCAGCACGTCGCGCAGCTTCCGGATGGTTTCTTCCAGCGACAGGTTGGTGCGTCCGCCCGAGGCGTTGCGGTGACCGCCGCCGTTGAAATGTTCACTGGCCAGATCGCGCACGGAGAAATCGCCGACCGACCGGAAAGACATCTTGATTTCGTCGCCCCGATCGATGAGAATAGCCGCCATCACGACGCCCTCCACCGACAAGGCATAATTGACCATGCCTTCGGTATCCCCGCTTTTGGAGCGGAAACGTTTCAGTTCGTCCGACGTGATGGTGATGTAAGCGGCCTTATACTCCGGCAAGACGACCAGTTTTTCGTTCAGGACGTACCCCAGAAAACGCAGCTTATCGACCGACACGTTATCAAAAATCCGGCGGTGAATCGTGTTGACCTCAATGCCGACATCGTGGAGGGCCGCCGCCACCCGGTGCACATCGCCCGTCGTGCTGGCATGCCGGAACGAGCCGGTATCGGTCATGATGCCCGCGTACAGACACTCCGCAATCGGTTTATCAATCAGTTCGGCATCGCCCAGCTGGCTGATGAGGCGGTAAATCAGTTCGGCGGTAGCGGCCGCTTTGCTGTCCCAGAACATGGCATCGGCAAAGCCTTCCGGTTCCAGGTGGTGATCGATGAGGATCTTCCGCGCCCGAGCCTGCCGAACCAGCGGTTCGAGGTCGCGGATGCGGGCCATGGCCGAAAAATCCAGGCAGAAAATCAGATCAGTTTCGTCGAGCAGTCTGGTAACGGCCACCCGATTCTTCTCCTCAAAGACGATCACCTCGTCGGTGCCGCTCATCCACTTCAGGTTCTCGGGGTAGTCCGTCGGTGTGACGACGGTCACGCGGTGGCCCCGTTTTTTCAGGTATCCGGCCAGTCCCAGCGACGACCCCATGGCGTCGGCATCAGGATTCTGATGCGTGGTAATAAAAATCGTCTGCGGGGTTTGAATGAATTGACGGATGGCCTCCAGTTCTTGCATTGCTTCTATGGCAGTCCGGACACACCTTGCCCGGATTGCATCCTCAAAAGTACAAAGATTTTGGGAAATTGTGCCGGTTAATGTCACCGGCCCGGCGAAGTAATAACGGCGGGTGCCTGTGGTTTATGCTTGAAAGTCTGTACTTTTGCGCGCGGAATGCAGGAATTCCGCTCACTATTTCACAATAAACGAATGACCACGAACCGCACATTTACGATGATCAAGCCGGACGCTGTTGCCGACGGCCATACGGGTGCTATTATCAAAATGATCGAAGAAGCCGGGTTCCGGATCGTCGCCCTGAAGAAAGTTCAGCTGACGGCGGAGCGCGCCGGACAGTTTTACGCCGTTCATAAAGAGCGTCCGTTCTACAACGACCTGTGCAAGTACATGTCGTCCGGCCCGATTGTTCCGATGATTCTGGAGAAGGACAACGCCGTCACGGATTTCCGCACGCTGATCGGGGCGACCAACCCGGCGCAGGCCGCCGAAGGCACCATCCGCAAGCAGTTTGCCAAGTCCATCGAAGCCAACGCCATCCACGGCTCGGATTCCGACGAAAACGCCAACATCGAAGGCGACTTCTTCTTCGCCGGCGTGGAGCAGTTTTAATCTTCTGAACCTGGATTACACAGAGTAAAGGATGCACTGGATGCTCCGCAAAAAGCAAAACATCACAGTGCATCCTTTACTCTGTGTAATCCAGGTTCAAAGACAGCAAAGTTACTCCTTCGGTTTGCGTAATCCGGGTGCAAGACGAATCCTCTCGTAGTATTTACAGAAATGCGTCAGCGGGCACTCCAGGCATTTGGGGGTGCGGGCTACGCAGATGTAGCGGCCGTGGAGGATCAGCCAGTGGTGCGCTTTCGGCACGTACTGGAGGGGGATGTAGGCCGTTAAGGCTTTTTCGACCGCCAGCGGCGTGGTGGCCGTGAGCGGAGCCAGCCCGAGCCGGTGCGACACCCGGAACACGTGCGTATCGACGGCCATCGTGGGCTGGTTGTAGACAATCGACAGGATCACGTGCGCCGTTTTGCGACCTACCCCCGGCATGCGGGTCAGTTCTTCGACCGTGCCCGGCACTTCTCCCCCAAATTCGTCCATCAGAATTCTGGCCATCCCGACCAGGTGTTTCGCCTTGTTGTTGGGGTACGAAACCGACCGGATGTACGAAAACACCTCGTCCACCGAAGCCGCGGCCAGCGACTCCGGCTCGGGAAAACGGGCAAAGAGCGCGGGGGTAATCTGGTTGATGCGCTTGTCGGTACACTGCGCCGACAGAATCACCGCCACCAGCAGTTCATACGGATTGCCAAAGTTCAGTTCGGTCTTCGGCTCGGGAAAATGGTGGGTGAAGTAATCGAGGAAATGGCGAAACCGCTCTTTCTTTTGCATGAGTAATTATAAGAGAAAAGAAGCCAGAGAAAAGAGAAAAGACCTTGTGAGCAGTCTTTCTTCCTTTCTCTAACCTCTTTTTTCCAAAAATAAACCCATCGCACCTCTTGACCTCAGGCGGATGGGCTACCGGAATAATTCCGGGAAAACTCGAAAATGTTTTGCAGGGTGCGCTCGGAGGGCTGGCGCTCGATTTTGTTCATGAGCATCTTTATCTCCAGCGTGTCGAGATAAAAAAGCATCAGGTCCGGTTCCGCCATCAGGGCGTCTTCAATCAGGTGATTCTCTTCGGAGGTAGTTTCCTCGTAGACATACCGAATCACATCATCATTGGTAAAAGTTTTTATCATAATAGGGCGAACGTTTGCTTAATTGCTTCCGCAAATTGATTAAAGCATAACGCATTCTCCCCAATGCTGTATTGATGCTGACTCCGGTTGCATCGGCAATTTCCTGGAAACTCATTTCCTCGTAATGCCGCATAATCAGAACCTGACGCTGCTGTTCGGGCAGACGTTGAATCAGTTCACGTAAGTGCTCGTGTGTTTCCTTGCGGATTTGCAGCGACTCGATCGAATCCTCGGCAAATTCCAGCGTATTGAACACACTGCTACCATCTTCGAACACTACATTGGGGTAGCGTTTATCTCTTCTGAAATAATCGATAGCGAGGTTGTGAGCAATCCGGATGACCCAGGGCAGGAATTTACCTTCTTCGTTATACCGACCCGACTTTAACGTTTCTACCGCTTTAATAAACGTGTCCTGCGTCAGGTCCTCGGCCACATATTGATCCTTAACAATCAGATAGATGGTCGTGTATACTTTTGACTTATGGCGCTGAACCAGTTTCTCGAAGGCTTTTTCGTTACCACGGATATACAGGGATATAAGCTCACTGTCGCTTACCTGCAATTTTTCCATTTTGAGAATGTATTAAGGTAACGTAGAAGAGTGTTTCGATAGTGTATTGCCTCCGTGATTTTTTAAGTGAGATTCTAGCTTATTTCAAAGTACGATATTTCCGCTGTCTTTCGCAAGTGGCTGTGAAATTTTTATTGCAATTTTTGACCCCTAACTATACTTTTTTACTGATTTTCCCAGTTTATGGCCATTACCGCCCCGGAAATCCTGTTTTTTATTATCCAAAGAATAAGTTGGACTCGTCAAACTAACCCCCAGGTTACCTTTAGCTCATAGTAGACTAAAACTACAGGTATTAAGTTTAAATACCTGAAGAAATTTTTTAACCGGCCCGGCTGGCAGGCAGGACTTCTGGAGGGTTTGTTTCAACTTTGCAGGATAGTCCGTCGTTATACCGAACATCACTCTCTTATTTTATGAAATTTACCAAACACGTTTTCATTTGTACGAACCAGAAGGAAGCCCCAAAAAAATGCTGCGGCAGCGAGCACGGTGCCGCCCTGGTGGAAGCCTTCAAACAGGAACTGACCAAACGGGGTTTACAAAAAGAAATCCGCGCGCAGCGGGCCGGCTGCCTGGACGCCTGCGCCTTCGGACCCGCGCTGGTCGTTTACCCGGAAGGAACTTACTACGGCAACGTTCAGCTGTCGGATGTGGAAGAACTGGTTGAAAAACACTTGGTTGGCGGCGAAGAAGTCGAGCGGCTGAAACTGAATTTCTAATGTAGCCCGGGGCTTCAGCCCCGTTATTGCCGGGAACAGGCTGGCACGTTACGGCCCGGATACCCTTGATCCGGGGCTGAAGTCCCGGGCTATCTTTTTGACTGATCCCTTGCTCATGTACCAACACCTGTTTTTTGACCTTGACCACACCCTTTGGGATTTTGATCGCAACTCGGCGGAGGCGATCGGCGAAGTGTACGAAACCTTCAAACTGGTGGACCACGGCGTGGCTTCGGTGGAAGAATTCAACCGGCATTTTGTCACGATCAACCTGCACCTCTGGTCCGAGTTTAACCACAACCGGCTGACGCATACCGAAATCCGGCAGCGCCGGTTCCGGATGGTGCTGGAGGCGATGGGGCTCGACGACCATTCGGTCTGCGACGCCCTGAACGAAGCATACCTCCACCTGCTGCCCCGGAAAGCCCACCTCATCGAATCGACTCTGGACGTACTGGACCACCTGCGGGGCCGCTACCGGATGCACATCATCACCAACGGCTTCGACGAAATTCAGGCCCTCAAAATGGCCAGCGCCGGCCTGACGGATTACTTCGAACACGTCATTACCAATAACATCGCGGAGGCCAAGAAACCCGACCCGCGCATTTTCGAATTTGCTCTCGCTGTAACCGGGGCCAGGCTGCGGGAAAGCCTCATGATCGGCGATAATTTTGAAGCCGACGTGCAGGGCGCCCAGAACGCCGACATGGATGTGGTGTATTACAATCCGGCCGGATTACCCATTCCCTCAGGGAAACCCACTTACGAGATTGCGCATTTGAAAGAATTGATGACAATGTTGTAGTATTGCTGATTCGTAGGAAACCCCTGTCCGGATTCAGTATGAAGTACCTTGTCCTTACCTTACTTTCCACTTTCTTTTTCCTTCCCCTGCAGGCCCAGCCGCTGACGGTCGACGTATGCGTTTACGGGGGCACTTCGGCGGGCGTTATTGCGGCCTATACCGCCAAAAAAGCGGGCAAATCCGTGTTGCTGATCGAGCCGGGCCGCCACCTTGGCGGCATGAGTTCCGGCGGACTCGGACAAACGGACATCGGCAACAAATACGCCATTTCGGGCCTGTCCCGCGATTTTTACCGCCGCATCGGCCGCCACTACGGCCGCCTGGAGCAGTGGACGTTTGAGCCGTCGGTCGCCGAACGGATTTTCAACCAGTACATCAAAGAGGCCGGCGTGCCGGTCTGGTACGACTACCGGATTGCTACGGCCGAAAAATTAAAGGACCGTCTGGCCTGGATCACGCTCGAACCGGCCTCCGGTCGGGTGCAGGGCAGCCGCACGGTGCGGGCGAAGGTCTTCATCGACTGCTCCTACGAAGGGGATCTGATGGTCAAAGCCGGTGTCAGTTATGCCGTCGGGCGGGAAGCGGCCAGTCTCTACGGCGAATCGTACAACGGCGTGCAGTTGAAGGACAAACACCAGTTTCCGGAGGGCATTGACCCCTACAGACTTCCCGGCAAGCCCGAAAGCGGCCTGCTGTGGGGCATCAGTCCGGAACGGCTGGCCCCAAACGGTACGGGCGACCAGAAACTTCAGGCGTACAACTTCCGCCTCTGCCTGACCAACAACCCCGCCAACCGCATTCCGATCACCCGCCCGCAGGGCTACGATTCGACAAAATTCGAATTGCTGCTGCGTTACATCGAGAAACGGAAGCCGAACGAACTGAACTGGCTGCTGATGCATATTCAGCCCATGCCGAACCAGAAGACGGACATCAACAACAGCGGCCCGTTTTCGACGGATATGATCGGCGCGAACTACGATTACCCGGAGGCCAGCTATGAGCGCCGCGCCCAGATCATTCGCGAACACGAACACTATACCAAAAGCTTCCTGTATTTTCTGGGCAACGACCCGCGCGTGCCGGAACACCTGCGGGTGGAAATGCGGCAGTGGGGTTATCCGAAAGACGAATACACGGACAACGGCAATTTCTCGCCCCAGTTGTACGTCCGCGAAGCCCGCCGGATGATTGGCGAATACGTCATGGCGCAGGCCAACTGCGAAAGCCGGGTCATCGTGGACGACGGTGTCGGCATGGCGGCCTACACCATGGATTCACACAACTGTCAGCGGATTGTGGTCGACGGTATGGTTAAAAATGAAGGCGACGTGCAGGTGGGCGGTTTTCCGCCGTATCCGGTGAGCTACCGGGCGCTGGTGCCCAAGCGGGCGGAATGCTCCAATCTGCTGGTGCCCGTCTGTCTGTCGGCCACGCACATTGCTTACGGGTCGATTCGCATGGAGCCGGTGTTCATGGTCCTCGCCCAGTCGGCGGCAGTGGCGGCCTGCCTGGCCGTTAACCGCAATCAGGCCGTGCAGGATGTAGACGTTAAACTGGTCCAGAGCATCCTGCGGGACAATCCGCTGATGGACTACCGCCAGCCGGAGATTCTGCTCGACGATGCGGACACGACCCAGATCGTGACCAACGGCCTCTGGAAGCGGGACAGCCAATCGGTTCACGGCCGCTTCGGGCGCTCCTATCTGGTGGCTCCGGCGGGCGAACTGGCCGCTCCGGTGGTTGAGTTCTCTCCGATGATTCCCAAAACCGGGAAGTACCGCATTTACTTCTATAATCTGAACATCAACGGGCAGTCGCCCAAAACTGCCGTCGGGGTGAAAGCCGGCGCGCAGAAAACCGTGCTGACGCTCGATACGCGCGAAGCGGCCAACGACTGGGTGCTGCTGGGCGAGTACACGCTCCAGAAAGGCCGCCAAAACGCCGTCTGGGTATCCGGCCTTAACGCTACGGGCCTGACGGTCGCGGATGCCGTTCTTTTCCAGCCGGTTAACTGAATGATTGAATGATTGATTGGTTCAATTTTGAGCGGCAGCAGACTACCGATCAGTCATTCAGTCAATCAATCATTCAATCATTCGACACTCAATCAACCTATTCCTATGCAGCTTTCTACTTCTACCGCACTCGTCACCGGCGGGGCCTCCGGTCTGGGAGAGGCAACGGTCCGGCTCTTTCACCAAATGGGGGCCCATGTGGTCATCGTTGACCTGAACGAAGAACGAGGACATACGCTGGCCGGCGAACTGGGCGAACGGGCCCGGTTCATTCGCACGGATGTCACCAGTGAACCGGATGTACAGGCCGCTGTTGACCTGGCTCTTTCCGAATTCGGCGGACTGACAATTACGGTTAATTGCGCAGGCATTGCCGAGGCTCGTAAGACGATCGGCAAGACCGGAGACACCTATGGTCCGCACTCGCTGGCGGCTTTTGAGAAAACCGTAAAAATCAATCTCATCGGGACATTCAACGTCATCCGTCTGGCGGCGTTTGCGATGGAAAAGAACAGTCCGAACGAAGAGGGCGAACGCGGCGTCATCATCAACACGGCTTCGGTGGCGGCCTATGACGGGCAAATCGGTCAGGCGGCCTATTCGGCTTCAAAAGGCGGCATTGTGGGCATGACGCTCCCCATTGCGCGGGATCTGGCACGGACCGGCATCCGGGTGATGACCATCGCACCGGGCCTTTTTGAGACGCCGCTGCTGATGGGCCTGCCCGAAGAAGCCCGCCTGTCGCTCGGGCAACAGGTGCCGTTTCCTTCCCGCCTGGGCCGCCCGCAGGAGTATGCCCTGCTGGCCAAGTCGATCGTCGAAAATCCGATGCTGAACGGCGAGGTCATCCGGCTCGACGGTGCCATCCGGATGGCACCAAAGTAATCGCAAAATTAAATTTTGATTAAGGATAACCTCCTGATGCTTTGTCTGTTAAATGCCGGTTAAAAGGCAATTAAAGTAAGGTTACATGGTTGCAGGATTTGCGAACGCTTTGCACCTTTGCACAGTACTTAACACATCCCTAACACGCGCCACCTCTATTCCTTATGAACTACGATCGCTATTTCCTGATTACGTGCCTGATGGGTGACGAATTGTACAAAGAGAAATCCAAAAAAAATAAGTCTCCGCGTACCGAAGCCCTGGAAGAACGATTCAATCTCCTTGCCCAGAAGCCGTTAGATAAATACATACGCAGCGGAATGCCCTGGCTCCGAGTCTGGTAAATTTGTTTGGCAACCCCGCTACGGCGGGGTTGTTTGTTTCTGGGCAGCCAGAAGCTCCGAAAACAGCCCGTCGGCCTTCCAGACGCTCATTCGGGCAAACAACTCCTCGCGATACCACTGCTTCTGCCGGGTTCGCCGAACCACCTCCCGATGCCCGGCCTGCCGGTAGGCAAACTGCTCGACCGCCTTCTCATCCCGCCACACGCTGAACGTACATTGCTGTACCACAGGCTTTTCGCCCACGCCGATGGAAAAAAGAAGGTCTCCGGTCAGGGATTGAAGACGTTTGCGGGCTTGGGGAACATGCCGCCAGAAATCCAGCAGCGCCCGGAACCGGATGGTTGCCCTCGTCAGAACGGCTACCGGCCTGTCTTCCAGCCTTTCGTGCTCAACCGAATCATCCGTGAAGGGATTCTGGCCGTCCCATTTCCCGTGCGACCGGTAGGGACGAAGCCACAAAGTTCCGGTACCCTCCGTTCCGTTAATGTACCGGCTCCAGGCTGGGGACTCAAAAAAGGCGGCGGCGTCTTTCTCCGTATCCCATACCGCCAGAAAAACATAGGTTGACCAGTTGGG
Source organism: Tellurirhabdus rosea (assembly GCF_026278345.1). Taxonomy (NCBI): domain Bacteria; kingdom Pseudomonadati; phylum Bacteroidota; class Cytophagia; order Cytophagales; family Spirosomataceae; genus Larkinella; species Larkinella roseola. The sequence goes on from NZ_CP111085.1 coordinate 2,089,873, forward strand.
CATGAGGCCAAACTGCCTGCCGCTGCCCATCATTTTCTGAAACTGCAGCCCACGGCTTTTGAATGGGTTCATCATCCAGCGGCCCATGTTGGCAAATGCCCGGTAATGACGGCCCGGTGCGTACTTTAGAAGCGTAAACGTAACGAACATTTTCAGGATAGACTACCCTGCTGTAAGTGTTCGTCTACCGGCTTTGTTCATAACCCGTTAATTTCCTTAGCGTGGGGCAGCGGCGGACGAGCCGCCACTCATGCGCAGCAGTCCATACCCAATGATTCCCGAAAGAAGCGAGGCCAGGAGAATGGCCAGCTTTGCCGTTGTCTGCGCCTCCGGGTTGTTGGGGAAAGCCAGCAGCGTGATAAAAATGGACATTGTAAAGCCGATGCCGGCCAGTGCCGACACGCCGATCAACTGCCGCCACGCAACGCCCGTCGGCAGGGCAGCGAGGCCGAAGCGCACCGACAGCCACGCAAACAGCGCAATGCCCAGCGGTTTGCCAAGGGCCAGACCCGTCAGAATGCCCAGCGCCAGTGGACTGCCCAGTTCGCTCAGGCCGCCGAGTTCGATGACCAGGCTCGTGTTGCAGAAAGCAAACAGGGGAATCACAAAAAAAGCCACCAGACCATGCATCTGATTTTCGAGCCGCTGGGCGGGGGAACTGATGGTGTTGTTCAGGTCTTCCAGTTCTTCGCTGATGTCGCGCGGATGCACGTCGCCGACGGTCATCGATTCATTGATCACCAGCAGGCGGTCGTCGATGAGCCGGGTCACTTCCTCCCGGCTGTAGCGAATCCGGAACGGAATGGCGGCGGCCAGCAGCACACCCGCCAGAGTCGCGTGAATTCCCGACTTAAGGGTAAAATACCACAAAACCAGCCCTAGAAGCAGATAAACCGGCAGCGCCCTAACCTGCAGACGGTTTAAGAGCAGCAGTCCGGCGAAGACGCCCGCCGCGGAGTACAGGTACGACATCTGGATTTCTTCCGTGTAAAAAAACGCGATAACCAGCACCGCGCCCAGGTCGTCGACAATGGCCAGCGCCGTCAGAAAGACTTTCAGGGAAAGCGGCACCCGGTCGCCCAGCAGCAGAACAATGGCGAGCGCGAAGGCAATGTCGGTAGCCATCGGAATTCCCCAGCCGCCCGCGGTAGGCGTCCCCGTATTCAGCAGGAGAAACAGGCTCGCCGGAACCACCATGCCTCCTAGAGCGCACACCAGCGGCAATGCCGCTTTCTGCACCGTCGACAGTTCTCCCTCCAGCACTTCCCGCTTGATTTCCAGACCGACAATGAGGAAAAACAGCGCCATCAGCCCGTCGTTGATCCAGTGGGAAAGCGTTTTCGACAGCACAAAATCGTTGACGGAAAACGTTAGCTGGCTTTCCCAGATAAAGGGAAAATAGGCGGCGATGCCCTCGTTGATGTTGGCCAGCAGGAGCGCCAGGATACTACTGAAAAGGAGGATGATTCCGCTGGACGTTTCCGTCCTGATAAACTCGGCAAAAGGTCGGACAAGCGGCCGGAGGATTTTTGCCAATACGCTCTCTTGCATGGGGAGAAATGTTTTGCGGCCGTGAAGCCCGGATACCGTATATAATTAGCCCGGCTCTGAATTGTTTCTACAAAGTTGGCCCAAAAGAATTTTTCGGAAGCGGCCGTTACCAAAAGCTCATCAAAAGCTTTTTGTTGAAACCTTCTGACAAGTTGTAGACGAAGTTCCACAAAAAAGTCCGGTCGCCTTGCAGCGACCGGACACCTACCTCCCCTCGTCCTACCTGTTCTTAATTATCATCTTTGCCATCCGGATCGACTTTATCCTCGGCTTTATCAAAGGCACGTCCGATGTTTTTACCGGCCCGTTTGAAACCCGTTTTCACATCCTGCCAGGCGGCGGCAGTAGCGTTTTGGGCCCGGTCCAGGTCCTGACCTAACTCCTTGCGCTCGGCTTCCAGTTCGGCCAGTTCTTCTTTGCTTTCGGCTTTGGCTTCGCGGCCTTCGCGCTTCATTTTGGCCTGCAGTTCATCAATGCGACGGTCCAGTTTTTCGGTCCGTGCGTTGATTTCAGCCACTGCTTCCTTGCGCTCCTCCTCAAAATTGGCGGCTGCGCGGTCTCCGGCGGCTTCGGCTTCAGCCCCGGCTTCGCGGGTTTCCTGGCCTATTTCGTCACCGGCTTTCTCTGCATCATTTTCAATCGCTTCACCCGTCTGCTCCAGCGCGTCGTCGGTCTGGGCATCGTTCTTATTATTATCACAGGCTACCAGCGACATCGAGGCGACAACCATAAATGCCCCGGCGAATAAACGAATCTGCTTGACTACCATTTGTATCTTTTTCATACCAGTGTGGAGTTATTGTTTGCAGAAACGTCTTTCGCAAATCTCATGCCGGACCAAAAAGGCAGTAAGGCAGTAAGTTGTTAGTGGCTCCGCCGCTTTTCAATGGAGGCAGCGCACTTACCAACTTATCGCCTTACCGCCTTACTACCTTTTTTCACATTCCCTTCCACTTGATCGCGCAGCCCACGGCTTTGGTCGTGGTGGTCACGACGGGCTTATCGGTAAGCAGGTTGCCGAGGGCCTCATCTACGTAGCGTCTTTTGACGCCGGTCGCATCCTGCGGGCTGTCGTCGATGGCACCCACGTACTCCACCGTAAACTTTTCGCCCGACCGCCGGAGGATATACACCTGCGGCGTTCGGGTCACGCCGAACGCCCGCGCCACGTCCTGCGTTTCGTCGAGCAGGTACGGAAACGGGTAGCTCCGCTGGGCGGCCCGCAGTTTCATGTTATCAAACGAGTCGTCTTCGTACGCCGACGGGTCGTTGGGCTGGATGGCCAGCACCGGGTATCCCTGGGCCGCATAGCGACGGTCGAGCGCAATGATCCGGTCTTCGTAGGCTTTGGCAAACGGGCAGTGGTTGGCGGTGAAGACCACCAGCACGCCCCGACCCGTTTTGTAGTCTGATAAAGCTACCATCCGGCCGTCCACGTTTCGCAGCCGAAAGTCGGCCACGACGTCCCCGACGGTATAGGACAGCACGTTTTGCGGTTCCGCGGCGGGCCGGAAGCCCGTTAGCAGCAGAACCAGCCCGACAACCATCCATCCAAATACTTGTTTCTCTCTCATGTAAGTACTGATAACCAGTTCGTTAAGAACATGCCCTGCGCCTGTCTCCTGCGCGTTCACGGTGTTGTCTGAAGTAGAGCAAATATCGTGCAGAGTTGCGGGTAACTGGCGGAGATGGACAGGTCCGGTGTGCATGACCCTCCTTGTCGATCGGCGTCCGATAATAAGCAAAATATAAACTGGTTGTGTGTATGTCGAAGTAAATCTTTCCGACGATCCTTAGATACCGGAATAAGGGATAAGATTAACACGGGGCAACTATTTTTCTTTTGCGCAGAATCTCCTATATTTGCACCTCATTTTCAGGAACATTCGATTTATCCTAATTAATCATGTACGCAATCGTAGAAATTGCAGGCCAGCAATTTAAAGTTGAGAAGGGCCGTTACGTCTACACCCATCGGTTGGAAGGCGATACGGACGCTGCGCTTGTATTCGACAAGGTTCTGCTTGTTGACAATGACGGTACGATTTCGGTAGGCGCCCCGACCGTCGCAGGCGCATCAGTATCTGGCAAAATTCTGGAGCATCTGAAAGGCGAAAAAGTGATCGTCTTCAAGAAGAAGCGCCGGAAAGGGTACCGGAAGAAAAACGGCCACCGTCAGTATCTGACCAAAGTCCTGATTGAAGATATCACAATTTAAGTTTAGAGTTTAAAGTTTATCGTTTCGAGTTCAGTCAACCTGAGCCGTCAAACTATAGACCATAAACCATAAACTAGAAACTAGTTGAAAAATGGCACACAAGAAAGGCGTAGGTAGCTCCAAAAACGGCCGTGACTCGCATAGCAAACGCTTGGGCGTGAAGCTCTTCGGCGGCCAGTCGGCCATCGCAGGGAACATCATCGTTCGCCAGCGCGGCACCAAACATCACCCGGACAAGAACGTGGGTATCGGCCGAGACCACACCCTGTTCGCTCTGGTAGACGGAACGGTTCAGTTCCGGAAAGGCAAAGACGGCCGCTCATTCGTGAGCATCCAGCCGATTGCTGCTCCGGCCGCTGAAGCTCCGGCAGAAGCTTAATTGCTCCAAAGCACCCGTAAAAACCTGTCAGCCCTAGGGCTGACAGGTTTTTTTATGTCCGGAAACTGAAAGCCGTACGAATGCTGTTAGGTAGATGGTTCAACGTTCGGGGTATTCGGCCCGGCAACGTACGTTACCCGTTGAACCTTACACGTTAAACGATTCCCAAAGATATGAACGCTGCACTCCGCCCGCCCGTGATGCTGTATACGGAGATGAGTCCGAACCCGAACTCGATGAAGTTTGTGGTCAACCGCGAACTCGTCCCGGAGGGGCTGTCCTTCGATTACGCCGCTCCGTCCGATGCCCTGCTCGACGGCAAATCCTCCCCGCTGGCCGTGGCCCTGTTTGGCTTTGAATACGTCCGGCGCGTGTTTATTTCCCGCAACTACGTCACCCTGACCAAGGACGAGGACACCGACTGGGGCGAAGTGCTTTTCGAAGTAAAGCCGTTCCTGAAAAAATACCTGGACGAAGACCAGCCCGTCTTTACCCAGCGGACCGTGGAAGCTAACTCGACCGTGGTCGAAGCCGATTCGCCCGCGGTGCAGAAAATCAAAGCGGCCCTCGACCAGTATGTCCGTCCGGCCGTGGAATCCGACGGAGGAGCCATCACGTTCTATTCGTTCGACGAAGAAACCGGCCTGGTCAAAGTTCTGCTGCAGGGATCGTGCAGCGGCTGCCCCTCGTCCACACTGACCCTCAAGGCAGGCATCGAGAACCTGCTGACCCGCCTCGTTCCGGAAGTCCGGACCGTCGAGGCGCAGGGCGTTTGATTCCGAAATGAAAAATGAAGAATGAAGCTTTGCCGGATCGGGGCGGGCGGTTCATTCTTCATTTTTCATTATTCATTCAATTTTCCTTCCGTTTAATCATTTTTGCACCGAAATAACGCTTTACGGGCGTTATCTATCTGTTCCTACCAACATTCGTGGCTGGTTTCCGGCTGCTTCGGTGCATGAAAAAAATCCTTTTTTCTCTTTTGGTGAGTCTGGTTCTGGCAAGTTCGGCCGGAGCGCAGAATATGCTGGGTGTTTCGTCAAGCCCGTACGGCGGGACGCAGAGCCTGTATCTGAATCCGGCTTTTGCGGCCGACTCCCGCCACAGTTTTTACCTGAACGGGCTGGCCGGCAACGCGCACATCAGCAACAACTACGTTCGTTATCAGGCGCCGTTCTCCCTGTTTCAGCTCGCCACCGGGCGGGTTCCGGCTCAGTACAAACGGCCCGACGGCTCGGTTGAATTCCGCACGGAGTATACCGGCGAAATTCTGGATGGCAAAGCCAAATCCGGGACGGCCTGGACAGACCTGCGCGGCCCTTCCGCCCTGTTCCGGCTCGGCGACCGCGCCGCGCTCGGGCTGACCACCCGGCTCCGCTCCTCGGCCCAGTTTTCCAACGCTTCGGAGGAAATCCTGTCGGTCTTTCGGGCCGGACTGGAAAACGACGCCCTGTACAACATTCCCAACCGCAACAACCAGTTCAGCACCCATACTACGACGTACGCCGAAGCCGGTCTGACGCTGGCCGCCACGCTGCTCGATGATGGCTACCAGCGGCTGAGCTTCGGGGCCACCGTCAAACGGCTGCAGGGCCTGACTTCCGGCTTTCTGATCAACCGCGGTCTGGATTACCGCATCGTGCTGAACTCGAACAACATCAACGACGCTTATCTGCAAATCGACCAGGTCAACGCGGAGCTGGGCTATTCGACCTATCTGGGCGACCGGGGCCGTTCGGTCACGCTGCGGCAGCTGTTCGACGCCAACAATCCGGGCAAGGGCTGGGGAGCTGATGTCGGCTTTTCGTACCAGATGCTGGACGAAGAAGACCCGACCCGCTACCGCTTCCGGCTCGGAGCGGCCCTGACGGACCTCGGCTCCATCCGGTACCAGAGCAGCCAGTACATCCAGCGGTATTCGATCCGGGAAACGGCCCGTCGGCTCGACGAGGACGATTTTCGGGACGTCCGGGATATAGACGACGCGGCCCGGGTCCTTCGCGACCAGCTGACCGACGAGTCGCAGAACCTGCGGGCCTATTCGTCGGGTCTGCCCGCCGCCCTCAGCCTGAACGCGGATTTTCAGATGACGGGCGACCTGTACCTGACCGCGACGTACCTGCGTGACCTCCGCGGCAAAAACGCCATTGCGATGCACCAGCCGACGTTGCTGGCCATTACGCCCCGGCTTGAAACGGGCGCGCTGGGCGTTGCCATTCCGTTATTGTACCTGAATCGTACGTTCACGGCCGGGGCCAGTTTCCGGCTGGGACCGGTGTTTGTCGGTACCGACAACCTCATCGGCCTGATTGCCAGCAGCGGCAATGCCCTTCAACCCCGCGGCGCGGATGTGTACGCCGGGCTGAACATTGCAGGGCTGCGACGAAAACCGTAAATTTATCATTCCCGGAAGCTGCTGAACGGCTTCCGCATTACCGAATTAGCTTGCCCATGAGTACCCGCCAACGCCTGTTTCTGTTAAACATCCTCTTTCTGGCCCTTTGCTTCGGCAGGGCGGCGGCCCAGTCGCCGGTGACCGAATTTGTCGTCCAGATACAGGCCAAAAACGCTCAGGGCGAGCTGGTCCCGGCCACGCTGACGATTACTTCGGAGTCAACGGGTCTTTCCCAGAAAGGCACCCTTCGGAACGGAAGCTATACCGTTTCGCTGAAGGCCGGTGCGACGTACGAAATTGAAGCCAACCACGAGGAATACCGGACGGTCCGCAAGAAACTGGTGCTGGGCGTTGTCCGCGATCCGGCTCTTGCCCGCGAAACCGTCGAACTGACCATGCTGCCCCGACAGCCCCGGCAGGAAACCGCTCAGACAGCCGTGACGGTCCGCATCATCGACGGAACCAGCGGCCGCCCCCTCAACGAAGGTTTTGACATCCGGGTAGAAGACCTGACCCGCGGACAAACCATTCAGCTCATTACGGCCAGCAAGAACACGGTAACCTTCCGCACGCAACCGCTGCACCGCTTTCGGTTTGTGGTCAAAGCCAACGGCTTTCAGCCTTATCGCTACGAATCAGAAGCCCGGATGCGCAACGACATCATCATTCCGCTGCGCCGGGAAGCGGGCCGGACGCCCAAAACGTACACCCTGCGGCTGGTCGATGAAGCGTCCCAAGCCCGGATTCGCACGGCCGACATTCAGCTCATCAGCCAATACGAACAGGCCGTCGAACTGAAACAGGACCGTGACCCGGGCGAGTGGCTCGCGGCGCTGGACGACAGCACCTCCTACCGCCTGACCGTGCGAGCCACGGGCTACGAGCCGCTGGCCCTGCCCCTGCCGCGCCCGGCAGGCCCGTTGATTCTGCTGCCCATGCGGAAAGCCGCCGAAACGCCTGTTCCGGCAAAACCGGAAGAACAGGTGGTGACGGCCCGCCCCATCGCCCCGGCTCCGGCCACGCTGCCCGAACTGACCGCCCGCACGCGGGCCACCACCCTCGACAACGTTTTCTTCGACCAGAGCAGTTACCAGCTGCGACCCGAGTCGCACGCCCAGCTCGATCTGCTGGCCGACCAGTTGAAGAACCGCCCGACGCTGCGGATTGAAATCGCGGGCCATACCGACAATGTGGGAGACCCTCGTTTGAATCAGGCCCTTTCGGAAAACCGCGCCCGGGTCATTACCAATTATCTGACCGGAAAAGGCATTGAAGCGGGCCGGATTCGGTTTCGGGGTTATGGCTCCCAGCAGCCAGTGGCCCCGAACGATTCGGAGGAGAACAAACGGAAGAACCGCCGGGTGGAAGTTCGCGTCCTGTCCGAATAACACCGTCCGGCAACGTTCAATCAACGATTTTCGGTTTTTGCTTGACGAACGGGAGAATTGCGTTATTTTGTAACTCTTACGCCACTTCTCTGTCTCATGCAACGCTGGTTATACATTCTGGTCATATGCCTCGGGCTAATGCCGTTCGGGCTGTCGGCAACTGTCCTGACCGGGCCGGGCGATTACAAAATCAAAGTTGAAGTACAGAATCAGCAGGGCCAGTCGATCACGGCTACCGTGACCGTGACCGGCGTAAAAAATAAGACCGTCCGCCGCCGAACGCTCAAAGGCGACAGCTTCACGTTTCAGCTTCCGGGCGGCGACACCTATCAGTTCGAAGCCAGCGCAGCGGGCTTCCCGCCCGTCCGCCAGAATGTACGGCTGGAGGTTCCGACCGATAATTCGGTGATGGAACAGACCCTCGTGCTGGTGCTGGGAACCCACAAAACGCCGGTGACCATCGTCGTGCTCGACGCCGAAACCGGGCAGCCTATCAAGGAAGGGTTTATGGTGCAGATGGGCGCGGATGCCGACGAGCAGGCCGCGGATTCACGCATCATCACCGAGCCGTCCGTTACGCTGGAAGCCAGTCCCGAAAAGCCGTTCCAGTTCATTGTCCGGGCGCGCGGCTATCATTCGCACGAGCATCAGGTCGCGGATGTGCGGGAACCCAAAGACGTGATTGTCAAGCTTCGCAAACAGCAGGAAGCCACCATCCGGCCCTACGACATCCGGGTTATGGACGGCGATTACCGCTATGTGCTGCCCCGCTGCGACATCCGGATTTGGGACCAGCAGAACCGGCCCGTCACAGTCACCAACGACCGCTATACGGGCGACTGGCGGGTGCTGCTGGAAGACGATGTTTCCTACAACATCGAAGTAAAGGCGCAGGGATTCATCACCCACCAGGGTCCGCTGACCCGGCCGCCGCAGTCGCTGATTCTGGTCGTTATGTACCGCGATATTCCCAGACCGGCCTCGGTCGAGGAAGTGAAGAAACCGGGTATGGAGGTGGTGACTGTCCCGACCGAAGAAAAGGCCAAACCGGCCGAAAAGCAGGATTTTTTTAGTCGGCTGGCGGATAAGCTGGGACGCTCGGAAGACACGGACCTGACGGGCAAAGTCATCACGCTGAACAACGTGTACTTCCGCCAGGGCAGTTACGAAGTGCTGCCGGAATCGTTTCCGGAACTGGACCAACTGGCCGAATCGCTCAAGAACCGCCCGACGCTGCGGGTCGAGATCGGCGGACATACGGACCGGCTCGGCGACCCCAAGATGAACCTTTTCCTGTCCGAAAACCGGGCCAAATCCGTCTACAACTACCTCATCAAAAAGGGCATTCCCCGCAACCGAATTCGCCACACGGGCTACGGATTTAGCAAACCGGTCGCTACCAGCGATACGGAAGAGAATCGCCAGCGCAACCGCCGGGTAGAAGTTCGGGTGATCGGCAACTGACCGGACGAAGGCGCCTCAGGCTGTATGCGTCGCTCCGGGCTGCTGGTATTTACTGACCCAGTACTGATAAACCGAGTGCATTAGCTCTTTCATTTCGCTGAAGTGCAGCGGCTTGTTGATGCAGGTCATGGCGCCCAGATCGATACAAAGCTTCAGCTCGTTTTCATTTTGGGTATTGATGAACAGGACGACCGGGATTTCCCGAAAAATTTCGTGCTCTTTCAGCAGCCGAAGCGTTTCAAAACCGTTCAGACCCGGCATGTACTTGTCCAGCATCACAATCCAGCGGGCCGCCGAAGCCGAACCCTGCTGCCGCACATCCTCTTCCAGAAACTTAAGTAAATGGTCGCCGCTTTCCAGTTCCTTTACCGTTGTAGGCAGGTCAAGCGACTCCAGCGCCATCCGCATCAGCAATCTATCCTCCTCATCGTCATCCACCAGCAGTATTGTCGGCGATGCGGGAATGGGTTTTTCTTCCATAATCGATAATCGTGCGGTCCCCAATGACTGCGGGGACCGCATTTAGCGGGCAAAGTTCCGGCGTTACTGACAAAAATGTAGGCCGTTGGATAGACTTAATTCCGCTTACTTCATAAAAAAGTCGGCTTCCCGCACCAGGGTTTCACCGCCCGTTGTCAGGGTGTAATTGAAGCCTTTCTGAATGCTGTACGCGCCGTATTGCCCGGCCCGGTTGACGGCCAGAATGCCCACCTGCAAATCGCGGTACTCGGGCGTTTTTTTGACCATGCGCCGGATTGCCTCCTCGCAGGCCTGCTGCGGTGTTTTGCCCTGGCGCATCAGCTCTACCACCAGAAAAGCGCCCAGCGCCCGCATCACGACCTCACCCAGGCCGGTAGCGCAGGCGCCGCCGATTTCGTTGTCCACAAACAGGCCGGCTCCGATGATCGGCGAATCGCCGACGCGCCCGTGCATTTTGTAAGCCAGTCCGCTGGTGGTACAGGCTCCGGAAAAATTGCTGTTGGCATCCACCGCCAGCACGCCGATGGTATCATGGCGCTCGATGTTGACGACGGGCTTGTATTTCGATTCTTTTTTCCAGTCCTCCCACGCTTTGCGCGAAGAGTCCGTGAGCAGATTTTCTTTTTTGAATCCGTTGGCCAGCGCGAATTGAAGGGCTCCTTCCCCGCTCAGCATGACGTGCGGCGTTTTTTCCATCACCTGACGGGCCACCGAAATTGGGTGCATGATGTGCTGCAGGAACGAAACGGACCCCGCCCGGCCCTGCTCGTCCATGATGCAGGCGTCGAGGGTGACGTTGCCGTCGCGGTCGGGCAGGCCGCCATAGCCGACGGAGGTGTCTTTGGGGTCGGCTTCCGGAACGCGGGCGGCGGCTTCTACGGCGTCGAGCGAACGTCCTTTTTTACTCAGAATGGCCCAGCCGGCTTCGTTGGCCCGGCGGTTGTTCCAGGTGGAAATAATAAGCGGAAAAGAGGGCTTGGGCTGAGCCACCGTTTCGGAAAGACCCAAACGGGTTACCAGCGCACCGGCCAGCGAACGGGACAGCCAATCACGACGGGAAATCATAGGAAAGTTGGTTTTTTCGGTAATTAACGCATTTTTAGTGAACTACCAACACGGTCCCCTGCTTCCGGCCCGGCAACCGCTCCGACCGCATGACGAACACATACAGGTCCGGAGGGACGAGCACGCCGCTGGTGGAGCGGCCGTCCCAGGGGCCAGCCTGGGCGTTTGCCGCGAAAATCAGTCCGCCCCAGCGGTTGTAGATTTCGAGGCGGCAGTCGGGATATTCTTCCAGCCCGCGGATTACCCAGGTGTCGTTGATGCCGTCGTTGTTGGGCGAAAACGCGTCCGGAATGAGTAGCCGGGTGAAAACCGAAACCAGCATCTGCGCCGTAGCCGTACAGCCCTGCGGCGAGGTGGCCGTGACCGAATACGTGGTCGTTTCGCCCGGAGAAGCCACCGGACGGGCCGCCGCCGCACTACTGAGTGTCGCGGCTGGCGACCACCGGAACAGCAGCGTGTCTGCCCCTTTGGCATCCAGCGTTACGGAGCCGCCCCGGGCCATCGTCAACTGCCCGGACACCAGCGCCGGGGCCGCCCAATGCCGCACCGGCACCGTGTCCGTGGCCACGCAGCCGCTGGCGGGTTCAGTGGCTTCCACCACGTACCGGCCCGCCTCCGCCGCTTTCACGCTGGCCTCCGTAGCGCCCGCAATAAGCCCGTTGTTTCGCCGCCAGCGATAGGTGTAATCGCCGCCGGGAGCCGTCAGCGTGACCGAGCCGCCGGGGCAGAAGACGAGCGGGCCGTCCGCCGTCAGCTTGATGGGTGTCGGCAGGGTCACCGTCACGGTTACGCTGCCGGGTGAGGTGACGGGCTCGCCGCAGGTGTTGGTAAATTTCCGCACGACGGTATAAGCGCCGGGCGATTTTACGCTCAGGCTCGCCAGAGTATCGCTTTTCAGGTCCTTGCCGTCGCGCTGCCACTGGTGGACATAGTCGGGCGACTCGCCGGTTCGCAGGACGGGCGACAGACCCTGGCAGATCGTCAGGCTGAGCAGCTGGCCGTTGTCCATCTTCACGGCGGCGGGAGGCAGCGTTGAGGCCAGCGAAATAACGGGCGCGGGCGGGGCGGTTTTGGGACAGTCAACCACCACCAGCTGAAAGTCCCGGCGAACGGAGCCGATGCGCTGACCGGCCCGGTATTCTTCGCAGAGAACCGCCAGCACAAAAAGCCCGATGCGGCTGGGGGTTACGGAAAGCTGGCCCGTGGCGGGGTCGATGGCGAGGGCCGGATTGCCGGGCACCATCGCGGTCTGGCTGAAGCCGGTCTGCCACTGCACTACCGGATAGTTCGAACTCGGCTCGATGGACGTGCCGCTGCTCTGGCTGGTGAACCCTTTGTACGGGGTTACGAGCGAGTAGCGCAGTTCGTCCCCGTCGGCGTCCGTCGCGGCAAACGAGGCCGTCAGCGGCTTGCCTAAGCAGCCGTATAGCGAGGTGGGCCGGACAAACACCGGCGACGAGTTGGCCGTGGTCTGCAAAGCCGGAAACTCCAGGTAAAAGACCATTCCCGTATCGCCGGGCTTTACCAGGTTGTCCAGGTTGGGATTCCGGCAGCAGACGCCGTAGACGAGGTAATACCCCTGGGCGTCGTCGAACCGGCTCATTGTCAGCGCGATTTCTTTACCATAACGGACTTCTCCCAGTTGGAGCGGCCGCAGGCTGGCACAGGGATTACCCCCGGCCGAAAGCGGCGTCTGGCCGAGCAGCGGCAGGTCGTACTGCCCGATTTTGAGGTTGTTGCGGCGGGAATAGACGGCGACCGTAATGTTGTCCCTCACGTCGCCGGCCAGGCTGCTTTCGCGGTCGATGTACAGATCAATGCCGAAAAAATACTGATTGGAGCGGTTGGTTGCCGTCAGGCGGGCATTTCCGCCGACAATGTGCGAAGCCACAGCCAGTTGACAGGCCAGAAGCCACAGGATGAAGCCAGAAAGTGTACGCATGCAGGTAGAGACAAAGACGTACCCTTCTGTATGTACAAAAATAAGGCCACGGTCATCATTCCTCCGAAAAGACCCGGAAGCGGGCCGGACGCCTCTTTTTTACGGAGGTCCTCTGCGAATTCTTTGCGTCTTTGCCGTTAAAATCAAATGCCGAAATTTTAGTAGTTTTGACCAGATACACCCATCCGAGGGCATGACTGAACGCGCAACGTTTTTTGATACCAAAATAGAATTTCTGAAAGGTGTTGGGCCGCAGCGTGCCGCTACGCTCAACAAGGAACTGAACATTTTCACCTACGGCGATCTGATTCAGTACTACCCTTTCCGGCACGAAGACCGCACGAAGTTTCATACCATCGCCGAATTGTCCGAACTGCTTCCCGCCGCGCAGGTACGGGGGCGGCTTCGCGACTGGAGTATCCTGGGCGAAGGCCCCAAACGGCGGCTGGTGGCTACCTTCACCGACCACACGGGCACGATGGACCTGGTCTGGTTTCACGGTATTTCGTACTACGAAAAAAGTCTGCGGCCGGGGGGAGAATACATCGCCTACGGCAAACCCCTGTATTTCAGCGGCACGTACAGCATTACCCACCCGGAACTGGACGTTCTGACTCCCGAAAACGAGCAGGGCGGCATGCTGGTGCCGGTTTACAATCTGACCGAAAAAATGCGCCGGACGCATTTCGAGAGCAAGGCCATCGCCAAAGTCATGCGCCAGCTGCTCGACATTGCCCGGCCGTACATCCACGAAACCCTGCCCGACGCCCTCATCCAGAAGTTTCGGCTTATTCCGAAAGCGGCGGCCCTGGAATACATTCACCTGCCGCCCAGCCCCGCCTGGCTGCATCAGGCCCAGCGCCGGCTGAAGTTCGAAGAGCTGTTTTACAACCAGTTACGGCTCATCAAGAACAAGCTTCTGCACAAGGTCGAATACCCGGGGCAGGTGTTCAGAAGCACGACGCTGCTCAACCGTTTTTACCAGGACCACCTGCCCTTTGACCTGACCGGCGCCCAGAAGCGGGTCGTGAAGGAAATTTACGCCGACGTCACCACCGGCAAGCACATGAACCGCCTGCTGCAGGGCGACGTGGGCAGCGGAAAGACGATTGTGGCGTTTATCACCATGCTGATGGCCATCGACAACGGGGCGCAGGCCTGCATCATGGCCCCCACCGAAATTCTGGCCGAACAGCACTACCAGGGCCTCAAGGTCTTCGCCGACGCCCTGGGCATTCACATCGACATCCTGACCGGTTCGACCAACAATAAGCGCCGGAAAGTGATTCATGAGGAACTGGAAAACGGCAAGCTGAACATCATCGTCGGAACCCACGCCCTGCTGGAAGACAAAGTTCAGTTCCAGAACCTCGGGCTTTGCATCATCGACGAACAGCACCGGTTCGGCGTGGCCCAGCGGGCCAAGATGTGGGCCAAGAACACCGACATTCCGCCGCACATTCTGGTCATGACGGCCACACCTATCCCGCGTACGCTGGCCATGACGCTCTACGGCAACCTGGACCTCTCCATCATCGACGAGCTTCCGGCGGGCCGCAAACCGATCAAAACCGTGCACCGCTACGATACGCACCGCTCGGAGGTGTTTGGCTTCATGCGGCAGCAGATCGAACTTGGCCGGCAGATTTACGTCGTGTATCCGCTCATTGAAGAATCCGAAAAGCTGGATTTTAAGGATTTAATGGACGGCTACGAAAGCATGAGCCGGGCCTTTCCGCTGCCGAAATACAAGCTGGGCATTCTGCACGGCCGGATGCTGCCCTACGAAAAAGACGACGAGATGACGCGCTTCAAAAAGGGAGAAACCCAGATTATGGTCGCTACGACCGTGATCGAGGTCGGCGTGAACGTACCGAATGCCAGCGTGATGGTCATCGAAAGTGCCGAGCGGTTCGGACTGGCGCAGTTGCACCAGTTGCGCGGGCGCGTGGGCCGGGGAGCCGAACAGTCGTACTGCGTCCTGATGACGGGCTATAAACTCAGCAAGGAAACCCGCATCCGGATCGAAACGATGGTCAAAACCAACAACGGCTTCGAGATTGCGGACGTGGATTTGCAGCTGCGCGGCCCCGGCGACCTCTCCGGTACGCAGCAGAGCGGCATCGCCGACCTGCACATCGCTGACCTCGCCAAAGACGGAGCCATCCTGACGGCCGCCCGCGAGTCGGCCCAGGCGATTCTGGAGGAAGACCCGGACCTGATTTTACCGCAGAACGCACCCATCCGCCATCAGGTGGAAGCCCAGCGGCAGGGCGAAACGAACTGGAGCCGGATCAGCTAACCCCGCTCATTGCTTCAGCACCGCCCAGGAGCTTACCGCCCGTCCGCCCGAGTGCAGGCGAAGGTAATACCGGCCCGGCGGCAAGTCCGTCAGCGACCACTCCAGCGTCTCGGTTTCCCCGCGGCCCGTTCGGGCTCCGCTGAAGAAGACCGGTCGGCCGAGCGCGTCGTACAGCGTCAGGTCCGCGACCGCTCCGGTGGCTATTTTCCACTCGATAATCAGCCGGTCGGCGGTGGGGTTCGGATACGCTTTTAGCGACAAGACCGGGGCCGTCAGTCCGAGCGGCTGGAGCACGGTCACTTTGACGGGGCCGGACACCGTGCCGGGGCCGCACTGCCCGGAAACTGACCGCAACGTATACTGGGTGGTCGAGTCGGGGCGGACGGTCAGCCAGAGCGGCGACCCGGCCGTTTCGAAGGCGCGGCCGCTCCAGTCCACGACCCGCCAGGGCCCGCCGCCCGTCAGGCGCACGGCCAGCTTCAGGCTGTCGCCCCGCTGGATGGTGGTGTCGGGCGGGAGAATGGCGGCAGCAGCAGGGTTTAGTCGTACCGTTGCGGTCTGGCTGATCGCGGCATTGGCGCAGTAGGCCGGATAACTGACGGTCAGGCGGTAGTCGCCCGCGCTTTTGCTGCCGCCTTTCGGAATCAGCAGCTCCCGTTCGCGACTGGCAAAGCCGTTGGGGCCGGTCCAGTTGTACTTTAACGGGGAGCGCCAGGTATGCCCGACGATTCCGTCATGCGTTTCGTTCGGAATCAGCAACAGCGTATCGCCTTCACAAAAGCTTGTTTCCCCCAGAATCTGCACCGAAGGCTTTGTTACGCCAATGTACTGGGTCCTGACGACCGTTCCTGAGCACGCGCCCGAATAGGTAGCGGTCAACTTGTACACACCGTCCATCGCGGGCGTCAGCTCACCGACCGTTACCCGCTGACCGGCGGCGCTGAACCCGTTCGGCCCGGACCAGCGGAAGTCCCATTCGACACCATGTACATGCGTTGTATCGGTGAGTTCCAGTTGCAGCAACTCACCGGGGCAAAACAGCGTGTCGATCTCATAATCACCGGGTAACTGCCGTTTTGCAAACGGCCGTATGACAGGGTCGGGGGCTAGCTCCCGAACCTCGGCGGAAGCCGTGACCGTGTCGCGGCAACCCGCAAACCGGGCTTTAACCTCATACGTGCCTACTCCGGAAGCGACTGGGTGCAGTTCCGTCGACCGGAATCCGTTTGGGCCGGTCCACAGCACGGCCTGCGGCGGGTCAGTCCACCGGTAATCTGTAACCGCGGCCAGCCAGAACGAGGCCCCCGGACAATAGTTGTGCGCCCAGGTGGACCCGTACCCGTTCGGCAATCCACTCCCGATTTCTATCCGGGGGCTTCTCTGAACGAAAACGACTTCTTCACTCGCTTCAAGAGCGCACCGTCCGTTAAGGGTAGCCGTGAGGCGGTAGGTGGCCGTCGGCAGGTCGGGCATTTCGTCAATTACCGGTTCTTTAAGCGTGCTGGTGAACCCATTGGGGCCGGTCCAGCGGTAGCTCACGCTGGCGGTGGGGTCGCTTGAATAGACACTGCTGTAGAGCGTACGCCGCTGTTTAGGACAGAACTCTTCTAACTCATTCGTTATGGCATAAACACTCAGGTAGTGTACATCAACCCGTTTGACCACCGTAATCTTCCCGGTATAGGTTCCGCTGAAGACCGCCTGGACAGTATACATTTTACTGTATTGCGCATCAGGAATGCTGACCTCCTCGCCAACCCATTTACCCCCCCATTGGTCACTCCATTCGTAAGTGACGGTCGTGCCGGCGGGGAGCGACGTGGTGGAGGCCTTCAGCCGGATGGTCTGCCCCTGGCAAACCGGGCTATTCGATACAAAATCAACGCTGGGCTTTAGTTCCTGAGCGAAAGTCAGGGAACACAGAAAGACAAAAAACGAAGTGAAAGCTACGGACATACGAACCATACAGCACCAACCAAAAAAAGAGTGGCCCAAATTTAAACCAATACTCCATCATTTGTAGTTTAAAACAACAAACTGTCGCATCGATTTATGTCCGTTAATCGGGGCAGCGGAAGTAAAGGACTCCGTTTGCTATTTTTCGGCGAACTTTGTCATTCAAACCTTTTAGTAAGTAAATAAGTCTTTAATTTACCAGAAAGAATCGTTGCCACTATGTCCACATCCGACCGGGAATCTGCCAGCGCCCTTACTCCTGCCGACTTCGGGCAGCGGGCCGAGTTGCTGCAAAGCATCCTTGACCAGTCGCCGCTGGGCGTTATTGCCCACCGGGCGGTACGGGACGATTCAGGCGAAATCTGCGACTTCGAAGTGGTTGCCTACAACCGGAAAGCGCTGGAAGTGGTGGGCGTTCCGGAACCGGCTTTCGGCCACGGAGCCCGGCTTTTTGAGCTTTATCCCGTTCAGCGGGAATACCTCGATAAACTGCGGCGGGTGGTTCTGGAGCAGGTAAGTTTTTCGGAAGAACGCCTGTACGAAGTGACCAACCGCTGGCTCCGGCTCACCTTCACGCCCATGCCTGACGGGTACCTCAATACGTTTGAAGACATTACGGAGGCCAAAACGCATTTCGAAGAGTTAGAGCAAAAGAACCGGAAACTGGAGGAGCAGTACCATCTGCTCCGGTCCGTTATTGACAATTCGCCGAGTGGACTTATCCTGTTCGAAGCCATCCGCGACGACCAGGGCCGGATCGAAGACTTTCGCTACCTGCTGACCAATCCGTCCAACGCGGCGGTTGTCCATAAATCCGTGGAAGAACTGGAAGGTGAGCGGTGGCTGACGCTGTTTCCGGCCTTCCGGGGGACGGAGATGGAGCAGATTCTGCACGACGTCACCGAAACCGGCGAGGCCCGCCGCCTGCTGATGCCCGTCGAAATCGACGCGATTCAGGGCTGGTTCAACATCCAGTTTGTGAAACAGGGCGACGGAGTGCTGATGCTGTTTCTGGACGTGACCGAAGCGCAGCTGTCGAAACAGGAAATGGAAAACCTGAACGAGGAACTGCGCCGGTCGAACGAGAACCTCCAGCAGTTTGCCTACATCGCTTCCCACGACCTGCAGGAGCCGCTGCGCAAGATTCAGTCGTTCGGCGACATCCTGCAGGGGCAGTTTGGCGACCAGCTGGGCCAGCGGGGCATGGACCTCATTAACCGGATGCAGAGCGCGGCCCAGCGGATGCAGTCGCTGGTTCAGGACCTGCTTGCCTTCTCGCGCCTCTCCACCGACCAGGGCACCTTTACGACCATCGACCTCAACCAGCTGCTGGTTTCGGTGCAGAACGACCTCGAACTGGCCATTCTGAAAGAAGGCGCCCAGATCAGCATCGAACCGCTGCCCGTCATCGAGGGCGACACCAACCAGCTCCGGCAGTTGTTTCAGAACCTGATCAGCAATGCCGTCAAGTTCCACCCGCCCGACCGTACGCCCCGTGTGCAGGTCCGGTCCCAGGCGCTGCCCGGGTCGGAGCTCCCCGCCGGCACCCCGCTTTCCTACAGCAAAAACTACGTTCGGATCGACATTCAGGACAACGGCATCGGCTTTGATGAAAAGTACCTGGAACAGATTTTTGTGATGTTTCAGCGCCTGCACGGCAAGCAGCAGTACGCCGGAACGGGCATCGGGCTGGCCATCTGCAAAAAAATAGTCGAAAACCACGAAGGCTATCTGACCGCCAGCAGCCAGCCCGGCGAAGGCGCGACGTTTACCGTAATTCTGCCCCGATTGTGACTCATTTAAAGGCAAAACCGTCCAAAAGAACGGTGCCTATACCGACCCCGGCGTTCGGTCCTAATCGGCGGTAGTCCGGCAAACCGGCGAAATTCCGACAGGCTTTGGCTCTATCTTTGCACCTTACCCGAACGGAAGCGCGCCGAAGCGTGTTGTACCACCAGCCAGCCCGAAATGTAACGGGCTTTATTTACCCGAAACGACTGATTGTAAACATCCTGAGGTCGTTTCCGAACAATCAACCGAATGTCATTCGAGAAACTCAACCTCATTGAGCCGATTCTGAAGGCTCTGCAAACCGAAGGTTACACCCATCCCACACCGATTCAGGCACAGTCCATCCCGCTCGTCCTCGACGGCCGCGACCTGCTCGGCTGCGCCCAGACAGGCACCGGCAAAACGGCCGCCTTCGCCATACCCATCATCCAGCTGCTGCACGAGGAACACCGCAACCCGAAAGCGCCCCGGCCCATTAAATGCCTGATTCTGACGCCCACGCGCGAGCTGGCGATCCAGATCGGTGAAAGCTTTTCGGCCTACGGCCGCAACACGTCGCTGCGCCATACGGTCATTTTCGGCGGTGTCAACCAGCACAGCCAGGTGCAGGCCCTGAAGGCAGGCGTCGATGTTCTGATCGCCACCCCCGGCCGCCTGCTCGACCTGATGAACCAGCGGTATATAGACCTCCGTCACCTCTCGCTCTTCGTGCTCGACGAGGCCGACCGGATGCTCGATATGGGCTTTATTCACGACGTCAAAAAGGTTATCGCCGTGCTGCCCGCCAAACGGCAGTCGCTGTTTTTCTCGGCAACCATGCCGCCCGACGTGGCCAAACTGGCCGATACCATCCTGCGCACTCCGGCCAAAGTGGAAGTAACGCCCGTTTCCTCGACCGCCGAAAAGGTCGAACAGGCCGTTTATTTTGTCGATAAACCGGACAAAAAAGCCCTGCTGCAGCACGTTTTAGAAGACGAAAGCATCGCCAGCGCGCTGGTGTTCACCCGTACCAAACACGGAGCCGACAAGGTGGTCAAAGACCTGGTGAAGGTCGGGATCAAGGCGGAAGCCATTCACGGCAACAAGTCCCAGAACGCCCGGCAGCGGGCCCTGACCAACTTCAAGTCCGGCGAAACCCGGGTGCTGGTGGCTACCGACATCGCGGCCCGCGGCATCGACATCGACGAACTGTCGCACGTGATCAACTACGAACTGCCGAACATTCCCGAAACCTACGTTCACCGAATTGGCCGGACGGGCCGCGCCGGGGCCAGCGGCAAGGCGCTTTCGTTCTGCGATGCGGAAGAAAAAGAATTTCTGCGCGATATCAACAAGCTGATCGGCCTGAAAGTGCCGGTGGTGGAAAACCATCCGTACCCGCTCATCGGCAACGGCACGCCCAGCCCCGAACCCGAGCGGCGTCAGGGCGGCGGACGATCCGGCGGACGACCCCAGGGCAATCGCCCGGCCGGTGACCGCCGCGGCAACCCGCACGCCACCGACCGGCGCAACGAGTCCCGTTCACCGGGCAACGACCGGCGTCAGGGCGACAATCGCCGCCCCACCGCCTCTGCCACGCGGGACAAACGGCGGGATTAACATTCTACGGGTTCTGGTTCACCACCAGAACCCTTTTTGTTTGCGGTGCTTTTGCCGTTTACTAAATAGCGGCCGGTGATTAGGCGGCGTTCGGTGCATTTACTACCTTTAGTTAGCTGATAACCAAAGGCTAACTCTACACCTTCTGACAAACCCTGCACCCTCATGACACCCGCTTCAGCCGCATCACACTGGGGCCCTCTGGCCGACCGTTACGAAAATCCGCAGCCCCAACGCCGCCTGCTGGCGCTGGACGGCGGCGGAATCCGGGGCATGCTCACGCTCGAACTGCTGAGCGAAATGGAAGCCCAGCTTCGCGCCCGCCTCGGGAAAGACGACACCTTCCGCCTCGCCGACTACTTCGACTACATCGCCGGCACCAGCACGGGGGCCATCATCGCCGCCGGGCTGAGCGTTGGCATGTCCGTTCAGGAACTGATCGACTTTTACCGGGCCGAGGGAAAAAACATGTTCGACAAGGCTTTTCTGGCCAATTTTGGAAAAAACCTCTACAACGACCGGCCGCTGGCCAGAAAGCTACAGGAGGTTTTCGGGCAGGGAACCAGCATCGACCTGCGTTCGGGCAAATTCAAAACGATGCTGCTGGTGGTCACCATGAACCGCTCGACGGATTCGCCCTGGCCCATTAGCAACAACCCGCTGGCGATCTACAACCACGCCGACCGCCGCGACTGCAATCTCAACATCCGGCTGTACCAGCTCGTCCGGGCCAGCACGGCCGCTCCGGCTTATTTCCAGCCCGAAACGCTCCAGTGGGACCCAAACAATCCCGAAAAAACGTTCGTGTTCGTCGATGGCGGCATGACGCCCTACAACAACCCCGCTTTTCTGCTTTACCGCATGGCAACTCAGCCCGCCTACCGGCTGAACTGGCCGACGGGCGAGGATAAACTGCTGCTGGTGTCGGTCGGCACCGGGTCGTCGCCTTCGGCGGGGGCGTACGGCAACCTGATCAACACGCTCAAGGAATTGCCCAACAACCTGCTGTACGCCATGCAGGTCGATCAGGACATCAACTGCCGGACCGTCGGGCGGTGTTCGTACGGCGCGCCCATCGACCGGGAAATGGAAGACCTGATTCCGTACCGGGTCCGGCTCGGCCACCAGACCCGCGAACGGGAGGAAATTCCGCTGAGCGAAAATCTGGGCAAGCAGTTCCTGTACGTCCGCTACAACGTCGATCTGAGTCAGGAATCCCTCACGAAGCTGGGTCTGCCGCATATCGAATCCGAGAAAGTCCGGGAGATGGACGCGGTTGACCAGCTCGACGCCCTGCAGGAAGTGGGGAAGGCCGGTGCCCGGCAAATTTCCCTGGCTCATTTCGGTTCGTTTGTTCCGCCGGTAGCCGTTCCCGCGCTATGAGAGCGTTTATCGTCCGGCCTTTTGGGGTGAAGGAAGGCGTCGATTTTGAAGCCGTTCACCGGGACCTGATCCGTCCCGCCCTGAAAGCCCTGAATCTGGAGGGCGACACGACCGAGCCGATCATCGAAGCGGGCAACATCCGGGAGGACATGTTTTTTGAACTGATGACGGCGGACCTCGTCATTGCCGACATCACGGTTCATAACCCGAACGTCTTCTACGAACTGGGTGCCCGCCACGCCCTGCGCAACAAACGCACCT
Organism: Tellurirhabdus rosea; assembly: GCF_026278345.1. Lineage (NCBI taxonomy): Bacteria > Pseudomonadati > Bacteroidota > Cytophagia > Cytophagales > Spirosomataceae > Larkinella > Larkinella roseola. The sequence goes on from NZ_CP111085.1 coordinate 2,112,047, forward strand.
TTCTGATTCGCGGAAGCGCCGGTGCCGACGCGTCGATGGTGCTCAAGGACGTGCCTTTTGACCTGAAAACGGACCGGTACCTCTCCTACCCGCTCGCTCAGCCCGCTGCGATTCTGGAGAAACTCATCGAAGGTCTCCGGCACACGATCGCCAACGAACGGACAGACAGCCCGATTTTCAACCTCCTGCCCAACCTGAAGCCGCAGGACCCCGAAGACCTGCTGGCGGTACCCCGGGAATTCGGCGAAGAACTCGCCCAGGCGATGGTTCGGCAGCAAAGGCATCACAAAATCGGGCGGGTCGCGCTGCTCGCCCACGAGGCTACCGGCTTTTCGTGGGAAGTCCCGGCCCTGCGGTCGGTGGGCGAAGTGCTGTTCAAATTCAAGGATTACGAAGATGCCCGCCGAACCTACGAACGCATTCGGGAGCGCATTCCGGACGACTTGCAGGCCAACGAACTACTGGCGACCGTTTACCAGCGGCTAAGCGAACAGGCTCCCGACCGCGACGAGGCCGGTGTCCTGCTGACCCAGTCCGACCAGGCCATTGACCGGCTGCTGGCGCAGGCGGGACGGCTGCCTGCCCGAATCATTGCGGAAGCATACGCCCTGAAAGGCCGCAACGCCAAAACAAAACTCCAGCTCGAAAGCCGAAACTCCGCCACCGAGCAGGCGCTGCAGGTTTTCCGGTCCGACACGCTGACGAAAGCGTACAAAGAGTACGAACTGGGCTATCTGGAAGACCTCAACCATTTTTATTCGGGCATCAATGCGCTGGGATTGCTGACGGCGCTGATTACGCTGGCGGAACGATACCCCGACGAGTGGGAAGACCGCTTTGATACGCCCGAGGCCGCCGCCAGCACCCTGAGCGCCCACAAACGATTCCGCCAGGACCTGGCCGCCAGCATCCGGATGGCCATTCAGGCGCAGAAGACCCGTCTGGAACGCAGGCAGGCAACCGACCGCTGGCTGGACCTGACGGCAGCGGACCTGGCCTGCCTGACCGAAACCAATCCGCGGCGCGTGGAGCGGCTGTACGCGAACGCGCTGCGAAATGCCGAAGCGTTTTACGCCGATTCGGTGCGGCGGCAATTGCAGTTTTACCAGTTGCTCAGCATTGTTCCGGAGAATGTCCAGGCCGCCCTCGACACCTTGCCTCCGCTAACCCCGGAAGCACCCAAACGGCGGTTTATCCTGTTTACCGGGCATATGATCGACCGGGACGACCGACCGGAGCCGCGTTTTCCGGCCAGCGCGGAGCCGATGGCCCGGCAGGCGATTCGCCAGCGGCTGGAAGAAGAAAAAAGCCGCTATCCCGGTCACGAACTGACGGGCATAGCGGCCGGAGCCTGCGGCGGCGATCTTCTGTTTCACGAAGTATGCGCCGAACTCGGCATTCCGACGGAATTGTTTCTGCCCGTTCCGGCGGAGGCCTTCGTCGAATCGTCGGTGGGCTTCGCGGGTGAATCCTGGATCAGGCGGTTCTATGACCTCTACAACCGGGCTCCGAAACAGTTTCTGCTGAATCAGAAAGAACTACCCCGCTGGCTGGTCAAAAAACCAGCCTACAACGTCTGGACGCGCGGAAACCTCTGGATGCTGTACACGGCCCTGTCGGAAGGCGGGCAGAACCTGACGCTGCTCGCACTCTGGGACGGCCAGAACGGCGACGGTTCCGGCGGCACCACGCACCTGGTCGCCGAAGCCCGCCGCCGCGGTGCCCGGCCGGTGATTATCGACTCCCGGACGGCCCTGGGCCTCCCGGTCACCTCCTGACGTTACACACCGGAAGGCGTCAGGCGCACGGTCAGAGAAGCGCCCTTCGACGTATCCAGCCCGACCTGTTTCATGCCGTCGAGGATCATTTTCTCGGCGGCATCGGTCGTGCCCGCCGCGATCTGCTGCGTAAAATCAAAGGAAGTATCGGTCAGGTCCACCAGCTTCCAGCGGCTAACGACGCCAGTGCCGGTGTCGGTGATTTCCAGTTGGGTGTTGTTTTCGGTTAGTTTCCAGGTGCCGGTCCGTTTGGTAGCGTCGAAATGCGTCTGCTCCATTTTGCCGTCGGCCATCAGTTTAAGGCTGTATTTCGACAGCTCCGCCAGATTCTGCGTTCCTCCTTTGGTGTAAGCCTGCACCGCCGCCCCGTTGATGAGAATCGAAAGGGTTTGCAGTTGCCAGGTACGGGCGGCGATCTCGGCCTTCGTCCGGGTCGGACCGGTCGTAATGGCGTCTTCTTTCTTGCAACTCCAGGTCGTGACCACGCACCCGAGTAACAGCATCCAGAATAGATTTTTCATGGCCTGATTAGACTATATTGATGGATTCGTTGAACAGACCAAATTTACCTTTACGACGGTTAATATAAAAATATTTTCATCTTATTTATCAGACATTATACTGAACGGTTGACGACGTATCTTTCCTGTCGGTCATGGCAATCCATTTCTAAAATGCTGCCATTCCTGGTAGACCGCTGCTTCATCCCGGGCCTGGTCTACCGTTACGTTGATGAGCCAGAAAGCCCGCTCGCCCTGCAGCATCCGGTGGCGAAACCGTAGCTGGCTGGTCGTGATTTCCCGCCCGTTGCTGAACCACCAGGCCGTGTGGAGCGTATGGCCGCCGCGGCTTAACTGCCCCCGGTACAGCGGCTGTCCGTTCAGCCGGCCTTCCTCCACCCGTCCGAACTCGTACCCGCTTCCGCGCCAGCAGACATAGGGATTGTGTTCTGTGGCCCAGACCGTCCGAACGGGCTTTACGTATACCAGAACGCCGGTTTTGCTGTACTGAACAAAGCCGTTTTCCAGTTTTCTAACGACATAACCGGGCATCGCCACCGGCTCGGTCCGCTCCCCTTCCTGTCGGGGCAGCCACACGAATCCGGCCACCAGCATCAGACTCAGCAAGGCGGGCAGCAGCCACCAGCGACCGCCCGCCGCCACCGCCGCCGGCCGCCCAAACCGGTGGTACAGCTTCGGGATGAGCCAACCCAGCGGCAGGGCTACGTACGCCAGCCAGCACACCAGTCCGAAAACATCGTGGAACGGATTGTCGGGCAGCACCGCAAACCACACCAGCACCAGCATTCGGAAGAAGTTGGCTGAAACCGCCCATATTGTCAGACAAAAACCTGCCAACAGCAAAGCCGGAAACGGCAGTTTCTTCCCGCTTTCATTTTCGGTATGAATGAGCAGAAAGAGGCCCGCCAGCAGCGAAAGACCCATCAATTGCAGGCCCATGCAGGCTGGATCGACGGCGAAGTCGGTGCCGTTCAGCCGAATCACGTTTCCGCGGACTTCCGCATCGGCTCCGGCCAGCCGCAGCACCGCTCCCACCCATCGGCTTTGTTCGAGCCGGAGGGGGAAGCTGAAGAGGGCCGCCAGCCAGCGGAGTCCGGGGGAGGTCAGGGCCAGCCCGCCCAGCACCCACGCCCACCGGCGGCGGGCAGACGTGAGCAGGACATACCCGGCCAGCCCCAGCGCCAGGAGCTGCGTCAGGTCAGGAGCGGGCATACCGACGCTGCCGGATGGTGTACCAAACCCAGACCAGCGCCAGCGCCAGCAGCGCCCATTCGTGCGGCTCGGGGACCGCGCCTTCGTTTTTGTGCGTGGCGTTACCCAGTCCGCCGGTCCGTCGCTTGATGCCAAACCGCTCGTAATCGGATGCTTTTTCCAGCACAATCAGACTGGAAAGCGGCGACACCACATTGGCCCGCTGCGCCTCCTGAATCAGGGAATCAGCCAGATAGGTCCGGTCAAAATACTTCGCTCCAATCTGCTGCATGAGGTGATTGTAGGCGTAAAGCCGGTACAGGTGGTCGGGAGCCGCCGGGCCGGAAGGTTGCTCCGCCGCTTCCCGAATCCGAACCCCGGCGGTCGGCAGATTGACCGCACCGGCCACTTCCGGAAAGGTTGTAAACTGATGGCGCCGGAGGTTTTCGGCCAGCGCCTCCGCCGTTCCGTAGCTCGTTTTCAGCAGCCGCAGCTCGGTCAGGGTCCGGACAACGGCCGAGGGTTCGTCCGACAGTGAAAAGGTCCTCAGCGGCGTTCGGTCGGCGCTCGATTTCAACTTTTGGGCAAAGGCGCTTTCGGCCAGTTCATCCAGAAACGGGCCGGAATCGTCCGCTTTGGTCACCAGCAGCGCCGTCGCCGGGTCCGGAATTCTGTAAACCGGAAAAAGGCTGAACCGCAGGCGGCGCAGTTTTTCGAGAAGTGCCTGCTGGTTGTCGTCCGTCAGCCGTTCCAACTGGTCGTCGTAGACCCAGACCGGGCACGGACCGGCCGCTTTCCGGATGGCCGACACCTCTTCCTCCGACCAGGTTTCATTCACGTCGAGGTAGATGGCCCCGGGCGAAAACGCTTCGGCAACCGGCTGCAGCGGTTCCATCCGGTACGATTTTCCGGCAACGTGGAAAGAAGAGGCCGCCACCGCAGGCGCTTTCAGACTGATTTTCCAGAGCGGGCGGTAGTTGGCATGACTGGTCACCAGATTCCGCGAACCGGCCTCCGACACCAGACCGGGCTGTAAGAAAGTGGGCAATTGCAGGTCTGCGGGCGGCTGGCTAAACTCAATCCGGACGGTTTCCGTGGCCGATTTCCCGTTGGGACCTTCAAACCAGGGATTTTCGTACACCAGCCGGTCGCCGCAGGGCCGGAGCGGCGTCGTGATGCCGACCCTGACCTGCCGCATTTCGCCCGACTGCACCGGAAAGACCCGCACCGTCAGCCGGTTGCCTTCCTGCCACTTCAGCAGCGAGGGGTCGCGCCGTTCGAAGCCCACCACCGTCCGGTAAGCGGTATCCGCTTTGGCCTGCGTGGTGAGCGCCGCTTTTTCCTCCACCCCGTTTATCCACAGCGAAAGCGACGTTGCCACAGACCCTTCCGGCAGGTGGAAGGTGTATAGCGCCTCCTGCGGCAACCCGTTTGGCTGCGTACTCTGCACCTGAATAAGCTTCTCGGTATAAGCCAGCCGGTACTCGGGAAAAAGCTTTACCTGGGTCAGGACATGGCCGGTTTTGAGGTTCCGGCCCGACCACAGTTTTTCTTCCAGACTGTGCCGCTCATCGTACAGCGTATTGAGCAGTTTCACCTGTTCGGGCTCCGAAAAGGCCACGGGCGGCACCAGCGAAGCGGCAATGACCACCAGCGGGTCGTGGCGACGGACCTGATCGCGCCGGGTTTCCAGCGGGACGATCCGGTCGGCAAAGCGCAGTTGGTCGTAGGTCGTGCCGGTTTGCAGCAGGCGGCTGGTAGCCCAGTCGGGCCGGAGTCGCTGGGCCATAAGTGCCCAGTCCGGCAGTTCCGCATCGCGCCGGACCTGAATTTCGTCCAGGGTTTTCCGGATGGTGGCATTGGCCCGGTTCCACTGGTAGACAAAGTAAAACATGACAAACAAAGGCAGCACCCAGCCGAGCAGGATGGCCGGACGCCGGTGTTCGTGGGCGTTCCAGCACCGGTGCAACAGCGCCGTCAGTTCCAGCGTGAGCAGAAGCGGAATGTAGGTGTGCACGGAAAGCCCCAGCGCCAGAAGCCCGATCATGCTGATGGGAAAGAGCGGCAGCAGGTAGAGGGTCTGGTAAAAAAACAGCCACCAGGCCGCTCCCAGCCCAATCAGCACGAGCTGCTGCGCCCGCACCGTCAGCCAGTCGAGCCAGAACGAAACGATCAGCAGGGCCGCCGCCCCGACCACCGCCGCGCTTACCCAGGGCACAGACTCCTGAAAGACGGCCATTTCGCGGTTCAGCGCAAAACAGCTTATCAGAAACTGAATCCAGAGCAGCATGCGCAGCGGCCGCCCGGCCTTGCGTCGTCGGCCGACGAGGTAACCGGCGATCAGCAGATACAGGCCATACCCGCCCGCCAGCAGGTAATGAAAGACAAACAGGCCCGGACTGGTATTCCCCGGCCCGGTGTACCCCTCCCAGCTTTCGTGCAGGCCGAAGAGGAGGCCACTGAGCAGCACCAGAAACAATCCAAAAACAAACGACTTCGACTGGAACGGCTGTAGCCAGCCCGGTTCTGTAGATTTCATCTCAAAAAGAGCCTCCGGCGGGGATGTCTGCGCCGGAGCGGGCTGGAATCTGGTTTTTGCATCCATTTTGAAAGTACTTTTAATTACAAAGTAAAAAGGGCAAAAAATTACCGCAGCGGCGAAAGCGGGCAGGAGACGGACCTCCTGCCGTACGCCCGGCGGTATGGCCGGCGATTTGGGAAACTAGACGTTTTTCAGAAACTCTTCCAGCGCGTTCAGGTGTTCGGCAAACGCCTTCCGTCCGGGCTCGGTGGCGGCATACGTGGTGTTCGGTTTCCGACCGACAAACTGCTTCTGGACACTGAGGTAGCCTTGCTCCTCCAGCGCACGCAGGTGGGTAGCCAGGTTACCGTCGGTCAGGTTCAGCAACTCCTTCAACGCATTGAAGCTCAGGAAGTCGTTGACCATCAGCACCGACATGATCCCCAGCCGCGCCTTGCTTTCAAAAGCTTTGTTAAATCCGATCAGATACTCACGCATGGTCTCTAAATTCTCTTTCTGCACCGATTATCGGACAGATTCGGCAGGCGATTTATCGTATTTATAATACATAAAGATCCCGTAAACAATGTGCAGAAGGCCAAAACCAATGGTCCAGGTCAGCAGCGTGTACCCCGTGGCGAACAGGGCCAGCAGTCCCAGCGCCACTTCCGACAGGCCAAGATATTCGACGTACCGGATGGTAAACTTGCTCCCATTGAGCAGCGCCAGCCCGTAGAAAATCAGCGTGGACGGGAAAGCCAGCCACAGCAGATTGTGGTGAATCAGGGCCAGACAAAACACCCCGCCCGTCACCAGCGGCACCGCCAGCGCCCACAGTAACCGCCGGGAAGTGGCGTTCCAGACACTAAGGCCCTGCTGCCGGGCTTTGCGCACCGTAAAAAACACGCCCAGCACGAGCGCACCGATCAGCACGGCCGCCGCATCGAGCATCAGAAAGCTTACCACATCGGAGCGCTCGTCGGCACTCAGTTCGGCCAGATGGTCGTAGCCAGCCAGGGTCAGCCAGTCGTTATTCAGCCGGAAGTACGCCGCTCCGGCCCCGGCCAGCGCGACCAGACCCGCAGAAATACCCGACAAACCGCTCAGCGACAAAAACTTCGACGAGCGCTCCATCAGGCTGCGGATTTCGGTCAGGGTATCTAGATGTTCACGCGACATGAAAAAACGGCGAAAGAGTGATTGAGTGGTTTGTTGCAATCGTTTCCAGTAAAGTAATCAATTTCGGCCCAAAAATCAGGAGTCCGACCACTACGGCAATCAGAACGACCATCAGGACAGCCCCGGCCGACAGGTCCTTGACGGCCTTGATCACCGGATGGTAGCCCGGCGACACCAGATCGGCCATCTTTTCCAGCGCCGTGTTGAAGGCTTCGGCCATCCAGACCAGACCGATCTGGGTCAGAATGAGCGCCCACTCGGTGGTGGACAGCTCCAGCCAGAAGCCCGCCGCAATCACCAGCCCGGCCACCAGCAGGTGTACTTTGGCATTATTTTCAAGCAGAAACAAGTCGCGGATGCCCGCCAGGGCAAAGCGGAAACTGCGAAGACTTTTCCGGAAATCAATCCAAAGATTCATGCGTTTGACGCTGCACGTACTCCGTGAAGCCCACGTAAAGTACAATTAATGCAAATGTATACGAAAGTGTTAGCTTCCAGGCAACGGAATTTTGCAAACTTGTGCCAACGGCCTTGAGGAGTTCGACGGGGTTGGTCACGAGGTCCCAGCTGTTCCAGCGTCCATAGCGGCCCAGGTAGATGCCGAAACTCGTCAGCACAATGACGGCCAGCATGACGCCCCAGGCCGGTCCGCGTCCCAGCCGCTCGCGCAGCAGCCGGTGAACCTGCAACTGCGAGTACAGGCCGGTCAGCAGCCCCGTCAGGGCAAACAGAAAGATCATCATCGTGTCAAAAAACAGCGTATGCTCGGATACGTGCCGCACGTGAAACAGATCCGTGATGATGTAGGGCGCGTTGGGCAGAAACAGCAGCCAGAGCGCCAGACCGGGCAGCAGGGACCATTCGGGCAGGGTGCCCCGTATTAGCCCTTTGCGGATGCCGTTGGCCGTCCAGAGCGGAATCCAGGCCAGAAACAGATTCCAGGAAAGCAGCAGGAAGAAAGCGTCCCGCGTGAGCAGGCAGCGCGCCGCCAGCATCAGCAGGCTCATGACCGAAAGCAGGGTCAGCAGGCGGAGCCCTTCGCCGGAACGATGAACAAAGGAAGAGTAGGATGTATTCATATAAAGTACTTTGTCTTGCAAAGTAAGGAAATTCTTTGGTTTTCTGTCAATAAAAAATGCGGACAATTGAGCCAATGGTTAACGGCTGACCCGCTCGCAAGCCCGTTCTCTCAGTGATTGGCGATAAACCGCCGGAAGAATCCCCACCCGACCAGCACCATCGCCCCGGCCATCATAATGGGCAGATAGATGCTGATAGCGTCCATGTACGGAGCCACCAGCGGCGGTATGGCAAACGCCGCCGACAGCACCGACTGGTTGATTCCCAGAATTTTACCCTGCTCCTGCGGCGATGCACTTTCGGAAACGAGCGAAGTGGAGTTGGGCGAAGTCAGGCCCTGAAAGAGCGACATGACGGGCACCACCAGAAACAGCTGCCAGCTTTCGGTCGGCAGCAGAAAAAGCCAGAGGGCCAGCGCCAGCCCCAGCACGCTGATTCGCAGAATCTGCCGCGGCGAATACCGGTTGGCTACCCGGCGCACGACCGTTCCCTGCATGAAGGCGATCCAGACGCCCACGTAGGCGAAATACCGCCCGATCTGCGTCTGGTTGTAATCGAACCGCTTGATGAGCAGCACCTGAAAGAACTGGGTGTAAAAGTTGAAGCCCAGCGCGTAAAAGAACACGCCCAGAAACAGAATCCGCAAAGCCGGAATCGTGAAGGCTTCGCCCAGGTTCCGGAAGCCTGTAAAAATGGTCACGGGGCGATGGATGGGCGTTTTCAGCGTTTCGCGGAAGTTCAGAATGACGAGGCCGATGTTGAGGAGCGACAGCAGCGCCGCCGCCAGAAAGGGCGTGGTAAAATTGAACCACGAAATGAAATGGGGGTTGGCCAGCTCTCCGCCCAGCGCCGGACCGATGATGAAGCCCAGCCCGAACGCTACGCCGATGAGACCAAAGTTCTTGGTACGGGACGTTTCGTCGCTGACGTCGGCGATGGCCGATTGGATGATGGACAGGTTGCCCCCGCCGATGCCGTAAATCAGGCGGCTCACAAACAGCAGCGGTACGTTTCTCTGGTGAATTCCCAGGGCGAAAATCAGGTAGCCGACAAACGTCAGGACGAGCGAAAAAAGCAGCAGGCGTTTGCGGCCGTAGCGGTCGGAGAGCGCCCCCAGCAACGGCCCGCTGAAAAATCCGGCAATGGAAAAAACGGCGATCAGCAGGCCCAGCAGCACCGTCCGGCTGTATTCGCTATAGCTTTCCGGCAGAAAATGCGACTCCGGCCGGAGCAGCAGCGGCGCAATGATCGGATTAGCGATTCCCACCCCAACCAGGTCGAGGAAGACGGTAAAAAAGATGGTTCCGAGGGAAAGTCGTTTGTCCTCGGGAGCAGGGGATGGCGTCATTTCGAGTCAGGTATTCCGGTAGAATAACCCGAAAACGACCGTATGGTCTTTTGAAATTTACTTTTTCCGCCCAACCCCGACTCTTTGGCGCCGGTTTGGTGTTCTACGGACGCAGAGGGCATAAAGAGAAAAGAGATGAGAGAAAAGAGAAACGACCCAAGGGCTATCGGCTCTTGTCACTTGTCTTCTGTCTCTTTTCTCTTGTCTCTTTCTGTCCACTATCGCTAGTTTTACTGAAAAATGAAGAATCGCCTGCGGGCTTTCCCTATTCATGACTGAATTTCAATCCCTGCCGCCCCGTCGGCAAGAGCAGCTAATGGCATTCAACCGCCTGCTGACCATCATGGACGAACTCCGCGAGCAGTGCCCCTGGGACCGTAAACAGACCCTGGACAGCCTCCGCCACCTGACCATTGAAGAAACCTACGAACTCTCAGACGCCATTCTGGAAGGCGACCTGCCCGAGATTCGGAAAGAACTGGGCGACATTCAGCTCCACCTAATTTTTTACGCCAAAATCGCCTCGGAAACGGGGGCCTTTGACATGGCCGACGTCCTGAACGGCATCTGCGAAAAGCTCATCAGCCGTCATCCGCACATCTATGGCGACGTGAAGGCGGAGACCGAGGAGCAGGTGAAGCAGAACTGGGAACAGCTCAAACTGAAAGAGGGCAACCGCTCGGTGCTGGGCGGCGTTCCGTCGTCGCTGCCCGCGCTGGTGAAGGCGATGCGTATTCAGGAAAAAGCCCGGGGTGCCGGCTTCGACTGGGAAGAACGCCAGCAGGTTTGGGAGAAGGTTGAGGAAGAAATGCAGGAATTCAAACAGGAATTCAACGCCGACACGGGCGAAGCCATCGACCGCGAGAAGGCCGAGAAAGAATTCGGCGACGTGCTGTTCTCGCTGGTCAACTACGCCCGTTTTATCGACCTTAATCCCGAAACGGCGCTGGAACGGACCAACAAGAAGTTCATCAAACGGTTCCAGTACCTGGAAGAACAGGCCCGCGCCGCCGGCCGCCAGCTGAAAGACATGACGCTGGAAGAAATGGAAGTGTACTGGCAGGAAGCGAAGCAGTTTACCTGATGCTACCCATTGGCCTAAATAGTTAACTTAGAGAGCCGTATAAAAAAAGTCAGCCTCTGAAGGCTGACTTTTTTCGTGGTTTAGCGTCCTACCGGAAGACTCTTTCCTACTGCGACCGCCATGAATCGTCCCGCTTCCTTTCTGCTGATTCTCGCTTTTCTCCTCCTGCTCGGCGCCGCCGCCACGGCCCAGGACCTCGATTTTCTGAGCGTCGGCTACCCGCCGGGAGCCACGGCTCACACCTATTCCGGCGTCGGCAATCCGCCCGTCAACGTGGATATCGCCATTTCCGGTCCCGGCGTTTTCAGTAATTCCTCGCCTTCAGCCACCGGTCCGGGACTGACCACGACCTCCGTCAATTTTTCCAACAATACCGAAAAGAAAACCTACACCTTTACTTTCAGCGCACCGGTTCTGGGGCTGCTGTTCGACCTGCGAGCGATCAACCAGAATCTCAGTTTTACCAATCCCAACCGCAATTATCAGGACCAGGTCACCGTGACGGCCACCAACGGTCTTGGCCAGCCCGTTGCCGTTTCTTTTTCGGCCAATCCCGCCGAGGCGATCGTCAGCGGCAACACCATCACGGCCAATTCGTCTTCGGCCTCCTCCCCGGTCGGGGTAAGCTTCGGCGACGGCGTCCAGGTGCTGACCATTGTTTTCGGCAACGGCCCCGCGGCGGGCAGCAACCCGGATGCGAACGGTTTCACGATTGGCGACATGGCCTGGTCGGCGCTGCCGGTCGAACTCGTTTCGTTCCGGGCCACTTCCGAAGCCGGGGGCGTGCGGCTCGACTGGGAAACCGCCTGGGAAAAGGCCGCCGACCGTTTTGTGGTGGAGCGCAGCCTGACGGCGGCCGAATTCATTCCTCTCGCCGAACAACCCGCCAGGGGCACCATCGACCAGCGACAGGCGTATGTTTTCTTCGACGCGTCTCCCCTCCGGGGCACCAGCTATTACCGGCTGCGTCAGGTTGACCGGGACGGGTCTTCTTCGTATTCCGAAATCGTGTCGGTCATCCGCGACCCCGACGCCCCTCTGCTGGAAGTGGTTGGCAACCCGATTTTGGACGGCCGCATCCGGCTGCGCCTACGCAATCTGCTTCCGGAGTCGCTGACGCTCAGCCGGCTCGACGGCCGCGCGATTGCCTTCACCTTGCCGATGACGACCGGCGAAGAGGCGACGATTACGCCCACCGAGTTGCTTCAGCCGGGCGTTTATCTCCTTCGGGCGCTGGTCGGCAGGCACTCTCTGGTCCGAAAAGTGGTTGTGCAGTAAAGACATTTTTCTGTTATCTTGCAGATATGACCGAAAAGCGCTGGATTCACCGACCACAACCGAGCACGACCGAGGAGCTGAAGGCCGTTGAAGACCTTACACGCCAGCTGAACATCACCCCGTTTCTGGCGATGCTGCTGGTGCAACGGGGTGTCTACTCGTTTGAACAGGCCAGGACGTTCTTTCGGCCGGAACTGGCTCATCTGCACGATCCCTTTCTGATGAAGGACATGGACCAGGCCGTCCTGCGGCTGCAAATGGCCCTTCTCCGGAACGAAAAAATCCTGGTGTACGGCGATTACGACGTGGATGGTACTACTTCAGTGGCGCTGTTCTACGGATTTCTGAAAACGATTCATTCGAACCTCGATTTTTATATTCCCGACCGGTACAAAGAAGGCTACGGCGTATCCTCTGCCGGGATCGAATGGGCGGCCGAAAACGGCTTTTCCCTGATTGTCAGCCTCGACTGCGGGATCAAATCCGTGGACAAGGTGCAGGAAGCTGCCGACTACGGCATTGATTTCATCATCTGCGACCACCACCGGCCCGGCAGCTACCTTCCGACCTGCTGCGCCGTGCTGGACCCCAAACGCGAGGATTGTTCCTATCCCTACAAGGAACTGACGGGCTGCGGCGTAGGCTTCAAGCTGCTTCAGGCGCTCTGCCTGCTGCGCGATATTCCGCTCGAACGGCTGTTTGATTTTCTGGATCTGGTGGTGGTCAGCATCGCCTCCGACATTGTCCCCATTACCGGCGAAAACCGCGTGCTGGCGTACTACGGCCTCAAGCGCCTGAACGCTTCTCCCCGGCCGGGCCTCAAAGCCCTCATCCAGATCGCGAGCCTGCGGGATGAACTCGATATCATGAACGTGGTGTTCGGCATCGGGCCGCGCATCAACGCCGCCGGGCGGATCAAGCACGCCAAAGCCGCGGTGCAACTTCTCCTGTCCGAAACGGAGGAAGAAGCCACCGGGCATGCTTTCGAAATCAACGAGCACAACAACAGTCGGCGGCAGTACGACAGCAGCATCACCGAAGAGGCCCTGGCGATGATCCAGGCCGATGAGTGGCTGCGCAACGCCAAAAGCACCGTGCTGTTCAACAACGGCTGGCATAAGGGTGTCATCGGCATTGTGGCCTCCCGCTGCATCGAGAAGTTTCACCGCCCGACCATCATCCTCACCGAGTCGCACAACAAGGCGGCCGGGTCGGCCCGGTCAGTGCCGGGCTTCGACGTCTACGAAGCCATTGAAGAATGCGCGGACCTGCTGGAGCAGTTCGGCGGCCACACCTTTGCGGCCGGTCTGACGCTGAAGATTGAAAACGTTCCGCTGTTCCGGCAACGGTTTGAAGAGGTGGTGCAGCGCCGCATCCGGGAAGAACAGCTCATTCCGCAGGTTGAAATCGACCTGCCGATCGACCTGAGCGCGGTGGACATGAAGTTCCACAAGATCCTGAAGCAGATGGCTCCGTTCGGGCCGGAAAATATGTCGCCGGTCTTCTGCACCGACGAGGTGTATCTCTACAGCGGGCCGTTTACGATGAAGGAGAAGCACCTGAAATTCCAGATTCAGCACCATTCGTCGCCGCAGATCTTCACCTGCATTGGCTTCAACATGGCCCACTACGCCCTTGAACTGCGGCGCGGCGAGCCTTTTTCCATTTGTTATCAGATTGAACTCAACCACTACAACGGGCAAACCTCGTTACAGCTTTACCTGAAAGATATTAAAATTGCCTCCCGTACCGTTCCTAATCAGCAGATTCTTAGTGGGACAGGATTACGACAAGATTTTTAAGGAAAACATCGAGCCGCTGGTGCTGCCTCTTCTACAGAAAGTATTGAAACTCCCCCGACCGGCGGAGCTAACGGAGATTGCGGACGACCTACAGCGGACTATCGAGCGAAAGCCCGATTACCTGAAGCTGGCCAGCGACGAGCAGGGCCTCAACCGCGGAGTTTCTGAACTCCGGGCGGCCGGAAGAAGTTGTACTGGCAGTACTGGGACGACTGGTCGATGCCAGACCGGAAAGCGTCATTCAGGCTATCATCCGGAAATTGAAAGAAACGCATCCGGACACAACGGGTCTGAGCCGGTCGCTGCACCAGCTCGAAGTTCTGTCAAAATTGCGTAATTTACAGGACGAAACCATTAAACAAATCGAAGCCATGCCGTTTGTCTATGACCTCGAAACCGATATTCGCTTTCTCCAGGGTATTCGTAAAGGGCAGCTGGAGGGGCTGAAAGAAGGTCTCCAGGAGGGTGAAGAGAAAGCCCGAAAAGAAATCGTCGCGAACCTCCTCCGGCTGGGAACACTCAGCAGCGAACAGATTGCAGCGGCGGCCGGTGTTTCGCTCGACTTTATTGAACAAATCAGGCGACAACCAAACGTCTGAACGACCATTTTCCGGCCGTCACGCGGCCCTGAGTATGCTTCTTCGTACCGAAAATTTAGTTAAGAAATACGGCTCCCGCCTGGTCAACGACAATGTTTCGTACCAGGTCGAACAGGGCGAAATCGTCGGACTCCTCGGCCCCAACGGCGCGGGCAAAACGACTTCTTTTTACATGGCCGTGGGCCTCATCAAGCCCAACAGCGGCAAGGTGTACATCGACCAGACGGACGTGACGGACATGCCCATGTACAAGCGCGCCCGCCTCGGCGTCGGGTATCTGGCGCAGGAAGCTTCCGTATTCCGGGACTTGTCCGTGGAAGAGAACATCATGGCCGTTCTGGAAATGACCGACCTGTCCAAAGCGGAACAGAAGGAGAAGATGGAAGCCCTGCTGGAAGAATTTCACCTGACCCACGTCCGGAAAAACCTCGGTAAGGTGCTGTCGGGCGGTGAGCGGCGACGGACCGAAATTGCCCGGGCACTCGCCGTGGACCCCCGCTTCATTCTGCTTGACGAACCGTTTGCGGGCGTGGACCCCATTGCCGTTGAAGACATTCAGAGCATTGTCGCGAAGCTGAAGCACAAAAACATCGGCATCCTCATTACGGACCATAACGTAAACGAAACCCTGTCGATCACCGACCGGGCGTATCTGCTCTTCGAAGGAAAAATTCTGAAGCAGGGCACGGCCGAAGACCTGGCCAACGACGAACAGGTGCGGCGCGTCTACCTCGGCCAGAATTTCGAGCTGAAACGGAAGATCTAGTATCCACGGGCCGTCCGTGGATACATTACGAAAGCACTTCGCGCAACACGGGCAGCGATTTGATTTCGCCCAGGCCATCGATGTGAATCCGGTAAAAGGCCACCACCGCATCCAGCAGTTCGCCCCGGACCGAACGATTGATTTTCACGGGTGTCCCCAGCGGCTGGCGAAGAAACACGGCCAGCGCCGCTTCGGCCGACTCATCGGGCAGAAACGGGTAGTTATGCTCCCGCAACTGGCTCTCAAACTCCGACGCGCTGGACGGAACAAAGCCCAGAAAGGCCGCCAGTTTGAGCAGAAACGCGATGTGGAAGTTTTCAAAGCCGGAACTCGCCTCCTCCAGGTGAAGAATGGACGCTTCCAGAAACCGGTACAATTCCGGGTTGCCGGCTTCCTCCTTCAGCGTTTTACTCAGCATTTCGCTCATAAACAGCGCCATGCTCGACTTGGCGACCTCAAACGGAATGTGCTGAAGCGGATAAGTCGTTTTCGCCTCCGAGAGCCGGTGCAGGTCGCGGTCCGGTTTGTAATAGACCACCATTTCGAGCATCGTCAGCGGCTGGTACAGCGCAATCCGGCTGCCCTTGCTCTTCGACGAGCGGACGCTGTTGACAATATAACTCTGTAAACCATATTCCTCGGTGTAAACGCGCACGATGATGGACGTTTCGCGATAACGGATATAGCTCAGGACAATGCCTCTGGTTTTTTGCAACATTGGGCAGTGACAAGGTAAGAAAGTAACAAAGTAACAAAGCGAACCCGCCAATCCCTTGCCGCACGAAAGAAGATTTTGACGAAAATTACGCCAACAGTGTGTAGAATCCGCCTGCTTGTGTCTCTTATGCGTATAGCTGACTATTCACCATGAAACTCTACCGTACCCGCCACGGCATTGTTGCCGAACACGATGGCCAATTCCACCGTGCGCCTTCCGATGACTGGGATTACCTCGTCAATCAGGATGACCTCTACGCTTTTTTGCAGCAGGAAGTTCCGTCGACGGCGGCTTCGGACGAATACCGCTCGTGGGTAGAGACCGACCTGCTCGCCCCGATCAGCCGGCAGGAAATCTGGGCTTCGGGCGTGACCTACCTCCGCAGCCGGGAAGCCCGCATGGAAGAAGCCAAAGACGCCGGTGGCGGCGATTTCTACGCCCGTGTCTACGACGCCGAGCGCCCCGAACTCTTCTTCAAATCCACGGCAAACCGGGCCGTTGGGCCGGGGGCTGCGGTCCGCATCCGGAAAGATTCAGCCTGGAACGTTCCCGAGCCGGAACTGACGCTGTTTATTACTTCTGGGGGAAAAATTGCGGGTTATACCTGCGGCAACGACATGAGCTCGCGCGACATTGAAGGCGAAAACCCGCTCTATCTGCCCCAGGCCAAAACCTACGACGGTTCGGCCGCCATCGGTCCCTGTCTCCTGGTTCCCGAAAAACCCATTTCGCCCGAAACAGAAATCCGGCTGGAGATCCGGCGGGACGGCAAACCGGTTTTTGACCAGAACATCGCCATCAACCGCATGAAGCGGCAGCATACGGAACTCGTCTCGTTTCTGTTTCGCGAATGTTCCTTTCCGTTTGGCTGTTACCTGATGACGGGCACGGGCATTGTCCCGCCCGATGACTTCACGCTGCGAATCGGTGATGAAGTAGCGATCACGATCGACGGAATCGGAACGCTGCGCAATACTGTAGAACAATAAACTTTTCCGCAGGCCGGGCCGCCGGCGCGGTTAGCATCCTATGACATTCCAAGCCATCAACCCTGCCACCGGCGAAACGCTGCCCGGTGATTTCCGCGAATCGTCGCCGCAGGATGTGGCGGCCGCCTGCGAGCGGGCCGCCGAAGCCTTTCAATCGTACCGCAAACTTTCCGGTCAGGACAAGGCGGCTTTTCTGGACCGCATTGCCGACGAAATCATGGCCCTGGGCGACGCGCTGCTCGAACGGGCCCATCAGGAAACAGCGCTTCCCCTCCCCCGCCTGACCGGCGAGCGGGGCCGTACCGCAGGCCAGCTCCGGCTCTTTGCCGAATACCTGCGTGAAGGCTCCTGGGTGGATGCCCGCATCGATACCGCCCTCCCCGACCGACAGCCGCTTCCCCGCCCCGATTTGCGGCAGATGCTGATTCCGCTCGGTCCGGTGGGAATTTTTGGCGCCAGCAACTTCCCTCTGGCCTTTTCGGTGGCGGGTGGCGATACGGCCTCTGCCCTGGCGGCGGGTTGTCCGGTGGTGGTGAAAGCCCATCCGGCGCATCCGGGCACGTCGGAGATGGTCGGGCAGGCTATCCAGCGGGCCGCCGAAGCCTACAACCTGCCGGATGGGGTGTTCCAGCTGATTGGCGGGCGCGGCAACGAATCCGGCATAGCGCTGGTGCAGCATCCGGCCATCAAAGCCATTGGTTTCACCGGTTCTTTCCGCGGCGGCAAGGCGCTGTTTGATGCCGCCGCCCGCCGCCCCGAGCCGATTCCGGTTTATGCGGAAATGGGCAGCACCAATCCGGTCTTCTTCCTGCCGGGCATCATCCAGCAGAAAGGCGCGGCACTGGCCCAGGCGTACGTGGATTCGGTGACGCTGGGCGTTGGACAATTCTGTACCAATCCGGGACTGGCCATTCTGCCCGGAAGTCCGGAGGCCCAGGCGTTCGCCGAGGCCGCCCGAACGGCCATCTCGGCCGCCAGCCCGGCCCACATGCTGACTCCGGCCATCCGCGAAGCGTTTGTGGCGGGGATTGCCAAATTAACGGGTTTGCCGGAGGTGACTCTCGCCGGGCAGGCAACAGCCGCCGCCAACGGTCCGTCCGCTGGCGCTCCGGCGCCCGGCACGCCGACGCTGCTTTCGGCCAAAGCCGATACGCTGCTGACCCATCCCGAGCTGGCCGAAGAAGTGTTTGGCCCCGGCAGTGTACTGATCGAAGCGGATACAAAAGACCAGTTGCTGGAGATTGCCCGCAATCTGGAAGGCCACCTGACGGCCACCGTTCACGGGACGCCGGAAGAGCTGGAGGAGTACCGGGATTTGCTCGAAATTCTGGAACAAAAGGTCGGACGCCTGCTGCTGAACGGCTTCCCGACCGGCGTGGAAGTGAGCCACGCCATGACTCATGGCGGCCCGTATCCGGCCACCACCGACGTCCGGACTACCTCGGTCGGGACGAACGCCATCCGGCGCTTTGCCCGGCCCGTGTGCTACCAGAACTTCCCCGATGCGCTGCTGCCTGACGAACTGAAAGAGGCGAATCCGCTGACCATCTGGCGACTGGTAAACGGAGCGTTTACAAAATAAACGTAGCCGTAAAGCGGAAGGCCGCCGAGTTTGGCAGATAACGCTGCTAAACTCGGCGGCCTTCCGCTTTACGGCACGATTCCAGTTCTTTTACACAAAATTCAGGGTATCAAACTTCTTACCCAGAATCGCCACGTCGTCGGCTTTGAGCCAGTCGCGCAACAGGGTAGCGTAAATGCGCCGGAAGTCGATGCTGTACTTCAGGTCGCCTTCATCCAGGTCCGTCAGATTAGGGGCCTCGTTGAAAACTTTTCCGGGCGTAAGACCGCCGCCGATGAGGAACAGGTTGTTGGCCGTGCCGTGGTCGGTGC
The DNA here is from genome assembly GCF_026278345.1 of Tellurirhabdus rosea. NCBI lineage: Bacteria > Pseudomonadati > Bacteroidota > Cytophagia > Cytophagales > Spirosomataceae > Larkinella > Larkinella roseola. The sequence continues at coordinate 2,130,794 of NZ_CP111085.1, forward strand.
CGTTGCTGGCGTTTTGTTTCAGCCGCCGCCCGAATTCCGAAAAGGTCATCAGCATCACATCGTTCAGCCGGTTGTTGGCTTTCATGTCTTTTGTAAACGCCTGCACCGCCTCGGCGTACTGCCGCAGCAGGCGCTCCTGCTGGCCGGGCTGGTTGATGTGTGTATCGAAGCCCGAAATGGAGAGGTAATAAACGCTCGTTTCTACGCCGGAGGTAATGAGTTCTGCAACGGTCTTCAGGCTTCGGCCCATTTCGCTGGCCGGGTAGCTGGTGTGCGTGGCGGAGACGTTGGCCTTGCTGTACACATAATCAGCCGAAGAGGCCGTTTCGGCCAGCGTTTTGTAAAGATAACTTACGTTATGCTCGTCATCCGCGGCCTTGATGGCCGCCAGTTCCCTCACAAAACGGCTGTTGGTCTGGTTATGCAGTTTTTTCGGGTCCAGCATCGCCAGTCCGTTCAGGTGTTCGCCCTTCAGGGCCAGACTGAGCGTATCGTCGACTTCGATGAGGCGGTGCGGGGTCCGGACGGCCGTACCGGCGCAGGCCGCATCCAGATAACGACCCAGCCAGCCCGTCGTCAGGTACTGGTCCGAATCGCTTGCCGTCTGCCAGATGTCCATAGAACGAAAATGCGACCGGTCCGGGTTGGGGTAACCAACGTTGTTAAGCACCGTGACCACGCCATCGTCGTACAGTTCCCGAAGCGCCTGCAGGGCAGGATTGAAGCCGATTTCGTCGTTCAGTTTCAGGACGTTCCCCGGTGCTACCGCAATGGCCGGGCGTTCCCGGTAATAGATGTCATTCCGAAAGGGGACCACGGTGTTGAGGCCGTCGTTACCGCCCGATAACTGGACGATTACCAGCACCCGGCCATTGAACGCCTTTCGGCCCAGTGCCTGGGCTTCGTATGCTTTTAAGAAGTTCGGAATCAGCATGGTTCCGGCCGTAGCCAGCGCTGATTGTTTAAAGAAATCCCGACGTTTCATCGTAGCTGACGGCTTGGTTTAACAAAGTTGGTATTCAGGCAAGGCCATGATGGCTGCGGTAAGCGACTGGATTTTTTCCGGTCTGGAACCCTCTTTTTTCACCTGTTTCAGAACCAGTTCGCGCTGCTTGGCGCCCAGCGGCTGCTGCAACAGGTAAGCCGCCAGTTCGTCCGGCAGGTCGGTATCCTTCACCTCCGCGAAGGCCCGCTCGAACCCGGCCCAGTCGATGGTCGTCTCAAACAGCCGATTTTTTCGCTTGAAAAGGTTCTCCGTCGCGGCATCTCCGTCGTCTTTCGGCCGGATATTCACTTCCGCCGACCGCAGCAGGTAATCGGGCAATTTCATCCGGAACAACAGACTTGAACTGTCGATCCAGGTTCGGCCACCGGGCCAGCCTGCCACATTGGGCGGGTAAAAAAGCACCTGACCAAGCGTTTTCTGAACGAACAGAACCGGCTGGCGCGGCTCCACCGACATAGCGAGACTGTGCTGCATACCGGCCATCAGTTCCACCGGTGATTTGATCCGGCACCCGATGTTGCGGGGTTCGTAAAACCAGTCGCTGGTAAAAATCGTCTCCAGCAGAGCGGCCGTATCGTAACCCGTCCGGAAATAGCGGGTGGCCAGCTCCCGGACCAGCGACTCGTCCGCTTCTTCGTTTACGAAATACCGGTACAGTTTGCGGACAATAAAGGTAGCGGTCGCTTCTTTCTCCAGTAAAATTTTAAGAATGTCTTCTCCTTCAAAACGGCCCGTCTGACCAAGTACCGTTTTTTCGCCTTCGTCGTGCACGGCCCGGCGAAAAACAAAATCGCCTTCCAGGTTATACCCCCAGCCCGTGAAGGCGCGGGCGGCTTCTTTGATGTCTTTCTCGGTGTAATTGCCCCGCCCGAGCGTAAACAACTCCATTACTTCGCGGGCGAAGTTCTCGTTGGGCGCATTTTTCCGGTTCTGCTGGTTGTTGAGGAATTGCAGCATGGCGGGCGATTTGGAAACGGCCGTCAGCAGTTCGCCGAAGGGAGCCAAGGCTTTTTCGCGGATGACACCGGCATACTGCTCCATGGCGCGGGCGTTCTGAACGCGGCAGGCGAAGTGGCCGTGCCAGAAGAGGGCCAGTTTTTCGCGCAGGGCTCCTTTGCCGGAGGCCATGCGGTCTGCCCAGTTCAGATTGAGGTCACGGATGGACTCGCGGTTCATCCGCAGGCGCTCTTTCAGTTTGTCCCGGTCGAGCTGGCCGTTTCGGAAGGCTTCCTTCAGTTCCTTTCTGGCGGGTTCGCCGGGGGAGGTAACAGGCGTGAGGGGCGTGAACGTCCGGCTGTCGTCGAACAGGTCCCGGACCAGGCGGCGGAGTGGTCGGCGGAGCGCTTCCTGTACCTGCTGCGGCGAGGCGCCGAACCCAGCACGCCAGAAAAGGTGCTGTACCTGCTGTCTTTTCGTATTTTTTTCGTTCATGGCAGGATGTTTCCGTTTGGACACTTTGCGGGTAAAAACGTTTAAACCCCTGAACCAAAAAATTATACTACTGAAGAGGGGCCAATATGGCCATAGAGGCGGGCGGCAGAAAAATATACCTATTGGGATAGGTACAAAAACAAAACCCCGACCATGGGCCAGGGCTGTCTGATTTACTCAACGTTATGAAAAACTTTCACAAATGTAAGCATATCCGTCATATATTTCCCAACGTCAGTCCATCCTTTTTTCATATTTTTTTTAAACCTGTTTTTGATTTTTATCTAGCGGTCGCAATTATAAATAAAATACAAAAACATGCCGAAATTTTACAGATGAACTCCCGTTAATTTGTGGGATTGGATTGGCTGAGAGGGGTATTGCACGTAGCAACACTGACTTTTCAATAGTTCGAAACGGCGAAATATGTTCTAATTTCTATCGATGGGGCAGAGCGGAGGCTTCTTGGATTTGTCCCATCAGTCATATATATGTAACCGGAAAGCGAATTACGGTAAACTATAAGTTAACATACTTTATCCTGAGTTAACCGATTCTCACTTGCGCAATCAAACCAGCAGGAAGCGGACTGGCTTTATTCGATGGTGCCGTCGTATTGCGACTGGCGGCGCAGCAGAGAAAGCAGCGCGTGGCCGGTACAGGCTCCGATTGCCAGAGCCGCCACCACCGAGAAAATGTTCACCATCCAGTAGCCGATCAGCTTGAAATCCCAGCTTCGGTCCAGAAGCCAGTTCAACACCACAAACGTAGTGATGGCAAATACGGTAATTACCAGGGCGTTGATGGCCTTTTTCATAAACCTGACTTTTTGCATGGCTTTCTCTGTTAGCTTTAGACCCACCCGGCTTTATGCCGTCACAAAAAAATTAAGATACTTTTCTATATAGTCAACCGACAGACTTAATTCCACGCTATTGTGTGTATAATTCCACAGTGGGATTCCACACTGTGGAAAGGATTCCACACCCCGTTTCCTCCTACTTCCGCTTACCTGTGGGTTACCTTCGGGGTGGTAACATAATGCACCTTTTGCAATTATTTATTAATCAGACACTTATAATAAAAACCAAAAAGTATGGACAGAAAAAAAGCTGGTCAACATGCCAGCCATTTTCGTACCCACCGTAACTTGTACTTAACTGATTACTATAGTTGCAAAGCATATGCCAAGCCCTATACGTCCCATAAAATGCCGAAATAACGCAGATTCTCTCTTTTGAAAAGTGGCCTAAATGCATCTGAACAATCGCCAATAAAATCAACTTATTATCGTTAAAATATAGACCGTTTCCGGATTTTAGTATCTTGGGGCGGGGTGTTTGCATTTCCTTCTCCAACCTATATGAGAATCAGTACTTCATCTCTGCTGTTGACGATGTCCCTTCTGGCTATGGGCCTGGTGGGATGTAACTCATCCATGCAGGCGTTCAAACAGGGAGTTCGCTATTACGACCAGGGCGAGTACGACCTGGCCATCAAAAGCCTCGGCAAAGCCGCCGAAGGCAAAAACGCCAGCGAAGCGGCCCGAATCAATTACCTGACGGCCGAATCGTACCGCCAGTCCAACCGCTTTCCCCAGGCCATTCCGTTTTACCAGAAAGCCGTGGAAGCAGCTAGTCCGGAAGCCGATCTACGCTTTCATTACGCCTATGCGCTCAAGTCGGCCGGTCGCTATGCCGAAGCGCTGGACCAGCTAACCCAATACATCCAGACCAATCCGACCAGCAAGGTGAATCTGGAAAAGGCCCAGCGGGAAGTGAACACACTGCGGGCCATCAGCGCCCTGTCCAAAAAACAGAATACGATTCAGCTGAAAAACATTTCGGCCCTCAATTCGCCGGGCTCGGAGTACGCGCCGGTTGTCCGCGGGGAGGAACTGGTCTTTACGGGTTCCCGCAAAGAGAAGATCTACAAGAACAACGGCCTGCCGATGACGGGTCTGTACAAGGTGAAAATCGGTCAGACGCCCGATGAAACCGGCAACGGAGCCCAGCTTTTCAGCCAGCGGATTTTTTCGGAAGACGCCAACGAAGGCACACCGGCCTTCTCCAAAGACGGCAAGATCATGATCTTTGCCCGGGGCAACAACGGCAAACGCAAAGGGGGCCTCGACGTTGACCTGTACATCAGCCGCCTCGGCAACGACGGCTGGACCGAACCCGCCCGGCTTGCCCTCAGCGACTCGACCGCCTGGGACGGCACTCCGGCCTTCTCCAACGACGGAAAAACGCTCTATTTCGCCTCCAACCGCAACGGGGGAGCCGGCGGCATCGACCTTTACCGCACCAACATGGACGCCTCGGGCCGCTTCAGCCGCCCGGTCAACATGGGTCGGGATATCAATACGCCCGGCGATGACATGTTTCCGTACGTCGGTCCCGACAACAAGCTCTATTTTGCTTCCGACGGGCATCCCGGCCTCGGCAAGCTCGACATTTTCGTGGCTACCCGTTCGCAGGGCATCATTACGGTCGAAAACATCGGTCTTCCGTACAACTCGCCGATGGACGACTTCGGCATGACGATGATTGAAGAAGGCAAAGGCTATTTTGCCTCCAATCGCGAAGGCGGCAAGGGCGACGACGATATTTATTTCTTCGACGGCACTACGCCTTCGCCGACCGACACGCCGATCGCCCAGACGCCTCCGGGCCAGGACACCCGCCGGACGGTGCGCTACTACCTGGCCGGTACGGTCGGAGAAAACGCCCCGGACCGCACGCCGCTCGATTCGGCGAAGGTCCGGATTCTGGACGTAGCCACCGAGCAGCCCATCGGCGAAGCGGTGACGGGCAAACCCGGTACGTTCGGGAAATATGCCCTGCAGGAAGGTAAGGAATACGTTATTTATGTGGAACGGCCGGGTTATCTGACGCGTCGGGAGCCGTTCACCATGCAGGGACGCAGCATTCCGCCCATCTTCCTGACTAAGGCGGAGACGGATACGACCTTCAACGTTTCGGTTCTGCTCGACCGGATTGCGCTGAACAAAACGTTCGTGCTCGAAAACATTTATTATGACCTCGATAAGTTCAACATCCGCCCCGACGCGGCCGAGGAACTTGACAAACTGGTCACCGTGCTGAAAGACAACCCGACGCTGCGGATCGAACTTAGCTCCCATACGGACACCCGCGCCTCGGATGCCTATAACGACCGGCTTTCGCAGAACCGGGCGAAGGCGGCCGTCGATTACATCATTTCCAAAGGAGTGGAGGCCGAACGACTGGTTGCCAAAGGATACGGAGAGCGACAGCTGATCGTCAAAAACGCCATTACCGAAGAACAGCACCAGCGGAACCGCCGCACGGAATTCAAGATTCTGGGCTACTGATCCGTTACTGCTTACCGACGAACCCCTACGAACCGGCCCCGGCCCGTTTGTAGGGGTTTTGTTTTTCTCCGGTCTGCCGCCCCGGCCCTATGCCGTAGCGGTTGAATCGCGACAAAGTCGGTCCGGGTGGGGCGCCGGCCGCTGGCTTTTTGGGTCGGGGAAGCCAGAAGCCTTTTGAACGCAAAGCGTCAGCGCTCAAACATTCCTCCCGGCAGGCGGTTAGAAAGCTACAAACCAGCATTCTTGTGCTATGAAATCAGATCGAATTCGACAATTTCTGGTTGTCTTTGCCATCGTTTCCATGATTGTGATGAACTACCTCTCGCAGGCTGTGCCGTTCGGCGGCCAGACCAACGGGCAGGTGTCGGACAAATACCATACGGACTTTACCCCGGCGGGCTATGCCTTTTCCATCTGGGGAGTGATCTATCTGGGGCTGGCGGCCTTTGCGGTTTACCAGGCTCTGCCTTCCCAGCGGGAGAATCCCCGCTTCCGGAGCGTTGGGCTACTGGTCGTGCTGAACGCCCTGCTGAACTGCCTCTGGCTGGTCGCCTTTCAGAATGAGTTTTTTATCACTTCGGTGCTCATCATTCTCGGCATGACCTTTACGGCCTTGGGAATCAATCTGGGGCTTCGGCTCGGGGCGCGGGAAACGCCGCAGGACGAGGCCCTGGTGAAGCCGGTTTCGGCCGCGGAAACGTGGATTGCCCGGGTGCCGTTTGCGATTTATTTCGGCTGGCTCACCGTCGCCACCATCGCCAACGTGTCGGTATGGCTGCTGGCCGACGGCTGGAGCGGCTGGGGCCTGAGTGCCCAGACCTGGGCCGAAGTCATGATCGTTGCCGGGCTGCTGATCGGGGTGTTCACCTTCATCCGAATTCGGAGCTACGCGTATCTGCTGGTGTTTGTGTGGGCGTTTGCCGCCATCGCCGCCGAACAACAGGGCAACGACTCGGTCCCGATGGTAGCAGGGGCGGCCGTCGTGGGCGCGCTGATCGTTCTGATTATGGCGCTGATCTGGCGACCGCGGGCCACCGCCCCCGGCGTCTCCCGACGGGATGTCCCCGAACTTCGCTGAAAATCTTCTTATTCTTAAACCCGGGCACCGTTCCGGGTTACTTTTTTTGCACATTTGTAAGACGGACCTTAAATGTCCCGGTTTCAGTTGTTCGATTATGGCCTGGAAGATACCTGCCACCCAGTTTAATTTTTCCGCGGACGACGACGATTTTCCGCATATTTACTATTTCGTGAGCCGGTTCGGCGTTTTTCCAAACCATTTGCACTGCCGGGGCGAATTTCAGACTTCGCTGACGGATTTTCTGGTCGAAAAACAGTTTGAAAAAATCTACGAACGAACGGAACTGACCACCGGACAGGCTGATTTTACGTTCTGGGTGCATCCGGACGGCGTTCTGCTGCGGCTGCATTACCTCGCTTCGATGAAAGCGTTCACTATTCAGGGCAATTACCTGAATCAGGAGGCCCTGCTGACGGCGCTTGACGGGCTCAACGACCACCGGGTGCCGGAAGCGGACAATTCGCTGGGCAAAGTCGGGCTGATCACCCAGCAATACAACGAGCTGATCGTGGAAGAAACCCAGCTCAAACTGCTGCCGCTCGACCTCGACAAACACTATAACGACGACCTGCGGCCGGTATACGAAAAGCTGATCGGCCGCCTCAATACCGTCAACGAAAAAGGCTTGGTGATTCTGCACGGCAAACCGGGAACCGGCAAAACGAACCTGATCCGCCACCTCACGACGCAGCTTACCAAGCAGGTGCTGGTCCTGCCGCCGCAGTTGGTGGAAGTCATGACGCAGCCCGGTTTCATTCCTTTCCTGCTCGAACAGCGCAACTCGGTGCTGGTCATCGAAGAAGCCGAACAGGTCCTGATTTCCCGGGAAAACGATGTCCGGAACTCCGCCGTTTCCAATCTGCTCAACCTGACGGACGGACTGCTGGCTGACTGTCTGGCTATTCAGGTCGTCTGCACGTTCAACACGGATATCGGCCGCCTCGACCCGGCGCTGCTGCGGAAGGGACGGCTTATCGCCCGTTACGAGTTTCAGGAACTGGCTACCGACAAATCCAACGTACTGCTTGCCGAACGGGGCCTCGACCGCCGCACCGACCAGCCCATGACGCTATCCGACATTTATCACCTCGAAGAAGAAGTCCAGTTTGCCAAACCCAGAGAACGAACCATTGGTTTTTAAATAAGGCTGATTGTTGCAGACTGAATGGATTCCTTCGTTCAACGGGCCACATTCATCCTTCAAAACGCAGCACGCTGCCTTCACTCCTCCCCCATGTCCGAACCCATTCATACCGTCTATCTGCTTCTCGGCTCCAACCTCGGCGACCGGATCTCCACGCTCCGCCATGCCCGGGAAGCGATCAGCGATGAGGTCGGGCCAATTCTGCTGTATTCGGCCCTTTACGAAACGGCCGCCTGGGGCGTGACCCATCAGCCCAGTTTTCTCAACCAGGTGCTGAAAGTGCTCACGCCGTTTGGGGCCGACGAGGTGCTGAAAATGACGCAGCGCATCGAACAGCACCTCGGCCGGGTGCGTCGGGAGAAATGGGGCAGCCGGGTCATCGACATCGACATCCTGTATTTTGACTCGGAAACCTTCCAGTCGGAGCACCTGACGATTCCGCACCCGTTTCTGCACGAACGACGGTTTACGCTCGTGCCGCTGGCCGAAATTGCGCCTTCTTACCTTCACCCGGTTCTCAAAAAAACATCCCGGCAACTGCTGGAGGAGTGCCGGGATGAACTGGAAGTGGTCAAACTGGTCTGACCTCAGCGGGAGGCCATGGGCGTCGGGGCCGCTTCGCTCAGTTTTTTCAGCTTGTTCAGCCCCTTGTCAAAATCTTTGCCGATCAGGTCGTTCAGGTCCACAAACAGCGCCATGACGTTGGTCGGATAAGGCTGCGCGCCTTCCATTTTCCAGGTCACCCGCGTGCCGTCGGCCTCGTCCGTCAACAGGATGTACGCGTCGCTGACGCTCGTAAACGGCTCCTCGAAGGTAAGCTGGTTATGCACCATTTCGTTGGCCTTGATTTCTTTGATCACCTGCGTTCCCTTGCCCACATCGCTGTTTCCCTCCCAGGCCGATTGTTCGCCAACCGTACCGGAAGTCCCGGTAAAAACCACTTTCATGTTCGGATCGTAATCCACCCAGGGCGACCACTTTTCCTGACTTTGCAGGGAACTGACCAGCGGAAAGACTTCGGCCCGGGATTTGGTCAGCAGGATGGAACGGGAGACGCTGTACTCGGTCGGCATGACCAGACCGACCAGCAAAATCACTACTACTAATGCGGCAATAAACAAACCGATGCCTTTCAGAACTTTCATAATAGTGAGGATTTAGGTGAAACGATAGTAATATACGAAGCTCCCGTTGTACGGAGCAAAGCGGCCGAAAATAATTTTCCGGACGCTCTGCCAGCACCGCTCCCGCTTATTTTCGCTGTAAATCAGCACTATCGAACACCAGACCAGCATAAACCATCCGGCCAATCGCCGCAGAGCCGTAGGCGTAGACCGCGTTGGCGTTCGTCAGGTTTGTCCCGCCCAGCCGGACGGAGGTCCCCAGGCCCTTCAGCCGGTAAGCTACCTGCGCATCCAGCGTTCCGAAGGCGTCGATTTTCCCTTCGTCGAACGGCATCTGGAAGGTGTAGGCCGACTGGTACCGGTAGTTGGCGCTGTAGCTCAGCCGGGAGGTCAGTTCGCCGTTCAGGCCTAGGTTCACCTTATACGGCGGCGTATTGAAGCCGAGGATGAGGTCTTTGGTGTCCGAAATGGTGGTGTAGGTGTAGTTGGCGACCAGATTGACCGCTTTGGAAGCGTACCATTCAAGGCCGGTCAGCAGTCCGGTGGTCGTCACGGCTTTCTCCGAATTGGTCCAGACCTGAATCAGGCGGGCGCGCGTGCGGTCGGTCAGCGATTTGGCAAAATCGGCGGCGACCGGCGTCTGTCCGTCTTCCCGCCCGATAAAGCGCGTGGTTCCGATAAAGTCGCGGTACCGGCTGTGGTACACGCTGGCGTCCAGAAACAGATTGTCCGCCAGTTCGCCTTTGTAACCGATCTCCCCGGAGTTCATCCGCTCCGGTTTCAGGGCATTCACCCGCACGGGCGTTCCGGCGGGATTCTGGGTCGTGACAGACCCCGGAACCAGCCCGTTGAACCCGTTGCCGACGTTGCCGAGCAGCAAAATCTGACCAATATCCAGGTAAATAAACTGGTCGATCTGCGCCGGTTGCCGGAACGCCTGCGACACATTCACCCGGAAATTGTGCCGCCGCGGCTCATCGGGCGTCCATACGGCCGACAGACGGGGCGAGAAACGGGTCCCGAAATTTTTGAAGTTATCGAGGCGGCCGGCCACGGCTACTTTCAGCCGGTCGCGGAACAGTTTTTTCTGGGCCTGTCCGTACACGCCCAGTTCGTAGTTATTGATTTCCTCCCGCCGGTTCAGCTCGTTGGCGACGGTGCCGGGCCGCAGCGGGGACGAATCGCCGTCCTGAAAGAGCGTACCGCCCGAAGTCAGCGTGTAAAGCCGGTAAGAGCCGCCCGTCACAATGTCCCAGTCCGGCAGTTTCCAGTTGTACTGGCCGCTGTAATCCCAGAAATACGCCTGGGTACCAAAGCCCGCGCCCTTGATCAGCAGCGGCGAAGCGGCTCCCGAACCGGGGAAGGTCCGCAGGGGCGTCAGGGCACCGTTGATATCCAGATTACCCGTACTTCCGGCAATCAGCCCCAGCAAACGCTGGTATTCGGGCGAGCCGACCGGAAGTTGTAAGGTAGCCGCCAGCTGCGAAGCAAGTGCCTGCGCCTGCTCGGGACTTTGCCCGCCCGCAATGGCCGCTGGCAGCCGGAAGGGCGTTGGGGCGCCGCCATCGGGATTGGGGACGAAGACCCCCGGTACGGGCGTTCCCGCCGGAGCGCCGGTCGTTCGGGCCAGACCGAACAGGTTGCCCCAGGCGGTGAAATAGTTCTGGGCGTAAGACGGAAAACGCACGCCCGGAGCCACTTCGCCGGATGCCAGCGGCAACTGCTGCATGGCGTTTCCGAGAAAACCAAGGTCGTAGCTGTCGCTGCTGACGTCGGTATTGCGGTAGGCCCGCAGAAACCAGCGGTCGCTTTTCAGTTCCAGATGGTGCACCCACGAGCGCAGATTCCGGAAGGCGTAGCGGTTGGAACTCTGGTAGAGCGTGTTGCTCGCCGACTGCCGGAATTCGTACCAGAACTTCAGTCGGTTCGTCAGCAGGACGTGGACGGAAGGGTTGAACTTCCAGACGCCCGTGCGGTAGGCGTTTCGTCCCGGCAGGTTGAAATTCCTGACGTCTTTGCCCGTCAGCAGCATGTCTTCTTCGGCAAAACCGGGCATGTAGACGCGGAGAGCCGTGCCGCCGTTGAGGGCCACCAGCGAAGGGGTCGTCAGCGTGGTGCCAATGTCGCCGTAGCGGTTCACGGCATTGTACCCCAGCGGAGAGCCCAGCGGATTGTTGAACGGGTCCGCGCCCGGCAGACCGCTTTCGGTCACGGGGCGCACGGCGTTTCCGTTCCGGGCGATAAACTCGTCGGCCTCCTGGTACCCACCCGTGAGCTTGACGGCTACCCGGCTGCCGATCCGGTGGGCGTAGCGGAACTGCCCGTCGAGCAGCGCCCGGCTGCCACCCCGTAGGGAGGCCGAAAATCCGGTGTACTGGAAGGGGTCTTTGGTATTGAGCAGCACCACGCCGTTGAACGCATTGGCCCCATACAGGGCGGAGTTGGCGCCATAAACAACGTCCACACTTTCCAGGTCCAGTTCGGCAGGCCCGAGGCTGTTTCCGGCGTAGATCGACAGGGAGGGCGACATGAGGTCGCAGTAATCCACCAGCTGAATCAGACGCTCGGATTTGGTGGAATTGAAGCCCCGCGTGCTGAGGCTGCTGAACAGCAGACCCGAACGGGCCACGTCGATGCCTTTAAACCGGGCCAGCGAGGAGTACAATTCAAGACCGGGCGCGGTGCGCAACTGGCCCTGGCTGACTTTTTCCACCGTTACGGGCGTTTCCATCACCCGTTCGGCCACCCGCGAAGCCGATTCAATGGCTTCGTTCATCAGGTTGGGCGTTTCCCGAAGAAGGATGTCCACCTGAGTCTGCGTCGAAAAAACGGCGACACTCAGGGTCGTGAAGCCATCGGCCGAAATGGTAAAGGTGACCGGGTCGTTCACCGAAAAATCAACCTCCGGAAGCTCGTAGCGCCCAAGCCGGTCAGTCATCACCCGCCGGTAAGAACCTTCCAGACTGACACTGGCCCCGGCCAGCGGTTTTCGGCTCACGGCATCCCGGATGATTCCGCGTACGGCATGGACGGGGCTGTCCTGCGCGCGGCTTTGCAAAAAGGAAAGAATACAGAAAAAGAGTAAGTATGATCGTTTCATAGGCAGGTACAGGGGATTTACTTTAACGGTCAAGTTAGTAACAAAAATCAATCATAAGACCTGTATGTCATACGATTGGTTACATAGCCGCAAAAATATTTTGTACCTGCTCTAATGAAAACGGTTACTCGATCACCTTCGGCACCCGGAAATAGGACTCGTCTTTGGCCGGGGCATTGCGCAGCGCCCGTTCGAGGGGGAGTTGCGGGCTCGGTTCGTCTTCCCGCAGCACGTTGATTTCGGCGGAGATGTGCGTCAGCGGCTCTACGCCCGTTGTGTCGACTTCGTTCAGTTGTTCCATCCAGGTCAGCACGCCGTTCAGGCTTTCGACCAGCGGCCCTTCCTCCTCCGCCCGGACTTCCAGGCGGGCCAGATGGGCGATTTTGTGGAGCGTTTCGTGAGTGATTTTCATAAAAAGTCGGAAAGTCGGAAGTCGGAAAGTCATAAGCGGTCCGCCGCTGCGGTCGTAAGTAGCTTCGCCGTTTCCTGGTCTGGCGGAGCGCTTACGACCGCAGCGGCGGACCGCTTATGACTTTCCGACTTTATGACTATTTAATGCTTCATCAATAATGGTAAATGTCTTTTCTTTCAGCCATTCCAGATCGTTCTGCGTCAGCCCCCGGGTTTCGATGGGCGGGTGAACGATGGCTTTGATCGGGTGGCGGTGCAGGCGCAGGGGCAGCACGTCGGGCAGAATCCGGTGGTTGGTCAGCAGCGTGACGGGCACGATGGGCACCCCTTCCTGAATCGCCATTTTAAACGCGCCGTCTTTGAACGGACGGTGCATCTGCGGCGGATTTGTCGACTTGATGCCGCCTTCCGGGTAAATGACTACGCTCCGCCCCGACCGCAGCGTTTTGATGGATTTGGTCAGGGAATACGCCCGGCTGTTGGCTTTCTCGCGGTTCACCTGAATGTGCAGCTTCGAGAACATATAGCCGAACAGGGGCACTTTCTTTACGCCATGCTTCCCGACAAAAGCGTAATAATTCGGGATAATCACGCCCATCGAGGCAATGTCGATGTACGAAAAATGGTTGGCGCAGAACACGTACGTCCGCTTCGGGTCGGGCTGGTACTGGTAGTCGACCTCTATTTTGATTCCAGCCAGGAAAAAAAAGATGTGCCCCCAGATTGCGTTGATTTTGTGTGCGTACGGCTTCCAGCTTTCCCGTTGCAGAAACAGAAACGTAAAGGGAAACAGGAGCAGAAAAATCAGGATAAACCAGAAGGCGCACCAGAGGGTGTATAGTCTTGAACCGCCGGACGGCCCCGCTGGATTTTTGGGATTTATTTGATATGTATGATTAGAGACGGTTTGCATAAGTAACGGTCTTTACCCTCAGTTAATAAATCACAGTAAATCAAATAAATCCCAAAAATCAGGGTTCAGATTAGTGTTTAAAATGGCGCACGCCGGTCGTCACCATCGCCAGACCGTGCTGGTTGCAGTAGTCGATGCTGTCCTGGTCGCGGATGGAGCCGCCGGGCTGTACCACGGCCGTGATGCCCGCTTTACCCGCAATCTCCACGCAGTCGGGGAAGGGGAAAAAGGCGTCCGAGGCCATCACCGCACCGTTCAGATCGAAACCAAACGAACCGGCCTTTTCGATGGCCTGCCGCAGGGCGTCTACCCGGCTGGTCTGGCCCACGCCGCTGGCAAGCAGCTGGTTTTCCTTCGCCAGCACGATGGTATTTGACTTGGTGTGCTTGCAGACTTTCAGCGCAAACTCCAGTGCCCGCACTTCGGCTTCCGTCGGCGCTTTTTCGGTCACCGTTTTGAATTGCCCGGCCGTTTCGGTCTGGTTGTCCTTGTCCTGCTCCAGCACGCCGTTCAAAATGGTCTTGAACATCTTGCCGGGCAGTTCAACGGGCTTGCGCACCAGTAAAATGCGGTTTTTCTTCGATTTAAGCAACTCCAGCGCCGCCTCTTCGTAAGCCGGGGCGATGAGGATTTCCATGAACAGCTTGTTCAGTTCCTCCGCCGTCGCCAGATCGACCGTCGTGTTGGTGATGATAACCCCGCCGAAGGCCGAAACCGGGTCGCAGGCGAGGGCATTCAGGTAGGCCTCCTTTGCCGTCGGGGCCGTAGCCACGCCGCAGGCGTTGGTGTGCTTGATGATGGCAAACGTAGGGCCGTCGCTGCTGAATTCGTCGATAAGGCTCACGCAGGCGTCTACGTCCACCAGGTTGTTGTACGATAGTTCCTTGCCGTGCAGTTTGTCGAACATGGCGTCCAGATCGCCGTAGAACGTCGCCTGCTGGTGCGGGTTTTCGCCGTACCGGAGCGTCTGCGACGGCAGTTGCGTAAACTGGTTGATGCTGGGCGTTTCACCGGCGAAGTACGCCTGAATGGCCGTGTCGTAGTGCGACGACATGCCGAACGCTTCCTTCGCGTAGCGGCGACGGTCTTCGAGGTCGGTCTTGCCTTCTTTCTGGGTCAGCAGGGCAACCACATCGGCGTACTGCTCGCGGGAAGACACGATGAGCGTATCGGCAAAGTTTTTGGCGGCCGCCCGGATGAGCGAAATGCCGCCGATGTCAATCTTTTCAATCACCTCCGCTTCGTCGGCACCCGAAGCCACGGTTTCTTCGAAAGGATAAAGATCGACCACGACCAGATCGATGGCCGGAATCTGGTGGCGCTCGGCCTGGGCCACGTCTTCGGGCAGGTTACGCCGGTACAGAATCCCGCCAAACACGGCCGGGTGCAGCGTTTTGACGCGTCCCCCGAAGATAGACGGGTAGCCCGTCAGGTCTTCCACGGCCGTAACCGGGATGCCGAGGCTTTCGATGAACGTCTGGGTTCCGCCGGTCGAGTACAGCGTCACGCCGTGCTGGTGAAGTAACCGGACGAGGGGCTCAAGGCCGTCTTTGTAGTAAACGGAGATAAGAGCGGATTGAATTGACTTTGACATGAGCAGCACAAAATTTCGCAAAGATAACCGAAAGGACGGGAACGGGACAGATTGTTCGGTTTTCGTGCGTAACTTTAACGGAACCCTTTGCTGAATTTCCATGGAAACGACCGTTCAGACCCAACCGACTCCGCGCGTCAAAGGCTGGCCTCTGGTGGGCAACACCTTCCAGTTCGTGCGCGATCCCCTGGGCTTTCTCCGGCAGTTACAGCAGCAATACAGCCGCGTGGTGGGTCTCCGCATTGCCAACCGCAACCTGACGGTGACGCTCACCCCCGACGACGCGAAGTACATTCTTCAGGAAAACAACAAAAATTACCACAAAAGCGAGGCTTACCGGGTCCTGCAACTGTTTCTCGGCAACGGCCTGCTGACCAGCGAAGGCGAGTTCTGGCGGCGGCAGCGGCGGCTGGCCCAACCGGCTTTTCACCGGCAGCGGCTGGCGCTTCTGGTCGATACCATGAACGAGGAAACCCGCGAACTGGTCGGGCGCTGGCAAACCCACGACCCGCACTTGCCGGTCGATATTTCCGGGGAAATGATGAAACTGGCGCTGGCGATTGTCACGCGGTCCCTCTTCAGCTCGAACGTCAAGCAGCATATCGACACCCTTTCGGGGCCGATCAACCAGATCATCGAGTTTGCCTACGAGGCGCTGTACGACTTCGTGCGCATTCCGTTGAAATACCCCACGCCCCGCAACCGGCGCTACCTGCGGGCGGTGGATAAAATCGAGGCGGTCATCTACGAAATGATCAACCAGCGCCGGGCCGAGCAGGGCAGCGTCCGCCACGACGACCTGCTCGAAATGCTGATGGAAGTGCAGGACGAAGAGACCGGCGAACGCATGACCGACCAACAGCTCCGCGACGAGGTGACGACCATTTTCATGGCCGGGCACGAAACGACGGCCAACGCCCTGTCGTGGGCGCTGTACCTGCTGGCCAAACATCCGGACGTGGTGCAGAAGCTCCGCCACGAGTTCGACCGGGTGCTGGGGCCGGACGGACAGCCCACGGCCGAAAACCTGCGCGAGTTGACCTATACGATGCAGGTAATCCACGAAACGATGCGGCTGTATCCACCCGCCTGGGTTTTCAGCCGCAAACCGCTGACGGACGATGTGCTGCCGGGTGGTTACGCCCTACCGGCGGGGAACGGGGTGCTGGTGTCGCCCTATCTCCTCCACCGCGACCCAAAGTTCTGGGAAGCTCCCGACGAGTTTAACCCCGACAATTTCCTGCCCGAAAAAGTGAAAGCCCGCCCGACCTACGCCTATCTGCCGTTCGGAGCGGGGCCGCGGCTGTGCATCGGCAATAATTTTGCCCTGATGGAAATGCAGGTGGCGCTGGTCCATCTGGTGCGGGCTTTCGACTTCCGGACCACGCGTCGCGACGTGATTCCGCCCGAACCGGGCATCACGCTGCGGCCCCGGGGCGGGTTGCGGCTCCGCCTCCGTAACGCGGAATGATATTCCGCGCCGAAAGATATTCCGCGCCCAAGATTTAGCCCCGCTTCGGCCACGTGGAATGATCGCGCCCAGGCGCCCCCGCCTGACCGCAAGGATCGTCGTCAGACCCTGCCCGCTAAGGCCCCTTACCGAAACAGCGATGCCTTACTCCACGCCAGTCAACCCAGCAGAGTGAGGCACCGTTGTTATTAGTTGGCCCGAAGTCCGTAAAAAAAGCCTTCAATGTTGACTGTCCGAATTTGTTGGCCTGCCGCAAAAACGCCCGCCTTCTTTACGGAGAACTTCCCGCTTATTTCTTCGCCCACATTCCCCAGCTTTTCGATGGTTATCGTTCCGCCGCTTGTCACAAGATCCGCATTCGGACCTGGCTTATACGAACTCTCGAAAAAAGGATGATCGGGAGTAGCGCCCAGAAACGTCGTCAGATGCTCAGGCGGCGGATTTTGCTGCGTATCCCAGGGGTGCTCTCCGACCCCGCCCATCCAGTATATATCAATCGCCCCGACGCCTTCTTTCTGGGCCCCGATGCCGTAATGGGTCGAATTGACAATCCGGCCGCCAATGTAGTCCGTTACGCAGGGGAGAAACTGCCACGGCCCCCCATCGATCCGGAAGGTGATTCCGGCCTTTTTCTGCGGCAACACGGTGATACTCGACACCAGCAGGTATTTGTCTTTTACATTTGTCCCTCGCGTGTTCAGTTCAACCGTCACATTCACCGTCGTAGGCTTGTCGATGGAAGCCGGTGCGGTGTAAATCGCCGAGGCTCCCGCCGGACTCAGTCGGCCCACGCCGCCCAGTCGCCAGGCGTCGCCTTTGCCGTTGTTTTTGATGTATTCCGCTTCCAGATCCCGGGCGTTGCTCATGGCCCTATCTTCGGTGGTAGGCGGTGCCAGCGGCCCCAGCAGGTCGGGCAGGAAGGTAATCACCCGGAGTTCGACAAAATTCCCCGCCGCCACCATCGTGGACTGAGGAATCAGCTGGTACCACAGCGCCGCGATCCAGTCGCTGAAGTGCGTCGTCGTGACGCTGACCGTTTTAGCGGCCTCATTCACAACGGGTCTGGCTACCAGTCGCCACAGTCCTTTGTCATCCTGGTAGGCCACGCCCAGCGCCTCCGCCATGCTGACCTGCTGCTCGAACGGCTGGTACGAAAACGTCAGCGTCACGGGTTTGGCAAACTGAATACCGTGGGGCAGCAGCCGGAAGCCCTGCCCCGCCCCGGCCGGACAGGTATTTTCAATGGGCTGGATGCTGATTTGGGTATTCGTCGAAACGGCCCCGGCCGGAATCGTAATTTTCAGTGTCTGGTCGGGCGAGGAAAACGTGCCACCGGCGGGCGTCACGGTAAAGGTGGTCTGGGCGGCGGTCGGGTTTCCCACCGGAAAGGAAACCGGCTCGACGGGCTCGGGTTCCGGAGAATGGCCCGGCTTACAGCCCGAAAGCCCGATCAGGGCGAGCAGGACAAAAAGAAAGAAGCGGTTCATGAGTGGCGTTGTTTACAGGCGTTCAATCCGGTTCAAATTTGAACACGGGGCCTCTCCCACCCAATTCGCTTCGAGATGAGTTGCCGGAAGTGGAAACAGAACTGCTGATTTTCCGGCCTTAACTGCGTGAGGCCATCCTCAAAACCGCCGCCGGGTGCTAGCGGGCACCTTCCCGTTTCGTCCGGTCGATGGTGTCCAGCAGGCCGCCGGGCTTGTCGAGCGACAGTTCCCAGAACATGATGCCGTTCAGGCCTTTTTCGCGGGCGTACCGCGTCTTGAGCGCAATCGAGCGCGGATCGTCGTAGGTAACGTACTGCTGTTTGGCGGCATTGTACAGGTAGGGAGCCCTGGCCGTATCGTCCCAGTAAGCCGTAAAGCCACTGCCGGGGCCGTATTCTTTATCAAAATCGCGGAAGGCCGTGCTGCTTTTGAACGTACCGGGCTGGTAACGGCCGTTGTTGGTCGGGGCCACGCCTTCCCACATCCGCGTGTAGAAGGCCGCCCCAATGACCAGCTTGCGGGCCGGAACGCCTTTGGCAAGCAGCGCCTGCACCGCCGCGTCGGTCGATTCGCGCTGTTCGGGCGTGCTGTACAGCGGCGTGTGGTGCCCCGTAGCGGTCGAGAAGCCGTGCACGAGGTCATAGGTCATGATGTTGACGCGGTCCACCAGCGGCATCACAGCGGTCCAGTCCACGGCTTCGTCGATGAATCGCGGAAAACCGCCCGCCGCAAAGCTGATTTCGGCCCGTCGGCCCAGTTCCTGCCGCAGCTTCCGGACGAGGTCGGTGAAATTCGGCTTATCCTCCGGCGCGTACCGGTGGCCCGGATGGCCCGGAATGGCCGGGTATTCCCAGTCCAGATCAATGCCGTCGGCCCCAAAGTACGTCAGGTTTTCCCGAACCGACCGGGAAAACACCCGCCGGTTTTCTTCCGACGAAAACACTTCCGAGCAGGGCGCACAGCCGCCCCAGCCGCCGAGCGACACCATCACTTTCAGGGCCGGATTCTGTTTTTTCAGTTCGACCAGTTTTTGCAAAGTCAGCGAATCCTTCCGGTTGTCGATGGCGAAGCGGTTGCCTTTTAGATGGCCAAAGCTATAGATGATGTGGGTCAGCTTACGGGCGTCGATTTCGGCCACGCGGTCGGGTCCGGCGGAATAATAAGCAATCACGACAAACGGGTCGGCGGCGCGAACGGCCGCGGGAGCCAGCAGAAAAGCAAACAGACAGAGAAGCAGGTGCATGGGATTAGACAAGTTACGGCTTGACGTGACCGAACGGAAACGGCGGGTTACTGCCGGGCGGCCGAGTCCGGTTTGGCCTGGAATTCCTTCGGAGCGGGGGGCCGGAAGCCACCCACTTCGCGCTGCATTTCGGGTTTCTTGGTCTGGTAAAGCTTCCACTGCTCGGCCGTCAGGATGCCTTTCAGCTTGTCTTCCTTTTCCTCGTTGAGCATCATCATCATGTCCTGAATCTGCTTGCGGGCGTCGGGGCCGGGCTGGCCGCTGGGTCCGATGATGTCTTTGATGGCGGCCTGCTGCTGGTCGGCATAATCTCCGTTCAGCTTCTTGACCGCCTTCGCCTGCTCCTTGTCGAGGGCGAGGTTGTCTTTGAGCCACTTGGTTTCCTTAGTCGCCAGTTCTCCGGCGATGTTGGGAATCATCGGGCGCGACGAACCCGCCTGCGGCAGGCTGTTCATGCCCGGCTGGCGCATGCCTCCCATGCCGCCGGGATAATACTGGGCAAAGACTGACCGTGTGAACAGGGTCGCCACGGCAAACGTCATAAGAAAAAAAAGTTTGCTGTACTTCATACCCTTAAAGTTAGTGCTTAAGCAGCAGAACGCAAGTAAACGGCTTTGGCGAACGGCTCCGTTTTTTGTCAAAATTCCCAAACCGGCTCTTTTGCGCCCGCTCATCCTTCACTGACCCTTTCTTTAAAGGACTTCCAAATTGTACCGTAAACGCTTTTTCCCTAATTTTGACCGTTTTTTAGACCAGACCACTTCTAACTCACATACGATGAGAGAAATACAATTCCGGGAGGCGCTGCGTGAGGCCATGTCGGAAGAAATGCGCCGCGACCCGCTGGTTTACCTGATGGGTGAGGAAGTCGCTGAGTACAACGGGGCTTATAAGGTCAGTCAGGGAATGCTCGACGAATTCGGTGCGGACCGGGTCATCGATACGCCGATTGCCGAGCTGGGTTTCGCCGGGATCGGCGTTGGGTCGGCCATGAACGGACTGCG
Source organism: Tellurirhabdus rosea (assembly GCF_026278345.1). Taxonomy (NCBI): domain Bacteria; kingdom Pseudomonadati; phylum Bacteroidota; class Cytophagia; order Cytophagales; family Spirosomataceae; genus Larkinella; species Larkinella roseola. The sequence goes on from NZ_CP111085.1 coordinate 2,151,158, forward strand.
GCCGATCATTGAGTTTATGACGTTCAACTTCTCGCTGGTGGCGATCGACCAGGTCATCAACTCGGCAGCGAAAATCATGTCGATGTCGGGCGGACAGTACTCCTGCCCCATCGTGTTCCGCGGACCGACGGGCAACGCCGGGATGCTGTCGTCGCAGCACTCGCAGAACTTCGAGAACTGGTTTGCCAACACGCCGGGTTTGAAAGTGGTGGTTCCGTCGAATCCCTACGATGCCAAAGGGCTGCTGAAATCGTCCATCCGCGACAACGACCCCGTTATCTTCATGGAGTCGGAGCTGATGTACGGCGACAAAGGGCAGGTGCCGGAAGAAGAATACCTAATTCCCATCGGCAAAGCCAACATCACCCGCGAGGGCAACGACGTGACCCTGATCTCGTTCGGTAAAATGATGAAAGTGGCCCACCAGGCCGCCGACGAACTGGCGAAAAACGGCGTTTCGGCCGAGGTCATCGACCTGCGTTCGGTTCGTCCGATCGACTACGCGACGGTCATCAATTCGGTGAAGAAAACCAACCGCTGCGTGATCGTGGAAGAAGCGTGGCCCCTGGCGGCGATTTCGTCAGAACTGACCTACAACATCCAGCGCAATGCGTTCGACTACCTGGATTCACCGGTAATCCGCGTGAACAGCCTCGACCTGCCGCTGCCGTACGCGCCGACGCTCATCGAAGCCATCCTGCCGAACGTAAAACGGACGCTACAGGCCGTAGAAACGGTGATGTACCGGAAATAATTTTTGAGCGAATTTTCAATTATGCAAAAAAGCCGGACGCAAATCCGGCTTTTTTGCTTTTCAGGCACTTATCAAAAAAAGAAGCACCGGCCTCTGACTTGCCGGTGCTTTTACTTTGTTGCGAAACACACTATATAAACGGCACCAGACTAATTTTAGTTTGCACTTTGAAAAATTAGTGCATAGTTTTTCAGAATCGTTTATTACAAAGTTCTGGGTTTTACAAAGTATGCGGAGTCAGGCACAAACCATTTATGAAGTAACGGTCCAGTACATTGGTTCGCTCAATACGCTGCGGCAGCGGGAGCCGTTTGTGGTGTATTTCTCGAACCTTACCAAAGCCGTGGAAAACATTACCAATCACCTCGCCCTGAACGGCTGGCCGCCTAAGGTCAATTATACCGCGGTTTACCGGTCGCTGAAGCAGCGGGGCAGTTATCATTGCGATTTCGACGTGGCGGGTGCGCGCGTCTTCCGCATCCGGATTACGCCCCGAACCCTCAACCCCGTCCTGACGACGATGGGCATCGACGAGCGGCCTTCGGAGCCGACGCGCAAAAAATAAACCCGACCACCTTACGGCAGTCAGGCTGGCTTTGTGAAGGTTATTTCTGTTTCGACTGACAGACGAAGTCCGTCGTCGGCACCAGACCTTTAATGGCTCCGAAGCCGCCCGCTACGTCGATGACGTTGTCAAAGCCGCGGGCTTTCAGAATAGAAGCCGCCACCATCGACCGGTAGCCCCCGGCGCAGTGGAGATAGACCGGCTTATCACGGGGAATTTCGGCCATGTGGTCGTTGAGGTAATCCAGCGGAACGTTTTCGGCGCAGGCGACATGCTCGGCCTCGTACTCCGCCGGGCGGCGGACATCGACGACCGTCAGAGCGGGGTCTTCGGCCAGGCGGCGGGCCAGTTCCTCCGCCGGGACGGATTCTACCGTATCCACTTCTTTCCCGGCCGCTTTCCAGCTTTCAAAACCGCCTTCCAGATAGCCGATGCAGTGGTCGTAGCCCACGCGGGCGAGCCGAAGCACCGTTTCTTCTTCTTTTCCAACGGGCGTTATCAGCGCTATCGGCTGCTTCAGATCCGGAATCAAAGCCCCCACCCAGGGCGCAAACTGCCCGTTCAGCCCGATGTTGATGGAATTGGGAACTAAGCCCCCGGCAAATTCCTGGGCCTCGCGGACGTCCAGCACGAGCGCTTCCACTTCGTTGACAGCCGCCTCAAACGCCTCGGGCGACAGCGCCTGCGTGCCCCGCTCCATAACGGTATCGATCGAGTCATAGCCCGACTTGTTCATCATCGCATTCTTGGCAAAATACGCCGGTGGCTGGCTAAGCCCGTCGAGGACTTTCTCGATGAACTCTTCCTTAGTTTTCGCCTGAAGGGCATAGTTGAAAAGTTTCTGGTTGCCCAGCGTATCGGTGGTTTCCTTGCTCATGTTTTTGCCGCAGGCCGAACCCGCACCGTGACCGGGATAGACAATCACGTCGTTGGCAAGCGGCATGATTTTGCGGTGCAGGCTGTCGTACAGCATCCCGGCCAGATCGTGCTCGGTCAGGTCGGCCTTGATGGCGAGGTCCGGACGGCCGACGTCGCCGATGAAAAGCGTGTCTCCCGTGAAGATGGCCCGGTCCCGTCCGGTTCCGTCGATGAGCAGGTACGTGGTCGATTCGAGCGTGTGGCCGGGCGTATGCAGCACCTTCAGGCGCACGTCGCCGATGGTGAATTCTTCGCCGTCGGCCGCGACGTGGGCTTCAAAATTGGTCCGGGCGTTGGGGCCGTAGACGATGGTAGCGCCGGTTTTCTGAGCCAGGTCGATATGTCCCGACACAAAGTCGGCGTGGAAGTGGGTTTCGAAGACGTACTTGATTTGGGCCCCATCCTGTTCGGCCTTGCGAACGTAGGGGCCGGTTTCGCGCAGCGGGTCGATCACCGCCGCTTCGCCACGGCTTTCGATATAGTAGGCTCCCTGCGCCAGGCAGCCGGTGTAGATTTGTTCGATTTTCATAATATTTCTTTAACCAGCATGTAAATCGCCACTATTCCCACAAACCAGCCAAACGCCTTTTTTAGTTTCGCAGGCGGGATAAACCGATTGATGGCCAGTCCAACAAAGATTCCGGCAATGGACAATCCGGTGAAGGGCAGCAGGAAATTCCAGGCCATTTCGGTATGATGCAGATCGCCCAGAAACCCAATCAGTGAGTTGACGGCAATAATCACCACCGAAGTAGCCACCGCCCGCTGCATGGGCATTCCGGCCAGCAGCACCAGCATCGGCACGATCAGGAAGCCGCCGCCCGCCCCGATGGTGCCCGTCAGCAGCCCCACGGCCAGCCCGTCGAGCGAGAGGGTTGCGTACCGAGGGCGTCCGTCGGCGGCTTCTCCCTGTTCGGGCTGCTGGTGCCGGATCATGGCCCGGGCGGCCAGCAGCATCACAATTGAAAAAAAGTACAGAATCGCTTTTTCCTTCGGCAGCGAATACGAGTCGTAACTGACGATCGGATCGGGCAGCGCCGGCACCAGAAACCGCCGTGCCAGGTAGACGGACACGAAGGAAGGCAGGGCAAACGCCGCCGTTACGCGCAGATCGACCCGCCGGTGCAGCAGGTGACTCACGGAGCCGACCATTGAGGTCACGCTTACGACAAAAAGAGAATAGGTGGTTGCCAGCAGCGGCGCAATCCCGAACAGATAAACGAAAATGGGCACCGTCATGATGGAGCCGCCGCCGCCCGCCAGCCCAATGACCATTCCCGCCAGCACGGCCGCTCCGTAGCCAAGCCATTCAGAAGCTGTCATGCCGACAAATTAAAGAAAACCTGCTGAAGCCACCAGCCTTTTACCGATTTGAACCGGCTTTAGGCCTGAACGGGCAGGTGTTGATACCAAAGAGCGTGTACAGCGGGCAGAAGCCGACCAGCGCCGTCAGCAACGGAACGAGGGCCAGGATGCCCAGCCAGTTCTGGTAATACATGCCAGCGGCCCCGATCAGCAGGGCCAGCATCAGCCGGAGAAGGCGGTCGGTCAGGCCGACGTTTTTGCGCAACAGGTTCATGGCGATAGTTTGGTTCTGAAACTGTTACAAAAGTATCGGTTCCCGGGGCGGCTGTCTGTGACCGGGGTCACACTGGCGAAGAGAAGAACGAGGCCGCCACTACAGGCCGGTAAGCTTGATTTTACCCCGCTGGAGTTCGATTCTGCCGTCGATTTCCAGCTTTTTCAGCAGGCGGGAAACCACCTCCCGGGCGGTGCCCAGTTCGTCGGCGAGTTGCTGGTGGGTCAGGTAAAGAATGGCCGAACCCGAATGGGCGGCGTGTTTCCGAAGGGCTTCGACCAGCCGTTCGTCCACCTTCCGAAAGGCGATCTCGTTGACCGTCTGCAACAGTTCGTCCATCCGTTTCTGGTAGAGCGACAGCACAAACGCATTCCACGTCGGGTTGTGCAGAACCCAGTTTCTGGCCAGTTCGCGGTTGATGAATACGACGTCTGTATTTTCCTCGGCCACGGCTTTTACGGTGCTGAGGGGTTCGCCGCTGAGCAGTGTGGCCACGCACGATTCGCCGGGGCGGAGGTAATACAGCAGCATTTCGCGGCCTTCGGAGTCTTCGGTCAGGATACGGATTGAGCCTTTCAGGACTACCGGAACAAACGGCATTGGGTCGCCGAGGCGCACGAGCGTTTCGCCTTCCGCAAAGGTGCGAAGCTGTCCGTGTTGTTTCAGCAGGGTACTGAGGTCTTGGGGCAGGGCGGTGGTCATGGGTAAAAAAATTTAGGGTTTACAGTCAGACGAGGCCGAACCATAAACCCTAAACATAAACTCCAGCGTTAAATTGCTTACTCCGGCTTGTTCAGGTTACTGTGTCTCCGGCTATAGAGGAAGTACACGATCAATCCCAGTCCACACCAGATCACGAACGAGATTTTCGTGTCGGTCCGCAGGTTGTACATCAGGTACAGGTTTGCGCAGATACCCAGCGTGGCGATTACCGGCAGGGCGGGCGTTTTGTACGGCCGTTCGAGGTTCGGCTCGCGGACGCGCAATAGCCACACGGCACCGCAGATCATGGCAAAAGCCAGCAGGGTCCCTGAGCTGCAAAGTTCGGAAACCTTGTCAATCGGCGTCAGCGCCGCGACAATCGCAACGATGATTCCTACCAGAATGGTGCTCTTATACGGCGTTTTGAACGTCGGGTGAATGGAGGCGAACAGGCCCTTCGGCAGCAGACCGTCTTTGGCCATGCCCAGGAAGATCCGCGTCTGGCCCAGCATCATCACGAGCATTACAGAGGTCAGACCGGCGATGGCCGCGATGGTGATGATGTACACGGCCCAGGTCAGCCCCTGGTCAGCAAATGCCTGTGCGACGGGAGCTTTGAGGTCAAGGTTGTCGAAGCGCACCATACCCGTCAGCACCAGCGAAACGAGGATGTACAGAACGGTACAGATGATGAGCGAAGCGATAATGGCGAATGGTACGTCCTTACGCGGGTTGATCGCCTCACCGGCCTGGGTCGAAACGGCGTCAAAACCGATGTAGGCAAAGAACACGATGGATGCTGCCGTCACGATGCCGTTGAAGCCGTAGTGCTGCTGGCCGCTGTTGTCGATCACCGGCTCGGGGATGAACGGCGTCCAGTTGGCCGTGTCTACGTAAAAAGCGCCCACGATGATGACAAAAATCACGGCGGCCACCTTCATAATCACGATCAGGTTGTTGGTGCTGGCGGCTTCCTTAATCCCTTTGACGAGGATGTAGGTAACGACGAGCACGATCAGGAAGGCCGGCAGGTTCATGGCAAAGGTGAACTCGGGAATGGCCTCCCCGGCCGCACGCAGCTTTTCGGCTTTTTCCTGGGCCGTTACCGGGTCATTCATCAGCCAGAGCGGCGGGTGAATGTTGAAGAGGTGCATCAGCTTTTCGAAATAGCCCGACCAGCTTACGGCAACCGTTGTGGCGCCCATCATGTATTCCAGAATAAGATTCCAGCCGATCAGCCAGGCGAACAACTCGCCTACTGTACCATAGGAATAGGCATATGCGGAGCCTTCTACCGGCAGAATGGAGGCAAACTCGGCGTAGCAGAGCGCAGCGAACGTACAGGCAACACCGGCCAGAACAAACGAGAGCGCCAGCGCCGGACCTGCCCAGTCGTGGGCGGCAATCCCCGTCAGTACAAAAATCCCGCCCCCGATAACGGCCCCAATGCCCAGTGAGGTCAGCCCCCAACGGCTCAGGACGCGTTTTAGTTCGCTTTTTTTCATATCCGCTTCATAAGCGGACAGAGGCTTTTTACGCCAGACACTGGTGTCTCTTACTTGGGTCTTTGTTTCCATGCAGGAAGTGTAATAAGGAGGTAAAGTGTACGTATAACGAAACAGCGTTTTGCGATTTTATGAGTAAGGTACGAAAAAAATGATTGATAGGTTGAATGATTGAATGACTGATTCAATGTGGCAAAGCCGGTCAATCATTCAATCACTCAACCTATCAATCATTCCTTATGCCTTCGCAGGCTTCGCGCCTTTCACGACTTCCGGCGTTACCGGCGTCTCATTGTCCTGGTCGCGGCTCAGGGCATCGA